>NZ_FOIP01000001.1:0-600000 GCF_900105215.1 Lacrimispora sphenoides | reverse complement strand
AGCTGTTCATCCCGGTAAGCGGCATAAACCTCGAGAAGCTGAGGGCGTTTTACAACCCCGATTTTTTGAAAGATATTATGAACATGCGTTTTCGCTGTTCCCAGTGAGATGTATAAATCCTCACTTATTTCCTGATTGGTTTTATCCATGAGAAGCACTCTCAGTATTTCCCTCTCCCTTGCGGTAAGATGGTTCGCTTCGCTGAAACGGTACAGAACACTTTCTTCTATATCAGAGGGCAGGTTTCCCCTGGTATTGCTGGTTACTTCCGAAACAATGGTATTATTCTTTAACAATATCATCAGGTAGTACATAAGATATCCGGCAGAAAATAAGGCATAAATGAGATATAGAATATCAGAGGTTAAACTCCTGTTATTCATATTAATATAATATTTTGAATAAGTATCAAAATTAAAGATTACAATGGTATCTTCCGCAATGATGAGTATATTCATGATAACAGTGATATAAAAAAGTCTTTTACACCATTTAAAGAAAGGGTCCTGATATTCCTCAGGATTCTTTTTTAATATCCTTAGACATTCCGCTCCTATATAAGCGTTGTAAAGCTGGCTTGGGAGGAAATAGAGCCATATTTTCCAGGCACTGTTATCCATGGCCGGAACAAACAGCATGAAAGTCACGTATACTGCTAAAATTCCATAATCACGATAGGTTATCATCCTGTTTAACAGCCGTTTGAAGATGGTTAAGTATCCCAGTGACAGGATCAGGTAGATCATGGTCTTATGGGTCGGAACGATCATAAAAATCCTATTATAAGATTCTGCAAAATTCCCAAACATTTCTGATGCAAAAATCACAATATCATCCGTTAAAACTGCTCCGAATATAATCCCTATCCATAACAGGATCTTTTCTTTTCCATTAATAAAGAGCGAAAAAGACGTCCAAAAGACTCCGGAGTAGATCATGATCAAAACCAGATTGTAAATGAATAAGATACCTTTTCCCATAATTCCTCCTGACTTTTGTTCGTCCTCAAGCTGCCCATCATCAGTATAGCAAATAAAAAAGTTTTTTCAACTCCTAATTTTCTTGAAAAGCTCACTTTTTAGTGCATGTTGCACAAAAGTTTAGGAAAGTTTATGTGGATTAGAGTTAAAAGTGTTATAAATATCTACCCCCTGGTTGAATTCTCAACCGGCGTGAAAACTGCTATTTTCATCTTGTGACGACGCAGCAAAAGCAAATCACAGCAAATCAAAAATCACAAAAGGAGGTTTTACTGATGGCAGAGAAAATTGTCCTCGCTTTAGGCGGAAATGCACTGCAGTCAGGAAAAGGAGAAGCAACTGCCAAAGCACAGCTTGAAGTCGTTCATAAGACTTGCGAGTATATAGCAGAATTAAATGAACGTGGCTATGAGATGGCTATTGTACATGGGAACGGACCTCAGGTGGGTAGAATTTTGCTTGCCTCTGAAACTGCAAAAGATGTAACACCGCCTATGCCATTTGATGTGTGCGGGGCAATGTCCCAGGGTTATATCGGATATCATTTGCAGCAGGGTCTGAAATATGCGCTGAATAAGAGGAATCAGAACTTTCCTGTTGTCACCATCGCTACCCAGATGATTGTAGACGAACACGATCCGGCTTTTCACAATCCGACCAAACCCATCGGACCTTTCTATACCAAAGAAGAGGCTCACGCTCTGGAAGAGGAAAAAGGATACGTTATGAAAGAAGATGCCGGCCGGGGATACCGCAGAGTGGTTGCATCTCCGATTCCTAAAAAGATTGTGGAGATTGAGGCGGTAAAAGAGTTGTGGCCAAAGGCAATTGTCATCACCTGCGGAGGAGGAGGAATTCCGGTCATTGAAGATCCAGCCGGCGCTCTTCATGGAACGGCAGCAGTAATTGATAAGGATTTTGCAGCTGAACTCCTGGCAGAACAGGTGGAGGCAGATATCCTGGTGATTTTAACAGAAGTGGAAAAGGTGGCAGTCAATTACAATAAACCAGATCAGAAGAATCTGGATCATCTTAGCCTGATGGAAGCGAACAAGTATTGTGAGGAAGGACAGTTTGCTCCGGGAAGCATGCTTCCCAAGGTTCAGGCAGCCATGAAATTTGTAAGATCCAATCCGTCAAAACGGGCGATCATCACTTCCCTTGACAATGCAGTTGAAGCACTGGACGGAAAGACAGGCACCATAATCACATTTAACTAATTAACAATAAAAATTTATATAAGGAGACTTTGCCATGAAAGCAAACGGAATTACACATTTTATTGACACCAACGATTTTACTAAGGAGCAGTTGTTAGACATAATTGAACTGTCTCTGGCAATTAAAAGAAGCATCAAGGCAGGTTATAATCCCCCTCTGTTAAAAGGAAAAACACTGGGAATGATTTTCCAGCAGTCTTCCACAAGAACCCGTGTTTCTTTTGAAACAGCGATGGAACAGCTTGGCGGACATGCCCAGTATTTAGGACCTGGCATGATTCAGCTTGGCGGTCATGAGACCATCGGCGATACCGGAAGAGTGCTTTCCCAGCTGATTGATGTGGTAATGGCCAGAGTGGTTGAACACAACTCCGTGGTGGAGTTAGCCAAAGCATGTACAATCCCGGTATTAAACGGTATGAGTGATTACAATCACCCGACCCAGGAAATCGGAGATCTTTGTACAATCGTAGAGCATCTTCCAAGAGGCAAAAATCTGGAAGACTGCAAGGTTGTTTTCGTAGGCGACGGAACCCAGGTATGCGCTTCTCTCGGATTTATCACCACAAAGCTTGGTATGCATTTCGTTCATTACGGACCAAAGAACAATCAGCTTTTGGAAGAGCACAAAAAGATCATGGAAGAAAACTGCAGGATTTCCGGCGGTACATGGGAAGTAACCGACAACCGTGACAGCGTCAAGGGAGCAGATTTCATTTACACAGACGTATGGTATGGACTGTATGAAAATGAGACTCCAAAGGAAGAGCGTGTTGCTACATTTAAGGATTATCAGGTAAACAGAGATTTAATGTCTCTTGGAAATATCGGCTGCAAATTCATGCACTGCCTGCCTGCGACCAGGGGAGAAGACGTGACCGATGAAGTACTTGACAGCGACAGCTCCATTGCATTCTTAGAGGCAGGGAACCGCCTGACAGCAATGAGAGGTCTGCTTGTTTACTTTACCCAGTATCAGAGAGATCAGGCTCCAAGCGAGCTTCAGATCGCAGTAGCAAAGGAACAGTTAGAGAAATTCATGGATGATAGAGATATCAGATAGGAGGAGAATGATGTCAGACGCGCCAAAGAAGAAGTTTCGGTTAATTGATGCCATAATGACGGTTATATGCGTTGTATTTGTGGCAGAAGCAGCAAGTCCGGTGGCAGCGATTGGTAATTCCCAGTATTTTTGGTGGATTTTCCTCTTAATAACATTTTTGCTACCATATGGCTTGATCTCCTCAGAACTGGGGACAACCTATGAGGGTGACGGTGGATTATATGACTGGGTGTCAAAAGCCTTTGGTAAAAAATGGGGAGGAAGGGTGTCCTGGTACTACTGGATCAACTTTCCGCTTTGGATGGCTTCTTTGGCGCTTATGTTCCCCGAGGTCATTAATCTTTTGACCGGAGGACAACTGGGATTTTTCCCGTCCTTGATCATAGAGCTTACGTTTGTATGGATCATTGTTTTCATCAGCTTTTTTTCCGTTTGTGACAGTACCTGGATCTTAAACGGAGCGGCAGTAATTAAAATCCTCATCGCAGTAATCCTGGGCTGCCTTGGCATCTACGGTGCGGTCACTCACGGAGTTGCCAATGAATACACCTTAGCCTCCTTGATTCCAAGCTTTAATTTAAACAGCTTATCCTACATATCAGTTATTTTATTTAACTGCCTTGGATTTGAAGTTGTTTGTACCTTTGCGGATGATATGGAGAATCCTAAGAAGCAGATTCCTCAGGCGATTATTGCAGGCGGAATTGTCATTGCAGCGATCTATATCTTTATGGCATTTGGAATCGGTGTTGCGATTCCGGCTGATCAGATCAGTACCAGTACCGGTTTGGTTGCAAGCGTCCAGCTTTTGACCGGAAGCACCAGAGGAATCATTGTGACGGTGGTTGCCATTGGCTTCCTGCTTACGCTTTTTGGAAATATGGTTTCCTGGTCACTTGGAGTAAACAATGTAGCGGCTTATTCGGCAGAGAATGGGGACATGCCGGCGGTATTTAAGATAAGAAGCAAAAAGAATGATATGCCCATTGGTGCTGCCATTATGAATGGACTGGTAGCCAGCACAGTTCTTATCATCGCTCCCCTTATTCCTAATCAGGATCTGTTCTGGTGCTTTTTCGCACTGAATCTGGTTATGTTTTTGCTTTCCTATATCCCTGTATTTCCGGCCTTCTTAAAGCTTCGAATGATAGACCCGGATACAGAACGGCCCTTTAAGGTTCCGGGAAGCAATGGTTTCTTAAGGGTTTTGGCATTCGTTCCAATGACACTGATCATCGTTGCGCTGATCTTCACCGCAGTTCCTTTAAGCTTTGATCCGGAAACTCTGGCAGGAGTCCTTCCGATCACCATCGGGGCAGTGATATTCCTCATACTTGGTGAGCTGATTGTAAACAGAAAAAGAGATAAATAAGAAAGAGTAGGGATAAATTATGGCAAAGAGAATTGAGAACACAACACCAAAGCAGGATGGATACCGTATGCCTGCAGAATTTGAAGAGCAGGAACAGATTTGGATGTTATGGCCGGAAAGGCCGGATAACTGGAGAAACGGCGCAAAGCCGGCACAGCTTGTATTTACTGAGGTTGCGAAAGCGATCCTCCAGTTTGAGCCGGTTACTGTTTGTGTATCTCCGGCACAATATCAGAACTGCCGTGCCCATCTTCCAGCTGAAATAAAGGTGGTTGAGATGACAAGCAATGATTCCTGGATCCGTGACTGTGGACCGACCTTTGTCATCAATGATAAAGGCGGCATCAGAGGCTGTGACTGGACCTTTAACGCATGGGGGGGCCTGGTAGACGGACTTTATTTCCCTTGGGATCAGGATGATCTTGTGGCACAAAAGGTATGTGAAATCGAAGGTGTCGATTCCTATCGTACCGAAGGCTTTGTTCTGGAAGGCGGTTCCTTCCATGTAGATGGAGAGGGAACCATCATTACCACAGAGATGTGCCTGTTAAGTGAGGGAAGAAATCCTCATATGACAAAAGAAGAAATCGAAGATATGCTGGATCAATACTTAAACTGCCAGAAGGTTATCTGGATTAAGGATGGCATTGATCCAAACGAAACCAATGGACATGTTGATGATGTTGCCCAGTATGTAAGACCGGGGGAAGTTGCCTGTATCTGGACGGAAGATGAAGAGAATCCTTTCTATAGAGAAGCGCAGGAAGCTTATAATACATTATCCGAAGCAGTAGACGCAAAGGGCCGTAAATTAAAGGTACATAAGCTTTGCCTGACCAAGAACCCCGTTCTGCTTCATGGTGCAGGCGCGATTGATATGGTAGAGGGTACCCTTCCAAGAGAAGATGGCGAGATTTCCATCGCTTCCTATATGAATTTCCTGGTCGTAAATGGGGGAGTGATCGTTCCCCAGTATGGCGATGAAAATGATGCATTGGCCTTACAGCAGATCCAGGAAATGTATCCGGACCGCAAAGTGGTTGGGGTACGTACGGAAGAGGTTGCATTTGGCGGCGGAAATATCCACTGCATCACCCAGCAGCAGCCAAAAGTAAAATAAAGCGTTATCACATTGTCTCCTCGAATGTATGCAGATACAGGGGCTGTTGCACTTGCCGCAACAGCCCCTGTCATAGTTAGAGGTCAATTTTCTACTTTAGGAGGTTCAGGCGGAATGAAATTATCAGGGATTCCTGGATCCGTCATATCATAAACCCGGTTGTATTCTTTTGTCTCCTGGTTCTTAAGAGTCTCGGAGCGGTTCATGGAAAGAAATTTGGTTAGCTCATAGCAGCTGACCCAGATCTCATTGTTGCCTTCCTTTTGAGACTCATCAAAGATAAGTTGAAGTCCAAAGTGGAGATGAGGTTCATTGATATTATTGGTGTTTTCATTCCGGCTGTATCCGGTACGTCCCAGATAACCGATCACATCTCCTGCCGTAACGATGCTGCCCTGGCTTAAGGATTTATGATAAGGATAATTCTTTCTTAAATGGGCGTAATAATAATACCGCTTTCCATCAAAGCTTCGTATTCCCAAACGCCATCCTCCATACTGGTTCCATCCGATGGCCTCCACATAGCCGCTTTCCACTGCAATGATGGGAGTCCCTACCTGGCCCATCATATCATGCCCCAGATGCTGTCGTCTGTAGCCATAAGAGCGTGCAACTCCAAAATCGTCAAAATCATTATAGGGGAAGCCCTTGGCAATGGGGGAAAAGCTTTTCAGCCCATACTTCTTTACCCAGACCCTATCCGGATCCTGGGTGCCGTCGGGAAGGAGGGCAGGAGTGGCGTACAGGGGTGCATTTTGAGAGGAAATCTGAATATCATACTGGCCGACAAGGCCATCAAGCACCGCTCCATAGGCTTCTCTGTAATAGGAATAGTGGGTCATTTTTGCAGTCAGTTCTTCCATGGTTTTACCGGATAGAAGCTGCTCCGCCAGCCCATCTAAATCTTTGGTGGAATATCTGGAAAAATCCCCCCCGTACTTGGCACCAAGATAAGCTAGTAAATCCACCCAGTTTAAATGGGGCTCAGACTGGCAGGTGTTAACATCGTATCGGAAGGCCTCCTGCATGGCCCTTGCGGTCACATCAAAATCCACCCATTTTATAAATTTTTTTGCCTCCGAGGGACTGGCGTTACTGTCCTGATTGACTACCGGAAATGAGAGCTTCCCGCCTGGGGATATGAAAAACAAGGAGACCAGCAGAAATGTCAGAATAATGACTTCTATGTAAATGATGATATGGTGTCTGGATACATGAGAAAATCTGATATCTTTATTTAATAGGTTCATAAGCGTTCTCCTTGTCATTCCATGGCATGATTTACTTAAATAAAGGCAAGCCAGGCCCGGACTGAAAAAAGCAGATCAGCCGTTCGATAAGCCGCCAGGTGAATCGAACTACTTACATATGAAAAAGGAAAGCAGATTACTAAGGCTTTCCTTTATAAGATATGCTGTGATAATAAAAAATATGAAGGGAAACAGGTGAGTATAGTCCATATTGGAAAAAAGAAATGTTCGTGGTATAATTTCTATTAAGAATAAAAATGATGCGGAACATGAGGATTAAACCGCAGCGGAAAGTGAGGACAGAATGAATAATTTTGAGTATTATGTACCTACAAGGGTGATATTCGGCCGTGATACCCACAAAAAGGCAGGTGCCATCATTTCTGAATATGGATTTCATAAAATCATGATTCATTATGGTGGAGGCAGCGTAAGAAAAAGCGGCCTGCTTGGGCTGGTGGAAGAATCCTTAAGAGAGCATGGAATCGAATATGTTCTTTTTGGCGGAGTACAGCCTAATCCGGTTTTATCCCTGGCAAAAGAAGGCATGGAGCTATGCAGAAGGGAACATGTGGAGTTCATTCTGGCAGTGGGTGGCGGAAGTGTTATTGACTCAGCCAAGTGCATTGCCGACGGAGCACTTAATCCTGAAATTGATCCCTGGAAATTCTTTTTAAAGGAAGAGGTTCCGGCAAAAGCCCTTCCCCACGGAAACATTCTAACCCTGTCTGCTTCAGGGAGTGAGACAAGCTTATCCTGCGTTATCACAAATGAAGAGGGGGACTTAAAGCGAGGGTTTAACAGCCCGACCCATCGTCCTCTGTTTGCCATCTGCAACCCGGAGCTGACGTTTACTGTCAGCAAATTCCAGACTGGATGCGGAACCGTAGATATTATGATGCACACGCTGGAACGGTATCTGGGAGGGACGACAAAGGATACGCCTTTAACGGACCGGATCGCGGAAGGGCTTTTAACCTCTGTTATGGAAGCGGGAGCTGTGGCAGATAAAAATCCAGAGGATTATGAGGCACGTGCAACCCTTATGTGGGCAGGAAGCCTCTCTCATAATGAGCTTACCGGTCTGGGAAGGGAATATATGATGCAGGTTCACCAATTGGAGCACGAGCTGTCAGGGATGTATCCGGCCATTGCCCATGGTGCCGGTCTGTCTGCCCTGTTTTGTTCCTGGTCCAGGTACGTATGCGAAGTTGATCCTATGAGGTTTGCCCAGCTGGCTGTCCGGGTATTGAATGAGGAAATGAACTTTGAAGAGCCTTTAAAAACGGCTCTTAATGGGATCAACAGACTGGAAGGATTTTTTAAGAGTCTTGGAATGCCTGTCAGCCTTAGAGAGCTGAATGCGGGAATAAAGGAAGCGGATTTAGAAATTCTGGCGGATAAATGCTCCTTTTACGGAACCAGAACTTTGCCCGGAATCCGGTCACTGGGGAAACCAGAGATGATTGATGTATACCGGCTTGCTTATTAAAGCTTAAGCGGCCTGCTTTGATCAGTACAAATCATGATCTGGCAGGCCGCTTCCAATGAAAGAAAACCGGGGCAGGATATATCCAATCTCCGATCTTGGTTTTCGCTTTCATAAAATCACCTTATTTTCACTAACCTTTATAGCATCCCATTTTACATATACTAGTTACAACCGCCCTTAACTCCTCCTTTTCCCCCTCTTTGCAAAAGGGTTTGAAAATGCATACCATGGTTATGGCATTCTGGGGAGGGCGGGTCATAATGAAGGAATTGCAGATAAAACGGAAGTTGATTCCCCTGGCCTCTTGAATGGATACCAGGTAGGGCTTATAGGTTGCGCCCCGTAATTCCCTTGTGGCCTCATAGAAGATCGCCAGGTCTTTGCAGTTTACATCGCGGTATGGGGTAAAAATGCATGGGCTGCACATATAAGAAACTCCTTTGCTTTTTCTATTGTTATATCATATGCGGAACTTGACCTTAAGGTACGGGAAAATCCAGGTCTGTATTTTAACCATACCTTTGCTATAATGAAATAAATGAGAGTTTATGGAGGGCAAATGAGACAGGAAGTATTATTAGGTAATGTAATGGTTGATTGTGATGATGAAAGAAAGTTACAGAAGTTTTATGGTGAATTGCTAGGCTGGGAAATGTGTGAGTTATTTGGCCGGCCAGCTGTCCGCAGCTCCACTGGAATTGTATTTTTATTCATAGAAGAACCAGGGTATATCCCGCCAATATGGCCGGAAGAAAATGAAAAGCAGCAAAAGCAAATGCATTTTGATTTCCAGGTTGACGATGTTTTAGAAATGGCAGAAGCAGCAAAAGAATTAGGGGCCGTTATGGCGGAGGATCAATACGGCGGTGATGATTTTATCACAATGTTTGACCCGTCAGGGCATCCTTTCTGCTTGTGCAGGAAATAAGAATAAAGAATAGCAGAAAAAAGGTTCAACCGTGAGGGCGGCTGAACCTTTTCGTAATATTATTTGCAGAACTGAGAAATTAAATCTAATAAATCGCTTAAGTTACATGAGCTTAAATCAAAGAACATGATACGTAACCTCCTTATTATTATTTGTCTTTTGAACAACTTCATTGTAACACTTATGTAATAGAATTGTAACATATAAAAGATGGAATTTAAGGAAGGAATTGGCCAAATTATAAAGAACGACCATAACATCTATATTTAATTGCATATTTATGATAAAATATACCATAAGAAGATACGATTAAAGGAAGTAAAAAGTATGATAAACAAGGGTAAAGCTTATAAAAAGCTGTATTTATCTTATGGCTTCATTTTTCTAATCCCAATTTCCATGGGGATTTTGTTTTATTTTTATGCTTATTATATTGCAAAGGAACAGGCGGATACCTCTAACCGGAGTTTGATTCAGACTGTGAAAAACACCTGTGACAGAGAGCTGGAATACTATGAGAATATTTTAACACAATTGGCTCTTAACAAGAACGTACAGCAGCTGTCTGTGGTGAAGGGAGAATTTCGGTCCGACAATTCCTATCAGCTTTATACGATTCAGAATGAAATTATGGATCTTAAGGTAACGATCAATAAAAGCGGCGATTACTGCAAAGATATCATGGTTTATTTTAAGAACTGTAACAAAGTGGTCTCTTCCTTTGGCAACATGGATTTTCCCATGTATAGTGATCTTTATTGTTTTGGAGCGGAAGATACAAAATCAGCTGAGATTTTGAAAAATCATTTGTCTGAATATCACTTTCGTGATTCGATTCCAATGAACTCCAAATGGACTCAGAGAAGACCTACCCTCCTTTTGACCATGAACAACTTAAAAGGAGAATTCGGAGAATCCACTGCAATGATCGGAATCTGGCTGGATATGGATGCATTAAACAGCAGCATTGAAATGGCTTCCTGGGAGTCGGGCTTGGATTGGCTGATTATAAATGAGGATAATCAGATTATGAACCGGTCTGAGGATTATTCAAGCATTGGAATCCAATATGACCATCTAAATCAGGATGGGGATCAGAAAATAAGGTGGAATGGGGAAGATTATATTATACGCACTGTATTTTCCGATACGTTTAATTGGAAATATGTTCTGCTGATGCCAGAGAAAATGATAAGCGGTTCAGCAGGAAAGATGCGGAATATTTTCGTTATTGGCATATTTATCTGCCTGTTTACCGGTTTCGGAGCAGCCTCCAGGATGATGAAAATCAACTACAGTCCCTTAAAGGTTCTCATGGAAGTGTTCCGGAAACACGATAATACTCAGGAGATATTTGTTGACAATGAATATTTATATCTGGAGGAAAAAACCATTTCACTTCTGGCTGAACGATCGGATTTTAAACATATGGTGAGCAGGAGCCAGGAAGTGGTAAAACAGTATTATCTAACGGATCTGATGATAAATTCCTTTGAACAAAGTAAAGATACACCGGACCGGGATGCAATTGTTAAGAAGTTCCGGGAAGAAAGCAACCTTGTACTGCTTATTACAGGAAAGGACGCTTCCGGGCGGGAGGAAAACCAGGAAGAATACATACAAATAAACAGTCTGAGAAAGTTTATTATTGGAAATGTGTTTGGAGAAGGAGTTGAAGGCAGCTTCAGTCTGGAGAAGGTGGAGCTGGGAGATGCCGTCGCGATGATTGTCAATATCCCTGAACTTTCTGAAGGGTATGATGAGAAGTTAGAGGAAATTATCGATGCAATGCAGAAATATATCTATGAGAATTTTGGATTTATGACAGTTGTATTGGCAGGAGAAGCTCATAAAGGGCTTGAGGGGATTCATTTATCCTATATGGAAGCAAGAGAAGCAGAGGAGTTTGTGGCTGTTCTGGATCCTGATTATATCAGTTACCGGGAAATTAAAAACAGTACCCATAAAAAATACGATTATTCAACTGATCAGGAACTACGAATCATAGCGGCAATCAAAAGCCGCAACAGCGCATTGGCTTCTTCTTATATTAATAAAATTTTAGATGTCAATTTTCTGGAAAATAAAGCATCTCTGGATATGTTAAAATGCCTTCTGTATGACTTAATGGGAACAATTATGAAAGGAGTACAGGAAGTAGAGGAGATTCCAGGTGAAGATTTAGGACTAAAGCGCATTTCTGTAAAAATGCCTCTTGAGAAAATCAAGGAAACGTTTGGAGGAGCCGTTGAAAAATTGTGTAAATCCTCGGATAACTCCAAAGAGTGCGGACAAAATCAACAATTGTGCGAAAAGCTGCAGATATATATCCGGGAGAATTTCAGCGATCCTGACTTAAATATTTCTCAGACAGGACTTCATTTTCATATGACCCCTGCTTATCTATCCTCTATTTATAAAAAGTACACAGGGGAAAGCCTTTTAAAGGTCATCAATCAAACACGGATCGATGAAGCAGAGAAACTTTTGGCAGAGGGGATTAATGTGGTTGAGGTAGCGGAGAGAGTAGGTTTCCGGGACAGCTCCACTTTTATCAGAACCTTTAAGAAATTTACAGGAGCAACGCCTGGACAATTAAAAAATGGACGGTAGAGATTCGATAAATTGTAAATGAATTTTAGTTTTAGTCAAGAAAGGTTGATGAGATCATGTGATTTTGTCAACCTTTTTCAATATTTGAGTATATAAAATGCACATAGTACCATGTAGAATATAAGCAAATAAGTGCAATGTGCATAAAAAGAAGGAGGAAGTATTATGAAGAGAAATTTAAAAAGACCAATTGCTGTATTAGTAGCAACGGCGACTGCCATCTCTCTGCTGGCAGGGTGTGGAAGTAAAACAGGGGCAGCCCCAGGGGCAGGGGAGACAAAGGAAGCAGCAAATACCGGGGAAAGCAGTTCGAATGCGGAAGCAGGGGGAGAGGTATCTTATCCTCTGACAAAGGGAGGGGATCTTACCTATTGGCTTGCGCTAAATCCTAACGCATCAGCTAACTTTACTAATTTAGGTGAAACTGAATTAGGAAAAGCGTTACAGGAACAGACCGGTGTTACAATTAAGTTCCAGCATCCCGCAGCAGGTGCGGACCAGGCAAAGGAACAGTTTAATTTAATTGTTGCTGATGGAAATCTCCCTGATATTATGGAGTGGCAATGGGTAAAGATGTATCCAGGCGGTCCGGAAAAAGCAATTAAGGATGGAGTTATCATTCCTTTAAATGATGTTTTTGATATGTATTGTCCAAACCTTAAAAAATACCTGGCGGAAAACCCTGATGTAGATAAGATGATTAAGACAGATGACGGCCACTATTTTGCATTCCCATTCATCCGCGGCGAAGATAAGCTGCGCTATACAGTAGGTGGGTTCATCCGTCAGGATTGGCTGGATGAACTGGGACTTGAAGTGCCTACAACCATCGACGAGTGGCATACGGTACTGACTGCATTTAAGGAAAAGAAGGGTGCTGAGGCTCCTATCAGTTTTGACTGGACCAACTTCAAACAGTCCAACCCATTTGCATTCGCCTATCATGTAGGAGCTGCAAACTCTACATGGTTTATCATCGATGATGAGGGCAAGATCGCTTTTGCACCTGCTCAGGACGGATATAAGGATTATCTGATGACTATGAACCAGTGGTATCAGGAGGGGTTAATTGATAAGGATATTGCTACTCTTAACGGTGATCAGGTAACGGCTAAGATGACCAGTGATAAATCAGGTGTTTCTGTAGGCTGGGCAGCAAGCCGTATGCAGCTGTTTATGACAAGCGTACAGAAGACCAATCCTGACTATTTGCTGGTTCCGACTCCAACTCCAACGTTAGAAAAGGGTGCTACACCTGAATATGGCTATATGGAAAATAAGTTCCCCGATGTGGGAGCAGCCATTACCACCAGCTGTAAAAATGTAGAACTGGCAGCCAGATTATTGGATTACGGTTATTCTGAGGCAGGGCATAACTTATTTAATTATGGTGTTGAAGGTGTATCTTATGAGATGAAGGATGGGAAAGCCGTTTATACCGATCTGGTTATGAATAACCCGGATGGCTGGCCACTGGCACAGTCTTTATCCAAATACGTCCGTGCTAATTATAACGGTCCATTTGTACAGGATCTTAACTATCTTGAGCAGTATTTACAGCTTCCTACCGTTAAGGATTGCCCACAGGTATGGGAAGTTGCAAATGCAAACAAACATACAGTTCCAAATATCACTCCAACCCAGGAGGAATCTAAGGAACTGGCCACTATTACAAATGAGCTTACTACTTATATAGATGAAATGTCCCTTAAATTTATCTTTGGTACAGAAAGCTTTGATAAATGGGATAATTATATCCAGACATTAAAGGATATGAAACTGGACCGTGCACTTGAGATTGAAAACGCAGCTTTAGAGCGTTATGAAGCTAGATAACTCTGGTTGATTTCCAATTTAAATATGGCCGGGCGATTGCATAGTCAGTCCCCGGCTGTTTTCAAATCAAAGTTTTTGGATCAAGTATTCAGATGAAAGGAAGGGATGGAAGGAATGATGGGAAATTCGTTGAGCAATAGAATCAGGAAAGATTTACAGAGAAACTGGACGTTATATCTGCTGGTGCTTCCTGTCCTTATTTATTATGCTGTTTTTATGTATAAACCGATGTATGGTGCAATTATTGCATTTAAAGATTTTACGCCTGCCAAAGGAGTATTTGGCAGTGAGTGGGTGGGGTTTGAAAATTTCACCAGATTTTTTACAAGTCCTTATTTTGGAAGGCTTTTGAAAAATACTCTGTTGCTAAGTATTTATAGTATTCTATTTGGGTTCCCGGCTCCTATTATTCTGGCCCTTTTGCTGAATGAAGTAAAAAATGCTAAATTTAAAAAATTCTCTCAGACAATTACCTATCTGCCTCATTTTATTTCACTGGTAGTTGCCTGTGGTATGATTAAGGATTTCTGTCTGACAACCGGCCTTTTTAATGATATAGTTGCGCTGTTTGGGGGAACGCGGAATCCTCTTCTTCAGAATCCTGCGTATTTCCGTACAATATATACAGCCACCAGTATATGGCAGGAGATTGGCTGGGGATCGATTATCTATCTTTCTGCATTATCTGGTGTTGACAGTCAGTTATATGAAGCAGCCTCTATTGATGGTGCAGGGAAATGGAAACAGCTTCTTAATGTAACGTTACCTGGAATTGCACCTACGATTATTATCATGCTGATTTTAAGAATGGGTTCCCTGATGAGTATGGGATATGAGAAAACGATTCTGCTATATAATCCGTCTACCTATCAAACTGCAGATATTATTTCTTCTTATGTATACCGTGCAGGTTTAATTGAGCAGGATTGGAGTTATTCAACCGCTATTGGTCTGTTTAATTCTGTGATCAACTGTGTTCTGTTGTATATTACGAATAAGGTCTCTAAAAAAACAACAGAAAACAGCCTGTGGTAAAGGAGGAGAAAGATGAAAGTTAAAATTTCCCGCGGAGAGAGAATATTTCATGTAGTCAATTATATTATTTTGACTATTGTTGCATTAATCTGTTTATATCCCATGTGGTTTGTGGCTATGGCTTCGTTCAGCGACAGCAGCCAGCTGATCGCACATTCAGGTTTCTTATTAAAGCCCTTGGGATTTAATCTTCAGGCATATTTGAAGGTGTTTGAAAACCCTATGATTTTAAAAGGTTATGCAAATACTCTGTTTATTCTGGTGGTAGGTGTTGCTCTGGATCTGGTAATGACTGCACTTGCAGCTTATTTCTTTTCCAGGAAGGGCGTTATGTTTAAAAAGCCTTTGATGCTGTTTGTGTTGTTTACCATGTTTTTCTCAGGAGGAATGATTCCGTTTTATTTAAATCTAAAGGATATGCATTTGATTAACAGCAGATGGGGACTCATCATTCCTTTTATGATCAGTACTTATAATATGATTATCTTAAGAACATCCTTTGAGTCCATTCCAGACAGCTTAACGGAAGCAGCCAGAATTGACGGGGCTGGTCATATTACCATTTTGTTTAAGATTATTTTGCCGCTATCGAAAGCAATTATGGCAGTTATGGTTCTGTATTATGGCGTTTCCATATGGAATGCATGGTTCTGGGCTTCTGCGATCTTAAGAGACCGGGAATTATATCCCCTTCAGGTTATCTTAAGAGAAATCCTTATATCCAATGATTTACAGGGGATGAATGGAGGCGCGGGAGCTGATGCGGAGGCCATTGCGCAGAGCATTAAGTATGCCACAATCATGGTGGCTACTGTTCCGATTTTATTCGTATATCCATTTTTACAAAAATACTTTACAAAGGGAGTTATGATCGGAGCAGTGAAGGAATAAGGGTATTATTTACTTGACTTGAGGAGGAACGGTATATGCAAACAAGAGAAGAACTATTACAGCACAAGGAAATTGATGATGGAATACTAAAAGCGGCCTATGATAAGGCGGCAGAACTGATCAAAGTAGCGACGAATCAGTTTACGGAACAATTTCCCCAGGAGGCCAGTGTGAATAATTTCTACCAGCAGGGGACCAACTACGAATGGACACCTGGGTTCTGGACTGGTGAGGTATGGCTGGCTTATGAGAAAACAGGAGATGGGGCATTAAGAAATACAGCTGAAATCGAAGTAAAGGATTTTTATAGAAGGATCAAAGAAAAGGAAGGGGTGAATCACCATGACATGGGATTTTTATACTGCCCCTCCTGTGTAGCTGCATACAAACTTACGGGTAATACGACTGGTAAGGAAGCTGCTATTATGGCAGCAGATAATCTGATGACGAGATTTCATGAAAAAGGCCAGTTTTTTCAGGCCTGGGGGAAACTGGGGGAAGAGAACAATTACCGTATGATTATCGATTGCCTTCTTAATATGCCTCTGCTTTTCTGGGCGGGTGAAGTGACTGGAGAGGAAAATTACATAAAAAAAGCAGAAGCACATATTAAAACTGTAATGAAAAATATTATTAGAGAAGATCATTCCACTTATCATACTTTTTTCTTTGATATTGAGACAGGAGAACCAAAGAAGGGCGTCACCCATCAGGGGTATCGGGATGGTTCTGCCTGGGCAAGAGGGCAGGCATGGGGAATCTACGGATCTGCACTTGCTTATAAATTTCTTAGAAATGAGGAATATGCTGATATTTTCTGCAAAGTAACGGATTATTTTCTGGAGCATTTGCCTAAAGACATGGTTCCTTACTGGGATTTTGATTTTAGTGACGGAAGCGATGAACCAAGGGATTCTTCTGCAGCCGCAATTGCAGCCTGCGGTATGCTTGAGATGAGCAAATATCTTCCAAATGAAAAAGCAGAATATTATACAGGTATGGCGAAAAGGCTTCTGCATGCACTGGTTACGGAGTGCGCGGTGACTGATCCTGCTGTATCAAATGGTCTTCTATTACATGGAACCTATGCAAAGAGTTCTCCATATAACACATGTCCAAACCACGGAGTTGATGAGTGTGTTCTTTGGGGCGACTACTTTTATATGGAGGCATTGACCCGGCTTTCTACAGACTGGGAGCCATATTGGTATTAATGGAGAATTGGAAATGACAATCGAACAATATTTTGACAGACCGGATGCTTTTTATTTTGTCCCTGACCCGGGGAATTCAGCCTGTTATTGTAAAGAACATTGGAATGCTGATGTGGAGCATATTTTACGGATAGCAAATGAGGTATGTGAAAATACATTTCTGTTTGATTTAAACTGGGATATGGAGCGTACCTATGAACCTGTGGTATTTTCCGGGGAAATTGACTGGAGCTATATGCCTTCCGGTGATCCGGAATTTGTCTGGCAGTTTAACAGACACAGGTTTTTCATTTGCCTGGGGCAGGCCTGGCAGATGACAAAAGATGAAACGTATGTAACATGCTTTCTGCGCCTGGTGAATGATTGGATAGACAGGGTTCCACTTGATGAAAAGACAGTGATGGGACCGTGGCGCCTGTTGGAAACAGGGCTTCGGGGAGAGACATGGACGAAAGCGATCCGCTATTTTAAAGACAGCAGCTTAATAACAGAGGACTTTTTAGACCGATTTGCAGAATCACTGAGGCTCCATGCCAGAAGACTGGTGGAAAAGGGCGGAGACGAAAGACTGCAGAGTAACTGGTGCATTCTGGAGAACAGCGGACTTTTTGAGATTGCGATGGGACTTCCTCAGAGCGATGAAACAAAGGAGTGGGCGTCCATTGCTCTAGAGAGGATCTATAAGTCCGTAAAGGTGCAGATTTACAAGGATGGCAGCCAGTGGGAGCAATCCCCTATGTATCACAATGAAGTATATCATTGCCTGTGCTGCGTGATTTTCCTTGCAAGAGCGAACGGGATACCACTTAAGCCGGATTTAGAGGATGCGGTTCATCGCATGGCACTGGCAAATGTTATCTGGAAAAAGCCAAACAGCCATCAATTTACTCATGGAGATTCTGATGACACCGATTTACGGGATAAAATCACCATGGGAGCCTGGCTGTTCCAGGATCCTGTCTTAAAATGGAGCGGTTATGAGCTTATGGATTATGAAGGAGCCTGGGACTTTGGAAGCAATGCCTGTGCTGACTATACCTCTCTTCCTGCAAGAGAACCGGATTTTATATCGGCATGTCTGGAGAACAGCGGGAACTATTATTTAAGGGAAAGCTGGAAACGGGATTCCAATCTTCTTCATTTTACCTGCGGTGCAATGAGTACCGGTCATTGCCATGGGGATAAAATGCATGTGGATTTAGTTGTGAATGGAGAAGATGTACTGGTTGATGGCGGCAGAGCAACCTATATGAACGTTCCTCTTCGTTTTACTTTGAAAGACAATCCAGGCCATAATACCACAACCGTAGATGGAGAATCCTTTACTTCATTTGAAGATTCCTGGTATACAAATAAGCTTTCTCTTCCTGTAAACAGAACATACAGAGCCGGAGAGATTGCAGAATTTGTCCAGGGTGGTCATCTGGGATATATGAAAAAGGGTATCTTTGTGAACCGGCGTATCATCTGGATCAAACCGGATATTTATCTGATTCATGATCAGTTTTATGCAGAAGGAGAACATGAATACCGGCAGTATTTTCATTTCGCGCCGGAAGGAAAGGTTTTCACAGAAGTAAATTCAGTGACTTTCCAGGGAAAAGAAACCAGAGTATTTCTGAACTTTTTGACAAAAGATGCCTTACTTGAAAGCAGCAGAGGTGTGACTTCAAGACATTATAATCAGTGGGAAGAAAATGATGTAGTTACTGCAGTTTTGAAAAAGAAGGGATTTGCCAGTATGATTACAGTCATAAATGGAGGGAATTCTTCTGCAGCAGAACCGGCCAAAGTGAAGGTTGTGGAGACATACAGCCATACACTTCAT
The DNA here is from genome assembly GCF_900105215.1 of Lacrimispora sphenoides. NCBI lineage: Bacteria > Bacillati > Bacillota > Clostridia > Lachnospirales > Lachnospiraceae > Lacrimispora > Lacrimispora sphenoides. Next base: position 581,158 of record NZ_FOIP01000001.1, on the reverse strand, counting down.
AAACCACTGACAGAGAGCGAAGCTCAGGCTGTGAAAATCACGGTCGGAAATCGAAGCTATGTTGTAATTCTCTGCAACGATGAAGTCCTCCATACTTCAGATGCTGTAATAGCAGAGGAATGTTTTGCTACAGGAAATGTCTGCGTTTTCAATGTCAGTGACAGGAAAGAAGGAGAAAGGCTTTATGCCGGGGAAGTGCTCCATGTATAATTGATTGATTGTGGGAGGTTGCTCCATGGCTGAGTTTTAGCCATGTGCAATGCTCCCTCTTTCTTTATAAACCGTTAAATAAGGCCTGGCATGGAACACGATTTTCACATCTTGTCTATTGATGCCATAAAGTATAGTATAACGTTACTTAGAAGGGAGGGAAATATATGTGTTGCTTTAACAGGGGCTGCCGTAGAAATTGCAGATGCAATTTTTGTAATTGCTTTTTTGGATGTAACAGATGTAACTGGTGGTGGTAATAATTACTAAAGGATAGCAGGGTACTGCAGGATCCGGGACTATCAGTGTAAATAATACAGGTGGGTACCCGGGATTCCGGCCCCACCTATTTATATTATCATAACCCATTTACAGGATTCCATATAAAAGATCAGTTTAAATTCTCTTTTCAGGCCCCCAATGATTGCATCACATTGAAATTCTTTTGATGGAATTCCGTTATAATTTTTATCTTCTGAACATTTTATGATTATATCAGATACTGTTTGTATGATACCATCATCGCCTTCAAACTTAAGACTTAAAGGCCTGGGGCTGCAGCTGGCGGTAAACCATACCTTGCAGGCGACATGATACATTCTACCTTGCAGTTCTCCGCTGTTAATATCTTTTACATTAGTCCCAATTCCAAATACTCCCATATCTTTCACCTACAATATATGTTGTTTGCTGTAGTCTACGGTCCGTTTCTCCCGGCTGATTCCGCCGCTCATGTGATCGACTGCTTTATCATTTAAAAAGCTTGCTCTTTTAATTGAGTCAATTCCAAAACGCTTTCTGATTTCATCCACTGCTTTATCCATCCGCTCCATTTTTTCATAATCTATTTTATCGAATATATTTAATTGACGGCTGTTCTCTGTGGTTACATGGCTTGTATGGATTCCTAAATGACGGATAGGAATCTTATTCCACATCTCATCAAAAATCCGGCAAGCAGTTTCATAGATTTCATAAGTGATATTTGTTGGCGTATCAAGGGTTCTTTGATGACCATAATATATAAAGTTATAGTCCTTTATTCCCACGGAAATCACGCTGATTTTCACATTGTCCTCTCTTAATCTGGCAGATACGGTCTCAGCCAATGATAACAGTACTAACCTGGCTGTACTTGCATCCACTAAATCAAATGCAGTGGTTGTACTATTCCCATAACCTTTATTAGGCGGGGGAGCAGGTTCCACTGCTGAAACATCGATTCCGTTTGCAAAAGACCATATGACCTCCCCATACTTGCCGAAATGACTTTTAATGATTGATAAATCAGTCTGCGCCAATTCTCCTATGGTCTTGATTCCCAGATTCCGTAATTTCTGAAAGGTAGCCCTGCCCACGAAAAATAATTCTTTTACAGATAATGGCCACATTATTTCTTTTATTTCACTTAGCCACAGCGTATGCACTTTGTCAGGCTTTTTAAAGTCGGATGCCATCTTGGCCAGGACTTTATTGTTTGAAATACCAATGTTTACGGTAAAGCCAAGTTCTTTGTGTATACGCTCTTTTATATCATTTGCTGCCTGATAAGGATCTCCAAACAAGACTTCAGTACCAGTCATATCCATAAACGCCTCATCAATGGAATACTGCTCCACAATAGGAGAATATTGTTTCAGGATATGAATAAATGCAGATGAAGATTTCTGGTAGAGATTGTAGTTTGGGGGAACTAAAACCAGGTCAGGGCACTTTCTTAGTGCCTCAGTCACGGACTCCCCGGTTTTTATATGATACTTCTTTGCCGGTACGCTTTTTGCAAGTATAATACCATGCCTTTTTGTAGTATCTCCGCCAACCGCAGACGGTATATCCCGCAAATCTAAAGTTCCTCCCAAATGATGGATTCGATATGCTGCTTCCCAGCTTAGAAAGGCGGAGTTTACATCGATATGAAATATGACATTATTCATGGAATCACCTCGGCTATATTATAATCGAATATATGTTCGATTAATAGTGGAAATAAAAGGGAAGGGAAGACAAAAAAACAGCAGGCTGACTGAGACCTGCTGATATTATTAAGTAAAATTTATATTACCGATAGCAAATGATGCTTTCTATAATTGGATTAGCGAGCAGCCCTTTTATCAAAACCTGCTTTGCAAGTTCCAATAAACTATAATATTTGAATATGGAAAGCAATCGCTTGATATGGGATAAACGCGGTTTGAATTTCGGAATGGATCACGTTTACTAATAAACCAGGGTAAAGTGTACGGAAAGGAACAGGGTTGCCATTTGTATCGCGAACAGTAGCCTTAGTGGCAATATGAAATTCTATTTGATTATCGGGGTTATCCGGATCGTAAGTATAGAAAAGAAACTTATCGATGTCCACTTCTGTGATTATAGCTGTGGTAGAATTAAATGATGGCTGACCGTATTCTTTTGCAACAATTAAATAAGCGTTAGCTTGTGGCGGAATGCGCCATTCCATAATCGGTGAAAATAATGCATCCACCACCATGCCTTCTTCGATGTCACATAAGCATATATGCTGACCGAATAGATTCAGAACATCTGTGTAAAAGCTTGCATTAAGCCTTAATGGTTCGGATATCGTTTCATTTTGTACAGACTGAGAATAGATAATGTCTATATATCCAGTGGCTCTGCTACGGGTAAAAACCTCTGTAACCATTGCATTATTAACTTGCAGGATTCGTCCCATTTGCGTGATTGTACCTAAATCATTCATGTACATTTATGGCCTCTTAGAGATTTTATATAATCGTTATATTATATGCATAGATTTTTAAAATTGCTATGGAGAGCCAATCTTTTATATAGCCTTATACTGTACTTCACTGATTGCCTGATTCATTGTACTAACTGGGTTATGTCCATAAAGCCATTCGTCGTGACTTTTTTGGGGGAGAATTACCGGCATTCTGTCATGAATAAATGAAATGCCGGACCAGGCCGGACGAGTCAGGATAACGAAAGAGGAGTCTCCTGTTTGTAAGTTTGTTTTTGACAATCCCGCCATCCATACCGGACTTTTTTCCGGAGCCATCAGGGCATACTTCTCCTTTTGCTTTCCCCGGCGTTCCCATTCAAAATACCAGCTAGCAGGAACCAGGCAGCGTCCCTCCATCATCGGACGCCGAAACATATTTTTCTCTGCTGCCGTCTCGCTTCGGGCATTAATTATCTCACCTTTGCCATCATATTTAGGAAATCCCCAGCGCATTGCTTTCATGATTCCATCCGGGGATAATACAGGTGCAAGGTTAGTCGGGAATATTTCTCCGGTTTTTACCGCAGTTTTTCTCTCTACTTCGGCAACAATAGAACGTAATTCGCTGTCATCTATTTCAATGTAATATCTTCCGCACATGTTATTTAACCACCTTTCCAATTAAACTTTTATAAATCAGGATTTGATTCTCTTGTATTCCAAATAGGTTAATGCAATCATAACCGCGTCAAAAATGGTGAGCACGATGAGAAATGCAGATTGAGTCAGCGTATAGCGGTATATCTGATATGCCATAAAAAGAAGAAAAGAGATGATGGTCAGCGGATATGCCCATCGCTTTTTGCGCCAAAGTAAAAGAATCAGGATGCATTTTATAACCCCGTGAGACATTAAGTAAAATACAGCAAAATGCTGGGTACTGATTGAAAAGCCGTTGCTTAAACTTATCAGGAAATTTGCCACGATGTCCTTAGGGTCTTCCGATAATTCATGCCGGGTCAAAAAACGCGTCAGCCAGTTCAACCGGGTAGGGTTTAAAAATATCAGGAATGCCCCACCAACAATTTCCATCAGGCCATGAATGCCCTTTAAAAGCAGCCCGATTTCAAAACTGATATGAACGAGATCTTTCTGCCCATTAGTAATATGTTTCATCTATACCTCCAAATGGAACCTCATAAATTTGTCTCCTTCTTTGCATTGAAGAGATTATATCACTTACAGTATGCAGCATCAAGGTGTGCTTTATAAACATAATGAAAATTTTAAATATCCGATTAGCGATTGATAGTTGGTAGTTTTTTAACAATATGATATTATTAAAGTAGGAACATGACATACTGTTGTCTTAATTGATGTGATATATTTGTTTCAAATAAAAAACAGGAGGCAAATATGATGAATGAAGAAGTTATTACCAGAGCCGGAGAAATTATTGAAAGAAAGACCGGTGGAGGAAACGAGGGATATTGCGTATTGGCGTTGATTGACAAAGAAGGTTATCCGACCGCCTCCACGATATCCGCATCAAAGGCAGATGGTATCGACTGGATCACATTCTGCACTGGACTTGGAAGCAATAAATCCAATCGCATTAAACAATGCAGCCTCGCCAGCGTTTGTTTTAACGGAATAGACCACAATATCACCCTGGTGGGTACAATAGAAATATTAACCGATCCGGATATAAAAAAAGAGATGTGGTACAAGGGGCTTGAAGAAAATTTTGACGGTCCGGAAGATCCAAATTACTGTGTTCTGCGTTTTAAAACAGAACGTTACAATCTATTTGTTGATTGGAAGGAAGCAAAAGGAACATTATAAGAGGATTTTAATTGGCTTAAAGGACTGCCGGTTAAACGGTCGTCAGCCTTTCAATCCAAGGGAAAGAACCAACGATTCCGCAAGCTGCTGGCTATGGTGTTTAAGCCGGCAGCTTTCTTGTTGTGTAGGATCAAATCAAGGGAAGCCTTGGCCCCATAGGGACTGCCTTGCTAAAAAGGGTTTTAAATTGAAATCTTTTATGATACTATAGCTCTATAGAAATGCGGCAGCATCGCTTCAGGGAGAAGGGGAGGTATTATGAGAAGTTTGGCGTATTTAAAACTGATGGCAAGGGAGTATCCGACGATTAAGGCTGCTTCCAGCGAGATCATCAACCTTACTGCCATACAGGGCTTACCAAAGGGAACGGAATATTTTTTCAGTGACTTACATGGTGAATATGAGGCATTTGTCCATTTATTAAAAAGTGCCTCAGGCGTTATCCGTGAAAAAATCACGGAAACATTCAGCCACATCATACCAGAGAAAGAAGAAGTGGCGTTAGCCAACTTAATTTACTATCCGGAGCGGATCATGAATCAGCTGGAGCTTAAGGGCCTGGCAGACGGAGACTGGCAGAGAGTGACCATCTACCGGCTGGTACAGATTTGCAAAGTGGTTTCATCAAAGTACACCAGATCCAAGGTAAGGAAGAAAATGCCCCCGGAGTTTGCCTACATTATTGATGAGCTGCTTCATGTGGATTATAATGATGATAATAAACGTGTATACTATAATGAGATCATACGTTCCATCATTGACATCCGGGTGGGAGATAAGTTCATCATAGCCTTATGCGAGCTGATCCAGAATTTGACCATTGACAGCCTGCATATTATCGGAGATATTTTTGACCGCGGTCCAAGGGCGGATATTATTATGGATGAACTGCTGCAATTTCATGACGTTGATATCCAGTGGGGCAATCATGATATCTCCTGGATGGGAGCGGCCACCGGGAATCTGGCCTGTATCTGCAACGTACTGCGTATCGCCATCAGCTATAACAGCTTTGATGTGCTGGAGGACGGATACGGCATCAACCTGCGTCCCTTATCCATGTTTGCAGCCAGGATTTACAGAGAGGATCCCTGCGATCGGTTTGTACCCCAGATCCTTGATGAAAACATCTATGATGCGGTGGATCCGGGGCTGGCGGCAAAGATGCACAAGGCCATTGCAATCATTCAGTTTAAGGTAGAAGGCCAGATCATAAAACGCCATCCGGAATATGAGATGAGCGACCGGATCCTGATTGAGGCCATTGACTTTGACAGGGGTGTTGTGACCGTAGAGGGTAAGGAATATCCAATGCTTGATAAATTCTTCCCAACGGTAGACCCTAAGGAACCATTAAAGCTGAGCAAGGAGGAAGGAGAGCTTCTCCATACCCTTCAGCTTTCTTTCATGCATAACGAGCTTCTTCATAAGCATATTCGTTTTCTGTATTCTCATGGAAGCATGTACAAATGTTACAATTCAAACCTTCTCTACCATGGCTGTATTCCTATGAGGGAGGACGGCTCCTTTGAAGAGATCGCGGTGGATCACCATGCTTACTCAGGGAAGGCGTTAATGGATTACGTGGACCGGAAGGCTCAAAATGCATATTTTATGCCGGAGGGTTCTGCGGAGAGTGAGGATGCCAGGGATTTCATGTGGTATCTATGGTGCGGAGCCAAATCTCCGGTTTACGGCAAGGGGAAGATGACGACCTTTGAACATTATTTTATCGAAGATCCATCTGCTCACAAGGAGCCTATGAACCCTTATTACAGACTTAGCATGAAGGAAGAAACCTGTGATAAGATATTGGAAGAATTCGGCCTTCCTAAAAAAGGTTCCCACATCATCAACGGTCACGTTCCGGTGAAAATAAAGGAAGGGGAATCGCCGGTGAAGGCGAGAGGCAAGCTGTTCCTCATAGATGGAGGGCTGTCAAAGGCCTACCAGACTAAGACAGGAATCGCAGGCTATACGCTCATTTATAATTCCAACCATCTGGCTCTTGCGGAGCACAAGCCCTTTGATCCGAATAAGGAAAGCACGCCAAAAGTTTCAGTTGTTGAGAACATGAAGAACCGGGTCATGGTGGCGGATACGGATAAAGGCGCGGAGCTGGCCGAGCGGATTGCAGATTTAAAGGAACTGGTGGCGGCATACCGGGATGGCGTAATTAAGGAGAAGGTAGAGTAGTCTGTACGGATAAGCCCTATTATGAAATTTTAAGAATTTTTTCAGAGAAGGTTTCTTTACGAAGTCCCTGTCGGATGATACAATAATCAAAGCTATTTACTTAATTGAAGGAGGCTCAGATGAGCAGACAGGAGTTTTTACAGCGCTTAAGGGAGGCTTTATCAGGTGAAGTTCCTGGAAGCGTGATTGAAGAAAATATCAGGTACTATGAAGAATATATCGGCACGGAAGTGAGAAATGGTTCTACGGAAGAGGCAGTGATAGCCTCCATCGGCGATCCAAGACTGATTGCCAAGACTATTTTAGAGGCCAGCGAGAATGCAAAGAGCAGCGGATCCGGAAGAACTTTTTACGAATCCTACTCTGGCGCGGACCGGAATGTGTATGAGGATCCAGGTAATTCTGGGCGCCGTATGCATTACATTGACTTGAGCAAATGGTACTGGAAGCTTTTGGGAGTTACGGTTCTTGTTTTATTTTTCTTTCTGATTGCCAGCATTGTTACAGGGATTTTCAGCCTTCTGATGCCTATTATGGGCCCATTGCTTTTGGTATTCCTCATTGTCTGGTTCGTAAGAGGAACGAAACGATAAAGTTAAATAAATTTAACAAGTTTATGGAAATATTACGAAACTGTGACGGCAGTTATGACGCATAAAGCGCCATAACTGCCGTTTTTGCTTGACAAATTCGAGGAATAAGTATATAATTCGAAATGTAACAATTATGTAACATTTTAACGAAGTATTGCGGGAACGACAGAAAAACGTAAAAACAGGAGATTTAATATGAAGAATAAAATGTGGAAGGCGATGGGCCTTTTAGGGATTTTAGCAAGTTTAAGCTGGACTCCCCAGGTAGAGGCGAAAGCAGCGGAAATTGCTGTAGAAACCAGCACAACACTTTATGCGAAGATGGATATGCCTGTGTCTGTCAGAGAAGCTGCGGATAAGTCGGGAACGGCTCTTTCCCAGGCAGGGGAAGGCCAGACTTATGAAGTGGTTGAATCCCCAGGAGATGGCTGGATTAAAATAAAGACTCCGGAAGGAGAAGGTTACATACAAAGCGATGCTGCGACCCTGATTGAGAAGACTCAGGAAAAGGTGGACAAGTCTGTAATGCAGCGCCAGAAAATTGTAGATTATGCGCTTCAGTTTGTGGGCGGACGCTATGTCTACGGAGGAGTTAATCCCAAAACAGGAGTGGATTGTTCCGGATTTACCAGCTATGTGTTAAGGAATGCAGCTGGTGTAAGCTTAAGCCATAGCTCTAGGTCTCAGGCGGGAGAGGGCCGCAGTGTCAGCTACGAGGATGCTCGTGCAGGGGATCTGGTATTTTATGGAAAAAATGGATCGATTAACCATGTTGCCTTATACATGGGAGACGGCCGGGTAGTCCACGCTTCCACAGAAAAGACCGGAATTATCGTAACAAACGTCATGTATCGCAAACCTGTGAAATTTGTCAGGGTTTTAAACTAAAATAATTTTAAATTCGTGCACTTTTAAATAATACTTGACGAAAAGATAAAATAATTGTATAATAACCGTAATGAATTTAATACTTATGTAACATTTGAAAATCAAAAAGTAAAAATAGGAGCAATTTCCCGATGATAAACAATGCATGGAAAACGTTAGGACTTATGGCTTTTTGCGGAGCAATGGTAATGGCAGTTCCTTCAGATGTAAGAGCAGATGAAATTTCCGGTCCAGGACTCAGTTATGGGAACTATATGGTGACCGTTGATGCAGATAATGTAACGATCAGCAAGGATGAAGCTGGTAAGGAAGCGCTTATGACCGCTTCCAAAGGATCTTCCTTTGAAGTTGTACAGGATATGGGCGGCGGATATATGAAGGTTAAGATCAATGATACATATGGCTATATGCCAGTAGAAGGCAATGCAACCGTATCTTCAACCGATGAAGAAACGCTGGCTGCATTGGAAGTTAAGACTCAGACTCAGACTCAGACAGAGGCCGTTGTTAATTTCAGACAAAGCATTGTTAATTACGCTCTTCAGTTTGTAGGCGGACGTTATGCCTATGGCGGCAGCGATCCACGCACCGGAGTAGACTGTTCCGGATTTACCAGATATGTGATGCAGCATGCAGCAGGCCTTACTTTAAATCGTTCCTCAGGTGGACAGGCTTCCCAGGGAAGAACAGTCGGTGCAGATCAGATGCGTCCGGGCGATTTGATTTTTTATGGAAGCGGATCATCCATAAACCACGTTGCCATGTATATTGGTAATGGACAAGTAGTACATTCATCAACTTATAGAACAGGTATTAAGACTTCACCGTGGAATTATCGGGCACCTGTAAAAATCGTCAACGTTCTTGGCGATTAATGAAATAGCGGATAACCGGATTTTGGAAGGGATATAAGACCCTCGGCATTTTATGCTGGGGGTCTTTTGATGCTTATAATCAGGAAAAAGAGAAACAGCCGGAATAGGGGAGCTATTTCGGCTGCTTCTGAGGGGAGTATAAATAATTAATAAGGATGAGGGGAAAACCCCTCATTTTGATTATAATATAGCTGTGATAAAAATGCAAAGTATTTTTACAAAATATGGCTGCATTTTCGAATAATATATCATTTCTTCTTTAATTTTAAAATAAAAAAACAATTGTATAATATTTTATAAACTCGCCATACTAACGATGTAACGAAAAACGCCGACAGGAGGTATTTATTATGTCTAAGAATAACTACAATGATATGGAGAACTCCAGGAACTCACAGAACAACAATCAGAACAACAATCAGAACAACGATCAGAACAACAATCAGAACGATAATCAGAATAACAGCCGTAACTCCAGCAGAGACAGCAGCCGTAATTCCAGCAAAGACAGCAGCCGTGATTCCAGCAGGGACAGCAGCCGCGACAGCAGCCGTGATTCCAGCAAAGACAACAACCGTAACAGATTCAACTAATAACGGAAGTTGTTTTAATTGTTCTTGAGAAAAGGCGCGGGAAAGTGACAATGAGGTCCTTTCCTGCGTTTTTTTGTTGAAATCTTCCTGTTTCTATATGATTTTCGCAATCCTGAAAATATGGAATATATTATTACTAGAAAGGACAGGTGATAGTATGTTCAAGACCATACCGATTTGGGAAATCGATCACTATATCGATTACTATAGTGATATTATGATTATAGATCTTCGCAGTCAATCGTCCTACAGGCAGTCCCATATTCGGGGAGCGGTAAATCTGCCATATGAAAATATGGATCGTTGGGTAAGCAGCTTGCCAAAAGATAAACTTTTGATTATTTACTGTTCCAGGGGCGGACAAAGCATGATAGTCTGCAGGAATTTGGAGCAGTCTGGATATGATGTAGTCAATATAGCCAATGGAATCACTTATTACAAAGGAAAATATATGGTTCACGGATAGGTAAATTCATTGACAGAAATACCCCGCTAGCCTTAAAATATACCTATTAAATACAAAAGGAGAAAACAACCTATGAAATATATGATTGCTTCCGACATTCATGGTTCTGCCTATTTTTGCAGGAAGCTGTTAGATGTATATAAAACTTCCGGAGCCGGCAGGCTGATCCTGTTAGGAGACATTCTTTATCATGGCCCCAGAAATGACCTTCCAAGGGAATATGCCCCGAAAGAGGTGATTTCCATGCTAAATGAATGCAAAGACCAGATCTATAGTGTAAGGGGAAATTGTGACACAGAAGTGGATCAGATGGTACTGGAATTTCCTATTCTTGGGGATTATGCCTTGATTGCCGTCTCCGGCCTGACAATCTATGCCACCCATGGACATATTTATAATCAGGAAAACCTGCCTCCGTTACAAAGGGGAGACATCTTGCTTCATGGACACACTCATATCCTGACAGCAGAGCGTTTTGGAGATATTACCATATTAAATCCAGGCTCTGTGTCCATTCCAAAGGGCGGTAATCCTCCTACTTACGGTATGCTGGAGGATAAGGTGTTCCGTGTTATGGATTTTGACGGGAATGTAATAAAAGAGATGAACTTAGGAGAATAAAGTGAAAAAAACATTTGAACTGATCGCACCCTGCCATTTCGGTATGGAAGCGGTTTTAAAAAGAGAGATCACGGATCTCGGTTATGACATTGCATCAGTAGAAGACGGAAGGGTTACCTTTATTGGTGATGATGAGGCCATCTGTCGTGCGAATGTTTTTCTTCGCACGGCAGAAAGAGTTTTGCTAAAGGTGGGAAGCTTTCATGCAGAATCCTTTGAAGAGCTTTTTCAGGGTACTAAGGCAATTTGTTGGGAAGATTTTATACCTCAGGATGGGAAATTTTGGGTCGCCAAAGCTTCTTCAATTAAAAGTAAATTATTCAGCCCCTCAGACATCCAGTCCATCATGAAGAAAGCCATGGTGGAACGGTTAAAAGGGGCTCATGGTGTGGAGTGGTTTCCGGAGACCGGAAGCAGCTATCCTCTGCGGGTATTCCTCCATAAGGATGAAGTGACCGTTGGCATTGATACCACTGGAGATTCTCTCCATAAGAGAGGATACCGTACATTGACCAGCAAAGCTCCGATCACGGAAACCCTTGCTGCGGCCCTTATTATGCTGACTCCATGGAACAAGGACCGGATTCTTGTCGATCCTTTCTGCGGAAGCGGGACCTTTGTAATCGAAGCGGCCATGATGGCGGCCAATATGGCCCCAGGCATGAACCGTTCCTTCCTATCAGAAGACTGGAAAAACCTGATTCCAAGAAAGTGCTGGTATGAGACAATGGATGAGGCAAACGACCTTTTGGACTCAGATGTCAAAGTGGATATACAGGGATATGACATAGACGGTGAGATTGTAAAGGCTGCCAGAGCTAATGCAGAGTCAGCCGGAGTGGATCACATGATCCACTTTCAGCAAAGACCCCTGACTGCCTTAAGTCATCCAAAGAAGTACGGTTTTATTATTACGAATCCCCCTTATGGAGAACGAATTGAGGAAAAGAAAAATTTACCGGAGCTGTACCGGCAGATTGGAGAACGGTATAAGGCTCTTGATGCCTGGTCCCTGTACATGATCACTGCCTACGAGGAAGCTGAGAAATACATCGGCAGAAAGGCGGATAAAAACCGTAAAATTTATAATGGTATGATGAAAACCTATTTCTATCAGTTTATGGGGCCAAAGCCCCCAAGGCTTCGATGAGCCAAAGGCGAATCGAACTTTCTTAAAAAAAAGGAGATTCGGTTGAAGATTAAAGGATGGTTTTTCCTATTTCTGATGATCATCTGTTTTTCTGCAGGATACTGGATTCCCAGTTCGGAGATCATTCCTGCGAATAAAGCAGACCAGGATTATTTAAAAGAGCCGGGAAGTGCACAGGCGAACAGCCGGGGGGTGCCATCGAAATCGGAAATTATAAATGAGCAGCTCCCGGCCTTTTATGATGGGAGAAAAGAAGGCCGGGTTCCTTCTGTGAAAAACCAGGGTTCCATTGGAACCTGTTGGGCTTTTGCCTCACTGCAGGCCTTGGAAGCGGCCCTGCTTCCCGAAGAAACCTATGAATTTTCGGAAGACCATATGTCTTTGAACAATGGGTTTTGTATTCCCCAGGAAGAGGGCGGGGAATATACCATGTCAATGGCCTATCTGTTGTCTTGGAGAGGACCGGTATTTGAAGCAGACGACCCATACGGCGACGGCATCTCCCCCGATGGCTTAAAAGCGGTAAAGCATGTTCAGGAGATCCAGATCCTGCCGGATAAAGATTTTGAAAAAATTAAATGGGCGGTTCTTATGTATGGAGGGGTTCAAAGTTCCCTTTATACTTCCCTTGCGGAAGGGGACATCCGGTCTGAAGCCTATAATGAAGAGGCCTACGCCTATTGCTACACTGGCACAGAGCCTCCGAACCATGATTCTGTGATCATTGGCTGGGACGATGCTTATCCGAAAGAGAACTTTCATGGGGAAGTTCAGGGAGATGGAGCATTTATCTGTATGAACAGCTGGGGAGATGGATTCGGAGACCAGGGATATTTTTATGTATCCTATTATGATTCCAATATTGGAAGGAATAACATTGTTTATACGGTTGTGGAAGACACGGACAATTATGACCACATTTATCAGTCGGATCTCCGGGGCTGGGTCGGCCAGCTGGGATATGGAGAAGATACCGTGTGGTTTTCTAATGTTTACGAGGCCGGAACCTCCCAGAGCCTTGAAGCGGCAGGCTTTTATGCTACAGGTCCCCATACTTCCTATGAGGTTTATGTAGTCCGTCATGCGGGAATAGAATCTGATATTTTGGATGGTCAGGATTTTGACCGGAAAGTTCTTCTTACCAGGGGAAGCTTTGACTATGGAGGATACTATACGGTGCCCCTTATGGGAAATCATCGGGAAGACTTAGAACTTTCCCCAGGGGAACGCTTTGCAGTTATCGTAAAGATTACTACGCCGGGTGCAGTTCATCCTGCGGCCATTGAGTATGATGCGGGAGATGGACGTACCTTTGTCAATGTTACAGACGGAGAAGGCTATATCAGTGCTGATGGCATGTCATGGGAACGGGCTGAAGAGAAAAGGTGTAACCTTTGCTTAAAGGCATACACAAAAGACTGGTGAAAAGTTTTATGGAGGACGGAATAGATGAACGATAAAAAGATCGTATTTGCTACAGGAAATGAAGGCAAAATGCGGGAGATCAGAGAGATCCTAAAAGACTTAGGAATGGAGATCCTCTCCATGAAAGAGGCCGGTGCAAGCCTTGATATTGTGGAAGATGGAGCTACTTTTGGGGAAAACGCTGAGATAAAGGCCAGGGCAGTGTGGAAAAGAACCGGAGGAATCGTGCTTGCAGATGATTCCGGCCTGGTTGTGGATTGCTTAAATGGAGAGCCTGGGATCCTTTCTGCCAGATATATGGGAGAAGACACATCCTATGAGATCAAAAATCAGAATATCCTCGACAGAGCTGCTCATGCTAAGGGCGGAGATAGAAGCGCCCGTTTTGTCTGCAATATCGCCGCAGTGCTCCCTGATGGAACGGTGCTCCATACGGAAGAATCCATGGAAGGGCTTTTGGCTGACCAGCCTGCCGGAAAGGAAGGCTTTGGCTATGATCCCATCCTCTATATACCGGAATTCGGCGTAACCAGCGCCCAGCTTACCATGGAACAGAAGAATAAGATCAGCCACCGCGGAAAGGCTCTGGAGGCCATGAAAGGTCGGCTTAAAGAAACTTTTACAGGAGGGAGAGAATAATGAAAATACTGATTGTCAGTGATACGCACCGCAAAGATGAGAGTTTACATAAGATCATTGCAGAAACCGAATCGCTGGACATGCTGATCCACCTGGGGGACTCGGAAGGCAGCGAAGACAAAATAGCGGGCTGGATTCCTGCAGGCTGTGAGCTTCAGATGGTTCTTGGCAACAATGATTTTTTCTCGGATTTGGACCGGGAGAGGGAAGTGGTAATAGGGAAGTACCGGGCTTTGCTGACCCATGGACATTATTATAATGTATCCCTTGGGGTTGAGCGCCTGGAGCAGGAAGCTGCGGATAGAGGAATTGATATTGCCATGTACGGTCATACCCACAGGCCTTTTTATGAGGTACATAACGGGATCACGATCTTAAACCCGGGCAGCCTTTCTTATCCCAGACAGGAAGGGAGAAAGCCATCCTACATGATTATGGAGATCGATGAGCAGGGGGAGGCACATTTTACCCTGAAATTTCTGGAGAAATAAACGCCTGTTTAAGCAAAACGCCGGGTTACTCCAGAAAGACTGGGGCAATGGCTTAAAATAGAATAAGGAGCTGCTGCAAAAAAGACAATCTGTATCAGATATAGTATCTGATGTTTGATTAGCTTTTTGCAGCAGCTCCTTATTTTTTTAATATTATTTCCAGCCCTCCGGCAGATAAGCCAGGGTATTTTCGATCATATCATCTGCCAGCTTTTTGATTTCTTCTTCTCCTGCACGGTCTTTTACCAGGGGATCGTTTAAGAAGGCTTCGTATACCAGGGAGCGGTCATGAGTGAGAGCGGCTTTAAGGATCCGCTGATGGTTGGCAACATGTGGCTCGATCAGTTCAAGGACATTCTCCGGAATGGCGCCAGCTACCACCGGTTTAATGCTGTCCCGGCTGAACAGGGCGTTGGTTTCAACGACGGCCTCTGCCGGCAGGTTAGGAATTTGCAAGAAGGAATTTGGGATATTGACATTGCTCACGGTTTTTTCAAGTCCGCATAAAGCTTTGATGAGAAGGATTCCTTCTTCTCCGGATGCTTTCAGTTCAATTTCCTCTTCGCCCCCTGCAAGACGGTGGCTCTTAGCTAAACGGTTCTTTAAATCCTCTTTTCTCCAGGCAACGGTAGTGAGGCCGAATTTCCAGCTCTTTACGGTTTCCGGGTCTTTTAAGTAATCGCTTCCGGGCATGAATTCTGCAAGATGGCGGTCACCGGCAGCAGCGATCAGGCCATAGCGGCGGAAAAGATCAAACTTTACCCTGTGAGCGCATTCAAAGCTGTTGTTAGCCCAGTTCTTATCCGGTTCGTTGTAGCCTTCCTCGTAGTGAGCGTCAATATAATAACGGTATATAGGGAATAAGTCGATTCCCTTGTAGGAAGCCTGGTCAAACCAGGTGAAATGATTGATTCCCAAAACATTTACATTGATGTCCCGGCGGTCAACGTTTTCAAAGCCAAAGGTTTCTTCACAGATTCCCTTTAAAACCTTCTGGGTGCCGAATACTTCATGGCAGCAGCCGAAAGCCTTGATCTCAGGGAATACGTGGTAAAGAGTCTTTACGCAAAGGGACATTGGATTTGTGTAGTTGATGATCCAGGCATTTGGTGAATATTCTTTTACGGCTTCTGCGATGGTCACAAACATCGGGATGGTGCGGAGAGCACGGACCATTCCTCCGGGACCGGCGGTATCACCTACGGACTGGTAGATGCCAAGCCTTTCAGGAAGATGGACGTCTGAATCCATCTCATCAAAGGTTCCGGGGAGAATGGAGATGACAGCAAAGTCACAGCCCGTTAAAGCTTCCTTTAAGGAGGAGGCGGTGACATAATTCCATTTTCCAGTGGTATCTTCTCGGTTTGTCAGTTTGTTACCGATGATTTCATTATTTTTTGCGGCTGTCTCATCGATGTCATATAAACGGATCGTTCCGCTTAAGGAATCGTCCATGGACAGATCCGTCATAAAGGTCCAGGCCCAGCCTCTGGAGCCGCCTCCGATATAGGCGATATTAATATCGCTGACTTTGTTGTTTGCATATTTCATAAGGGTTTCCTCCTGTTAAAAGAATAATTCTGTAAAAGTTTTCTTGGTTATTGTTGCAAGTTCATATTAGTACCATTATAATGGATTATAGTATTAGAAATCTTATATAATTGGGGCTTTTTTTAATAAAATCATACTTTTGGCTACTATTTTGGAGGCAGGGATGGAAAAAACTATATTTTCGGAAAGTATGGAGGGAATCACCATTGATGAGGTGGTCCGGGACCAGGAATATTCCATGACAATGAAGCACTTTCATGATACCTACGAACTCTATTTTCTTCTGGAAGGGGAACGTTACTATTTCATTGAGAAAGAAACCTATTATGTGAAAATAGGGGATGTCGTTTTGGTAAACCGGGAACAAGTCCATAAGACGAGCCAGGCTGGAAGCAGGAGACATGACCGGATCCTTCTCCAGCTAAGCGGGAGAGTTCTGGAGCCATGGCTTAAGCAGGCAGGGGTCTCTTCCCTTGAGAAGCTGTTTGGAGATTATTATGGAGTGGCAAGGCTCTCCCAGGTGGAATGGGAAGAAATGAAGGGGCTGCTGCTGGGGATTTCAGAGGAACTGATTCACCGGAAAGAGCGGTATGAGATAATGGTAAGACTGAAGCTTTCCCAGATTTTACTGATGGTCTACCGCAGCAGGAAGAAGACTGTACTTAAGGAGATGCCTCCCACTGTTCAGACTGCAAAGCATGGAAAAGTGCATGAGGTGGCGGAATATTTAACACTTCACTGCGAGACAGGGGAGAGCTTAGAGGAACTGGCGGAGGTATTTTTTATCAGCAAATCCTATTTAAGCAGAATCTTCCGGGAGGTAACCGGGTTTTCTGTAAATGAATACAGAAACCTGGCCAGAGTGAGAAAGGCGAAAGAACTTCTGGCAAACAGCGGGTATTCTATTACGGAAATATCAGAAATTCTTGGATTTGAAAGTATTACCTATTTTGAGCGGGTATTCAAAAAGCATACGGATGTGACACCCTTAAAATACAGAAAGGATGGGGGAGAGGCCTAGTGCCATAAGAATGGCAGAGCGAGGTTATAAAAAGGTTAAAAGGCATAAAAAGAAGGAACATGGCAAGAGTACAGCCATGTTCCTTCTTTCCTAACCGGGCAGTATTGCCGGAGGGTCATTCCTTTTCCAGGGCTTCGCACAGAGCGGTCAGGGCAAGAGCCTGTCCATAGGCCATGGGCATGATAGCGATGTTCTTATAATGGTCGGAATCCATGCCGATTCCGGTTCCTGCCGAAACATTTAACACAGTTCCATCATCAGATATATTGGCGCAAATGGCTTCAATGGCCCGGTCAGCCGCAGCCTTATAGGAGCCGTCAAGTATTCCTGCTTTCACACCTCTTAAAAGCCCGGCGGCAATGGCGGCAGAGCCGGAGACTTCGCCGTAGCTTAAATCATCGGTTAGAACAGTGTTCCACAGTCCTGATGGGGACTGAAGGCGTAAAAGGGCGGAGGCCTGGGATTTGAAGGTGTCAGTCAGGAATGCCTTCATCCCTTTATCTAAGCCGTCCCCGCAGGTATCTAAATATTCCATGATCCCGTAGGTAAACCAGGAGTTCCCTCTGCACCAGAAGATGCCACCGAAGTTATCCATGCGCTCAAAGCTGAAGCCGTGGTGGAAGAGGCCGGTCTGTTTATCAAAGAGATATTTGATATGGACCAGGAACTGATGAAGAGCTTCGTCTTTACAAAGGGTGTTCCCAGATATGTATCCCATCCTGTTTAAGAAAAGCACGGACATGAACAGAGTGTCGACCCAGATCTGCCCGTTGTTTAAACTAACACCATCCCGGTCTCCGATGGCGCTGGTCACATGCTGGAATCCATTGTCCGGGGTTTTTGGAAGGTCGTTGATGAGCCAGTCCGCCCTCTGAACGCACAGATCGTAAAATTCCTCTGGATTGTCAAGGCCTTCGTATAAAAAAGATAGGGGTAGAAATGGAGCGGTGGTATTGATGTTTTTAGAAGGAAGCCCCTTATTCTGGTGGCCGCTGTACCATCTCTTAAAGAATGGGAGATACCGGCTGTCTCCGTAAAATTCCTGTAGTTTATATAAGCCATACAGTCCGACTCCCTGAGGCCAGTCCCACTCCTCTATGCCAAAATCTCTTTGGATAAGCCCTTTTTTTGTATCAGTACTGCTGACGCTCTTGTCTTTATCATAGTCATATCCTCCAAGATTCATCAGCTTCTCCACAACCAAATGGATTTTTTCAAGTAGCTGTTCGTTTGTCATCACTATTTTTCTCCTTTTCCATGCTTGTTTAATGCTTGCTTTTTAGCTTTTCTATATATTCGGTCGGCGGGTAGCCGGTATACCGCTTGAATACCTGACTGAAGTACTGGGGATTGCTGCCGAATCCTACCTGGCGGGCAATGTGCTTTATGTTATCATTCTGATAATAGGTCATCAGCCGGATGGCTTCCTCCATCCGCTCCTTGTTTAAGTAATCGGAAAAACGCATTCCCTCTTCCTTTACGAACTGCTTGCTTAAGTATCCTATGCTTACGAAAAGATAATTCTCAGCCAGCCACTTTAAGGAGAGATTTTCAGAGTATAAGTGTTCTCTGATGTAGGCTTTTAAAAGGGCGATGTTGGAGCCGGTCTTATGAGTTCCGCATGCGGTGTCTTTCCGGACCAGTACCACACGAAGAAGTTCCCGGATCCCGGATACCGTATCGCAGGAATAGAGACGACGGAAAAAGTCACAGGCAGCGTCTACAGGTAACTTTTCCCGTTCCGGCCCTATCTGAAGGAATAATCCTAATGCAAGGTTTCTGGCAGTAGATAAAGGAATGGAGTCCATAAAAACGGAGTCAAGGAGCTCCTCAGCCTGCACCATATCCTCTGCAGAGGTGATAGAGTTCTCAAGCCTGCTGATCATCCAGGGGGATGCAATATGGTTTCTGATTTCGTGGACATCTCCTCCTTCACTGAAGAGAAGGATCCGTTCAAAACGGGAGATCTTCTGTATGATTTCCTGAAAAAGCTTATCAGATGAATCTCTGTGAAGGAATTCCGCCTCAAAAGTAACGGACTGACCGGGGTACCGAAGTTCGGTTATGGCACTTTCGATCCGTTCCTGTATTGCCAGAGTAAAAGCCGGGAATATGAGGACCGCAGTGTTTTTTACATAAACAATGGAGAACTGCAGGGGAACCTTGGAAGCATCTAAAAGCTTTTTGACATCACAGATAAAGCTTTTTATATAGCTTTCTTCCACAAAGGAACAGATACAGGCATAAATGCAGTTCTTCGGAAGGGATAAAAGGCCCTGGTATTTGCGGAATACGGCCGGAAAGGAATCCTGGTGCTCCAGGGCCTCCATAATAAAGCTCTGCTCCAGGGGAAAATGAAGGCTTCTTAAGAAATCCTGCTGCTGCATTTTTCTGCTTTCTTCCTCCTGAAGTCGTTCCTTCCTTATGGAAACCAGAGATTCGATCAGTTCATTTTTATCGGTTGGCTTTAAAAGATAATAACGAACCCCGTATTTCATGGCCTGTTTGGCATATTCAAAATCATTGTACCCGGAAAGGAGAATAAAGGTAATATGGGAATCTGATTTTATGGAACGTTCAATAAGGTCCAAGCCGTTTAAGATAGGCATTCGGATATCCGTAATCACCACATCCGGATAATCGTCACAGATGATATCGTATGCCTCCATTCCATTTTTTGCAGTGGCGATGAGTTCATAGCCGATGGATTTATAGTCGATCATTTGGGAAAGTGCCTCTCTTATAATCTGTTCATCATCTACAATCATCAGTCTCAACATATCAAATCTCCTTTTCCTTAGGAATAGACAGCATAACCACTGCCATGTCTCTTTCGTTATAAAATTTCAGGCCATAATGATCTCCATAGAGGAGCTTTAACCGGGAATGAATGTTGGTCAGGCCCACACCGGAGCCTTGGGGTTTGATCTCTTTGTGCCTGATCTTTTCTAAAAGGTCCGATTCAAACCGGGAACCGGTGTTGGATACCCGGATCTCATAATCGTTCTCCATTTCCTCTATGATGACCTGTATTCTGCACATTTCATCCGTATCCTCCATGGCGTGTTTTAAAGCGTTTTCAACCAGGGGCTGAATACAAAACTTTGGAACGAATATATGGGTAATGTTCTCCGGGGTCTTAAGCTCAAAGTGAAGCCTGTCCTTAAAACGAATTTCCTGAATGCGGATGTAATTATCCAGCACCTCCAGTTCATCTTCAAGGGGGATGATATCTTTTTGTCCGGCAATGGAGGCCCGGAATAAATTCCCAAGGGAACGAACCATAACCGAGATATCTTCGGCTCCGTATTTCTGCGCCATCCAGTTGATCGTATCCAGGGTATTGTATAAAAAGTGAGGATTGATCTGCTGCTGGAGCATCTTAATGGTGGAATCCCTAAGCAGAAGCTGCTTGTCATAATTTTCATCCCGCAGGACCTTTACGCTGTGGGTCATTTCATCAAAACTCCGGTGAAGCTGGCCGATTTCGTCCTGTCGGTTTTCATAATCATAGCATTTCACATCACAGGCCAGGGACTCCCCGCTGCCGAACTTTTGAATCTTCTCTATCAAATAATCCAGGTGGCGGAAGATATGGCGGAAAATCAGGTTGACATAGGTTGCGGTGATAAATATGATGAAGACGGTAAATATAATGATCTGAAGACTCATAAGCTGAATTCTGTAAAAAAGCGGATCATAATCCCTGAAATAAATATAATCCCAGCCCACATAGGGAACATGACTGGTTATGATAAATTCCTTTTTATTGTCCAGTGTGGAAATGAGATAGGCGTTTTCCTGCTGTTTGCCGTCGGCAATGATTTCCGCGCAGTACGCGTCGTGGAAGGCAGTTGCAGGGTAAATCCTCTTATCCCCTGACATCAGGATGAAATTAGAGTTTTCCACAAGGCTCCCGGCACTTTTTAAGCCGTCCTCAATCATTCGCTCCATGTTAACCGTAATGTATAGCCCGGCCAGCTTTTTTAAGCTTAAGTATTTAAGCTTTAATATCTGCCTGGCGCATACCGTATCGTTTCCCGGCTCTATGCCAGGAGCCCAAGTGGCTTGTCCCTTTAAGTCGCTGGTTGTTTTATCAAGCTCCCTAAGGTCGAACTTAAGGATCTCGTCAGAGCTTCCCATACAGATATTCGTTCCGTCAGTCAGGATAATATTAATGGATTTTATATATTTGCTGCGGTAAACATAGGAATAAAGCTGCTGATAAATTTCCTGGCGGGCCTGGGCACGCCGGTTGCTGTAAGGTTTCTCCGCTAAAAACACCAGATTATCCTGAAGAACGGGGTCACCGATCATGCTGTATGATATGCTCTGGATCAGCTGTATTTCCGATTCCAGATAAGTGGTCACATGATTTAAGGAGTTGGCATTGGTGCGGTACAGCTCCTCATTATAGCGGGAGGTGAGAATCCTGATGCTGATCAGGAAGGTAATGCAAACTGCCAGCAGGGCCAACAGAAAAATGGTCAGTATTTTTTTGTATAAAGACAGGTTATTAAACCAGAACGTACATCTTTTCATAATCTTATATCCTTTCCCAAGTAATCGTATTATATAGTAAAAAGATAAAAAAAGGAATTGCAAAACCGCCTAAAATTACATAAAGCCGTTTTTTTAATCATAAAAAGCCACATTTTAACTTTACCATTGTGCATATTTGCCATAAAATGTGGATATCACAAATAACTTAAAGGGAGGTTTTACAAGTGAGAAAGAGATTACTAGCAACATCACTTGCTGCATTAATTGCAGCGACATCTTTAGCCGGTTGTGGTTCCAAGACAGAAAAAGTGGATTCCGGGACGACAGCGGCTGCTGCAACAGAGGCGTCAACTACAAAGGCAGATGACGGCGCAAAGACAGCATCAGGAGATAAGGTAACTTTAAACATTTGCTGGTGGGGCAATCAGACCAGAAATGACGTAACAAAAAAAGCAGCGGATTTATACATGAGTAAAAATCCAAATGTGGATATCAAGGTTGAGTTTACTGACTGGGGCGGTTACTGGGATAAGCTTTCTGCAATGGCAGCCGGCGGTAACTTACCGGATATCATCCAGATGGACTATTCCTACTTAAACCAGTACCAGAAGAGCGGACAGCTGGCTAATTTATCAGAATTCATGTCCTCAGGCGTTATTGATACTTCAAAGATTCCTTCAAGCATCATTGAGAGTGGTTCTATCGATGGAAACTGTTATGCTCTCAGCCTTGGAAGCAACGCTCCTATGATGGTTTATGATAAGGCCATTGTAGAAAAGGCAGGAGTGACCATTCCTGAGCAGATGACCTATGATGAATTATATGACATTTCCAAAACCATATACGAGAAAACAGGGGTAAAGACCGCTTATGACGGCTGGATCAATATGCTGCAGATGACAGCAAGAGCCAATGGTTCTCATATATTCGATGAGTTAATGGCAGGTAAGGAAGATTCTACGAAGATACATTTTGCCAATGTGGAGAAATTCCAAAAAGCAGAATTCTCCATCGCACCGGATATTCTTGTTGAGAAGAACCCGGATAACATTGAAACAAAACCGATTGTAGATGAGACCACATGGAATGACTTCCCATATTCCAATCAGTTTATCAGCCTTTCCAATGCAGCCGGAAGAGAGTTAGAAGTAACGATGAACCCGGTTCTGAACAAAGACACACAGAATATGTATTTAAAGCCAAGCCAGTTCTTCTCCATTGCTGAAACTTCCAAGAACAAAGAGGAGGCTGCAAAGTTTCTTGACTGGTTCACCAACAGCGTAGAATGTAATGAAATCCTTATGGCTGAAAGAGGAATCCCGGTTAATACTGAGGTAGCTGATGCAATTAAACCAAAGGTAGATGCAGTTGCACAGAAAGTATTTGACTATGTCGCAAAGGTTTCTGAGATTGCGGTACCGATTGATGCTCCAGATCCAGCAGGTAAGGGTGAAGTTGAGGCGTTGACCAAGAGCGTAGTAGAAGCAATCCGCTATGGTGATACATCCGCTGATGAAGCGGCAGCCAGCTTTGTACCTGAAGCGAAAAAGATTTTGGAAGAAGCAGCGAAATAGTGACAGAATAGTCTGGAGGGAATTAGATGAAGAACAATCAAATGACCCCCAAAAGAAAAAAAACATTTTCCCAGGTAATGAACACACCGAAGGTTGCAGGATATGTATTTATCCTGCCCTTCATTATAGGCTTTCTTGCCTTTCTGGCTGTACCAATGATTTTTTCTTTAGGGTTTTCGTTTACCAGATACAATATTTTAAAATCACCGGTTTTTATAGGTCTGGAAAATTACAAGGCCATGTTTACAGCGGATCCAAAGTTTTGGAAGGTATTTGGCGTGACCATGTACTATGTTCTGTTTTCGGTTCCCCTCCGGCTTCTTATGGCTCTGCTTGTAGCCATGCTGCTTGTAAAAAGCACTAAAATGTCCGGTTTTTACAGGGCTGTTTATTATCTACCTTCCATCATTGGCTCCAGCGTGGCTGTGGCAATTCTATGGAAGCGGATGTTTGCCAGTGATGGTGTAATAAATGCAATATTAGGTATATTTGGACTGCCGTCCGACATTGCATGGCTGGGTAGAGCGGATACCGCTATCTGGACCCTGATTATCCTTGCTGTCTGGCAGTTTGGTTCTTCCATGCTCATATTTTTATCCGGGTTAAAACAGATTCCCGTAAGTCTTTATGAGGCGGCTACCGTAGATGGTGCAAATGGCATTCAGCGTTTCTTTAAGATCACGATTCCAATGCTGACACCAACGATTTTCTTTAACCTGATTAACCAGCTGATCAACGGCTTTATGGCATTTACCCAAAGCTATATTATTACTCAGGGAAAACCAAAGGACAGTACCCTGTTTTATACAGTATACATGTACCAGAATTCCTTTACGTATAATAAGCTGGGCTATGGCTGTGCAATGGCATGGTTCATGGTGTTTGTAGTAGGGCTTTTGACCCTGATACTTTTCAAGACACAGAAGAAATGGGTATATTATGAATCAGAAGGGTGACAAAATATGAAAACAGGATATAGAGAAAGAAGAATAGCCACCACAGTGGTTTATCATGTGTTCACCTTTTTGCTGGCATGTGTTATGATATATCCCCTTGTGTGGATGGTGATGAGTTCCTTTAAGAACTCCAATGAAATATTCCGGACTGCTGCAAAACTGCTGCCTGATAAATTTTCACTTGAAAACTACCGCGTAGGTTGGCAGGGCTTTGCCGGCTATGGTTTCAGCACATTTTTTAAGAACTCTTTTATCATTGCTGGCCTTTCCACGGTTGGGGCGGTCGTTTCTTCCGCCCTTATAGGCTATGGATTTGCCCGTATTGATTTTAAATTTAAAAATTTCTGGTTCGCATGTATGCTGCTTGCCATGATGCTTCCGTTCCAGATCATCATGATTCCCCAGTATATCATTTTTAACAAAATGGGCTGGGTGGGAAGCTATCTTCCCATCATTGTACCTCAGTTTTTTGGCCAGGGCTTTTTCATTTTCTTAAATGTACAGTTTATAAAGGGAATCCCCATTGATTTAGATGAAGCTGCCAGAATGGATGGATGTACCATATACTCCATTTTCATAAGGATCATCCTTCCTCTTATTAAACCGTCTCTGGTGACTAGCGCCATTTTCTCCTTTATGTGGAGATGGGATGATTTTATGACGGCTCTGCTTTTCTTAAGCGATCCAATGAAATACCCGGTCAGCTATGCATTAAAGATGTTTTCCGACCCAACAGCCGGCTCAGACTGGGGCGCGATGTTTGCAATGGCAACCTTTTCCCTGATTCCTATTTTTCTGATTTTCCTGACCATGCAGAAATATCTGGTGGAAGGAATTGCCTCCACAGGAATCAAGGGTTAAAACAGATTTTTGGCAGGAAAACCAATTTGTGGTTTTCCTGCTTATTTTAATGGTGATAAATTATCACTGGTCACCAGTTGAATAATTTTCTCGTTTATCCGCTTGCCCAAAGATTGGGAATATTTTATAATACATTGGTTAGTTATAACTAACTTCAATCATAAGCAAGGAGGAATCTATGAGGAGTAGAAATAAGGTTAAATTTCTGGCGGTTCTGACTGCCATGAACCTGGTATTTACGATCCAGCCATTTGCAGGGGAGTGGAGACAAGATGGGGACAAGTGGCGTTATAATCTGGAAGATGGCCGGGTACAAAAGAATTCGTGGCTGAAAACCGATGACGGCAATTGGTATCATTTTGATGAGAACGGAATTATGAGAACGGGATGGTACCAGGACACGGATCAGAAGTGGTATTATCTGGATTCAGACGGTTCCATGGCTTCCGGCTGGAAGGAGATTCGTGGAAAGTGGTATTACATGGAGACGGACGGTTCCATGGCTTCCGGCTGGAAAGAGATCAATGGGAAATGGTATTATCTTGATAAGCAGTCAGGAGAGGCTTTGGTAAATGGTTACACGCCCGAAGGATACTATGTGGACGGAAGCGGGGCCTGGAACGGAAAGTCAGCCCGGAATTCTTACGGCGGCAGCAGTTCTGGCAGCAAAACCTCCAACAATACAGGGGGGAACGGAAGCAATCAAACGGGAGGAGGAAACAATCAACCAGGGGGAGAAAATAATCAAGGAGGAGAGAACAGCGAAAATGGGAATTCCGGAAATAATGGAACGGAGGGCGGCGAAAATCCATGGGAAAGCAAGAGTCCTGTTATTCTGGAACAAACCGGGATCGTATCTGTTCAGGGACTTCCCTATGCCGTAATATCCTTTACCGATCAGGCAGAAGGACTTGATGAGTTCCGTTATTCCATAGCAGGGAAAGATGCCACATCGACCGTTACTCCTGTAACAGCTTCAGGCAGGACGGTAAAGATACCTTTGCCGGATGAAGATACCCATACACTGGCCATAACCTCCGGGAAATGGACCGTATCTGTTATTGCACTGAGAGAGCCGGGAAAGAGTACTGCGGCAGAGAAAGAGCTTATTGAAACGAACCTTTCCCTTCCATCGGATATCCCCTATGTGGTGCTTACTAAGGCAACCATTCCCTTGACCCAGTATGTAAAATTTATCAGGCAGGGAGATTCCCTCTTCATAAAACCGTCGGAAACTACGGTAGATACCATGCAGCTCCAGGGTCTGGAGGAAGCGCAGAGCAAAAGCCAGGAAGAGAAAGAAAGTGATATCCTGATAGAGGAAGATAACAGGGCCGCGGCCGGTCTTAAGAGCCTTGCTTCGGATGCGGTCTCAAGTGCTACTACCGCACCCCCTGCCAGTCTGGAGGGAAAGGAAGAGGTGGCCACAATTGCTGTATTGTTTGATTTGGCAGCTAATAATATAATTGCTGATAATCTGGGAATTGGAACCTCTTATGTAGAGGCCTTTCTGTCGAAATGGGAACCTTCTGAGAAATTATCTGCGTTAAATGAGGACCTGACCCTGAGTACAGATGCGAAAGATTTAAAGTCCAGAAGTTGGAAAAAAGCGGAGGACCTGCCCAGGTATGTGAAGTATTTGACAGATAAAGGCGGCTACGGAACAAAAGCAGAACTTTTAACAGGAAAAACAGACAATACCAATCCGCCTGAGCTGACCATTGTCCCATCTTTGAAAGGAAAGAGCGCAGTCATACAGCTCAGTGAGGAAAATGAATCTTGGTACCGTTCTATTACTGAAATTGAGATTCCATACAGTGAAACAAAAACCCACTACTATCAAGAAAATAATACCTTGTCTGCAGACGGGAAGACCATAACTCTTGGAGTAGATGCGATCAGCGGCCCTATGAATTATGCCGGAGATTATGAGGTTACGATCCATTCCTTTGGGTTCGGGGATGTAAAAGGTTCTCTTTCTGTTGTAGATAAGGCTCCATCTTTTACGCCCACTTGGGATGATGCCAACAGCCAGTTGAAATTAAGAGCGGGATTTACATATTATACTGATCAGATAACCGCAATTACAGTCAATGGAACCCGGCTGGAATCCGGAAGCTTTACAAGTGATTACAATAATCTGTACATTTCCTACCGCTATCTGGTAAACGGAAAAAATACGATTGAAATTCAGGCAAAGGGTTATGAGGATACCAGTCTTGAGGTGGATTCCCCGGAAACGTTCGTTACGCCTAAGAAAGCGCCGTCTGTTACCGTAAGAGAAGCGATAGAAGGTTCTTCTGTTGTATTTGATATCGGAGCATTGCAGGAAGACAGCGAAGAGATGGAATGGTTCCAGGCTTTAGAGGCTGATCATCTTAGTCTGACATATTCTTATAGCAGTGTTTCCGGCCTTTCTCTTGAAAAAGAAGGAAACAGTTTTACGGTCACTGCGAGTAAGACTACAATGTCTTCTTATTACACATATACCATGAAAATTGCCATACCGGGATATGATGCGGTAACGATAACATTTACTCCCGTAAAAGCGCCGCCTGCCATAACCCAGCAGTGGAACCAGGAAAATTACAGCTTAATGCTTACAGGCAATGCCTCTTATTTAAGCTCCTATGTAACAAATGTGGTTTTAAACGGAACACAACTGAAAAAGGGAGAAGCTGTTGATTATACCGCTTCCTACAGCAAAGGAATTGAAATTTTCCCCCATAACTTTACCGCCGGATCGCCATATAGAATTGAGCTTTATGCCTCCGGCTATGGAATAAAGGTATTAGAAGGGACTGCTCCGGCAGATTTGGTGTCTCCATTAGAAGCTCCGGTGCTAAAATCAGAAGCTGTTGTACAGAAAGGTACTGTAACTGTTGAGGTGGTGTCAGGAGAGGCGGGCGATTGGCTGAATAATATCAGTTCAGTGACACTATCGGATTCTTACTCTTCCACGGCAGTCACTTATACAAAAAATGAAAATGGACTGACTTTACCAACTGTCAGCTCCTACAGTCCTGGTATTTATACGGTTACAGTAAATGCAAAGGGATACCGGGCAGCTCAGGTGGAGGTCAGAATCTTATATACAGTTAGTGTTAAGGGCGCGATTAATTATGACGAGGAACGCCTGGAACTGACAGCGGCTGATTCCTATTTCTATGATAAAGTAACGGTATCCTTGAATGGAGCCGAACTGAAGAAGGGGACCGGATATACAACCAGCGGATACAGCACAATTTACATTCCTGCAGCACTGCTTACAGAGGAAGAAAACCTTCTGGTCTTATATAATGAAGCATATCAAAAGATAGAAATGAGCTTTGGGCAGTATATTGCCTATGAACCAGCGCCAAAGCTGGAAGTAGAAAACGGGACCTCCTTAAGCGGTGAAAATACAATCATCCTGCATGTAGCAGATGGGAACGAGGAATGGTGGGATTCTCTGATCCAGTCCCACGCATCCGTAAAGCGTTCTTCCTCCAACCAGACGATTACAGGATTCAGCAAAAACGCTGATGAAGAACAGTTGACGATTACGCTAAGCGGTACCTTGTCATATTCTTATGGCTATAACGTAACAATCTCAGTGCCGGGATACCGTTCCTGTAATGTTACCTTCACTCCATACCAGAAGCTGCCGGATATAACAGATGAGTGGTTGGAAAATGGAGATTTACAATTTTCAACCAATACATCTTACTATTTTTATAGCTCCTACAACACGGTTTATCTGGATGGTGAGAAGCTGACCAGTGGCACAGATTATAGCGTAAATACGAGAACAAAGCCATACAGTTTAACCATCTTATCAAAAAAATTCACCTCAGAGGAGCATGAGGTAAGGATATTGTCAACATATAATAATTATGCGCCATATGAAATAACTGTAACAGTTCCGGAAATCCCAAATTATATGAATGTGGAAGCAAGGACATTAATCATGGAAGAACCAGTTGCAGAGGTAGTAGAGAAACCTGAGATAGAGGAAGGAAATGAGCCTGCAGAAGAAAACGCGGAGGAAGTAAATACAGAAGAAGAAAATCGAACAGAAGAAGACCCAGCAGAGGAAGACCCAGCAGAGGAAGACCCAGCAGAGGAAAAACCAACAGAAGAAGGCCCGGCAGAGGAAG
Source organism: Lacrimispora sphenoides (assembly GCF_900105215.1). Classification (NCBI taxonomy): domain Bacteria; kingdom Bacillati; phylum Bacillota; class Clostridia; order Lachnospirales; family Lachnospiraceae; genus Lacrimispora; species Lacrimispora sphenoides. The sequence goes on along the minus strand of NZ_FOIP01000001.1, from coordinate 551,857 downwards.
GTCCTGCAGAGAAAGGTCCTGCAGAGGAAAGCCCTGCAGAAGAAAGCGCTGCAGAGGAAAGTTCGGAAGGGAAGTTTCCGGAAGAAAATCTGACAGAAAAACCCTTGGCTGAGAAATCGGAGCCGGATGATGACCAGGAACTAAATGAAAAGGAATCATTAGAGTAAATTTTGACCGGGAGAGCAGACCGTGGATCTTCGGATGGTAATGCTGCACAGGATTCTTCCCAGGAACAAAATGGTGCGGTCATAGAAAAACAACTGCACAATCTGCTGGAATATGGGCAGGAGAAAACGGCTGCCGAATTGGAATCCGTTGGTTTCATAAAGTAATCTTGTTTTACACTTCAAAAAATGGAGGAAGCCGACAGGAGGGGGGATCCTGTCGGCTGAGTATGAAAAAATGTATATGAAAGGTCTCTCTGGCCTGTTTACAGGTATTAATATACGGTGGAAATGTGTTGAGAATTTGTTGGAAATGTGAAGAAATTGTGAAAGGAGACAATAAAAAAATGGAGCACCGCAGGATTGGGGAAATACGGCACTCCAAAGAAGAGTTATATAAATTATAGCGCAAATAATCGGTTAAGTAAAGGGAAATAAGTAAATTTTTATAGATTATCCGTTTATATTTCGTAAATACATCATAAATTGCAATATAAAATATAAATATACACATTACTCCACTATTGCCATTTTATTCCCTGGATTGTGGCAGATTCTTCTGCTCATATTGGAACCTCTTTTGCATAAAATATATCATATGCTTCATTTGAAACAGGCAGGAGGCCGCAATATGGAAAAAATACTGGATAATCGGTATTATGATCTTATCATAAGTAATGCCATGGTGCCATCTTATAATACAGGTGATAATATTACCACGCTGAATGATATGAATTCCTTACTGCATATACCAAAGGACCAGATGGAGCCCTGTGATCTTGGGATAAATCCCTATCATTTCTTTCCGGCTCTATATACCCTGGAGTCATCGGTCAGCATTGAGAAATCCGGTATAGGATCTGTTCAGAGGACTCCTGGCCTTGGCCTGATTGGGAGAGGGGTAATTGTTGGCATTGTGGATACTGGTATTGATTACCGCCATCCTGCTTTTAAGTATAATGACAGAACAACCAGAATCCTGTCTATATGGGATCAGACTCAGGTAGGAAGCACACCTCCAAGAGGGTTTACTTTCGGTGCTGAATATACCAAAGAACTGATTAATTTTGCATTAATTTCTGAAAATCCTCTTTCGATTGTTCCCACAGTTGATACCATACGTCACGGAACTGCCATTGCAAGCATTATTGCCGGAAGGCCTAATGATGATTATAACTTCAGCGGTGTTGTTCCTGAAGCGGATCTTTTGGTAGTAAAACTTAAAACGGCAAAGGATAACTTAAAGAAACTGTTCTTTGTTCCGGATAATGCTTTGTGCTTTCAGGAATCAGACATCATCCTTGGAATCCGGTATTTGGTTACTACTGCTCAAAGGCTGAACCGGCCTCTGGTCATATGCATTGCCCTTGGAAGCAGTCAGGGAGGGCACGACGGGCGAGGTGCCTCCTCCGCTTACCTGGATTATCTGGTACAGCTGCCAAGAATCGGTGTGACCATTGCTGCCGGAAATGAAGGCAATAACGGAAGACATTTTTTTAACAACACTCAGACCGCCCCTTACATAGATACCTTCCAGTTAAACGTAGGAATCAATGATAAGGGATTTTCCATGGAAATCTGGCCTTACATACCTTCCAGGCTTTTTATAGAGATCACCGCTCCAACCTGGGAGTCCTCCCAGATTATTTATCCTTCCTTTTCAGATTGTAAAAAAATTGTCTTTCAATCCGTGGACAGCATTGTCTGGGTGAACAATATTATTTTTGAAGAAGAAACCGGAGATCAGCTGATTCTGGTACGTTTTCAAAATGTAGTTGCCGGAATCTGGAGTATCAGGGTAGGCAGCACTGAAAATGAAGGTTTTTCCTATCATGCCTGGCTGCCCTCCGGTAATCTCATATCAAATGAGACCTTTTTCTTAAACTCCAATCCTGATACAACCATAACCGCCCAGGGAGATGCCATACATCCTCTGACAGTTACGGCCTATAATCAGCTGGATGGAAATATATTGAGTGAATCAAGCAGAGGATATACCAGACTGGGGCTTGTAAAACCAGATTTGGGTGCTCCCGGCTACCAGCTTCCCTGTGCGCTTCCTGACTTTCGATATGGAAATGCGACCGGTACCGGAGCCGCGGCTGCCCATGCGGCTGGGGTTGCAGCCATGAGCATGGAATGGGCCTACAATAAGGGAAACTATACCTCCGTTACCGGATATCAGGTCAACCGCTTATTGATTCGCGGGGCAAGACGGGACCCTGAGACTATTTATCCCAATAATATATGGGGATACGGGCAGCTGGATGCGGCAAATATGTTCAGGCAGCTGACATCAATTTAAGATCAAAACCTTCAGGCTGGATAGAGTTTTCTCCGGCGGCCTGGAGGTTTTTTTGGTAGGAACGTTTGAGGAAAAAAAAGCATCAATTAAATCAGGCGGTTCTACCAGATGGAAGGAGTTAAGGATAGTTTCCTGAATTGGGAAAGGGGAAAGGAAATGATTATTATGGAAGAGATTATAAATTATGTGAAACCAGAACTTGTCATAGTGGCAGTGGTCCTTTACCTGCTGGGGCAGTGGATCAAACAAAGCCAGACGATTAAAGATAAATACATTCCAATAATTAACGGAGCAGCGGGCATTGTTTTGTGTAGTGTTTACGTAATGTCCATGAGTGAAGTATACACCATCCAACAGATTGCTACAGCAGCATTTACAGCAATCACCCAGGGTATCCTGGTCGCCGGACTGAGTACGTACGTTGATCAGCTAATGAAACAATATGGCAAAAAAGAATAATGAGAAGCCGTAGTGACAGGGGTCTGGGATTTTCCCGGGCCCTTATCATATGACGCATAGATCAAAAATGGCGGGTTTTCAAAAACCCAGCCCGCCTATTTCCGATTTCTTAATTCTTTTCTGATCCTGGGTTCAATCCCTCTGCGTTCCATTTCGGCCATGATGTTTTCAAATTCTCCGGGAGGGGCAGAAGGGGGGATTACATCCCTGCTGGCAGCCTCTAACCGGTTGAATTCTTCCTCCAAGCTTTTTTCGAGTTTTTTATTCCAGTGTCTCATATGATCACCTCCCAGAAAATTATATAACAGTTGTAAAGCACCTTTTATATAATGTTCCGGACATATGACTGAAATTCTGTTTTTTTGACTCTAATTGTTCTCCATTCCAGTCAATCGGATATTCGCAATCCCCGATCCTGCTTGATGAGGTTAAATACTGGTAAGCTGCATGAACATATTGTTCACATTCACCTGGCCGTATCCCCATACGTTATTTGGATAGGTGTATGAGCTTGCGCGCATTGCCCCCCTCATCATCAGACGGCTGACATCGACTCCATTCATTGTTTTGTAATGTTCTTTGACAATGGCCCACTCAAAGGCCATGGCAATGATGCCGGCCACGTGGGCTGCAGCAGCCCCTGTTCCTGTAACAGAGCCATATCTATTTCCGGGAACAGCACAGGTAAGCTGATAACCAGGAGCGGCAATATCCGGTTTAATAAGGCCAACTCTTGTATAGCCTCTGCTTGATTCACCAAGAATTGAGTTGTTCATCTGATTATAGGCAGTCACAGTCAGCTGGCGCCTGCCGTTTCCAGGTGAAGTGATGGTGGTATCCGGAGAGGAATTAAGAAAAAAGGTCTGGTTGGATATGAGACCATTTGAAGGGAGCCAGGCATGAAAGGACAAAGGTTCATTTTCAATGCTTTTGACCCGGATGCGCCAGACTCCGGGAGTGGTGTTTTGAAAACGTACCAGGATCATCTGGTCTCCGGTTTCCTCTTCAAAAAGATAATTGTTGACATAAATGGTAGTAGGGGTGAATACAAAATTAAATACTCTGCAATCGCCGAGGGAAGGATATACCTGCTGGGTGGATTCTCTGTTTGGTGAGGAAATATCAATGGAAAGCCGTCCAAGGGAACTTGACCAGATTTCCATAGCAAACATTTTATCTTTTTCCCCTATTCTTAATTCAAAATCATTGTAATAAGGCTCTAATTGGGTAGAATTAAAATAATGTCTTTGACTGTTTCCCTCGTTACCGGCAGAGACGGATATGCCGATACTGGGCTGCAGTGCCAGGTCATTTAGGTAACCGCTTAGAGCGCCTCTCCCGTCATGACCTCCCTGGCTGCTTCCTACGGCGAAGCAGGTGACCACAGGACGGTTATACTTTTCTGAGATGGTAAGAGAATAACGGAAACCAAGAATAAGATCCGATTCCTGGAAGCATAAAGCATCATCAGGAATAAAATAAAAATTTTTCAGATTTTCTTTTGCTTCCTTAAGCTTTACGATCACCAGATCAGATTGAGGGACTACACCACTAAAGGATTCCAGTAAGTTGGGAGTGCCGGCAATAACGCTTGCAATAGACGTTCCGTGCCCGTTTGTATCTGTAGATGGTACAACAGAGAGGGGATCATCAGAATTTAATGCGGTATTGATTGTCTCCTGGCTGTATTCCGTACCAAAGGTAAAAGTCTCAGGAGGGGTTCCTTCCTGCTGGGTCTGGTCCCATATGGAGAGAATACGTGTCGAGCCGTCACTGTTGCGGAAGGCAGGATGCTGGTATTCAACACCCGTATCAATGACTACAATGATTACGCCCTTTCCAAACAGGGCTAAGGCAGGATTCCGCTGAACCGATCCTACGCCGGACTGTTCAAGGCTGACCGTAGATGTGAGCGTAAAAATTCCGGGAAAGGTGTGGACTGGATATTTTACCATATCACAAAGAGTTACGCCGGCAGCCGGGATATGCAGTAAGGAATGCCGGTTGTTCAGATAGGTAATGTTATCATCGCTGGTGGCTGAAGTAATTGGATTTGTAATAATTAAATCAAAATAATTGTTATCCAAAATTTTTTTCACAGTTAAGTCTCCTTGCCGTTGCTGACAGTAGTGGCTGTCTAAAATAGGGATGTCCCGGCAGCACTGCCGGGCCGTTATGCATGTTAAATAATATGGCAGAAGATGAAAAAATATGAGAAATGGATAGACCGAAGGGCTATACCGCCTTTATTCCGGCAGTCTGTGCCCGCTTATTATCATTGACTCTCCAAATGCACCTATCACTTCAACAGAAATTGTGTTTATTACAGCTCTAAATGTTTCAGTGCATTTAGAAGCATCTAAATAGGCCATTTCCAGTTTTTCTAAGGAGTCTAAATTTCCAAGAGTTAAATGAGGAGTATAAGAGTATCCTTTTTTATACTCCTTTAATAGACCGGAATAGAGTAGTTCATGGATTTCATGAATATGTTCCTTTCCTTCTACAATATTTAAAAACAAATAATTCCCTAATTCACCAGGCTGCTTTGAAACTCCATTCAGAGTAATTTCAAAAGGTTTGATATTCATAAGCTTATCGCTTAAGTGCTTGTTCAATCTATCATTACTCATATTGCTTTGAAAGGGAAAAACTAAAGTAATATGCGGTTTAACAAGAGCAGATAATGGATCGTATTGTTTCCTATAGAAATGAATCACATCCATGTTATGAAATTCTGGAAATATCATGATTGTTCTGGTATCCATATTGCCTCTCCTTTCTTAATTAACTTTGATTGCTTCATTTTTCCAATTGCCTGCCGTCCGTAACCGCAATCTTATAAGATAATCTTGATAGTTATGGAGATGTGAGATAATATACTACTTAGTATGGAGTGAGGAAGGAAAGCATTATGGAGGATAAAAAATGGCTTGAATGGGCGGTTGAATTGCAGGCAATCGCACAGGCCGGACTATATTATACGAAGGATTGCTTTGACCAGGAACGATTTGAAAGGATCCGGGAGATTTCGGCTGAAATAATCAGCAGACAATCAGAAATGCCTGTCGAAAAGGTCAAAGATTTATTTTGTGGTGAAACAGGATACCAAACCCCCAAGATCGATACCAGGGCCGCCATTTTTAAGAACAACAGGATTCTTCTGGTTAAAGAAGCCGATGGGAGATGGTCACTGCCTGGAGGCTGGGTCGATGTAGATTTATCAGTAAAAGAAAATATAATAAAAGAAGTCAGGGAAGAAGCAGGCCTCGATGTCGAGGTTCAAAAGGTTATTGCCGTGCAGGACAGAGAAAAACATAATCTTCCAATCTATGCCTACAAAATTTGTAAAATTTTTATACAGTGTTCCGTTATTGGAGGTTCATTTAAAGCAAATAATGAAACCACGGACAGCCGTTATTTCTCATTGGAAGAATTACCGCCACTTGCAACGGAAAAGAGCAATGCAGAACAGATAAAAATGTGTTTTCAGGCTTTTTCTGAGCAAGCCTGGAAAACAATCCTGGATTAGATCTCCGATTGATCAATGTCAGCATTTTTTATTGAAGCGATATATTTGATCATATTCTCATCGTCTTGCACGCAGTAGGTGTAACCCAAATGGCCGGAAACCTGCAGTGCAAGAAAACGAAACAGATCACAGGCTGAGAAAACAGCATTCCAAAGATTTTCAGAACTGCCGTCAGAGTAGGTCTTCAAATATTTTTCATACAGCTCTGAAGGCAGGTATTTTTTATAATATTTCCCCCACATTCCCGTTGAAACAGAAAATCCATGATTCATGCCGATGTACCATTCCACCATCATATCAAGCTGATTGTGTACAATCTCCGTATACATTCTCATCGCATATGGAATCTGATCTCTTTTAATCCCTTTTGCAACGTTGTTTAAACACCACCAAAACTCATTGCAGCATCCGTCATACATTTGTTTCGTGGGAATTTTAATCCAGTAGCCGGTATCACTTGCCTGAGGTATCTGAGGCAAGATATGATCCTTGTCCAGCAAAGGCACTGTAAGGCTGTCGGAAAGATAATTCTCAATGGCCTTTTCTTTGGTCATAATATGCAGATCAATTCTATTCCCGTCTTTATATAAGATGAGCCAGCCATATGATTTGGTAAAGTCGCAGTCTTTGCCCCAGCCAAAGTCATTAGAATCCGGCTCCTGCATAACGGCAACTTCTCCAAAGATCTTTATCCACGTTTTATCGGATAAAAATGATTGTGTCTCAGAAACCACAAAAACAATGTCATAATCCTGATAAATATCCTTTTCAATAAGGGGATTTGCTCGGGAACCATTCATGTATGCTGCTCTGATGCGTTCATCAGCTTGTACAACTCTCAAGATCAATTCAAACATTTCCTTTTCACTGCGCATGGCAATTTACCTCGTTTGATATAAATGATAGAAACCTTTGTATGCTTATTCTACCATGGCACCTTATGAAAGTAAATAATAGGGCCGGTGCAGGGGATGTCAGCCGGAAACTGTTGAATATAGAAGAGAGAGGATGGTGGAGCACCGCCCCGTGTTCCTATTTATTACAGGCAGTTTTTTACTTATGCACAGATGGAGGATATGCTGGAGGCTAATATTATAGAAGATATGCGTTTAAATGCGTATATCTTGATCCTAAAAATGCAGCACGGCAAAGCACGTTTTTGGTCTAAAAAGTATAAAAATTAAGGCATCAAGATTTACTTATACTGATGCCTTTTTATTTTACTGTATGAAATTGAACTGTATCCATCTTCCCTATTATAACTAATAAAGTGTAGGTACCGGAACGCATGCTACCTCATCAATCAAATCCGGATCAAAACCAAAGAAAGTCCAACTTCTTCCTGTCCAGCGGTATCCTAACACTGCACCGTACTGTAAGTTAATTGGATAATACCAAAACTCATCACCTAACTGTGGCCATACATACGTATATTTGAACATACAATCAATAATATATGAATTTCTTGGTTTTCTGGGTGGTACTCTTGGAGGAGGAGAAGTAGGTGCTCCATAAGGAGGGGGATAATTTGTCATTATATTACTCCAATTATTTTACTATAAATTAGAATATGGAAAATGATAAAATTTGTTCTATCATTCAGGCATATTTTACTATGTTTTTTACATTAGTCCCGATCCCCAATACTCCCATATGTTTTCCTACAGATTGTAATACTGCTCAAACTACTTTAATTATTTAGGAAGTAACTAAAAGGCAGGTCTGGAATTCCAGATACCCGCCCTTCATTGAATTATATCATTTCTAACTTCTTTATGTGTGATATCGTGTTGCATTTATGGGTATATGAGTGCCTTATACAGTAAAACACTTCCAATCCTGATATGCAAAAACCCTGGTGTTTGCAAGAAATTCTTGTAAACACTAGGGTTTTCGATCAATGCGGGTAACAGGACTTGAACCTGCACGGTCTCCCACCAGAACCTAAATCTGGCGCGTCTGCCAATTCCGCCATACCCGCTGACGACAACATAGATGATACCATTTGAGTGACAAATTGTCAAGAAAAAGGAGACATTTTCCCATGGGAAATATTAAATAAAAGCTCCTGCAAAAATTCCATTAAATTTCCAAGAGCGTTCCACTCTCATAATAAATAGTACAGTATTATAGAAATCACGTTGATAGGAGTCAAAATCATGGAGTATGATTACAACGCGTATAAATTCATAGAAAGACAGTGACTTCTTTATATAGGAAGAACAGTAATGGTGCTTGAGAGAATACTTTTTATTATAAGGGCCGATATAAAGTAATGAAGGTTCTTTTAGGATTCCCCTTATAGCTATAAGTTTGCGTCAGCGAGCTTAGATGTTTATCGGATACTCAAAGAACTTTCATTTAATGCTAAGACTGTGGAAAAGATTAAGAGGGATAATGTAGGCGCAATCTCTTGAATTTTTGATAGTCTAATTCAAGATGGCTGTTATAAGAGATCCACTCAAAATAACAGATTAAAGGTGCAGGTAATGCTGAAGGTGATTTATATAATAGGTAATAAGAAGATTCAAAGACAAATATACAGGCATTAAATCTATGTAATATAGAAGGGAAACAATGGTCAGTACGATAGAATATAATATGCCGATTTTACCATGCAATGTTCTGGAATATTAATTTGAAAAAAATACAAAATAATTGTTGACTTTTGTCAGATGCTTTGGTATGATATAACTCGCCGCTGAAAACGGCGGCAAAAACTTCTTCTAAAACACATCGATGAGCGATGAAAAAGTTTTGAAGAAAATGAAAAAAATGGTTGACAAAAACAACCGAACATGATAAACTTTAAAAGTTGCTGCTGAGACAGCGACACGAAATAAAGCACTTTGAAAACAGAAGATTGAACAGTATGTAAAACCCTGAAAATTCTAATAAAACAAGTCATGTTTGATGGCTTTGAATGAGAAAATTTCAGAACGAATACAAGCAATTGTATACGAACCAAACAACAAGTAAAACGGGAAATAAATTAGCTAGTTAGTTGATTTTGACCCCGGATTGAACACCATTTAATTTGAGAGTTCGATCCTGGCTCAGGATGAACGCTGGCGGCGTGCTTAACACATGCAAGTCGAGCGAAGCGATTTCAAGGAAGTTTTCGGATGGAATTGAAATTGACTTAGCGGCGGACGGGTGAGTAACGCGTGGGTAACCTGCCTCATACAGGGGGATAACAGTCGGAAACGACTGCTAATACCGCATAAGCACACAGTGCCGCATGGTACGGTGTGAAAAACTCCGGTGGTATGAGATGGACCCGCGTCTGATTAGGTAGTTGGTGAGGTAACGGCCCACCAAGCCGACGATCAGTAGCCGACCTGAGAGGGTGACCGGCCACATTGGGACTGAGACACGGCCCAAACTCCTACGGGAGGCAGCAGTGGGGAATATTGGACAATGGGGGAAACCCTGATCCAGCGACGCCGCGTGAGTGAAGAAGTATTTCGGTATGTAAAGCTCTATCAGCAGGGAAGAAAATGACGGTACCTGACTAAGAAGCCCCGGCTAACTACGTGCCAGCAGCCGCGGTAATACGTAGGGGGCAAGCGTTATCCGGATTTACTGGGTGTAAAGGGAGCGTAGACGGCACTGCAAGTCTGGAGTGAAAGCCCGGGGCTCAACCCCGGGACTGCTTTGGAAACTGTGGTGCTAGAGTGCAGGAGAGGTAAGTGGAATTCCTAGTGTAGCGGTGAAATGCGTAGATATTAGGAGGAACACCAGTGGCGAAGGCGGCTTACTGGACTGTAACTGACGTTGAGGCTCGAAAGCGTGGGGAGCAAACAGGATTAGATACCCTGGTAGTCCACGCCGTAAACGATGAATACTAGGTGTTGGGGAGCAAAGCTCTTCGGTGCCGTCGCTAACGCAATAAGTATTCCACCTGGGGAGTACGTTCGCAAGAATGAAACTCAAAGGAATTGACGGGGACCCGCACAAGCGGTGGAGCATGTGGTTTAATTCGAAGCAACGCGAAGAACCTTACCAAGTCTTGACATCGGAATGACCGGGATGTAACGATCCCTTCCCTACGGGGCATTCTAGACAGGTGGTGCATGGTTGTCGTCAGCTCGTGTCGTGAGATGTTGGGTTAAGTCCCGCAACGAGCGCAACCCTTATCCTTAGTAGCCAGCAAGTGAAGTTGGGCACTCTGGGGAGACTGCCAGGGATAACCTGGAGGAAGGTGGGGATGACGTCAAATCATCATGCCCCTTATGATTTGGGCTACACACGTGCTACAATGGCGTAAACAAAGGGAAGCAAAGGAGCGATCTGGAGCAAACCCCAAAAATAACGTCTCAGTTCGGATTGTAGTCTGCAACTCGACTACATGAAGCTGGAATCGCTAGTAATCGCGGATCAGAATGCCGCGGTGAATACGTTCCCGGGTCTTGTACACACCGCCCGTCACACCATGGGAGTTGGTAACGCCCGAAGTCAGTGACCCAACCGTAAGGAGGGAGCTGCCGAAGGCGGGACTGATAACTGGGGTGAAGTCGTAACAAGGTAGCCGTATCGGAAGGTGCGGCTGGATCACCTCCTTTCTAAGGAAGAAGAAGTAAGGGTTTTATATACTGTTGAGTCTTTGGTTTTCAAAGAAATAAAAATGAATATAGAAACACCAAGAAAGACAAAAGATTTCTGGTGCCGATGCGCTTAGGGGAGACACCCGTTCCCATCCCGAACACGATGGTTAAGACTTAAGCGGCCGATGGTACTATGCTGGAGACGGCATGGGAGAGCAGGTGGGTGCCAGATTATTTTATGGGGGTGTAGCTCAGTTGGGAGAGCACCTGCCTTGCAAGCAGGGGGTCAAGAGTTCGAATCTCTCCATCTCCATTTGGTGTAATTGTGAAGTTTATTATAATTAATAGGACTTTAAATTGCATCACGCATGTACCTTGAAAACCACATATTGAAATATATCTAGATAGAGTTTTTATATGTTAAAGTATAAAGACGACATCAAGACATCCGAGGTGTTACATCTAACGATGTAACCAAACAAAACTCGTTAAAGTAACCGTAACGTACGGTGAAATAACAAACCTAAGACCAGAGATACAACGCTATGTATCTTAGATAAGTAGCCCGCACCCGCAGGTGAACATCGAATTGGTTAAGCTAATAAGAGCGCAGGGTGGATGCCTTGGCACTAAGAGCCGATGAAAGACGTGATAAGCTGCGAAAAGCTTCGGGGAGGAGCAAATATCCTTTGATCCGGAGATATCTGAATGGGGAAACCCAGCTGAGCAAACCTCAGTTGTCGTATGGTGAATACATAGCCATACGTCGGGAACCCGGGGAACTGAAACATCTAAGTACCCGGAGGAAAAGAAAGAAAACTCGATTTCCAAAGTAGCGGCGAGCGAAATGGAAGGAGCCTAAACCAGTATGCGTGCATACTGGGGTTATGGACTGCAATAAGTGAGACGATTTGTTACCAGAACGGTCCTGGAAAGACCGGCCATAGAAAGTGAAAGCCTTGTATGGGAAAACAATAGTCAGCGAGCAGGATCCAAAGTACCACGAGACACGAGAAACCTTGTGGGAATTCGGGGGGACCACCCCCCAAGGCTAAATACTACTTAGTGACCGATAGCGCATAGTACTGTGAAGGAAAGGTGAAAAGGACCCCGGGAGGGGAGTGAAAGAGAACCTGAAACCCTGTGTTTACAAGCTGTGGAACCACGTTAAAGGTGGAACCGCGTACTTTTTGTAGAACGGTCCGGCGAGTTACCGTTACTGGCAAGGTTAAGCACTTAAGGTGTGGAGCCGAAGGGAAACCAAGTCTTAATAGGGCGTAGAGTCAGTAAAGGTAGACCCGAAACCGGGTGATCTACCCATGTCCAGGTTGAAGTTTCCGTAAAAGGAAATGGAGGACCGAACGCACATCCGTTGAAAAGGGTGGCGATGAGGTGTGGGTAGGGGAGAAATTCCAATCGAACCCGGAGATAGCTGGTTCTCCTCGAAATAGCTTTAGGGCTAGCCTCGTATTAGTCTGCCGGAGGTAGAGCACTGAATTTCCTAGGGGGCGTCAAAGCTTACCAAAGAATATCAAACTCCGAATGCCGGCCAGATGATGTACGGGAGTCAGACTGCACGAGATAAGTTGGGTAGTCAAAAGGGAAAGAGCCCAGACCACCAGCTAAGGTCCCAAAGTGCGTGTTAAGTGGAAAAGGATGTGGGATTTCACAGACAACTAGGATGTTGGCTTAGAAGCAGCCACACATTCAAAGAGTGCGTAATAGCTCACTAGTCGAGAGGTCCTGCGCCGAAAATGTCCGGGGCTAAAACACGACACCGAAGCTGTGGAATGTATATTTATATACATTGGTAGAGGAGCATTCTTAACGCACAGAAGCATTACCGTAAGGAGATGTGGAGTGTTAAGAAGAGAGAATGCCGGAATGAGTAGCGAGATGGAGGTGAGAATCCTCCAGGCCGAATATCTAAGGTTTCCAGAGTAAAGCTGATCTGCTCTGGGTAAGTCGGGGCCTAAGGCGAGGTCGAAAGACGTAGTCGATGGACAACAGGTTGAAATTCCTGTACCGCATATTATCAGAACTGTGGGGACACAGAACCGAAGAAGAACCCGGGAATGAAAAGACCGGGGCAAGCACTGGACTGGCTGGAATGGCAAATCCACCCAGCAACAGGAAGGTGTGACGCGTACCGAACACAAGTAGGGAAGTCTTCGTAGGGGCTGTCAAGAAAAGCCGCTATTGTGTAATATGTGCCCGTACCGTAAACCGACACAGGTGGATGAGGAGAGAATCCTAAGGCCGGCGGGAGAAGCATTGTTAAGGAACTCGGCAAAATGACCCCGTAACTTCGGGATAAGGGGTGCCTGGGAAACCAGGCCGCAGAGAATAGGCTCAAGCAACTGTTTAGCAAAAACACAGGTCTATGCAAAACCGAAAGGTGAGGTATATGGGCTGACGCCTGCCCGGTGCTGGAAGGTTACGAGGAGGGGTTAGCGGCAACGCGAAGCTCTGAATTTAAGCCCCAGTAAACGGCGGCCGTAACTATAACGGTCCTAAGGTAGCGAAATTCCTTGTCGGGTAAGTTCCGACCCGCACGAAAGGCGTAATGATTTGAGCGCTGTCTCAACAATGCACCCGGTGAAATTGAAGTACCAGTGAAGATGCTGGTTACCTGCGCCAGGACGGAAAGACCCCATGGAGCTTTACTCCAGCTTGATACTGGGATTCGGTACTGCATGTACAGGATAGGTGGGAGGCAGTGAAGATAGGACGCCAGTCTTATCAGAGCCGATGTTGGGATACCACCCTTGCGGTATTGGATTTCTAACCTGCAGCCATGACCTGGCTGGGGGACAATGTCAGGCGGGGAGTTTGACTGGGGCGGTCGCCTCCGAAAGGGTATCGGAGGCGCTCAAAGGTTCCCTCAGAATGGACGGAAACCATTCGAAGAGTGCAAAGGCATAAGGGAGCTTGACTGCGACACCGACGGGTGGAGCAGGTAGGAAACTAGGACTTAGTGATCCGGTGGTATAAAGTGGGATTGCCATCGCTCAACGGATAAAAGCTACCCTGGGGATAACAGGCTTATCACTCCCAAGAGTTCACATCGACGGAGTGGTTTGGCACCTCGATGTCGGCTCATCGCATCCTGGGGCTGTAGTAGGTCCCAAGGGTTGGGCTGTTCGCCCATTAAAGCGGTACGCGAGCTGGGTTCAGAACGTCGTGAGACAGTTCGGTCCCTATCCGGCGTGGGCGTAGGATATTTGAGAGGAGCTGTCCTTAGTACGAGAGGACCGGGATGGACTGACCTCTGGTGTATCTGTTGGCTATCAAAGCCATGGCAGAGTAGCCAAGTCGGGAAGGGATAAACGCTGAAGGCATCTAAGCGTGAAGCCCCCCTCAAGATGAGATATCCCATCGCAAGAGTAAGACCCCTTGAAGACGACGAGGTAGATAGGGCAGAGGTGGAAGCATGGCAACATGTGCAGCTGACTGTCACTAATAGGTCGAGGGCTTAACCAGGTTGGTTTAGGTAAGAGGAAAGAACGGATGAAAATAGATATGTAGCAATGTGTGGTTTTGAGGGTATATGTCTCAAGAGGAAAGTTAATAAGAGATATGCGTGAGTGGCTCAGTTGGTGGAGTACGACCTTGCCAAGGTCGGGGTCGCGGGTTCGAGTCCCGTCTCGCGCTTTTTTTATTTGTAGCGGAAGCCTTAATTTACTAAGGTCTTCGCTATTTTTTCGTATTTACAACTTGAAGACAGCTGAAGACAGTTTACAAATCAATTGCTATGAGGTCATAAGTTTATTTCTCTATGATTATACTATTTGTAGCGTAGTGTAATGATAGCAGTAATAGAAAGAAGGTTAAATTTATGATAGGTAAAATCATCAATCGAATAAAATGTTTGGTAACAAACAAAGCGTTTATAAGTAGATTTATAGTTTCTACAATTTATTCGTTAATTGCTACATTCGCAATTTGGTTTATTTTTAATCGTATAACCGACGAATATAGAAACTTGAATTAATCCTAACATGAATTCCGGCAATCATATGAACTCGTGGATATAAACTGGTGGATATGAACTGGTTGATATGATCTAGTGGAAAAGCTGCGGAAACATATTATACAATGTTTGCGTCTCTATATTTTAGATGCTTCTTTTTTAAAGTACTTATGTTATACTGAGGGAAGATTACTAAAAAACAGCAGAAAGGAATCAAACGTATATGGATATAAATGACTTGATCGGCTTGGACTTCAGGGGCTGTGTGCTCATACAAAAAGGTAATGAAACAGTTTTTCAGAAGTCATTTGGGTATGCGGATTTACATAATAAGGTTCCAAATGAAAACGATACAAAATTTGCGACGGCATCTGCAGGTAAGGTTTTTGTTGCTGTTGGAATATTGCAGCTAATAGAACGAGGGTTGCTCAAGTTTAATGATGAAATAGGAAATATTTTCAATTTTGACTTAAAGGCCATTGATGGTACAATAACCATAGAGGAATTGCTAACCCATACTTCCGGAATACCGGATTACTTTGATGAAGGGGTCATGAGTGACTATGAGGAATTGTGGATCGATTTTCCCAACTATAAGATACGTTCAAATAAGGACCTGCTGCCACTTTTTATTGATAAGCCAATGATGTATCCACGGGGAAGCAGGTTTCAATATAATAATACCGGCTTTGTCGTGCTTGCTATGATAATTGAAGAATTAACAGGATCAACGTTTGATGAATATCTGAAAGAAAATGTATTTGCTCCTTGTGGTATGGTTAGTACCGGGTATTATGAATTGGACAGACTGCCTGCAAAATGTGCGGTAAATTATATTTACAATGAAAAAGATAATGATTACCGTACCAATATTTTCAGTGTGGACGCAAAAGGAACAGGCGCAGGCGGCGCCTATACAACAGTAAATGACATAAGCTTATTTTGGGAACATTTGATGTCCGGCCAATTGCTTTCGCCAGAGATGACAGCGGCTATGATGACAAATCATAGCGGAGATGCGCAATGTTATGGCTACGGCATTTGGTTAAAAAAACAGGTTAACGGTTACAAACCATATTTTCAAGGCTGTGATCCAGGTGTCAGCTTTATTTCCAGCTATGATGCAGATAAAAAGATGATGTTCGTTTTGGTAAGTAATTACGGTGATAACGTCTGGGAATTTTTAAAAAAGATAACTAATCATTTAACAAAATAAATGCAGTACGCAATACTTTTTATGCAATTTGGCTTAAGTATGAATAAGTAGAGCCGAAATGTGGTATACAGGTATTTAAGAATGTGGTAAAATGCAGTTATATTAACAGGAGATTTAAAGCCCATTTGACAGCCTTGTAGATATCTTGCTATACAGAAACTATGATGGGTAGAAGAGGATTACTCAGAAATTACTCAGCAGAAGATAAGGAGGAGCATATGTTGGATAAGGTGATTACAATTAGCCGGGAGTTTGGAAGCGGCGGACGAGAGTTGGGCATGAAACTGGCTGAAAGGTTGGGAGTTCCATTCTATGATAAGGACCTGATTTCTTTATCTGCAGAAGTAAGTGATCTGGAGGAGGAAGCATTTCTGCATTACGACGAGCATCTTCCCGTCCAGCAGGAATCCTTAGAACAGCTCTATTATACTCCCTTCTCTACAATTTATGAGATTTCCATGTCAGATCAAGTTTTTCTGGCCCAGTCTTGTGTGATACGAAAGCTGGCAGAAGAGGGACCATGTATCATCGTTGGACGATGTGCGGACCGGGTGCTTGAAAGCAGCATTAATCTGTTTATTTATGCCAAAATGGAAGATCGGATTAAACGGATGAATTCTCTTGAAACAGGCGTCAGCCCTGAATTGATGGAAGAACGAATCCGGGAGATAGATAAAAAGAGAAGAGATTATTACCAGTATTATACCGGATGCGAATGGGGTAAGGCACAGAATTACCACCTTTGTCTGGAAAGCAGTTTGGTGGGGGTAGAAGGCTGCTTAAATTCTGTGCTGGCTTATTTGCAGGGTTTACTTTAAATAAATGGAATTTACAATAGGAAAATTTTGGATGGAAATGTAAGAATATTGTAAATGATAGTTTCCAAAATGGATGGTATAATGTAACAAAAAAGGAGAGTTAAGAATGATGAAATGGTTAGGAAAAGGATATAGGTGTCTGATCTCAGCCGTTCTGGTCATCGTTTTGGCGGTATCTTCCCAAGTTACTGGGTACGCAGAGCCGGTGTCCGGTCCCGGTGCCAATATTACCTCCGGCAATACCGGTACGACCAATAACGTGACCATATATGTGAGCAAGAGAACAAAGACGCTTACATTAAAGCAGAATGGTGTATTGATTGCAGAATACCCGGTTTCCATGGGCGCGGCCTCAGCGGAAGGAAATAAAAAAGTAGAGGGTGACATGAGAACACCTAGCGGGGAGTTCTATGTATGTACCAGAAATGATAAGAGCATAGCATATCTGGCATTGGGACTTTCCTATCCGGGTATTAAAGATGCGGAAAGAGGATATGCAGACGGCATTATCACCGAGGCTCAAAGAGATGAAATAATAAAGGCCAATTTGGCAGGGCAGCAGCCACCATGGGATACTCCTCTGGGAGGAGCTATTGAGATTCACGGCTGCAGGGTTCCTGACGGAACCACTCACGGCTGCGTTGCAGTGGACAACAGCGATATGGATGTATTATGGAGTTACTGTAATTTAGGCGTACCGGTTACGATTGGACCATAAAAGGAATTTCCCCCAATATGCGGTTTTAGGCCGTTTTTGGGGATTTTTTTAATGCCTATCCTTGTATTATAACTGCTGTTGTACTATAATGGATGAAATTATGATAAAATATGGAAGATAGAGGAAATGAAACTCAGGCCGCCTAAATGGTGGAGAAAGGCGGAATTTTGAGGAAACGGCTATGAAAAAGAAAGCGATATGGACGGCAGTGACCATTCTTTTTATCCTGTTCATATTTTCAAATTCCATGAAGCCGTCGGATATCTCATCGGCTGACAGCGGATGGGTGCTTCGTGTAGCACAGGAATCACTTGGATCCATGGGAATCAGCACAAGGTGGCTGACAGAGCACATAATCCGTAAAACGGGTCATTTCACAGAATATGCCTTATTGGGAATTTTGTTGTACGGATGTATAAGGTCCTTTGACTTTCCGGCGGAGAGAAGATATTTTCTACGAATAACGGCTGGGTTTATGGTTCCGTTTGTGGATGAGACCATTCAGCTTGGGGTAAGGGGCCGTTCCGGTCAGATATCAGATGTGTGGCTGGATTGCGCAGGAGTGGCTTTTGGAATATTAATTGCTGCCTTGCTGCACAGATATAGAAGAAGAGGTCGAAAACAATATGATAAAAAATTATCGAATGATCCTGGAATACGACGGAAGCCGTTATGATGGCTGGCAAAAACAGGGAAATACGGATCAGACCATACAGGGGAAGATCGAACATGTTTTAGAACGTATGCTGGGACAGGCAGTGGAAGTACATGGTTCGGGACGAACGGATGCAGGCGTTCATGCATTGGCCCAGGTAGCTAATTTTCATGGGAATACAGGAATGAGTTCAGAGGAGATCAGGGAATATTTAAACCAGTATCTTCCAGAGGACATTCGGATAAAAACCGTGGAGTGCGTGGCAGAGCGATTCCACAGCCGCCTTCATGCCCAGGAAAAAACCTATTTATACCGGATCGATATGGGCGAAAAAAAGCAGGTTTTTGAAAGAAAGTATATCTATGGCCTATTTAAGGAGCTTGATATAAAGGCTATGGAACGGGCTACGTCATTTCTTATAGGTGAACACGATTTTAAAAGCTTTTGTTCCAACCGGAAAATGAAGAAATCTACAGTCAGGGTTTTAAAACGGATTGAATTTGAACAGCAGGGGAGCCGTCTTCTGATACGATTTACGGGAAACGGCTTTTTATATAATATGGTCAGGATCTTAACGGGTACGCTGATCGAAGTGGGATTGGGACAGCGTAAAGCGGAAGAGATGAAGGAAATCCTGAATGCAAAGGATCGGAATGAGGCAGGCTATACGGCGCCGCCGGAAGGTCTGTTTCTTGAACAGGTATGTTATAAAGAGTAAAGGCTGAAAAAGGAGTACTATGACAGAGTTTTTGGTTAGGAAATTTGTTAAGGACTATAGAAAGACAGAGGATACTCAGGTACGGACCCGGTATGGGCTTATGGCGAGTATCGTAGGCATCTGCTGCAATGTAATTTTGTTCAGCGCAAAACTGCTGGTTGGAATGCTGGTGAACAGTATCTCTGTTATGGCAGATGCTTTTAATAACCTTTCTGACGCTGCTTCTTCTATCATTGGCTTTATAGGGGTAAAGATGGCCGGAAAACCTGCCGATGAAGACCATCCCTTTGGACACGGAAGAATGGAGTACATTGCTGCTTTTATCGTAGCCTTTTTGGTCATTCAGGTAGGCTTTTCCTTTTTAAAAACATCCATTGGGAAAATCATTCAGCCCGAAGAGATGACGTTTAAGGCTGTGTCTGTTGTAGTTCTATTGCTATCTGTTTGCGTTAAGTTCTGGATGGCGTTTTTTAACAATACTCTGGGGAAGAGAATCCAGTCAACGGTCATGAAAGCTACGGCGGCAGATTCCCTTGGAGATGTGATTACTACTTCTGCCACGATCGTATCAATCCTTGTTTATGGCATATGGGGACTTAATATTGATGGAATCATAGGGATTGCAGTTTCTGTCATTGTCATGTGGGCAGGAGTGAAAATTGCCAAGGATACCCTTACTCCTCTCATCGGAGAGCCGATTGATCCAAAGTTATATGTTGAGATTACAGAATTTGTAGAAAGCTACGATGGAATTATAGGGAGTCATGATTTGATTGTACACAACTACGGCCCTTCCAGAAGCATGGCTTCCATTCATGCAGAGGTGCCTAATGATGTTGACATAGAAGTGTCACACGAAATCATTGATTCCATTGAGAGGGAAGCAGTAAGAAAATTTGGGATATTTCTGGTAATCCATATGGACCCGGTAGAGACAAAAGATTCCAGGGTTTTGGAATTTGGGAACATGGTGAAAAATGTGCTGCAGGAAATAGATTCCAGGATTTCTTTCCACGATTTTCGTATGGTAGAGGGAAAAAGCCAGATCAATCTGATCTTTGATCTGGTGATGCCCCGGGAATATGACAGGAAAAAGAAGGATTGGCTGAAGGAAGAAGTCAAGAAAAAGGTAACTGAAATAGATAAGCGGTGCTGTCTGATCATAACTGCGGAAAGCGGTTTCGGGGTGGAAAAATAAGGTAATAAAAATTTTCCATATTATGCAATAAGATGACAGTATTTCGCATTAACATAGTAGAAAGGAAATCGGATCCATGTTATTTATGGGATTGATGAGCCTTGGCGGGCCTGAGGATTATGGCCGTTTGAGCGACGAAGAGCTTCTTAAAAAAGTTGCGGTTGGGGACCGGGAGGCCTTTCGGCAGCTATATCAGAATACGGACCGGACGATATACAGTTTTATTCTGTCTATTATAAGGCACCCCCAGGATGCGGAGGAGATCATGCAGGAGGTATATCTTAAGATATGGACTTCTGCGTCAGGCTATAAATCCCAGGGGAAGCCTTTGGCATGGATGTTTACCATTGCCCGGAATCTGTGCTATATGAAATTCCGTGAGCAAAAGCATGATTCGGATGTGACACTGGAGGATTTAACCGGAGCGGAAACAGGAGAAGTCTGCCCTGAAATTGAGATGGCAGCTGATAGGATGGTTCTTCTTGCCGCTCTTCAAATTCTTAAGGAAGAGGAAAGGGAGATCGTTCTCCTTCATACCTCGGGAGGTATGAAGCACAGGGAGATCGCCGCCAGCCTTAAGATTCCTTTGGCTACAGCTCTTTCCAGATATAACCGTGCTATGAAAAAACTGGAAAATTATTTAAGAGAGGAGTAGGCTTTAAGATGGCTGAATTAAATCGCAGACAATTGAATAGACAACAGATTGAAGCCTGCTTAAAATCTGCGGCCGGGGATATGACTCCTAATGTTTTGGAACGAATTGACTTGAGTACGCCTCAGATAAAGGCAGAGAAGGAAAAACGTTCCGTTTTCTTCCTGAGGCAGAGGGTCATTGCAACCTTGGTGGCTGCATGCTTTTGCATGATCGCTTTGGCCGGAGGAACATTTACTTATCAGAATGGGAAAGTAGATTCTGTAATCGGAATAGATGTAAATCCAAGCGTGGAATTATCTGTGAATAAAAAGAATAAAGTCCTGGCGGCAAAGGCCCTTAATGAGGACGGGGAAAGCATCATGCAGGACATGGATCTAAAGGGAGTGGATTTGAACACAGCTGTCAACGCCGTGATCGGTTCTATGGTGACCCACGGCTATTTAAACCAGCTGGATAATGCGATCCTGGTTACTGTGTCCAATGACAGCATTAGCAAGGCACAGGGCCTGCGTTATGCGGTTGTCAATGACATTCGGAATACGCTGGAGGAAAAACAGCTGAAGGCGGTGGTCTATGACCAGCAGGTCATGGAAGAGGATGAAGTAAAACAGCTGGCAGAGGAATATAAGATTTCATATGGAAAAGCTTATTTTTTGAGGGAGTTGATTTTGCAAAACAATTCTCTTTCCATGGAAGATATGAAGGCGTTGGCGCCTCTTACCATGGAGGAGATTGCAAAAGTAATAACGGAACGCTCTTATGCAGTGAGCGGCAAGACTGATGCGGGGGAAGAGACGATCCCGGCGCAAACAACTCAGGTTGCCACAGCAACTGTGCCTGAAACCATAGCAGAGAGTTCTGCAGCTGAGGAATCAAGTACTGCAGCCTCTTCATCAGAAACGACAAGCCAGGCACCGACACAGGCGACCCAGACCCAGCCAACCGCCACAGAAGCGACTACAGTGGGAGAGACCACCTCAGAAGCGGATGTCGTAACGACGGAAAATGTTAAAATCGACTATGTGGATTACGATAATGGCGTTGTGATGGTTTATTTTAAAACCAAAGTGAAATGGAAAAATCCTACGGTTTCAGTAAAAGACGGAGATGGAAAAACCTATTCTGCCAAGGTAGGAGATACGGATTCTTATTCCTGTGAGATTCATGTGACGGGTCTGGAGGGAGGTACGGAATATACCTTCACCCTGGGCGGCATTTCTCCTAAAATAGGAAAGCAGACAACCGTAAAGGGGATCTTTGAGACTCCTGTGATCGGAGATGGGAATGCAGATCCGGATACAACAGAAGAAGAGAGCGAAGAGACGAAACAAACGGAGCAGACGGACCCTACCAAGGAAAGCAGCCCGCCTGAGACAACAAAGAATGCGACGGAAACCGGGAAAAACGGTTCCCAGGAAGAGCCCCATACAACAAAAAATCAGGAAGAGCCTGCACCATCAGGACGCTCTTCCTGATGGATTGTTTTTGGAAATAAAGTGTAAAAAAGTACTTGACCAGAATGAAAAGCTATAGTATAATACATTCGTTGCACTGATGGGCTATCGCCAAATGGTAAGGCAACGGACTCTGACTCCGTCATTTCAAGGTTCGAATCCTTGTAGCCCAGTGATAAGAAAAACCAGTAAATGTAAGATTTACTGGTTTTTTTGTATGTATATTTAACCCCATTAAGCAGGGGGCGGATTGGGAATATCCGATTGTTATTAATTCAACGCTTCGACCAGTGAGATCAGAGCCAATGATTGTCCGTAGGCCATGGGGCGAATGGTAATGTTTTTATAATGATCTTCATGATAGCCCATCCCGGTTCCTGCGGATACATTTAACACGGTTCCGTCTTCTCCTATGTTTTTGCATACCGCTTTAACGGCCCTGTCTGCACAGTCATGATATGATTCATCAAGAATCCCCATTTTTATTCCTTTTAAAATACCACCGGCGATTGCTCCCGATCCGGATACTTCTTCGTAGCTTGAAGGATCAGTGAGAACAGTATGCCATAAACCAGAAGGGGCCTGTAAACCTATCAGAGCATTCACCTGGGCTTTAAAAGTATCTGTCAGGTAAGTGAGAAGCCCCGGATCAAGAGTTCCTTCGTAGGACTCAATATATTCCAGAATTCCATAGGTAAACCAGGAGTTGCCCCTGCACCAGAAAACTCCTCCGAAATTATTATTTAACGGAAAACTCCAGCCGTGATAAAATAATCCCGTATGTTTGTCGTATAAGTATTTGATATGTAATAATACCTGATGAAGAGCTTCGCCTATCCACTCCTGATTCTGGAAACGATGTCCCATTTTATTTAAAAACAAAACTGCCATGAATAACGTATCAATCCACATTTCCCCATCATTTAACAGGACGCCGTCGCGGTCTCCGATGGCAGTTACCACATGCTGGAAACCGCCCTCTTTTGTTTTTGGAAGTCCGGTCATCAGCCAGTGAGCGTGCTCCAGACACAGCTTCTCATATTCCGGGTTCTTAAGATCATCAAGCAGTTCGGCTAAAACCAGGTAAGGGGCAGTTGTATTAATATTTTTGCTGGGCAGTCCTTTCTCTAAATTGTTCTCAAACCAGCTGTCAAAGAATTCTAAGTAACGGTTATCTCTGTAAAATCTCTGAAGCTTTAAAAGACCATAAAGACCTACGCCCTGAGGCCAGTCCCATTCTTCGATTCCAAAGTCTCTGGCAATGATGCCACGGCTTGCCTCTTCCTTTCCAACAGAGCGGTCATTTTCATAGTCACCCCCTCCCAAGTTCATAAGCTTGTCCATCACAAGATGGATTTTTGGCAGTAATTCTTTGTTTGTCATGTCATTCTCCTCCATTTAACTTTTTTGCATATGCGCTAGGTGTCATCCCCGTATTTTTTTTGAAAATCTGGCTGAAATACTGGGGGTTATTTCCACATCCTACCTGCTGAGCGATCCATTGAATTTGTTCGGTATGACCTTCTGCTAATAATTGCTTGGCTTTCTGGATGCGCAGGATGGTGATGTAGTTTGAGAATTTTTGTTTTGTTTCCTTGCTGAACCGTTTGCTTACATAATCCACATTCATAAACAGATAATTCTCTGCGATGGATTTCAAGGTAAGATTGGGATTGTCCAGATGTTCCTCTACATATTGCATGATCTTTTCAATAAAAGGGCTGTAGCGCTGGGAATGGGTGGTTGGCTCTTTTAAGGCCTCGTTAAGCTTTTCACATAGCAAGGAGCGGATGCTGCCAACCTCAGTCTGCTGGTTTAAATCCATCAGATACTCCGTGGTGTCAACGGATGACAGGTAGTTGCTTTCTGTGGCAAATTTAATCAGTATCCGTGAACCTGCCTGCTTTAAAAAGTCGGGATTGCCGATGTCATTTAAAATTGCAGTTAGTTCCTCCAGGTGTGATTTCAGTTCCGAGCCGTTTGCTTCTATTAAAAGTGTGGTCAGCTCTTCTATTTCGGAGATCAGGTTTTTATAATTACAGGTGGGGACTGGCTGCAGTCCATTCATGAAATAGATGATTCCGTAACGCTTAATCTTTGCAATCAAGGTTTCTAAAAGCCTTCCCAGGCTGGAAAAGGTATAACGTTTATAGTCTAATTCCACTGACTGCGCCTTTGGATTTAAGCTGCGCATAAATGAATCGAACGTATCATAGGAGACCTGATATCCTTCAAAAAATAGAATCAAGGAGTTTTTCACATATATGCTGTAGAGTTCTATACCAGGTGCATGTTCGGCCATGTAATCGTAAATACGGCTTAAAACAGAGATAAAATAGTCTTCTTCCAGATAGTGTAGAAAACACATTTCATATCCCGTATTATAAAAATCCATAAATCCGGAATAGGCATTCCAGGAAGATTCTGCCGGTTCAGGCAGAAAAATCTGTTCGTTGATAATATTTGCCAGAATGCTGTGGTGGAGATTGGCGGTCAGCGCCTTCTGGCGCTCTTTCAAATCCTGAAATGCCTGTCGGTGATAGTATTCCTGGATCACATCCCGCATGCTTTCCATGATTTGTGCCTCGTTGCAGGGTTTAAGAAGATAATGATGGACCCGGTATTTCATCGCCTGCTTTGCATATTCAAATTCTCCAAAACCGGAAAGCAGGATGAACTGGATATCCATATCGGTTTGAGATATGCGTTCGATCAACTCCAAACCTGACAGGCCAGGCATCCGGATGTCAGTCATAACGATATTAGGCGATTCATCGAGGATCATATTATAAGCCTCAATACCGTCGCGGCAGGTTCCTATAAGTTCGATACCCAGGCTGTTCCAGTCAATAAGAGAAGAAATAGATTCCCGGATCATTCGTTCATCATCGGCAATAATTAATTTAAGCATTAACGTTCTCCTTTCGTATCAGAAATGGCTAAAGGTGGAGGATTAATAGGAAAAGACAAACGAGCGACGGCTTGGTCATCCTCATTATAGAGAGTAAGACCATAGTTCTCTCCGTAAGTAAGTTCCATTCGCTCCAGAATATTTAAAAGACCAATTCCAAAACCATGGGGTTCGATTTTGTGAGTTTTAAGTTTCTTTATGAGGTCTTCCTCAAAGAAGGAACTGTTATTCTTTACAGAAACGAAGAGGGAAGAACCGTCTGTTTCAGCTACGATTTGAATTCGGCATTCTTCCGTATTTTCCTCCAATCCATAACGGATGGCATTTTCCACCAGTGGCTGGAGCGTCATCTTAAGTACATAACATCCGAAGAGATTCTGGGGAGCGGATATCTCATATTCCAGCCGGTCTTCATAGCGGTATTTTTGGATTGTCATATAACATTGCACAAGCTCCAGTTCCCGGCTTAAAGGAACTTCTTTGTGCTTTTGATCCAGTGTAATGCGAAGGAGTGTACCCAGGGATTCTGTCATGGAAGAAATATCTTTTGCCCCAACTGACTTTGCCCTCCAGTTGATGGATTCCAGGGTGTTGTATAAAAAATGCGGATTCATCTGTGTTTCCAGGGCTTTTAGCTGAGCTTCCTTTATAAAAATTTTGTTTAAGTAGTTGGTCCGGATCAATTGGTTTACTTTATCCACCATTTGGTCGAAGCGGGTGTGAAGAATACCTAATTCATCAGTACGTTTGCTGTAATCGTAGGAAATCTGCGGTGTTTCATTTTCTCCGGCTGCAAAGCGTTCCATTTTTAAAAGCAGATTATCAAAATGCCTTGTAATGGAGTCGATCAAGGCAGAGGAGAGTAAAATGGCCAGTCCTATGGAGACTGTAATGATTGCCAGGCAGATTTTTAGGCTGGTACGGAGAGAATCCGCAATGCTGCCGTATGGAATCAGACAAACATAATCCCAGTCAAATTCCGGTATGATCCCTTTTACATAAAAGAAGCTATTACCATCCGGATTCACAAGACCATATCTGGAATGAAAGAAATTATCAAAAAGTGACAGTTCACCGGCTTTTAAACTGGAGGAATTATAGATTAAATCTTCCTGACCGTAAAGAATATAACGGGTGTCATCATAAAAATGGCTGGTTCTTGTGGCAGATTTAATCATACCGTCAATATTTAAGCTGACAACAAGCGTTCCTAAGGAATCCAGACTTAAATATTCCGAGCGGCGCAGATTCTTTACCATAAACAGGCCGTACTCATCGCTGTAATCGGTAATCCAGAGAGTGAGTCCCTTCGCATTCTCGGCTCTTGCAACAAGATCCTGAATAACGGATTCCGGTAGGGTATTTCCTGATGTGATATGAGTATGAATGGAATAGCGATCCTGATAAAGACTCATATAGTTGATATTGTTTTTCCGGAAGGTAAAATAATATTCATTTAAAGTTCCGTAAAGAGCTTTGTATGCAATGGAACGGTCCTGAACGCTGGAAGAATCCTTTAAAGTCCCGAGTCCGCTTTGAACATTGGTATCAGCAAGAAACATATCAGCCATAGTAGAAATATTGTCCAGCTGGTTATTTAACTCTTTGGCAGTATAGGATAAGGATGAGGCCACAGATTGATAAAGCACCTTTTGATGGGCCTTGGATACCAGATGAATACTGAACAGAGAAACGAAAGCCAAAAGGATGATGCAAAGAAATACAATGGAATGAATCTTCTTTTTTAAAGAGAGATTTCTAATAAACTGCTTCATAAAGGACCGCCTTTCGCGTACTAACTAATGACAGCTAAATTATATATAAAACATTCCCGCAAAACAACCAATTAAGTAAAAGAACTATTCAAATTATACAGACAACACGGTTTTTTCAACTTGGAACCCGGTTTTACTCATTTACTGGAAGAATGGTGGGAAGTATAATGAAAACGCTTGATAGAGCAAAAGTAGATGAATGGAGGAAGGTTTCATGAAGAAAAGAATTGCGTTACTAATGGCGGCAGCTATGGCAGCAGCTTCACTTACCGGATGCGGTGGCGGTGTCACCACATCTACAACTGCAGACACTACGGAAGGTTCTGCAGCAGCAGAGTCTACCGCAGCAGGTGCAGGAAATGGTGGCGGAGATGTAAAGCTGACTATGAGTTGGTGGGGAAATCAGGTCAGAAATGAGAAAACTCAGGCTGCCTTAGACTTATATGCAGAGCAGAATCCGGGGACAGTGATAGAAGGGCAGTTTTCCGAGTGGTCTGATTATTGGAATAAACTGGCCACATCTGCAGCAGGGCAGGCAATCCCGGATCTTGTCCAGATGGATTATTCGTTCGTTGACCAATATGTGAAGAACGGATTGTTGGTAGATCTAAAGCCATATATTGAAGATGGCACCCTGGATGTCTCCAATATTTCCGAAAACACGATGGCCAGCGGTGAGGTGGGAGATGGGATCTATGCAATCTGCGCGGGAATTAATGCGCCTTCTCTTCTGTATAATAAGACTCTGCTGGAAGAAAACGGGATTGAAATTAAGGATTATATGACTACGGATGAATTTATTGATTTGTGTCGCCAGGTTTACGAAAAGACAGGGTATAAAACAAACATTGCTTACTATAATGCGGGAGCCTATCTGGATTACTTTATGAGAGGCAATGATATTGTTCTCTATGGAGACAAAAAGATGGGCGGAACTGCGGAAGATTACATTCCATTTTTCCAGATGTATGAGACGGGAATTAAAGAAGGATGGTTTATTGATCCAGGCGTATTTGCTGAGCTTTCTATCGGTTCCGTTGAACAGGAGCCTCTGGTTTACGGCTCCGGTCCTGAAACCATGTCCTGGTGTGCTTTTTATAACTCAAATCAGCTGACTGCTATTCAAAAAGCAGCTCCGGATGGTATGGAAATCGGTATTACCACATGGCCGTCAGCAGATCCGAAGAAATCCGGTTATTTAAAGTCTAGTATGTTTTTCTCTGTAGGCGCTCAAACAAAGAATCCGGAAGAAGCAGTTAAGGTTCTTAACTTCTTAACAAATTCCAGCGAGGCAAACGACATTTTGCAGGGAGAAAGAGGTGTTCCGGCTTCCGGCGTAATTGCAGGGGAACTGGCACCGAAGATGAGTGATGTGGATCAGGAGGTAATCCGTTATATCAATGATGTTGTAACCCCCAACTGTTCCCCCATCAATCCACCACAGCCAGACGGCGCAAGTGAGGTTTCCAATCTGTTAAATCAGGTTCAGGAACAGTTATGCTACGGTGCTTATGATGCAGCTACAGCAGCAGAAGAATTCTTTAACGGGTCTAATAACATTATGAACAAAAAATAAATAAAAGCAGTACAGGGGCAGAGATTGCTCTGCCCCTGTTTTAACATCATCAAGTAGCGAAGCGGATTGCAAATATCCGATTGACTAAGAACACAAGTTATCCCTGAATGGAGGACGTCTATGAAAGATAACAAAGGGGCAAGCCTCAGACATTTCCTGAACAAAGAAAGTACAGCGGGAGTGATATTCAGTCTTCCTTTCATCATCGGCTTTCTGCTGTTTATGGTGGTGCCTATGGGAATATCCTTTTACTATTCTTTGTGTGATTATAACATTTTGTCACCGCCTGTTTTTGCAGGACTTAAAAATTACATAAAGATGTTTACCGATGATAAAGTATTTTTTCAGACCATAGGAGTCACGTTTTATTTTGCTTTAGTATCTGTTCCTCTGCGTTTAATTTTTGCACTTATGGTGGCAATGCTTTTGCTTAATACAACAAAGGCAACCGGCTTTTACCGGGCGGCTTACTATCTTCCATCCATCATTGGAGGTTCTGTGGCTGTCGCTATTCTCTGGAAGAGAATGTTTGCAACTGACGGTGTGATCAACCACCTTTTGGGTATTATGGGGATTCAGACAAGCTTTGCGTGGCTTGGAAATAAGAACACGGCTATCTGGACCCTTATTATCCTGGCAGTCTGGCAGTTTGGTTCTTCTATGCTGATTTTTTTATCATCCTTAAAGCAGATTCCTGTAACGCTTTATGAGGCTGCCAGAGTAGACGGCGCAAATAAATTTTCTCAGTTTTTCAAGATCACTCTGCCTCTTTTAACACCTACTATTTTCTTTAATCTGGTGATGCAGATGATCAACGGTTTCCTGGCATTTACCCAGTGCTTCATTATTACGCAAGGCAAACCGCTTAACTCCACTTTGTTCTATACGGTTTATATGTACCAGCAGTCCTTCGAGTTCTATAATACTGGATACGGTGCAGCCTTAGCCTGGGTAATGCTTGGGATTATTGGCCTCATTACAATGATTCTGTTCGCAACGAAGAAATTCTGGGTTTATACGGAAGGAGTGTGATACAGATGAAGACTAAAAGAAAAATAGGAAAAATTTTTTACCATGTAATCGTCTGTGGTCTGGGGCTTGTGATGATCTATCCTCTGGTGTGGATGGTTATGAGCTCTTTTAAGGAAACCAGTACCATCTTTCAGACAGCAGGTCAGCTGATTCCGGAAAAATTTGTATTTTCCAATTATATCAATGGCTGGAAAGGCTTTGCAAAGATTACGTTTGCGACTTTTTTTAAGAATTCCCTGTTTATAGCCGTTGCAGCAACCTTTGGAACTGTCTGTTCCTCGGCTTTGGTAGCTTATGGCCTGGCAAGATGCAGATTTTTTGGCAGAAGAGCTCTGTTTGTAGCTATGCTGCTTTCTATGATGCTTCCGGCTCAGGTACTGATGATCCCTCAGTATTTATGGTATCAGAAATTAGGGTGGGTAGGAAGCTATAAGCCGTTAATTCTTCCTTATTGTTTTGCGATTCAGGGATTCTTTGTTTACATGATGATCAATTTTATAGATGGAATCCCTCATGAGCTTGACGAGGCAGCTAAGATTGACGGTTGCTCTTATTATGGCATATTTTCAAGGATCATTATGCCGCTTATATCCCCGGCGCTGATTACGGCCAGCATTTTTTCATTTATGTGGAGATGGGATGATTTTCTTTCCGCCCTGCTCTATATCAATGAGTCTGCCAAATATCCGGTCAGCCTTGCCTTAAAGTTGTTTTGCGATCCGGGATCCTCTTCCGATTACGGCGCGATGTTCGCAATGGCAACCTTATCAATCCTGCCTGCAGTCATTATCTTTATCTGCCTGCAGAAATACCTGGTGGAAGGCATCAGTACTTCCGGTTTAAAAGGGTAAGATAAAGTTTTGTCTTAAGTTGAAATTGGAAAATGGAAAGGAGAATGAAGATGGTCATTGAAAGTTATCCAAGACCTGATTTTAAAAGGGAAGATTGGACGGATCTGAATGGAGAATGGGATTTTTCTTTTGATGAACCGGTATTTGACCGGAAAATTCAGGTTCCGTTCTGCTATCAGTCCGAAATGAGTGGAATCGGTGATACGAGAGTCCACCATATTGTGTGGTATCGGAAAGAGTTCGTTGTGGAAAAAGGCAGATTAAGTGGAAAAAGCCTGCTTTTAAAGTTTGGAGCCGTGGATTATGAAGCAGAGGTTTATATCAATCAAACCTATGCAGGCGGGCACAGAGGAGGCCATACTCCCTTTGAGGCAGATATTACAGGACTGGTTTCCGAAGGAAAGAATATCATAACGGTTAAAGTCATGGATTACAGTGACGCGGATAAACCGAGAGGAAAGCAGACCTGGACAGGTGAAAATTTTGCCTGCTGGTATACTCCTACAACTGGGATTTGGCAGAGCGTGTGGCTGGAATATGCGGGAAAACCCTATATAAAACGAATAAAGGCAACTCCGGATCTGGAACGTAATGAAGCATTATGTGAAATCTTTATTTCCACCATGGAGCGTGTGACTGCGGAAGCTTCCTTTCATAGCCTTCCTGCAGAAGGTGGTATGGATATGGATCTGGGCAGTTTGAAAATATCCTGTGAAAACGGCTATGGAAAAGGAATTCTGGCTTTGCCGGACTTGGATCTGCGCCGGGATCAGCTGACATGGACGCCGGAAAAACCCAATTTAATTGAGATGGAAGTAAATCTTCAAAATGATAAGGTAACCAGTTATTTTGGACTTCGGTCTGTCTGCGTTTCAAATGGAAGGATTCTGCTAAACGGAGAGGTGTTATATCAAAGACTGGTTCTCGATCAGGGCTACTGGAGTCAAAGCCTTCTCACGCCTCCCAATGAAGAAGCCATCCGGAATGACATCCTGCTTTCAAAGAAAATGGGGTTTAATGGGGCCAGAAAACATCAGAAAATTGAAGATCCAAGATATTACTACTGGGCCGATAAACTGGGATTTCTTGTATGGGGAGAGATGCCAAGCTGCTATATGTATACAGACAATACTGTGGGAAGCACTTCCAGAGAGCTTGCTGAATTCATTGAACGGGATTATAACCATCCATCCATCATTACATGGGTGACAGCGAACGAAAGCTGGGGAATGAGAAACATAAAGACGGATAAGAGTCAGCAGAGCTTTTCTAATATGCTGTTTTATCAGGCCAAAGCTCTGGATAAAACCAGACCGGTCAGTGGAAACGATGGCTGGGAACAGACCGAGCACACCGATATTCTTGCCTTACATGATTATGAACTGATGCCGGAAACCGAAGAGAAATATGATTGTCTGGAAGATATCCTTAATAGCCATGCGGAACGCCGTTTTGTTCTGGCGGATGGGCAGACATACCGGGGGCAGCCTGTCCTTATGACAGAGTATGGCGGCATCGCTTTTTCTGCAGAAGAGAAAGGCTGGGGATATTACAATAAGGTGGGAAGCGAAGGGGAATTTTTAAAACGTCTGGAACCAATCACGGATTTCCTGATTAAAAGCAGAAAATTTTCCGGTTTCTGTTATACGCAGCTTACGGATGTCATGCAGGAGACAAACGGTTTGCTGAGGGAAGACAGAACGCCTAAGCTTCCACTGGAAAAACTGGAAAAGATCTTTGGAAAGAAAATTTACGAATAAAAAATCTTCTGCCGCCCGGACAATCTCTGATAAGGAGTATATGATTGAACCCGGGTGGTAACGAAGTTTTTTAAAATGAGTTAAAAAAAGCTTGACTAATGTAGAAAAATCTTGTATAATTCCTCTTGTTGTATTGATGGGCTATCGCCAAATGGTAAGGCAACGGACTCTGACTCCGTCATTTTCAAGGTTCGAATCCTTGTAGCCCAGTCTGAAAAACGGAACCCTATAAGGTTCCGTTTTTTGTATTACCGGTTGTTAATTTATTGTTAAAGCTTTCTTTTTTGATAGAATTTCTCGGGAAACCGGGGCAGGGTTCTTTCTGGTTTATCTGGACAAGAGCATGAAAATGCTTTATAATGTTATATAATTTTGATGAGAGGTGTGTAATGTATACATTTGGCAGCAGGGTCCGCTACAGTGAGACGGATGAATGCGGAAGACTGACTTTAACAGGCATTATGAATTATCTCCAGGATTGTTCTACGTTTCAGTCTGAGGATATTGGTCTTGGGATTTCTTACTTAACAGACCGTCATAAGGCCTGGTGGCTTTCTTCCTGGCAGATCGTGGTGGACCGTTATCCCGTTCTGGGAGAGGAGATTGTGGTAGGTACCTGGCCTTATGATTTTAAGGGATTTTACGGATACCGGAATTTCACCATATGTGATCAGGCCGGAGAGTACCTTGTAAGGGCTAATTCCGTATGGTTCTTATTTGATACGGAAAAGGGGCGTCCAGTTAAAATTGAACCGGAAGACCTCCGGGGATATGGAAACGGCAATGAAGAGCGGCTTTCTATGGATTATGCTTCCCGTAAGATCCAATTGCCGGAGGAATATGAAGACACAGAGCCGGTTACCATTGGAAAACATCATATTGACACGAACCATCATGTCAATAACGCTCAATATGTGGAGATTGCCAGAGAGGTGCTTCCAGATGAAATGGAGGTTTCCGAACTGAGAGTGGAATATAAAAAAGCGGCAGTCTTTGGAGATGTAGTTTATCCCCGCATAAGCCGGACAGAGGAAGGGTATACGGTTTCCCTGTGTGATGAACGGGGAGCAGCTTACGCAGTCATCTGGCTGCGGGGAACAACAGAGAGGATGTAACATGATTGAATTAGGAAAGATGCAGACCCTGGTCGTACAGAGGGTCAAGGATTTCGGCGTTTATGTGGGTGAGGAAGAAAGAAGTGAGGTTTCCGTACTTCTGCCCAAAAAACAGGTGCCGGAGGGAGCCGGGCCTGGAGACAGGATCCCAGTATTTATCTATAAGGATTCGGAAGACCGGCTGATAGCCACTACAGCATCACCGAAGCTTCAGGAAGGTGAGACGGCTGTGCTTCAAGTGAAGGAAGTTGGGAAAATCGGTGCATTTCTCGACATGGGGCTTGAAAAGGATCTGCTTCTTCCTTTTAAAGAACAGACCCATAAGGTAAAGCAGGGAGAGAAGGTGCTGGTGGCCCTTTACATTGATAAAAGCAAACGTCTGGCGGCTACTATGAGGGTATATACCTATATGAACAATCAGTCCCCTTATAAGAAGGATGATCAGGTGACCGGAATTATTTATGAAATCAATGAAAACCTGGGAGCCTTTGTAGCAGTAGATCATAAGTATTATGGCCTGATTCCCCGGAAAGAAGTTTTTGAAAATTATCGGGAAGGCGATGAAGTGACGGCACGGGTAACGAAGGTAAGAGAAGACGGAAAGCTGGATCTAAGCCCCAGACAGAAGGCTTATATCCAGATGGATACGGATTCCGGCAAGGTTCTTGAGATCATAGAAACACAGTTTGACGGAAGTTTGCCGTTTACAGATAAGGCGGATCCGGAGATCATCAAGCGGGAATTTTCTATGAGTAAGAATGCGTTTAAACGGGCAATCGGACATCTCCTGAAAGAAGGAAAAGTCAGGATAACAGAAAGTAAAATTGAGAGAATCAGATAACGGGTAAAAGGATAACAGGAGGATTATTTTGGACTCGATAGACTATTATAATAAGTATGCGGCAAAGGAATTTGAAGAAACAGTGAACCAGGATATGTCAGGAATTATGAAGGAATTTCTGGATCTTCTGAAAGAAGGTGATACGATTCTGGACTTAGGCTGCGGATCAGGCAGGGACAGCCTGTCTTTCTATGAACTGGGATACGATGTGACACCGCTTGATGCATCGGAAGAGATGTGTAAGCTGGCAGAAATCCATACCGGTCTGGAAGTGCTTCAGATGACATTTGAACAAATAGATTTTGATAATGTATTTGATGGAATCTGGGCCTGCGCATCCTTACTTCACACTCCAAAGAAGGAACTTTCTGACATTCTTACAAAGATAGCAAGGGCCTTAAATGATAAGGGAATCCTTTATATGTCTTTTAAACTGGGAGACTTTGAGGGATTCAGAGGAAAACGGTATTTCTGCGACTTGACGGCGGATTCCATGTCTGAACTCTTAAGAGATAATGGACGGTTTGAGATCGTAAAGCTTTGGGAAACAGAGGATGTACGTTCTGGTCATTCTGACGTAAAATGGCTGAACGTTCTTGTGAGAAAGCAATAGTACAACTTATCAGAAATCGCTTTTTAGATTTCTGATAAAAGGCAGTGCTTTTTACTGCCGTCCATCCGATTATGAAAACATCCTTATGTTTTCATAATACAACGTATAAGATTTACAAGACGGTGCCAAAATTATTGGCGCCGTCTTGTGATTTCTGACTAAAATAGGGCGAAAATACTCCCTGGCTATCGAATATAAACAGAAATATTGGAGCGTTTCTCTTGATATTTTGACGTTTCAATCATTTTTAAAACCCGTTATACAAATTAGCCAAAAGCCAGAATTGTATTTTGGTAAATAACAATATGGTAAAAGAAAAATAATTCATGTATGATTGTTTCAGAACAAGGGCCGCAGCAATGAGAGCTGTAGGTTCAGATCAGAGCATAAACACTTTATTTTAGGAGGATTAGTAAGATGGCTAGTTTATCACTGAAAAACATCGTCAAGAAATATCCTAACGGATTTGAAGCAGTTAAGGACTTTAATCTGGATATTGCTGATAAGGAGTTCGTAATTTTCGTAGGACCATCTGGATGCGGTAAATCCACAACTCTTCGTATGATTGCAGGCCTGGAAGACATTTCTTCTGGTGAACTTTACATTGACGGAAAATTAATGAATGATGTAGAGCCAAAAGACAGAGATATCGCAATGGTATTCCAGAACTACGCTCTGTATCCTCATATGACAGTATTCGATAACATGGCGTTTGGCCTGAAATTGAGAAAAACTCCAAAGGATGAAATTGATAAGCTGGTTCATGAAGCTGCAAGAATCCTTGATCTTGAGCATTTATTAGAACGTAAACCAAAGGCTTTATCTGGTGGACAGAGACAGCGTGTTGCCATGGGACGTGCTATTGTACGTAATCCAAAAGTCTTCTTAATGGATGAGCCGTTATCCAACCTTGATGCGAAGCTGAGAGGCCAGATGCGTATTGAGATTTCCAAGCTGCATCAGAGACTTCAGGCAACCATAATCTACGTAACTCATGACCAGACAGAGGCTATGACACTTGGTACCAGAATCGTAGTAATGAAGGACGGCGTTATCCAGCAGGTTGACTCTCCTCAGAACTTATACGATAAGCCAGGTAATAAATTCGTTGCAGGATTTATCGGAGCTCCTCAGATGAACTTAATCGATGCTACTGTAGCTAAGAGAGGAAGCGACGTTACTTTAACATTTGGCGGAAATACAATCGCTCTTCCAGAAGGAAAAGCGAAAAAATTAGAGGATGCCGGTTATATCGGAAAGACTGTAGCCCTAGGCATTCGTCCGGAAGATTTACATGATGAGGAAGCTTTCCTTACATCATCTCAGGAAAGTGTCATTGACGCTACGATCAGAGTTTACGAATTGTTAGGTGCTGAAGTTTACTTATACTTTGATGTGGAAGATGTAAACTTTACTGCAAGAGTAAATCCTCGTACAACTGCAAGACCAGGGGATTCAATTAAGCTTGCTCTTGACTTAACAAAGATCCATGTATTCGATAAAGACACAGAAATCGTAGTTTTAAACTAAAATTTATGAAAATTTAAGCAAGCGGTTACTCTACCCGCTTGCTTTTTTTTTCTTTTTGCTTTAATATATAATAAGGTAAATTTACGAAAAAGGAGAATATGCCATGATTTCGAATCAAATACTTCAAACAACCATTGAAGGATTAAAAGGGATTACGAGAATTGATCTGTGTATTTGTGATACAGAAGGAAAGGTACTGGCAACCACATTTCCTGATGCGGAAGATTATGAAAGTTCAATCCTGGCGTTCGTGGATTCTCCGGCCGACAGCCAGGTAATCCAGGGATATCAGTTTTTTAAAGTGCTAGATGAGCACCAGTTAGAATACATTCTTCTCGCAAAGGGTGGAAGTGACGATGTTTATATGGTCGGCAAGCTGGCCGCTTTCCAGATTCAGAGCCTGCTTGTTGCGTATAAAGAAAGATTTGACAAGGATAATTTTATTAAGAACTTATTGCTTGACAATCTGCTTTTGGTGGATATCTACAACAGAGCAAAGAAGCTTCATATTGAAACAAACATCAAGAGAGTTGTATTCATTATTGAAACCCAGCATGAAAAAGATGTGAACGCACTGGAGACAGTTCGCAACTTATTTGCTGCAAAAACCAAAGACTTTGTTACTGCCGTTGATGAGAAGAATATCATTCTTGTAAAAGAAGTAAAAGAAGGCGAAACTTACGAGGATCTGGAAAAGACTGCCAACACTGTTCTGGACATGCTCAATACCGAGGCAATGACTCAGGTCCATATTGCATTTGGTACGATCGTAAGCGAAATTAAAGAGGTTTCCAGATCTTATAAGGAAGCCAAGATGGCCATGGATGTTGGCAAGATTTTCTACAGCAATAAAAATGTGGTTGCCTATAGTAAACTGGGAATCGGACGTCTGATTTATCAGCTTCCGCTGCCTTTATGCCGCATGTTCATCAAAGAGATTTTTGACGGTAAGTCACCGGATGATTTTGATGATGAAACACTGACAACTATTAATAAATTCTTTGAGAACAGCTTAAATGTGTCCGAGACATCCAGACAGCTGTATATTCACAGGAATACCCTTGTTTACCGGTTAGACAAGCTTCAGAAGAGTACCGGCCTGGATCTGCGTGTGTTTGAAGACGCCATCACCTTTAAGATTGCCCTGATGGTAGTTAAATACATGAAATATATGGAGAATCAGGACTATTAACGCTGGCTATGAGCAGTGCGAAAGAGGCAGCTATACAGCTGCGTTGTGCCTTGCACAAAAGCAGTGTATAGCTGCCTCTTTTCATAGGGCGAAGCCTGTTAACCGAGATGGAGCAAAGCGCAATCGAGGTTTCACTGCGGGGTAGAGGGTCCCAATTTCGATTTTTCCCCCACCCGCCCAAAAGCAAAAGTAATCAAAGCACAAAAATTAGAGGACTGAAATGATTGAACTATGGAATGTAAGCAAAACATATGAGGCCGGAAATAAGGCGCTGCGTAATGTCAGCATGACCATTGAGGACGGGGAATTCGTTTTTATCATTGGCCGCAGCGGTTCAGGCAAATCCACACTTTTAAAAATGCTGTTAAAAGAAGTGGAACCTACCTCCGGTAAAATAGTTGTGAACGATATGAATCTAAGCAAGATGCCCAGAGGTTTCATTCCCAAATACCGGCGGAAGCTTGGCATGGTTTTCCAGGATTTCCGTCTGTTAAAGGATCGGAATGTCTACGAAAATGTAGCCTTTGCGCAGCGGGTGATTGGTGCATCAACAAGAAAAATAAGAGAGTCGGTTCCCGCCATGTTAAAGATGGTGGGACTTTCTTCAAAATACAAATTTTTTCCTCAGCAGTTATCCGGCGGTGAGCAGCAGCGTGTCGCTATTGCCAGGGCTTTAATTAACCGTCCTGAAATCCTGTTGGCAGACGAGCCTACCGGAAATCTGGATGGACACAACTCCATGGAGATCATGAAGCTATTAAATGAGGTTAATAAGCTGGGAACAACGGTAATCGTTGTCACCCATAGCCAGGAAATTGTAGACCGAATGAAAAAACGGGTGATTGTGATGGATCGTGGAACCATCATAAGCGACGAGAAAAAAGGCGGTTATACATATGAGAATTAGTACATTTTGGTATTGCCTGAAACAAGGTGTAAATAATATATGCAGGAACATTTTGTTTTCCCTGGCATCCATTGCAACGGTTTCTGCCTGCATCTTTTTGTTTTGCCTGTTTTTTTCTATTGTTATTAACGTGCAATATGTGATTAAGAATACGGAAAGCACGGTGGGAATCACGGTGTTTTTTGATGATGGGCTGGATTCGAATAAGATCAAGGAAATCGGCAATAAGATCAAAGCCAGAGATGACGTGAAGGAAGTGACATTCACATCGGCAGAGGATGCATGGGCGGATGCGAAGCAGGAATACTTCGGTGATATGCAGGATCTTGCGGAAGGATTTGAGGAAGACAACCCGCTGGCCAATTCAGCTTCTTATACCATATTTTTAAAAGACCTGGTGGATCAGGACCAGGTTGTTGACTGGTTAAAGAACATTGAAGGTGTCAGAAAGGTTAATTATTCAAAAACCGCAGCAGAGGGAATGAATAGCTTAAGCAAGGTGATAGGAGTTCTTTCCATGCTGATCATCGGCGTTTTGCTGGCAGTAGCCATATTCTTGATCAGCAATACCATATCAGTGGCAGCTGCTTTCCGGAAGAATGAAAATGAAATCATGAAATTAATTGGCGCCACCAATTATATGATCCGGGCACCCTTTGTGGTGGAAGGAATTATCATCGGACTGGTGGGAGCCTGCATTCCTCTGATATCGATTTACTTCCTGTACCGGTCCACGGTTGAATACGTGGTCACAAAGTTCAGCATCTTATCAGGGCTGTTTCAGTTCCTTCCGGTGGAAGCCATATTCCCTTATATGGCGGCAACGGCGCTGGCACTTGGCGTTGGAATCGGTTTTTTTGTAAGCTTCTTTACCATCCGGAAGCATTTAAAAGTTTAAGGGCTAAATTCCAACTTTTGAACGTGGAATATATTGTCAGCATTGCTGCATATGATAGAAAAATGCCGGAGAGTGATATCCGGCCAAGGAAAAAATTCTCAGCTTTCCAGTTACGGAAAACAGATTG
Organism: Lacrimispora sphenoides; assembly: GCF_900105215.1. NCBI lineage: Bacteria > Bacillati > Bacillota > Clostridia > Lachnospirales > Lachnospiraceae > Lacrimispora > Lacrimispora sphenoides. The sequence continues at coordinate 512,320 of NZ_FOIP01000001.1, read as the reverse complement.
GGGCCCACCAGAGAGCGTTTCTGAGCCGAAAAGAGCCATTGCTGTAGCGAGCAGGCCGGAAAAACGTATAATACGGTTGGTATGGGGAATATTAAATTTATATGGTTCTGCCCGCGTTAAGCCGGAACATTTCCGATATTAACGCTGGAAGCGGCCATATCTACATACAGTTATTCTGCCGGCATATATCACAATCTCTTTTGGCGGAGAAGTTTATGCCGTTTATATGCACCGTTCACGGTTATTGGTTAAGCGGGAAGTATGGTAGGGGCAGGTAATTGCAAATGTGGGTCATACTGGATATTCCACAGGACCTTATCTCTATTTTGAGATCAGGCAGACAGCTTCCATGTAAATCCGGTGAAATGCGCAAGCCCATAAAGAGCTAGATAGGAGAATAACAGTGGAAAGTAAGAATAAATTTTGGAAAGGCGCCCTAGTAGGAGCGCTTCTGACCACATTGGCAGGTCTTGTTATTGTGGGGATGTCTTTGGGAATCTTTCTGATCGGCAGAGCTGCAATTGACGGAAAAGGTCAGACAGCCGAATCCGCTCAGGCAGAAAACCAGGAAGGCAACCTGGATATGAACCGGATCGTAGCCAAAATTCAGACGATTCAAAGCGTGATTGATAAGTATTATCTATTTAATGAAGATACGAAAAATGTGGAAGACTGGATATACAAGGGAATGCTGTATGGACTTGAGGATCCTTATACGGTTTACTATACCGCAGACGAGTATGAGAAGTTAGTAGAGGATACGGCTGGAGAATATTGCGGAATTGGAGTTATGGTCAGCCAGAGTGCTGCAACTGGAATCATTACTGTGACCAAGGTCTTTGAAGGAACACCTGGAGCTGAGGCAGGAATGCTGCCCGGCGATTTGATCTATAAGGTGGGCGATGAGGAAATGACCGGTATGGATCTGGAGCTGGTGGTAAAGGATCATATCAAAGGGGCGGAAGGAACGTCGGTAATCGTCACAGTTCTTCGTCCGGATACGGGAGCCTACATTGATATGACAATGGAGCGCCGTCAGATCACAGTTCCTACGGTGGAGCATGAAATGCTGGCAGACAAAATTGGATATATATCGGTCAGTCAGTTTGACACGGTTACAGCAGGTCAGTTTAAGAACGCCATTGATGATCTGGAAAAACAGGGTATGGAAAAGATGATCGTGGATTTGAGAAACAATCCTGGAGGAGTTGTGGATGCGGTGGTTTCCATGCTGGATTACATTCTTCCGGACGATCTGGTAATCGAAAATCCCAATCTGGTAAAAACCAAGAAGAATAAAACACTTCTGGTCTATATGGCAGATAAGAATGGAGAAGGAGAGCAGTATTACGCCTCTGACGGCCATAAGGTAGATATCCCCATTGCAGTTTTAGTTAACGGTCAGTCCGCCAGTGCTTCCGAAGTATTTTCCGGAGCGCTTAAGGCTTACGGAAGGGCGGAACTGGTGGGAACAAAAACCTTTGGAAAAGGAATCGTCCAGACACTGTTTCCTCTTGACCATGGTACTGCTATTAAGATGACTGTGGCTCATTACTATACGCCAAGCGGCTTTGACCTCCATGGAAAAGGCTTGGAGCCGGATGTAGCGGTTGATTTAAAAGAAGAGTTAAAAACAAAGATCAAAATAGAGCATAGCGAAGACAATCAGCTTGCGGAAGCTATAAAAGTATTGAAAGAAAAACATTAGATTTTAACTGGATTGTAAAAGAAAAAGCCTTCTATGGCCGGCAAATTTAACTGCTGGCCATAGAGGGCTTTTTCTATTTCATGGGTTTCTAATTTCATGGGTTTCTAATTTCATGGGTTTCTTTATTTCATGGATTTCTTTACTTCGTTGGTTTCTTTCATCAGCATGTTTCCAGCAGACTGACAAACCGGCGGCATGCTTCTTCGCTGGTCGCCCAGGAGGTAACCAGCCGGATGGCGGTATGGCTGTCATCGATACGTTCCTGAACAGAAAAGAGGAAGTCTTTTTCCAGCTTTGTAATTACCTTGTCAGGAAAGATGGGGAAAAGCTGGTTTGTCATGGAATCAGAGTAAAAGGAATATCCGCATGTTTCAATTCCTTTTCTCAGGATGGCTGCCATCTCATTTGAGTGAGAGGCTAAATCATAGAAGAGGTTGTTGGTAAACAGCTCTTCAAACTGGATCCCTAAGAGCCAGCCCTTTGCCAGCATGGCTCCCCGCTGCTTTACCATAAACCGGAAGTCCGGCTTTAAATCCTGATGGCAGATTACCAGGGCTTCTCCAAACAACGCGCCTCCTTTTGTTCCGCCAATATAAAATACATCGGTAAGCCTTGCAATATCCTGCAATGTTAAATCGTTCACAGAACTTGTGAGTGCCGCCCCAAGGCGTGCTCCGTCTAGAAACAGGTACAGTCCCTTCTGGCGGCAGATATGGTGAAGGGCTTCCAGCTCTGCTTTGCTGTATTGGGTACCCATCTCCGTTGAGTTGGAGATATAGACCATTTTCGGCTGCACCATATGTTCGTCGGTGTGAAGGTCCAGAGCTTTCTGGATATGGGCAGGAGTCAGCTTACCGTCTTTGCTTGGCATGGCTATGACCTTATGCCCGGTGGCTTCGATGGCTCCAGTCTCATGAACGTTTATATGACCTTTATCCGTGGAGATGACTGCCTGCCAGGGGCGCAGGGCTGTACCGATGGTGATCAGATTGGTCTGGGTGCCGCCTACAATAAAATGAACATCTGCATCTTCTCTGCCGATTTCCTGTCTGATGAGGGCGCGGGCACTGCTGCAGTTGTCATCCAGTCCGTATCCGGTTTTTTGGATTAAGTTGGCTTTGATCATAGCTTCTAAAATTTTCGGATGAGCACCTTCGCTATAGTCATTATTAAAACTGTACATAAATAGTCCTCCTGATGTTTCATAGTATAGGATGTATGATATACTAAAAGAAGAAGAATTACAATACCAAAAGAACAGACGTTCCCTGTTTCGCTATACTTTTTTTCTGCCATATGTTATAATTGGCAGTGATAGACATTGTTGGAGGTGAAATAATCATGGACTTTATGTTACATTCAGAATATGCTCCTACCGGTGATCAGCCTGAGGCTATTGACCAGCTTGTGAAAGGATTTAAAGAGGGTAATCAATTCCAGACTTTATTGGGAGTTACCGGCTCTGGTAAGACGTTTACCATGGCAAATGTAATCCAGCAGCTGCAAAGGCCCACTCTCATCATTGCTCATAATAAGACGCTAGCAGCCCAGCTTTACGGCGAGTTTAAGGAATTTTTTCCTGAGAATGCGGTAGAGTATTTTGTTTCCTATTACGATTATTACCAGCCGGAGGCTTATGTGCCTTCTACGGATACCTATATCGAGAAGGATTCGGCGATTAATGATGAGATTGATAAGCTGCGGCACTCAGCCACGGCTGCTCTTTCGGAGCGGAGCGATGTAATCATCGTAGCCTCGGTTTCCTGTATTTACGGCCTGGGAAGCCCCATTGATTATAAGGAAATGGTTATTTCCTTAAGGCCTGGCATGATAAAGGACCGGGATGAAGTGGTCCATAAGCTGATCGACATCCAGTATGACCGGAACGATATGGATTTCCGGCGTGGTACCTTCCGGGTAAGAGGAGATGTGGTGGAGGTATTCCCGGCCTATTCCGGTAGTGAGGCATACAGGATCGAGTTTTTTGGAGATGAAGTGGAACGTATTACAGAGATAGATACCCTAACAGGAGAGATCCGGGCAGATCTGGGGCATGTGGCTATATTTCCGGCTTCCCATTACGTTGTATCCAGAGAGAAAATGGAGCGGGCAGCTCAGACCATCCTTGATGAACTAAAGGAGCAGGTAGCTTATTTTAAGAGCGAAGACAAGCTGTTAGAAGCACAGAGGATCTCGGAACGGACGAATTTTGATGTGGAGATGATGAAGGAAACCGGCTTTTGTTCCGGAATCGAAAACTATTCCAGACATTTGGTCGGAAGCAAGCAGGGAGAGCCGCCCTGTACTCTGATCGATTATTTTTCGGAGGATTTTTTGATCATGGTAGATGAATCCCACATCACCCTGCCTCAGGTACGGGGCATGTTTGCGGGAGACCGTTCCAGAAAAACAACGCTTGTGAATTTCGGCTTCCGCCTGCCGTCAGCCCTTGATAACAGGCCATTGAATTTTGCGGAATTTGAATCAAAAATCAATCAGATGATGTTCGTTTCCGCCACACCTTCCGTTTACGAGGCAGAGCATGAGCTTTTAAGAGTGGAGCAGATCATCCGGCCGACTGGACTTCTTGACCCTGAAATCGATGTCAGGCCGGTGGAAGGACAGATTGATGATCTGGTTTCCGAGGTAAATAAGGAAGTGGCAAAGAAAAACAAAGTGCTTATTACGACTCTGACCAAGCGTATGGCCGAGGATCTGACCGATTATATGAGGGAAGTGGGAATCCGGATAAAATATCTTCACTCCGATATTGATACCCTGGAGCGTTCCGAAATTATCCGGGACATGCGTCTGGATGTGTTTGATGTGCTGGTGGGAATCAACCTGCTGCGTGAGGGTCTTGATATTCCGGAGATCACCCTGGTGGCCATTCTGGATGCGGATAAGGAAGGGTTTCTCCGCTCAGAGACATCCCTGATCCAGACCGTTGGAAGGGCGGCCAGAAACTCCGAAGGCCATGTAATCATGTACGCAGATAAGGTAACGGATTCCATGCGTGTGGCGATTGAGGAGACTAACCGAAGAAGAGCCATTCAGCAGCGCTATAATGAAGAACATGGAATTACTCCTACTACCATCAAAAAGTCGGTTCGTGACCTCATTGCCATCTCAAAGGCAGCCATTGAGGATGAGAAGGACTTTAAGAAGGATCCGGAATCCATGGATGTCAAGGAACTGGAAAAGCTTTCCAAGGAGCTTACAAAGAAGATGCACCAGGCAGCGGCAGAGCTTAACTTTGAGGAAGCGGCAAAACTGCGTGACCGAATGGTCCAGGTTAAAAAGATGCTTCAGGAGATGGAAGAATAAGGAAATAAAAATGTTGCTGGAACAGCTGATTGGTATTGACAATGATTCTCAATAAGAGTAAAATCTCAATGGATGCATCTAAGGCAGGAGTCTTAGAACGCCTCGGCTTTAAAATGGCTGCATCCAGAGGAGATTATTATGAAGCTGCATGAAGGAGAAATCGGAAAAACCTACATCGTCTACAGTGTGATGGTAAAGGATGCCATCACCAGGCGACTGGAGGCTCTGGGAGTTAATGAGCTGACGCCAGTTACCCTGATGAATAAGAAAGGAAGCGGTACTGTGATTATCAAGGTCAGGGGTACCCGCCTTGCTCTTGGAAAAAGGATATCGGAAGGAATTGAAATCAGGGAGGCTGCAAATAATGAATAAGGAAAACAGAACGATTCGAGTGGGGTTTGTGGGAAACCCCAATTGTGGGAAAACAACCTTATTCAATGCATTTACTGGAGCAAAGCTCAAGGTGGCCAACTGGCCGGGTGTCACTGTGGAGAGAGTGGAAGGAGAGACTAGCTACAAGGGACGTCCCATCCGGGTCATAGACACTCCTGGGATCTACAGCCTCACCTGCTATACCCTGGAAGAAATAGTAACAAGGAAATGTTTGGAAAGCGGAGAAGTTGACGTGATCATCAACGTGGTTGACGCCTCATCTCTGGAACGAAATCTGTATTTGACCCTTCAGCTTCTGGAACTTAAAAAGCCGGTTATTTTAGCCCTTAACATGATGGACATCGTTGAGGACAGGGGAATGGAAATTGATTTGCATCGTCTTCCTGAGATGCTGGGATCCATTCCAGTGGTACCGGTATCAGCAAGAAAACGAACCGGGCTTGATGTATTGCTTCATGCGGTGGTTCATCATTATGAAGAAGGTCCTCAAGGCGTGGTCGTAAATTATACGCCTAAAATTGAGAATAAAATTTCCAAGATAGAAACTGTGTTAAAGGCTAATTATGGGAAGATGGATAATCTAAGATGGCATGCCATTAAGTTCCTGGAATATGATGAGGAAGTCTGGAATGATCATCCCTTGGATTTAAGCAATATCATTGACCATAATTATGAGAAGGAAATCATCAACCAGAAATACGATTATATAGAAAGCATCATCCACGAATGCCTGGTGAACAAGGAACAAAAAGCTGCGTTTACGGATAAAATCGACGAATATTTGACCCATCCCTTTTTAGGGCTGCCGATTTTCCTGGGAATTATGGCACTGGTGTTCTTTTTGACTTTTACTGTGGGAGATTTTTTAAAGGGGTATTTTGAAATCGCATTAGGCTTGCTTTCCACCTATATGCAGCAGTTTATGGAAAGCATTTATGCCTCTGCCTGGATCACTTCTCTGGTAGTAGATGGAATTATTGCCGGAGTAGGAGGAATTCTGACGTTCCTGCCCAATATCTTTATTCTGTTCCTTGCGCTGGCTTTTCTGGAAGACAGCGGATATATGGCCAGGGTTGCCTATGTCATGAATGAGATCATGGGGCGGGTAGGACTTTCCGGAAAGGCCTTCCTTCCCATGCTTCTGGGGTTTGGCTGTACCGTTCCGGCAGTTATGGCGGCCAGATCCCTTCCCAGTGAAAAGGACAGGAAAAGAACTATTTTAATTACGCCCTTTATGTCCTGCTCTGCCAGGCTCCCTATTTACGTACTGTTTTCCCAGATGTTTTTCCCGAAACATGCTTTGATCGTAGCGTATTCCCTGTATCTTATCGGACTCATGGTAGCCATTACGATCGCTTATGTGACTCACCGGATGACGAAGGCTGAGGAAGAGGATACCCTGCTAATTGAGCTTCCCGAGTATAAGACACCAAACGGCAGAACGGTAGCGATTTATGTATGGGACAAAGTTAGGGATTATTTAGGTAAGGCGGGAACTACCATTTTCCTTGCGACCATTGTGCTTTGGTTTGTATTAAACAGCAGTACGACAGGATTTGTGACAGATGTTTCAGAGAGCTTTGCAGCTGCCATCGGACGAGTGTTAGTTCCTTTTCTCCGCCCTGCAGGCCTTGGAGACTGGAGGATAGCAGTAGCCCTTATTTCTGGGCTTTCTGCGAAAGAAGTTGTGGTTTCCAGCTTTTCGGTCCTTTTTGGAATCAACAATATAAATTCCGCTGCAGGAATGGGGGAACTGTCAGGAATTCTTGGGGGCTTTGGTTTTGGCGGTGTGAATGCTTATGCCCTGATGATTTTCTGCCTCCTGTATTCTCCTTGTATTGCAGCTGTGGCAACGATTAAAAAGGAAACGGGTTCTATGAGATGGACCCTTGGCATGGTGTTTTTCCAGTTAGCGGTGGCATGGGCCGCTTCTGTACTGATATTTCAGATTGGAAGTCTTATTTTTTAAACTTATAGAGGAATAAGCCTATGAATGATAAGCTGCTTGTGGAAACCGCGGTTCTGGCAGGTGAGATCATGCTGGTAAGCGGTGCGGAAATTTACCGGGTGGAGAATACCATTGACCACATTTTACGAAAGGCTGGCAGGAATACTGCGGAAGCCATAGTTTTTTCAACAGGGATTTTTGCGTCCCTTAATGACCCCGCCATTGAGGCAATAACGGTAGCGAGAAGGGTTACGGTAAGATCCACCAACTTAAACAGAGTTTACCTGGTCAATGATGTTTCCAGAATGCTGTGTGAGGACCGTATGACGGTGGAAGAAGCCTATAGCAGACTGAAGGAGATACAGGATTCGGTTCAGTACGGCAGGAGGCTAAAGGATATTGGAGTCATGGGCGTGGCAGTATTTTTTACTCTGCTATTAGGCGGAGGGGCAAGAGACTGCCTGGCAGCAGCTGTGACCGGAATATCCTTAGCAGCAGCCATGGAGGTTTCCGCAAGAATCAGGCTCAATGATTTCTGTGCCAACGGGTTTTGCGCATTCTTAATTGCAATTACCACCCTTTTTATGGGACAGTGGCTTATGCCGGGAATCAAAAGTGACATCATCATTATAGGAGCAATCATGCCTCTGGTTCCCGGTGTTATATTTACTACGGCGATCCGGGATACCTTAAATGGTGACTATGCTTCAGGAACGGCAAGGATCATGGAGGCGGTAGTGATTGCACTTGCAGTGGCTGCAGGCGTGGGAGCAGGCATGGGCTTATTTCAGTGGATGACAGGAGGGCTGTCATGGTAGTACAGACGATAGGGGCCTTTCTGGCGGTAATCAGCTTTTCATTAATATTGGAGCTTCCCAAAAAGCATGTGGTTCTTGCAGGAGGAATCGGCGCAGCCAGCTGGCTTGTCTATCTTTTGGTGCAAGCCTCATCCGGTTCTGTTATAGCTGCGGCTTTTTTATCCAGTCTGCTGGTGGCTTTAACCAGCCACATCTTTGCGCGGATGTTTAAAGCTCCGGTCACGGTGTTCCTGGTTGCAGGCATCCTGCCGTCGGTTCCGGGAACATCCATTTACCGGAGCGTATCCTATGTGATCGCAAACAACCCGGAGCTTTCCAGTCATTATCTGGTGGAAACACTGCAGGTTTCAGGTGCCATAGCAATGGCTATTTTTATTATGGATTCTTTGTTCCGATTGGGGCAGAAGAGGTGAGGGCGATAGACAGCTTATCGCTGCTTCCGGAATAGAAATAGATGTGATTGGAAAGACGGTCTTCTTCTGGTACTTCTTCCTGGTTAATGGAGAAAACGGTTTCTGCTAATTCATCAAAAGAAATATCTTTACTATATGGAATAATGAGGACTTCGTGAATGCTTGAAGGCAGTATGATTAAATCGCTGCCGATGCATGATGCGAAGTCTTTTAATATGCCTTCATAAAGCAGGCATCCGGCTCCATTTAATCCAGAGGAATTGGACAGTACGTACATAGGTGGAGACAGGGGCGCGGTATCAAAGAATTCTTCCAGGGATTCTTCGTTCATTCCACGTTCGGACGTTTTTTTTACTATGTCCTTAATGGCTTCGGGAAGAGAACGGATACGGGCTGGAAAAAGGCGGGGCGTATTAGACTTGGCTGCTAAATACAATTCTTCCGTTGATCGGTTCCAGGCTCTTTGATGGCGGTTGTGGATGAGAGCGGTAAGATGACTGTCTTCGTCTCTTTGAAGGGAAAGGTAGAATGTAATAGAAAGATCCAGTTCCGGATAGGAAATATGGGGGACTTCTTTTAACAGTTCCCGGTTGGCTGGTTCGTTGATAAGCCGGAAGATGATTTTTTCCATGATCTGTTCCTGCGACAGGAATTCTTCAATGGGAAGTTCACCCGGCAGGGGGCTGTTTTGGTAAAGAGCCATGATGTCATCAAGGATGGCATGAAAAGGCCTGCCCTTTTGGTAGGATTCATAGAAATGGTTTAAATAGATGGTGGGGGCTGCCCGTTCGTCGGCTTTTCCAATGCAAAGCCCATGCAGGATAAGCCCGTTGTTCTTGGTGATAGGCTGGAGCGTCAGGGTAAATTCCGGCCCCAGCCTTTCTTTCAGGGAATGTTTGATCGTTTCCATAAATGTTTCGTATACCATATGGATACCTCCTTAGGTTTATTTATGTAAACTGCTTGGCGCAGAGTTACAACAAGAACAGAATTAGAAAAACGCATGTCATGTGCAACTACTGGGAATATTTTCCAATAACTTAATGATTGAAAGTATATTATAGTTTAGAACAGGAGGATTGCACTATGACAAAACGTGAAACTTTAAGATGTGAGGATTTGCTATATGAAGCAATCAGAATAGCAGAACAGTCAAGAGAAGAGTTTGAAATTGTAAAGCAGTGTTTTAAAAATGATGATATGTATGGCTGTGAAAGGAATCAGCGAAAATCAGACAGGCATTGGGGATATGCAGAAGGTATTTTTAAAGCGCTAAATGAACTGGGATTTGAACACATAGAAATGAAGAGACTTAAGGATTTAATCAAGTGGTGAATGTTAAATTCACCGACAATCGTAAGAAGGGCTTATCAGACAATGGGACAGAGGCAAAACAATCGATAAATGATTCTCTGTTAAGAGTGAAAAGAAAACGAAATGTAAAATTAAGGAAAATAATGAGGACAACACGAAATACATTTTAAAAGTGAAATTCATAATATCATATTTGACCCATTATTGCTCCATTAACATAGTTTGACATCTAAGTGAGTCCATATGCTTGTAGAAATATGAGTATATGGGCTTATTTTAGTGCCTGAAACTGAAAATGGGAACACTTATCCCCTCCTTTAGCTCCAGATGGCTATACGGCTATACTGATGCGTCACAGAGGCAATGTAAAGGTGTAACTTGGAATATAGGTTTCATTTGATGTGAAAAACAGAAAAGGAAGGAATAAAGAATTATGGCAAAGAGAGAATGTAATATGAATTGGCCGCAGCTCAAAAACCTACTATGTTAGGTATGGTTGATGAGATGACAGGAAGAGTCTATCAGAATTTGAATATTTTCTACAAGAGTATTACAATGATTATAATCCAAAATACTATCGAAGGCAATATGATTTTTTGCTTTCAGCAGTAAAGGTTGAGCCAAATGTAAAAGGTAATAAAGTAATAGCTTCTGTGTAAATTGATACAGATTCTATGCCAAAAGAAAACCTATGATCGTGGCTTTACTATTAAGAGAGCTACAGAGCAAATCTACAAAAGAGAGGACAATACATATAACAAGAAGACAATTGAAAATGTCTAGAAGATGTATGCGGTAGAATGTATGGAAACATTATTGAATGGTGGAAAGGTTCATGTTAGAGGTGTAGGCGCGATCCGTCTTAGTATCAAAATTAAAGGTACTTTTTGTATAAAAGAGATATTTTAGAGGTGTTGAAAGTTTATGGTAAATATTGGTAAAACATATTTACATATAAAATTGTATAATAATATGAATAGGCCGGTAGCTGTCAAATGCTACCGGCTGATTTGTTGCATAAAACCAGGTATAAAAAATGGAGGGTATGAATGACTGTATTTATAGAAGAGGATTTACTTACGAATTTCCCTGCTCGGCAGCTTGGGTTATATCGAAAGGTGGTAAAAGAATATGGCGATACAACTATCTATATATCTGATATGGCATATGACATAAAGGGGAATAGCTTACATGGATATTATTCACTAAAAACCAAAGTAAACTGCAACAGATCAGACTTTTGGGAACTATTTAACAAGTTAAAGAATTAATAGATTGCCACTGGATTTCCGGTGGTATTTTATTACCATAAAAACAAGATTTTGTGAGTAATTTGGTTGCTCAGGTTGTCGACATTAAGATGCCGATAGTCGTTTTATATTAATCATACTGGAATTAGATAATATTGTCGGATAATATGCAAATAGTTAAACGATCCTACCGGCAGTTATATAAGTTGTCAATGAAAAAACAAGTAGGGATTGATATCACAGCGGAGTAAGTCATGCTCTTGACAAACTTATACTAATTGAACTATAATAGTATAAGTAGAGGTGATGCATATGAAATTTAATGATAAGCAGAATGAACAGCGAGTTTTAGAAAAAACGGCTGAATTCTTATCCCGCCGGGGTATTCGCGGCTGGAATATGGATGAACTTGCGGCGGAATCAGGCTTAGCAAAAAATACGCTGTATAGAATCATCGGCTCCAAGGAAAAGTTGATTGAACGTGTGGTTCTGGAATATTGTAACCGGGGACATTCGCGGATGACCGACATTATTGACCATGGAAATGACTATATGGAAACGCTTGAAATCGTTGCAGCTGAATTTCCCAAGCATATGAACAGCTTATATGCTGATTTTTTACTAGAAGTTTTTCTGGAATACCCGAATCTGGAAAAGGTGGTCCGCAACCACCGTGACGAACTGACCGAAAGCATTACAGAGTTTATCCGGCGCGGTGTGACGGAGGGGTATTTGCGCAAGGATATTCAGCCAGAGCTGGCGTTTGAACTCCTCCAGGCGATTATTCTGTTCTTCGTGAAATCAGGATTAAAGGGGAAAGAGCTGTCGGAAAAAATCCATCAAGGGTTTCGATGCCTTATCTACGGAATTGTCGTATCTTAAGAAAACAAGTATAAGGAGTGGATTAAATGAAAAAGGTTATTTTAATCGGAGGAAGCGGCTACATCGGAACACATTTGATGGAACAATGGTTGCAAAAAGATTCCAAGGTCGAGTTTATTAGTATCTCCCGCAGCGGGAAGCCTGAAAAGCTGCCGGAGCGTATCGTAAAAAACGCAAAAGTAAAATGGATGTCAGCAGATATCTTCAATGTGGATTCATACATTGGTCAATTACCGGAGAAAGCCGACGCTATTGTGGATTTGGTGGGCACAGCCACCGCTAAGACACAAGAGGAATTTGAAAAGCTTAACGTTGAGCCCGTAAAAGTTATGGTTGAACTTATGGAAAGGCTGTCCATACCAAAGGGATGCTACATTTCCGGGATGATGGGAATGCCGGGAACCGGTAAGCTGTTCATCGATTCAAAGCGCAAAGGTGAAGCGGTTGCAAAGGCCAGTAAAAAAGAGATCGGGATTGTTCGGCCCAGCTTGGTGTACGGAGACCGCTCCGGTGTAGGGGCGATGGTTTTCTTTGTAAAATTAATGGGAGCCTTTAAGAAAGACTTAAGACCAATAAAGGTTGAACAGCTTGCAGATCAGATTATTCGGATATGCAGATAAATTTTTAACTTAAAACTTAATTATGATGGTTGAAATTTTTCGCCATACAATAAAAGGCTGGCGCTGTTAATCACCAGTCTTTTAACTTTACAATTTTCGTTTTGCCAAAAGAAAATCTTTTTATGCTAAGGATAAGATTATGATTCACAGGCACTACCCAATGTAGTTTCCAAGCGTTTTGAACGTAGATACGACTATTCTTACGATCACGATGAGTTGGACGTAACGAAAGATTAAACAGGTATTATAGCAGAACATATAGTCAAAGAAAGTATGACGAGGAAATGGATTTATATAGATAAAATCACTGCTATTTGCTTTCAATGCTAAATTACTATTTAACTTATTTGATTACATTGAGAACTTAATATTGATAGTTAGTAGAAATTGGTGTATTCTTGTCTTAAAAGGATAGAATATGTAGAGGAGCATTTATGGAGCACTTAGGCACAGAATATATAGAAACTTCAAGATTAATATTGCGTAGATTTACAATAGAAGATGCTGAAGCTATGTACAATAACTGGGCATCTAGTGAAGAGGTGACCAAGTATTTATCGTGGCCAGCTCATAACAAAGTATCTATAAGTCAAACAATTCTGGAGGAATGGACGGCATACTATTATAAAAAAGATTACTATCAATGGGCAATTGTTCTTAAAGAAAATGGATTTGATCCAATTGGGTGTATTGGCGTTAATCATCATGATGATGCTGTAAAACTGGCTCATATAGGATACTGTATTGGACAACAATGGTGGCAAAAAGGAATTACATCTGAAGCATTGCAATGTGTAATGGATTTTCTGTTTGACAAGGTTGGAATACAACGTGTTGAATCAAGACATGATCCTAAAAATTCAAATTCGGGTGCTGTTATGAGAAAGTGTGGTATGAAGTATGAGGGGACGTTAAGAAAGGCTGATTGGAATAATCAAGGTATTTGTGATGCTTGTTACTATTCTTTATTGGCAAGTGAAAGATAGATGTTTAGTTTAATAAAAATTATATTATGGACTACTAACTATGAAATATTAGGTTAGTAGTTTTTTTATACTCAAGAGAACTGAGATTATCCGGATTAGGCTCTAGATAGAGAGCAACCGACAAAACCTGGGGAAGATTTCATCGGCCGAAGTACGAACATGAGATGTTTACTGAAATTAAGTTAAAAAAAGTTGAGAGGCGACAAGAGTGAGAGGTCTTGCCGGCTTAATGAAGTAGATTTATGTAAAAGGCTACTAGCCTATATACGTTTTTAATATAACTGAAAATTATGATAAAAGTTTGATAAAACTGTGAAAAATTTGTGAAAAGAGGACATATATCGAATAGTATATTTTACAGATGAAAGAACTATTTCGATGGTGTGAAATGGCAACTAGAAGGCGTTTGAGGGGTAGTGTGGCGAGAACTTGAAACGAAAGAAGAATAGAGAAGTAATTATCAAAATAAGAAGGAGATTATATTATGGGAGCTTTAGCATTTGTCAGATTGTTTGCGGAATTATTTTTATGGGCAAAAGAAAGTACGACACCAAATACACCATCGGAGAATACAAGAGATCTAGATGGAATTATGAGGGATTCCAGTAAATATTCTAAGAAAGAAATGACCAAAAGAATAAAGAGCGGACATTACATATAATATAAATAAAATATTTTGCTAAAAGCCATCGGAATTAAATAATCCGGTGGCTATTGTAATTAATATGGAGGTAGCATAATGGTAGTTTTTGATTTTTTTATTGGGTTCGCACTTATCTTCGTTGTTTGATATAAAGTGAACAAGCCTAAATGGACACCTCGTTATAGAACACAAGAGTTTCTTGATTGGAAATACCCGAACAATCCATATATGAAAGATTTGGAAAAGAAGAATAACCTGTTTAATTGGTCACTTACCTCTCACACCAGCAGAAAAGGTAGCGTATAACAAAGCATATTTTTTATATAGCAGAGAGCTATGCAATTCATCTAAATTCAATTTCTTCAATACATTTTATAGAAACTCATTTGCTTATGCAGTTTTTTGCAGCTTTTACATCTTCGTATAATATATACATTACGAATACATTACAGATTATTGTTTAATTCTTAATTTTTTATTGTTCTTTTAGTAAAATCCAGATTCTATATTGATTTGATTAAAAAAGTCTGATATATTAAGCGCGCAACTATAAAATTCAGTTTTATAAGGAGAGAATTTATATGAAAAAGCTACATTATTAGTATCTAGTTTTACAATGGTTTTAATGTTTTTAATTACCTAAAAATTGATTCAGGGGGGACATGTGAAATGAAAAAGAATTTAAAAAAAGCAACTATTATGTTATTAGTATTTTCTATGACACTAACAAATTTTTCAATGATTGTGAGAGCAGTTGAACCAATGGCACATGAAACAGAAGGAAAAGATGCAGAGGAGACAATAAGAATACCTACATTAGAAGATATAGACTATTTAATAGATTCAGCAGAAGAAGTTAAAAGTGAAGAAGATATAAATAAAATGCCTCCATTAAAGTTTCCGGTAGAATTTCCAGAAGTTAGCACCAGGAGTATTATAGGGGGTAATAGTTATCCAATTGTTTTGGTTCATGGCTTTATGGGCTTTGGAAGGGAAGAATTATTAGGATATAAATATTGGGGTGGAGTAGTTGATCTCCAAGAAAAGTTAAATGCCTCAGGGCACGAGACCTATACCGCAACAGTAGGTCCTGTATCCAGTAACTGGGATAGAGCTTGTGAACTTTACGCTTATATAGTAGGTGGAACAGTAGATTATGGAGAAGCTCATGCAAAAGAATTTAAACATAATAGATATGGAAGGACATTTTCAGGCTTATATAAAAATATAAGCAATGAAAATAAAATACATTTAATAGGTCATAGTATGGGCGGACAAACCATACGCACACTTACACAGTTGTTAAGTGAAGGAAACGAAGAGGAAATAAATTGCGGACAAGAAAATGTTTCACCATTGTTTGGAGGTGGAAAGCATTGGATCCATAGTGTTAGTACCATATCGACACCGAATGATGGTACAACTTTATCAGATCTAATGCCTTCAAAAGATTTAATAAGTTATACATTTGGTGTATTAGGAACAATAACTGGTAAAAACAACTTATTTAGCTCAACATATGATTTGAAATTAGATCAATGGGGATTAAAAAAGCAGGCAGGAGAATCTCAACGTGATTATATAAAAAAGGTTTTAGAAAGCAATATCTGGAATAGTACAAAGGATATAGCAACTTATGACTTATCCACAGAAGGTGCACAAGAGCTTAATGCATGGGTAAAAGCCCAGCCAGATGTATATTATTTTTCCTGGACAACGCAGGCAACTACAGAATCGATACTTACAGGTCATTCTATAGCACAAATTGGCCCAATGAATCCTGTATTTTATCCAACAGCAAACTTAATGGGAAAATATACACGTAAACAAAAAGATCTTCCTATCATAGATAAAAAATGGTTCCCAAATGATGGGGTTGTAAATTGTATTAGCCAAGATGGACCTAAGTTAGGTTCTAATGATGTTATTGAACAATACAATGGTGGAATAAAAATAGGACAATGGAATGCAATGCCTAGAATCATAAATACAGATCATATGGACATAGTAGGCACATTTGGCAACGTTAAAGACTGGTATATGGATTATGCAAGCTTTTTAAGTAATTTGTCAAGATAAATCGATGAAATAATAAGGTAAAACTAGCTTTTCATATTTATGATAAGCTAGTTTTTATACAAAAAGATACGGGGGTTTTTCTTTCCGGCAATTCCTAGTTTCTGTTATCATCTGAATAGCTAGGAAGTATCAAGTCAGCTAGTCATAGTACTAGGAATCACAGAAAGATTTGCCTGTTTGGAAATAAAAATATTGAGGCTGGAAAACGTAGAATGTGGTTTATGTACGATAAGTAATATGGTAGAATGGTGATATGTTATGGCTTATTTTGAGTTAGAAAGAGGAGGGGATTAGATGAAGATTGAAAAGTGTACAAAAGAATCGTTCGTTGTTATTGGAAAAGAAGGTACTACGAATGACGGAAACGGATTTATCCAAAAGCTTTGGGATGATGCCAATTCTCATTTTAATGAAATAGCACATTTAGCGAAAAAAGATGACAAAGGGAATCTTTTAGGAATTTGGGGGTGCAATGTCTGATTTTTCTCGCTCATATAATCCTTGGTATAACTTTTCGCAAGGATTATATCTTGATGGTGTTGAGTGCTTGAATGATGCTGAAGCACCACACGGCTGGACTAAATGGGTGATTCCTGGATACGAATATATTTATGTTGAAAATAAAAGTGATGATACTTTTACTGGCGTTATTAAATATTTAGAAGAAAACAATATTTCTCTTGCAGGTGCTGTGAATGATTTTAATTGTCCTGAAACAGGTAAAAATTATATATTTTTTCCTGTTCGAAGATTGTATGCAGATAAGTAACCTTAATAAAAGATTGATTTCATGTAATAAACGATAAAATATAAAGTGACTTTATTATTCAGTAGATCATAAAATATAATTTTAGGAGGTATTGAAATGGAGATTCGTCCTCAGACGGTCATTAAAATGACAGTAGTAAAAAAGAATAATTATTGCCCTATCTTTGAAGAAGGTGATGAAATAGTAATAAAGAAACACTGCTTTGACGTAAGTTTCAACAAATTGGAAAAGTACTGTTATGCTACTTTGGCTGATATTTTTCCTAAATGTAACAATTTGAGAAAGCAACCGGTAGGATCAAAGGATACCTTTACCTGTCGCGACAATGGAATTATAGAGATTGAATTAGAAAGACTTGATGATGAGCCTTACGACTACGAAAGAAATGATTCAGAGTGAGATTATGGAGTTGTGTTTTGTGGGTAAAGTTAGTAAAATAGAAAGTTATTAGTTTGTCGTTTTAAAGGGTTTTCTGTGATTGTCGAATGGCAAAAGACACAACATAGGTTTATCGTGCTATGATGGAGTGGCAAATAGAAATTGATGATTAGATATATAGGCATATTGGATAAAAATGCTGATGGAGGAAATGAGACTAGTGTTTCATTCAGTATAGGGTATGGTATTTTTAGTGTGAGTCTTAGTCCAGGGAAAATGGGTGGTTCAGGTAGATATACTGAGCCGCCGTATATAAATACTGCTGTTAAGTTATTGATTTTTAGAGGTATAACAGTTACTAAGTATGCTAAATATAGAAAACCTATAGCGGGGAATGATAAATAGGAATATGTTGGCGATGAATACCTAAAAGTGCCTACGCGCGAATATTTAGAGGTGGTGAAAGTAAAATAAAGATGAAAACGTATAAAAAAATATTAGCAGGACTTTTTGTTTTTTTATTTATATGTGCAGTTGGTATTTTTCTTGATAACAAAAAATTAATGAAGGGATTTCCAGTTATACAAGGAACTTACACATGTGATGAGCTTCCCTTTGCATCAATGGTATTTGATCTGGATGATAACTATACGTTTTATTATTATAATTATGATGAAACAGATAAAGGCACTTATTCAAAAGGCTCGGATAATGAACATTTTATCGTTAGTTCCAAATTTCATAATACTAAGATACTATATGATGGGAAAAAGCGGACATTTACAATTACGATAGATGGAGAAAGCTACTTATTCAAACAAATAAGCCGTGTGCCAACTATTATTAATGAAGCAAGTGAGGAAGCGCGAGATTAAGCTTGTGTGAATATGAGCCTTCTTTTTCGATTTGGGGTAAATGATGAATGCAATAGTTGCTTGTTATCAGATGTATAAAGACATTGAAAAGATGATAAAAGAGAAAACTAAAACTGTGCAAAAGTAATCGGCCAGGAATCAAATGGTAAATATAAAATACTTTTTAAAAATAAAGAATACATGACAAAATCCGATATTAATCTGAATGTCGGTGGTCTTGTGTGGGTATGCGCTCCATGTAATAGTTGGGATTCGCTTTATGTACAAAACACTAATTCAATAAGAAATTATGAGTCTCGGGCAGATGGGATATATTTGAATAGAAGGAAAATTACAAATTAGTGAATGATTAAGGGCGGGTGATACTTCGCTCTTTTTGCAGTTAGAATATAAAATGGAAAGGTAGGAAATAGGTTATAGAAAAAATGTAATAAAGCCTATTTACAGGAAATTTGATCATCCTGCTGCTGCTTTTGCCGTATATAAGAAATATAAAGAAAATGCCATTAATGATATGGCTGAAAAGTATAAGGGCATGATACCGGATAAAGTATATCATGCTATGATGGAGTGGAATTAAAATTGACGATTGACTATGTGATATAATGAATAGGAAGTATACGTATATAGGGGATAGGAGCATAGATCTCGCTCTATGACGGAAATTGTTGTATTAGAGTCAGTTTTTAATTAAATGAAATAATTAACGCTTAAGCAGAAAAACGCGGCGAAAATTGCAAAAACATTTATTAGAGTGACAATATGATAAAATAAGTATAATGCACAAGCAATGATGGCATTACAAGTAACCAAATTAAAGAAGTCCTTAATAAATATGGATATGAAATGTCATCTGTTACGCCGGGACAAGAGACAAAAACATTTTCTTCGGTTTACGAACTTGAAGCTTATCTGCAGGCGTTGCAAGGTGCTGAAAATAGCGAATATAAAGAAGTAGTAAAAGTACCGCGTGCAGTAAACGTACCACGTGGAATTGCAAGGGCAGGAGCTTATCAGGACACCCATACTTTCAGTTGGTATAATCCATTTGCTGGCTTTGATGGTATTACATTATTGTGCTGGAGTAATGTTGATATGACATATTCATATGATTATGTAAATGGCTGGCCGAAGTATTCATCAATTGATTCTGTCACATCATATTTGACAGGTATTCACACAACAACTTGGAGTCAGACATCATATTCGCGTAATTTTTATACAGATACTCATGCAAATGATTCTGTGAAAACAACAGTAAAGGGTACTTATACATTAGGTATCGCAATTGCTGACTATAATGTAGGAGCTACGAGGAAAGGCACATGGACCGTAAAATTAACATTAGTTCCAGAATGAAATTTTTAATCTTCTTTATAGTTATAAGTTTGCTTAGACTTTTTATATCATTAATGAGTAAGAGGCTGTTTTTAGTTGGATTTCCACTCGTTTTTTTAAAAGTATATAATAGTATGCAATTAATTCAGAGCCGGATATCTTTTAATGTATTGTATTTTCTGTTAGATTTATTGATTTTGTACATTATATTCAAGTTGGTTCGTATAATGATACAAAAGATCAAAAGTGTTTAGTTTATTTACATTCTTGTTACAAAAAAAGTATAAGCAGGTTTGGTATTGAAAATCCCTTGTAATGTGGGGAATGATATGATTAAGAGTTACAATGCAAAGTTCCATAAAAGACAACATAGGTTTATCGGGCTATGACAGAGTGGTAAATTGAAATTAATGATTAAATTTATAGACATATTGGATATAAATATCTGATATGCCTATTTTTTTATTTTGATAATACTAAACGGTGGATTGACTCGTGCAGTTATCCAGGGTTTAGGGAAAAGATAATTAAGAGGAGACTCATTGTGGGGTAGTGTCAAATATTTTTCGCAAATTCTTTTTTTGCCGTTAGGTAGCCGGTAGTTAACCGGCTATGATATCAGACTTTTTCTGGATATCCATTTCTCGGAGATGGTTCATATTCATATAGCGTTTGATTCCCCACTGGGTTCCCGCTACGTGACGGAGCCTGGCACATACTAGCATTAAGGCACTCTGACCATCGGGAAAAGCCCCGATCGCTCTTGTCCTTCGTTTGATCTCACGATTGAGACGTTCGATCGTGTTATTAGTTCTGATTCTTGTCCAGTGCTGAAATGGGAAATCCATATAAGACAGGGTTTTTTCAATACCATCTTCAACTTTTTTGGCAGCTGATGTTAGCTTCATTTCACGTAGTTTTTCTGCTACCTGTGCAGCTTTTTCGCGAGCAGATGATTTACATTCCTGGGAATGAATGGCTTTTAGCATCATAGATACTTCCTTCATTTTGTTCCGGGGTGTTACGGAAAAAATATTACGGTAGAAGTGAACGGTACACCGTTGATACATAGCTTCTGGAAATACTTCTGGAATGGATTCCAGCATTCCAAGGCACTTGTCGCCGACAATGAGGCGGACTCCTGAAAGCCCACGTTCTTTTAGCCATATAAAGAATGTCTTCCAGCTTTCTCGATCTTCTTTCATTCCTTCAGCAGCACCTATGATTTCGCGACAACCATCTTCATTGACGCCGATGGCGACCAGGATTGAGACGTTCTGGATCTCACCTCCCCAACTTCGCTTTAGGTAGACGCCATCAACATAGACATATGGATAAGAACTGGTAAGTTTGCGGCTTCGCCATGTTTCAATGTGCTCATAAGCTTTCTTATTTAGGTTACTTATTGTTCCAGGAGAAACTTTGGTTCCCCATAATGCCTCGGTGATGTCCTCAACGCGGCGAACAGAAACACCCGCAAGATACATTTCAATGAGTGCTTCTTCTACAGAGCATTCTCTGCGACGATAGCGTTCGATGATGGCGGTTTCAAACTGAACCCCCTTTAGCTTGGGCATCTTTAGGTTGACCTCGCCAGATGTGGTTTGAAAGTTTCGGTTGTAATGGCCGGAACGATACCCTTTGCGATCACCCGAGCGCTCATATTTTTCAGCATTGACGAGTTCATCTGCTTCATGATCGAGCAAAGCATTGAGGGTTTCCTCAACGCTGTTGCGTACTAAATCTTTCAATTCATTATGGATAAGTTCCTGATTTAATTGTATAATGTTATCAGACATGTTCTATAGCCTCCTTTGATGGGTTTTGTGTGGTAACTTAATTCTACCAAACGGCTATAGACCATGTCTATTTATTATGAAATTGAATTTGCGAAATTAATTATACCTTATCCATTGTGGTCTCCTTTACTGATTGGGGGGGGAGGAAATGATGAATACAATAGAAGCCTGTTATCAGATATATAAGGATATTGAGAAAATGATAACAGAAAAAATGAAACATATTCGATATGATAAATCATTTCGCGCAACTGTAACTAAAAAAGTGAATAATGATATATATAAGGTATCATATAAAAATGTGGAATACAGAGTGAAGTCGTACTATGATTTAGTTGTGGGTGATTTAGTATGGGTGTGCGTCCCAAGTGGAAATTGGGATTCGTTGTTTGTAAAAAGTTGTGATACGATAGGAAATACTATTAATTCATTGAAAAATCATGAGTTTCGGGCAGACGGAATATATTTGGAAGGTGCAAAAATTACAAAGTAGGCGAGTTATAGTAGGGCGATGTTGATACTTCGCTATTTTTGCATTTTGAAATATAAATTGAAAGGTAGGAGATAAGTTATAAAAAAAATGTATTACAACAAAGCTGATCTACAGGAAATTTTTAGCTTTGGAAGGAATAAGATGAAAAAGTTTTTAGATAAAGGAATTTTGCCAACGGTACAAGTAAACAAGGAGTATATGATTACAAAAGAGGCTCTTGATGATTGGTTCAAGATAAATTCTGGAAAAACTATTAAAATCTGACTTATTTTGATAAAATATGAGCATAGTCAAATTGATTGTCTATGCTCTATTATTTTGGAAAGGATTCGATATAATGAGCGATATGCAAACAAAAAGAAGAGATAAAGGTGAAGGTTCAACAAGATTAAGGAAGGATGGACGATAAGAATACCGCTATGTAGCAGGAAAAAGAACAGACGGAAAGGCACTATACAAGTCATTTACTGCTAAAACTGAAAGAGAACTTAAACGTAAAATTAAGGAATATAATGAGGACAGGACAAAATATACTGTAAAAGCAGAAGCCACATCCTTTCGCGACTATGCAGAATTTTGGATGAGAACAGTAAAATATCCTATATTAAAGCAGGTATCATATGACCGTCTTGAGCAGACATACAATATTGTTTGTAATTACATAGGCCGTATTCAACTTGGAAGTGTGTCCACAGAGGATATTCAGGTCATGAAAAATGATTTATCAGCTACAAAGGCGTATTCTACTGTTAAGAAGCATTATGAATTTGTAAAAGGAGTATTCCAGTATGCTTATAGCTTTCAGAAGATAGCCTTTTATCCTTGCCATGCTGTACAATTGCCAATTGAACGAAACATGAAAGTAAAAACAAAAAAGACAGAAATTCTTCCAGAAGTTATTACTGACAAAATGTATGAGTTTAATAATACATTACGGGAGAGTAATAATCAGTTCTTTAAGCATATGCCTGTCCTGCTGCTGATTTTAAACACTGGAATGAGAATTGGTGAAGCTTTGACTTTGGAATGGCAAGATATTGATTTTGATAAGAGGACTTTAAGGGTAAATGAAACCTTGACTAAAGCGAAAGAACGAGACAAAAGCGGTTCTGTTGTGGGAAAGCAAAAGAAGACCTTCAGTGATATTACGAAAACGGAATAGGGAAATCGGCTGATACCTTTGAATGACATGGCGGTATCTCTTCTAATGCAGATACAGGATTATAATAGAAGAAAGAAGATTAAAACGGATTATGTAGCAGGTACTGCTGATGGTGGTTATGTTTCTGAACGAAATATTTTGAGAACGTTTAAAAGTGTTCTTGAGGCAGCGGGGCGGAGGATTATACGATTCATGCACTCAGGCATACATTTGCTTTTAGGCTGTTAAAAGCCGGAACAGAGATAAGTGTTGTCAGTAAACTCTTAGGACACGCCGCTATCAATACTACATACAGCACATATATCCACTTTTTGAATGATCAGATGACAGATGTAATGTCTGGTATCACTAAGGTTTAGAGATGGTTTCTTGACCACTTATCTGACCACAAAACTGACCACTTATCTTTCAGTAAAAATCAGTAGAAACCAGTTAAATCCGGGAAATTAAGGATTAGCGAAAAGCTGAAAAATACGAGAAAGTCCTTATAAAATAAGGCTTTTAAAGGAATAAAAATTGACAAATAAAAAATGCACCTGATAGGAATCGAACCTACGGTTAATTATCAAAAAAACAACGTATAATCAACGATTAGACATAGGCAATGATCGATTTGACCCATTATTGCCCCATTATCAATTTGGACATCTAAATAAGTCTATATGCTTGTATGTAAAATATGAGTATGTGGGCTTATTTTAGTGCCTTAAATTGCAAATGCAATATCCCCCTCCCATAGCTTCAGATGCTTATATGGACATTCTGGTGCGTCAGAGGGGCATTTATAACGGCACTAACATATGATACTAGCAAACAGTAATTTTATAGTGACACAAAATAAAAATATGGAGGACAGGCAATGTTTGGAAGAGTAACAAAGTATTTTGAAGACAAGGGGTATGGTTTCATTCGTGGTGAGAATAATCAGACGTATTTTATTCATAACTCAAAGTTAAACGGTGAGCAAGTTGAACGTGGTTATTTGGTATATTTCGATGTGTATTCCGACGATAGAGCAGATAACAAAGCTATGAATATTTCAGTGATTGAAGCCACAGAGAGGAACGGGAGAAATAACAGATATGGCAAAAAGGGTAAGTAATATGAATGAATTGGCTGCTGCTTTACAACCGGCTATGCTAGGAATGGTTAATGAGATGGAAGAAAGAGTCTATCAAACCTTGAATTACTTCTTGCAAGAATATTACAACAGCTATGATCCAGAGTATTACAGAAGAGCATATAACTTTCTTTATTCGGCGGTAAAAATTGAGCCTAAGAGAGTTGGAAACAAGGTAGTAGCATCTGTATATATCGATTATGACTCAATGGATAGTTATGTTGCTGCTACTGGTTATCAGGTTGCTACATGGGCAAATCAAGGTTTACATGGCGGTTTAGATGTGGGGAATAACACTCCTCATGTATGGGACGACACAATTGAAAATACCGTTGACAATGGAGAACTTTTGAGATTGGCAGCCGCATATTTGAAAAGTGAAGGATTTTCTGTACGAGGTTAGAAGAATATAAATGCAGACATGGCATGAAATTAAGAAAAGATTAAATCACAGGAGGTAATTAAAAATGAATAAGAAAACACATGATCATGGCTTTACTGTTAAGAAAGCTACAGAGCAAATCTACAAAAGAGAGGACAATACATATAACAGGAAGACTATCGAAAAAGTATTGAAAATGTATGCAGAGGAATGTATGGAAACATTAATAAATGGTGGAAAGATTAGTATTAAGGGTGTAGGCACGATCCGTCCCAATATCATACATTCTGTGCATTGTGGACTTCCGGTAATGAAGAGTAGAGAAGAGAGCGGAGAAGATAGTTCATATACAGTCGCAAGACTGAACATTTGCACTAGCGATATATTAAAGGAACAATTAAAAGAAAGATTAAGCGAAAACTTAAAAAGGGGAATTGATGGATTGAAAGGGGAAGAGTAATGATTGGAAGAGTGACCAGATATTTTGAAGAAAAGAGATATGGTTTTATTCGTGGAGAGGATAACAAAACATATTTTATCCATGCATCAAAATTAAGCGGTGAGCATATTCAACCGGGATATTTGGTATTTTTCAACCCCTTTTCTAATGATAGAAGCGATTATAATGCAAAAGACGTTATTGTGATTGATTCAACTGAAAACGCTAAAAATAGGAATTAATAGGAGGTATACATATTGGAGTTAAAAGACAGAGTAAATTATGGCGCTATGTTGAAAGTTGTATATGAAGCTAAAATGGTATCTAGGAAAGATTTAGCGGATAAGAACCTTGTCGTGCCATATCACGATAGATTAAACAAGGAAATAGAAGCTAAAGCATATACCCCCTTTTTCTCTACAGATTGTGGAAATGGATATATGAGGTTTGAATATTTTAAGGATAATATGTAATAATCAGTATTTGTAATTCCTAACTGGTGGGAAGTAAAAGAAAACCAGTATCAGAGTTCGAGAATAAATCTATTTTGACGGGCTTAATTCTAAGCTGGTCAATTCTAACTCACGGTGCAATTTTGCACAATGAGATTCTATGTGCTTGTCAGGTTCTATTGGAACCTAAATCAATTCAGCACACTTATTCCCATTGATGAAGAATGAAAATAAGTAAAAATAGAATATGAACGACTTATAAGGAGGCTCCCAGAATTGGGAACGTCCTATTTGCTATGCGTTGAAGCGAATTTTTGCTTGAGTGATTAAAACCGATACAGTCGGTTTAGATGCCATAGCAATTTTCTTGAATCTTTGATTTATAAAAAGGGTAAAATGATTCATCTGTAATGGAAGAAGATGAACTAGGACAAAGGAAGGACGAAATTATTATGTTGAAATTATTTATAAGTAAGGCAGTGGAACTTGATGAAAAAGAGTTGGCAGTATTATCAGTTCTGAATGGATTGCATTGCAGCTAACATGATTATGTATCTACATCAATAATTCTAATAGCATATGAGATGACTGGAAAATGGGTTGATATTCGTAACAAGAATAGGCGTTTATATAATAACATAAAGATAGGTATTCAATCGCTTGCTGATAGAAAATTAATTGAAATCATAGATCAGAATAATGATAATTACATAATTTCAAACAAAGGACTAGAAGTTGATACAGAAAAGGAACATTTTGTAATTGTGAAATCTTGGGAAATGCAAAAGATATTTACAGAATCCAATAAGCCTTTTAATGTATTTGTGTTCTTTGTATACCTGATGGGAACGATTAATAATCAAACAAAAGAATGGCATATGTCACAAGATGATATGGCCGCTTCTTAGGGAGCCAGTAAGCGTACTATAAATGATTATCTGGGACAATTGGAAAATATGCAACTTATATATGTATATAGGCACAGAAAGCGTAGGGCAGACGGTACATATCATAAAATAAATAATTCTTATGGTAGATATGTGGATAGAGATTATATTATTGCAGAAGCACAAGGATATGCGAATTCGGTTGAGAGTGAAGATATTTGCGAGAAATTGGACAGAAGATCGATAAAACTTAGGTATAATGCATTCTGTACTGGTGCAAAGAAATATAAGGATAATCTTGTTGGGGTCTATGACTTATATAACGAGTGCTTAAAATATAATAAATCATTAGAGTTTAAGCCTATAATTGGTACATATGATGGTGAGTGGAAGCAAGGTGAATTATTGGATTTATCAGTGTTTCCAGATGAAGCAAAGGTTAAAAATTCACAGTGGGGTATAGACGACCCTTTGTAAATTAATATTGAAATGAGTGACGAGACAGTATGAGTTTTTCGTATTGTCTCATTTATTATGCTAAAAGTAAGGAGATTTAAGCAATGACCAAAAAACAAAAATTACAAGAAAGAAAATCATATAGAGAGTATATCACGATTGCGGATAAAAGGGTTCTTGATACAAAAAAATCCGGTATAGAACTGATTGCAGATGGTGAAGTATTTGTACTTGTAAACAAAACATATAATTACTGGATTTCAAATCATGGCAGACTTACAAATAACCTTAGAGGATATTTCCATATGCACAAAGGCGGTAATGCACATTATACCCTTTCTGCTTGAACGGTATATATAATCGCTGCTATCGGACAACTGAAAGCAATTCTGGTGCATATTATGAAAAGGCTACAATGTGTGACCAGTGGTTAAATGACAAGGAAACGTTTGTTGAATGGTACAATGCAAATTACTATGAGTGTGAAGGGGAATCCATGGCAGTTGATAAGGATTTATTGTATCCTGGCAACACAGAATATGCTCCAAATAAATGCTGTATTTTACCGCAGACGATTAATACTATGCTGTCTAATTGTAAGAAACATAATATGCCTAAATGGAAAAAATCAAGTGACTTGCCTCTTGGTGTTAGGTATAGCACAAGTATGAAAATGTATTATGGGGAAATTACTCCGTATGGGCATGATGAGGTTATAAGATTGTCTTATTGGGATACACCAGATGAAGCATTTGAGGAATATAAGAAGATTAAACAGGCTGATATTTTGATTATGGCTGCTAAATATAGGAATAAGGTTCCAAAGTATGTTTATGATGCTCTGCTGAAAGTGGAAGTGAAACCATGTTAATTGGTGAGTATAGTAAATGACAGAAATTGTAGTATTAGAATCTGAATTTAAAAACAATTAACGCCTAGGAAGAAAAGCACCACGGAAATTGCAAAAATATTTTTTTGGAAGAGAATTGTGGCATAATTCATCATTGTGTGTTAGACAACACTAATTTTCCAATACTATAGGTGAGTATAATTGTCTTTTTGAATACAATTCTGTTCAAGGAGATAAGGCAATTATATATTATTATTTTTGTAGAAAGAGGTGATTCCAATGAATTAAAAAATCAAGCATGATTTTTTAAAAATCATTTTTACAAAAAGTCTATCAAAAAGGAGGGAAATTAAGGCACAATAAATTAGAAAAAATTTAACTTATGAATTGAAATAATATTGCAATTTCATCTAAAAAGAACTAAAATTTGGAGGTAATGATATGAAAAAAAGAAACCACAAAAAATACATAGCCCTTTTACTTGCAAGCTTAATGACTATAAATTCAGGTATTACAGCTTTTGCTCAAAATTATACTGCAAGTTCTGGTTTTCAGAGTGAATCTAAGACCTCCGGAAGCGTTATTATAACTAAAGATGGAGTTATAATTAATGGCGTATATTATACAAAAGGTGAATTTACAAATTTACTTAATCAGGCCATTGAAATAAGTGGTTCGAATAATGATATACAACCACGAATGGCTATTGCGGCAGGAGTATATTTTATTCCTGGAATTGGAGAGATTGCAATTGCTGCTACAGGGGCTATAGTCGTAGCTGGCGTAACGATAGCAGTAGGCTCATGGTTATATAACACTATTACTGATTGGCTTAATGATTCTGACGCTCGCAAAATCGCCAAAATAAAAGGTAAAATTCCTGCAAGGGTAAGAGATGACAATGGGGATGTGGACTTGGGAAAATTTGACCAAAAGGTTAATGGAAAAGGTAAAGTTGCTTATAAAGAAAAAGGCGGCTGGACGATTGAGAAAGATACTGCCGGTCATGGAGATAGAAAATGGAAGCTAAAAGACAAAAAAGATAAAAGAGTTGCTTCATTAGGAGAAAATGGGGAGGTACTTGCGGATTGATGAGGTATAATATTTTATGTATGAAATAATAGAATCACTTCAAGAATTAGATGAGTTATACTATATTGATTTTATCCCATATGAAACATCTGACGTGCATTTTTTGGAATTAGAGGAATATTTCGAAACCACTTATCTTCCTTTATATGCAGAAAAAATATCCCGTATTGCTTTAAAGTTGATTTATTTCTTTCACAGTGAGATTTATTTGACTGAATCTTCAAGACCTGTTGAGATGGAGTATGAGATTTTTTTTGATGTAAATATCCGGCACAGTTCTCCGGATAAATTAGCATATATAATAAAGAAGATTGTATCATTAGATTTTTCTTCGGTACAGATTCTTTTTTCAGAGCCTCAGTTTCTTATGAGTATTAATGGTGGATTTTCAGTTAATTTTTATGGGCCAACTGATGAAGTTGTTCAGCTATTACAGAAATTGGTTTCGCAGGAGGGATTATTTTTGAAATATAGAAACTCTACTGGCGTGAAATTGTTAACGTAATATAAAGTTTAGCGAAGATAAGATTGATGCCCTAAAAGGGCTTATTGCTCTTTCCGAGCCGTAAATGGAACGCTTTGCAAGACAATAGAAATACATCATAAGATACTATAAGAAAAGGCTAGGAGTTTAACGCTCCTGGCCTTTTCTTTTACTGGATTATTATCATAATGTAAGTATGAATAAATACTATGATGTTACATTATGTGGCACTAAAGATTTGATCAAATTGTCTTATTGGGATACACCAGAAAAAGCGTTTGAGGAATATAAAAAATTTAAACAGGCTGACGTGTTATTGATGGCTGCTAGATATAAGAATAAGATTCCAAAGCATATTTATGATGCGTTGCTGAAGGTAGAAGTTAAACCATATTAATAGATTAGGTATAGTATTTTCGGGAATTGTTGTATTAGAGTCGGTATTTAATTAAATGAAAATAATTAACGCTTAGGAAGAAAAATGCGACCAAAATTGCAAAAACATTTACTCGAAGTGGTAATGTGGTATGATGCAATTGACATAATATACTTGAATGGTCTGGTTTGATATAGACTGGCTCTTTTATATGAGCGATACAAATGTTGAAAGAAGGTGATTCCAATGGTGTAAATAAAATTTGCATTTTATTCGTGCAGAAAAATTAATTTGATTACATGCAAATAAGTTTATTTAACGAAAGGGGATTGTATGAAAAAAATAACAAATTTTATTATAACTCTTGGAGCCATTGCATCTATCACAATATGTAGTAGTATAATTTCTATGGCTAATACTGAAATTAGTTTAAACACAAACATGGAAACGGGAGCAGAACTAAAGGCAGCTGCATCAAAACACGTATATCAAACAGGTACAAAATCAAAATCAACTTCATATGGCACTGCTTCTGTGGATTACAAATTTAGTGGTAATTACACGTATGATCTTAATTCTGGAGAAATCCTGAGTGCTTATGGAGCGCGGTTAGATGAGTTTACTTTTAATCCCCCGCCAGCAAGCAACGGGGCGCCTAATCCGGACTTTTGGTCTTTTGAAGCTTTGGATACAAGATTAACGGCAAGTGTGATAGATAAAGGAGCAAGAGCAAAATACACTATTAGCTTTACTCTCAAGGCTACTTATCTTGAAGGTGGTGCAATTGCAACAAGCAAAACAATATCGATTCCAGTTACAGATACGTTATATGCATATGCTGAATAGGAGGGACAGTCTATGAAGAAGATTAATTTATTCTTTTGTAGCATTTTCATGGCACTTTTACTGTGCTCAAACGCATTTGCAAATAACGAAGTTGAAGTGAGTCAAGTAACGTTTGAACAGTTTATTATACCTTATTTTTAAGAATATAATAATACGCAAGTATTTGACCACGCAGGTAATAACATAACACAAGAGTTCTTTGCAAAAAACACACCATATTATCTGGCGGGTGATTTTGATTCAATTAAGAAATATTCATATGCAAAAGTCGGACTCTTCAAGGCTTCTAAAGAAAGATTCGTTTCTACCAGAGGGTTTAATGAGACGAGATATATTGAATCCTATGAAGCCTCATATATTAATTATTCAAATGGATCAGCTCATGCAAGTGGTTATGTAAAAACAACAATAGGAGGAACTTATGTCTATGATCCAAACTCTGGTATGATTGCTAGTGCATATAATCCTGTTGTTAAAAGAGTCGAATTTGAAGATTTTAGAGAGTGGAAAATGTCATATAAAAACTTAACTACAAGGGCTTCTATTTCTCCAGATAAATTTTATGCGATATTCTCTGCAACGATGACGATTACTGGTAAATATGAATATGGTGGTATTATTTGGAATGAAAACATGGGAGCCATAACGGCTACCGTACGTGGAGATGCATCAGGAGTTAAGTAGCAAATATAATTTACAATGGTATCTCAAAAGAAGTACTATTAGTTTGGAGAATTATTTTTGAGATACCATTGTCTTTGAAATAATCCGGGCTGACAGAGAAGGATGCAAAATAACTGGTCATCAAGTAGGGTAAGGTTTATCGAAAATAAAATTCCAAACTAACGCTAATCTGAATAGCTAAAAGCTTTACACTATCATATGTTAATAGAGAGGTCGCTTATGAATTATGAAAAAAGTATGATAAGGAAAAAAGAATGGCTATTCTTTGTTCCCTTTTTTGCTATATCGTTATTATCAGGTAAACTGGTATCCTTAAATAATATTACAAAGTCAGACTCATTAAATAAAGCAGTTATAGGGCTGGAGTGGCTTTTTTGTATTATGCTCATTGCTGCAGCCATCTATGGAATTTACAAATTGATAAAAAAAGATTATACGCTGGAAAAAATGTGGCTATTTACTGGAATTTTTATATTGCTTCAATTTGTATGCGTATATCAATTTGAGTTATTATTGAAATATTATAACATAGTTTTAAATAACGTAGTGTTTCATGATATTATGGCAAGCCATATGTTCTCTGCCCTATATGTAATTTTTTTAACATATTACGTAATAAAGAGTAAGAATAGCAAAACAAAAAATGGCTTATCCAAGGTTGATATAATGGTTTTATTCCTGTTATTATTGCCTACTTTTTTACGAAGTATAAATCTTTATATATTAAGAGAAGTTCTTGAGGGGGCGAGGAGCCAAGGGCTAACCATAATAACACAGGCCTTTTTCACGGAAGATATGCGATATTCCGAAAAGGCGGATATAGCTGAAAAGATTATGGATCATTTAATGCTGAGAAACACCTATATAGACCTTCTTTTTTCAATTCTGATGTATGGAACCATTTGTGTTGGCGGAATTGCTTTATTTAGAGAGAAGATTACCTATCAAAAATATCTTGCATTGGGTGGAACTTTTATTATTGTACAATATTTAGGAATAACATATTTTGATAAAATGCTAAACTGCTTCAATAACTCCTTTTATACAGCCAATATCAACATATTGTATCATATAGTACTGAATTATTCCTATCCTTTGTTTTATATAATTCCTTTGGTACTATATTCTGTAAAAAAAATATATTCTCACCGAGTGGTGAAAAATGAAGGTTAAATTGACAACATGTAGTGATCTAATTAGAAGACTGATATTCGGAAAGCTCTATTTTTATTATTTATGGTCTAAATATTGAAAATGATTCTAGATTTGATATTTTATATGATTATGTAAATGGCTGGCCGAAGTATTCATCAATTTATTCTGTTACTTCATATTTGACTGGCATTCAATAACAATTGGGACTCAGACGTATTGGTAATCAAATATATAGGCATATTGGATAGAAATATCTGGTGTGCCTATTTTTTTTATTTTATTGGTGTGGTATGATTATGTAGCATAACAGGATATAATAGGGGGGATAATAATTTGATTAAATATAAAGATAAAGATAAATTTGAGATATACAAAGATGATTTGTTAAGATATATTAAAAGAAATGATAATTCATATATTGAATTTATGAGAAAAAATGGCAATCCATTTACTTATCTTGAAGAATTTAGAATTAAAAATTTCGCTTACGGTAAACTTAAAATTCAATCTCCCTATTATGACGAGATAAATATAAATGAGATAACAAGTGCTAATTCTGATGCAATTTTAGATAATAATTTTCCAAGAGTAATTAATTCTATTCAATATATTTTAAATGATGAATGTGAGCCTATATCCTTAATAAAATTTAAAGATGGATATTATATTGAAAATGGTAAGCATCGTTATTTTGCTCATGTTTTATTAGGTAAAGAAAAAATTCCAGCTTCAATACAAATTACTGATGGTATTGATGAAAATATTAATAATGATATGATATCTATAAGTAGACCTTTTAGACATGGGTTAGCGTACCCAGAAAAAGCATTAGAATTCTTTTATAAGTATAAATCTATGTTTGGCAATGTTCGATTAATAAAAATGCTCGACGATAAAATGATAATTGAGTTAAATACTGACGATATTATAACTTTTAATGGTTGCTGTTTATCAGGAAGTGATAATCGAAGTGCCAGAGTTACATATGAAATTATCAAACAATGTGGATATAATATTAATATTGAATACATACAAAAACATAAAACATTTGTACTAGAGGACAAAAATGATGCTCATAATATGAATTTTAATTGTAGTAATGATATTAGTACAGTAAATGATGTTATAATTCCCAACTTTAAAAATATAATTGATTTTTTATCAAAAGAGAAAGAAAAAGAAACGACTTTAGTAGTAAAATTTTTGTGTGCTCATAAAAGATTTAACCAAATGCCAACTAATTTATCTCCAGGTGTTTCTTCTATATTGGAAATCGGCAATAAAGTATATTATTTGATTGTGCTAATAGGAATACCGGGCACATTTAATGATGAGGAATCTATATATATCATAGAAGGAAATAAGGAATTTGATAACTTGGCTTTACGATTTATAGCCACATTTCCAAAACATAGCAAAGAATACAAGCAATTAGTTCCTTTTTGAATTAACCAATCTCGTTTATCATTTGCTTTTCATTTGGATATTTTGTAATAAGTATATGAAATATTAATTAAGTTCGGAAAGGTCTAAATTTTAACGTATTGTGTGGGAAGAACAGATAGGTACTTTACCACGATGATGCATTAGCTTAGAAATGTAAATTACCCCGGGGTGCACCAACCTACTACTGTAGGGGTCTACAGTCTGGCAAGAACTTTATGACCAATTGCAAAATATCGACTCTGCCACAGCTTCCATGTTGACCAATTTACAAAAGTGGAACGAAGAATTGTTGAAGATGCCATTAGACAGCATCAATACATATTCTGATAGTTTACAGAAAGTTATTGCTGGATTAAACGGAGTGAAATCAGAACTTGATTCTGCAAGTTCGGCTATTACCACGGCAATTTCTGACAAGATTAATTTATTGGAAGAGGAACAAAAGATTGCTGCTGATGTGCATCAGGCGGAAATCGATGCTTTGCAGGAAAAGGCTGATTTACTAGAGAAAACCAATGAAAAATTGAAGTTACAGATGTCATTGGAACAAGCTGAATATAACCTTGCAAGGTCTCTGTCTCAAAAAGTAAATAAAGAAATCCGAAATGGAAAAGATGTATATGTTGAGGATTATGATGCAGTAAGGAAGGCGAAAGAAGATAAAATCGATGCCCAATTTAATATCGATAAGTATAATCTTGAACAGCAGATAGAGGACGCAAAGACAGCCCTTGATAATTTGAATGACAGTTACCAGGATCAGATAAATGCGCTTGAAGAAATTAGCAAGAAGTACTCTGAAATACGTTCAGATGCCGAAAAAATATCAGAGGTAAATTTAGCAACTTCTCTATTCGGTGAAGGCTTTATTGAAAAGGTATTATCCGGTAATGATGCAGAGATATATGCTACTCTTACATCCTTATACCAGACTAATGCAAAACAGCTTGACGAATATCAAAAACAGGCAGATTCTACAGCAAATATTCAATCTCTTATAGAAAACTACATCGATTCATACAAAAACGGTACTATTACTTACGAGCAAGCCATGACCAAAATCAACGGTCTTCTTTCCCAGATGAATGACTCAATGTCTGCTATGGATAATTTGCAAAATTTATATGACTATTTAGGGACAGTAAATGGTGTTGGTGCGGATGCGGATAGTATTCTTAATGGAATAAAAGACGGTTTATCTGTAACTGCCGATGAACTAGTCAAATCTCTTGAACAGTACAATAAAAATGCTGGAATGATATCGGAGCATACTTCTAGCTGGGAACAGCTTACTAACAATGTATCATCTATGCTTGATGTGTTGAAGCAGGTTCGTGATAACCTAAGAAATGCTTTAGATGATTATGATTCAGGCGACGATGATGAACCATATGACAAATCTAGAGGTAAAGGTTGGGGAACCGGTGATGCAAGCAATGGGCCTGGTGTAGAGAAACGTGCAGACGGAATCAAAAGGGGCGCTATTGGAACAGCCTCTGATAATGACAGAGTCAATATGATTATGTATTTGTCTACCAACGATCTAAAGGATGGTGAAACCCCAATTATTGCCCATGAAGGTGAAGTAGTATTGAATTCAGATCAGCAGGAACAATTGTCGGATAATGTTGATACATCTTCTAGTTATGATATTGAAAAAATATTGAATAAGCATGGTTTGAATAAATTTGAGTCAGAAGAAGTTCCAATACTTGCTCATGAGGGAGAGGCTATATTTCAGGAAGGACAGCAGAAGGCGTTTATGGATAAGATGGCTAAGTTTGCGGAAATGAATATTTTTCGGCCTAATATAAATGTACCTGATTATAGCCGTATTCTAAATCAAATGACAGTAAGAGAATCTACTCCAAAGCAAGAGATTAATTTTAATGGAGGAATTAATATTCAGGAATGTAATAACACTGATACCCTTGCTAAAGAAATACTAAACGGTGGACTGACACGAGCAGTTATTCAAGGTCTAGGAAAAAGATAATACAGAGGAGGCTCTTCGGAGCCTTCCTTTTCGATTGGGAGGTAAATAATGAGAGCAATAGATGCCTGTGATCAGATGTATAAGGATATTGAAAAGATGATAACAGAGAAAATGAAACATATTCGATATGATAAATCATTTCGCGCTACTGTAACTAAAAAAGTGAATAATGATATATATAAGGTATCACATAAAAATGTGGAATACAGAGTGAAGTCGTACTATGATTTAGTTGTGGGTGATTTAGTATGGGTGTGCGTCCCAAGTGGAAATTGGGATTCGTTGTTTGTACAAAGTTGCGATACGGTAGGAAAGAAGATTGGTTCATTGAATAATTATGACTTTCGGGCAGATGGAATATATTTGAATGGAAGGAAAATTACAAATTAGTGAATGATTAAGGGCGAGGGTGATACTTCGCTCTTTTTGAATAAAAAAATTCTAGAAAGGCAGGAGATACACTATAGAAAAGACGTATTACAACAAAGCTGATTTGCAGGAAATATTTGGCTTTGGACGGGATAAGATGAAGAAGTTTCTGGAAAAGGGAATTTTACCAACTGTACGAGTAAATAAGGATTATTTAATTTCGAAAGAAGAGCTTGATGCATGGTTTAAGAAAAATGCTGGAAAAGCTATTAATATATAACCACATTTGATAAAATAGGAGCATGGTCAAATTGATTGTCTATGCTCTTTGATTTTGGAAAGGATTCAGAGTTATGGAGATGACAACAAAAAGAAGAGATAAAGGTGAAGGCTCTAAAAGATTAAGAAAGGACGGCAGATATGAGTATCGTTATGTAGCTGGTAAAAGACCGGATGGTAAAGCACTATACAAGTCTTTTTCTGCAAAAACCGAAAGAGAATTAAATCGTAAAATTAAGGAATATAATGAGGATAGGACAAAATATACTGTAAAAGTGGAATCCACATTTTTCCGGGACTATGCCGAATTTTGGATGAAAACAGTGAAATATCCCATATTAAAGCCGGTGTCATATGATCGACTTGAACAGACGTATAATACAGTCTGTAATTACATAGGTTGGATTCAGTTAGGTAATGTGACCACAGAGGATATACAGGCCATGATAAATGATTTATCAGCCACAAAGGCATATTCTACGGTAAAGAAGCATTATGAATTTGTAAAAGGGGTTTTTCAGTATGCCTATAACTCTCAGAAGATAGCCTTTGATCCATGCCCCGCCGTTCAATTGCCAATTGAGCGCAACATGAAAGTAAAAACCAAAAAGACTGAAATTCTTCCAGAAAACATAACTGACAAAATGTATGAGTTTAATAATACATTACGTAAGAGCAATAATCAGTTCTTTAAGCATATGCCTGTCCTGCTGCTGATTTTAAACACTGGAATGAGAATTGGTGAAGCTTTGGCTTTGGAATGGAAAGATATTGATTTTGATAAGAATACTCTAAAGGTAAATAAGACCTTGACCAAAGCGAAAGAACGAGACAAAAGCGGTTCTGTTGTGGGGAAGCAGAAGAAGACCTTTAGTGATATAACGAAAACGGAATCGGGAAATCGGCTGATACCCTTGAATGACATGGCGGTATCTCTTCTGATGCAGATAAAGGATTATAATAGAAGAATGAAGATTAAAACGGATTATGTTGCAAGTACTGCTGAAGGTGGGTATGTTTCTGAAAGAAATATTCTGAGAACGTTTAAAAGTGTTCTTGGAGTAGTGGGAGCAGAAGATTATACTATTCATGCGCTCAGACATACGTTTGCTTCAAGACTGTTAAAAGCAGGAACAGAGATAAGTGTTGTCAGTAAACTCTTAGGACACGCCGATATCAATACTACATACAGCACATATATCCACGTTTTGAATGATCAGATGACAGATGTAATGTCCGGTATCTCTAAGATTTAGAGGTTGATCTTTCGCCCCATTATGCGCCCCATTATTGACCCATTATCTTTCAGTAAAAACCAGTAAAAATCAGTAGAAACCAGTAAAAGTCAGTAATTTGGGTAATTGGCGAAAAGCTGATAAATACGAGAAAATCCTTATAAAATAAGGCTTTTGAGAGGCTTAAAAATAGGTAAAAAAAGAATGCATCTGATAGGAATCGAACCTACGCACGCGGCTCCGGAGGCCACTGCTCTATCCACTGAGCTACAGATGCATCTTTTATATTCTACTATAGATTCTTTTAAAGCGCAATAGTATTTGTTGATTTTTGTCTGTTTTTTTGTTAGAATAAAAAGGAGATTGATTCTCCAGGAGGTCAAGCCCATATGAAGGACTTAATTGAAAAATGGAAGAAGGTTTCCAAGGAAGAAATCAGACGGCTGCTGAAATTTTTGTTTTTTCCCTTGGCAGCAGTTATACTGATTTTTGCCGTTATTGTTTTGGATAAGCCCGAACAGACAGGAAATGAATCGGCTAATGTATCCACAGAAGCAGTGGATCCATCGGCAGGAGAGGCTGAGGGTACGCCATCAGAGTCAGCAAAGGAAATCACGCTGCAGGAAGAGGCCATACCGGCGATTCATGATTTGATGGAAGCTTACTTTAAAGCCAGGAAGACCTGTGATATAGAGGCTCTTTCAAAGGTATTTGGCAACACCTATTCTGAAGAGGCTATGAGAGAACAGGGAGCCAGAATGGAAGAGGAAGTGAAATTCTACCAGAGTTTTGAAAACCTGGTATGCTATACGGCGACTGGATTGGACGAGGGCGATTACGTGGTATATGCCAGATTTGATATCAAATTCCGTCAGGCGGAAACTTTAGCGCCCAGCATGGTTGTATGTTATGTTAAAACAGCAGCAGATGGAAGCTATTATCTGGTTGCAGATACCAGCACAGAACAATCTGAATTTATGGAGAGAGCAAACCAGTCTGAGGCAGTGCAAAAGCAGGCAAAAGAGGTAAACGGCGGTCTTGAGAATGCTTTGAAGTCTGACGAAAATCTTCTGGCTGTCTATCACATTCTGATGGATGAGAAGGAAGAGCCGGAGGATACAACTGATTCAGGCAGCCAACCAAACAATACGTAAAACAGATGCTTCTCTGCGTGGCACCCTGCAGAGGAGCATTTTTGGTAAAGGAGAAAGCAAGTTTATGAACGTTAGGGACTTTTATTTTGATCTGCCGCAGGAGTTGATTGCCCAGGACCCCCTTGAGGACCGTTCTGCATCCAGGCTTCTGGTCTTAGATAAACATACGGGAGAGATTCAACACAGGCATTTTAGGGATATCCTTTCCTTTTTGCGGAAAGGGGATTGTCTGGTCATTAATGATACCAAGGTCATTCCGGCCAGATTGTTTGGAGTGAAAGAGGGAACAGAGGCTAAGATCGAAATCCTCTTATTAAAGAGAAGAGAGAATGACATTTGGGAAACCCTTGTAAAGCCGGGAAAAAAGGCAAAGGTGGGAACCGTGATCACCTTTGGAGAGGGCCTGTTAAAGGGAACCGTGATCGATGTGGTAGAAGAAGGAAACCGGTTGATCCAGTTCTCCTATGAGGGGATTTTTGAAGAGATACTGGACCGTTTGGGGCAGATGCCTCTGCCGCCTTATATTACCCACCAGTTAAAGGATAAAAACCGTTATCAGACGGTTTATGCAAAGCATGAGGGTTCAGCAGCGGCGCCTACCGCAGGGCTGCACTTTACAAAAGAGCTGTTAGAGGAAATCGAGGATATGGGGGTATCCATCGCCCATGTAACTCTTCACGTTGGGCTTGGAACCTTTCGTCCGGTGAAGGTAGATGAGATTGAAGCGCATCATATGCATTCTGAATTCTATATTATAGAAGAAGAAGAGGCAAAGAAGGTCAATGAGGCAAAGCAAAATGGGGGCCGCATTGTCTGTGTGGGAACGACCAGCTGCCGTACGGTGGAGTCTGCTTCCACAGACGAGGGGATATTAAAGGCAGGAAGCGGATGGACGGAAATCTTCATTTATCCCGGATACCGTTTTAAGATTCTGGATTGTCTGATTACGAATTTTCACTTGCCAGAATCTACGCTGGTAATGTTGGTATCCGCTCTTGCAGGGAGGGATCATGTGCTTCATGCCTATGAGGAAGCCATTAAAGAGCGTTACCGTTTCTTTAGTTTTGGCGACGCTATGCTTCTTACGGACCTTCGTTACGGAGGGGAATCTTAAGGACTGGAATGCAAGAGTACTGATGTTAAGGGAGAATGGAGAAGGTGTATGCTTATGGAAGAGAAAAAAAACTTGGTAGGAGGCATATCCAGGAAGACACTGGAGCGTCTTCCAATGTATCATCATTATCTGGAACGGAAATACAGGGAAGGGACAGAGACTATATCAGCGCCTGCCATTGCCCTGGATCTTCAGCTTAATGAAGTCCAGGTGCGCAAGGATCTGGCAATGGTAGCAAAAACAGCTGGAAAGCCCAAATTGGGATATGTGGTGAAGGATTTAATCAGAGACATGGAAGAGTTTTTAGGGTTCCATAATACGAACCAGGCGGCTCTGGTAGGAGTCGGAT
Source organism: Lacrimispora sphenoides (assembly GCF_900105215.1). NCBI lineage: Bacteria > Bacillati > Bacillota > Clostridia > Lachnospirales > Lachnospiraceae > Lacrimispora > Lacrimispora sphenoides. The sequence continues at coordinate 471,960 of NZ_FOIP01000001.1, read as the reverse complement.
CCCTGGGAAAAGCCTTGCTGTCTTATAAAGGGTTTGAGCAGTACGGAGTGGAGATTGTCCTGGCCTTTGATTCCGATGGAAGAAGGGTGAATACAAAAACTGGAGGCAAACCGGTATTTCCCATGGACAAGCTGGAAAATCTCTGCAGGAGAATGAACATTCACATCGGCATCATCACGGTCCCGGCGGAATATGCCCAGGAGGTATGTAACCGTCTGGTAGGCGGCGGTGTAAGGGCCATATGGAACTTTGCTCCCACCCACTTAACCGTGCCTGACCATGTTCTGGTGCAGAATGAGAACATGGCTGTGTCGCTGGCGGCTCTGTCCAAATATCTATATGAGGTGGACAAGGAAGGCGGGCAGTGGACGGAGGAGGAAGATAATTGAATACTGTATTGTTACAATATGCCGTGGAGGTGGAAAAAACAGGTTCCATAACCAAGGCGGCTGCCAACCTCTACATGGACCAGCCTAATTTAAGCAAGGCGATCAAAACCTTAGAAGAAAGCCTTGGCGCTCCGATTTTCAGACGGACGTCCAAGGGCGTGATTCCTACGGCAAGGGGAAGGATTTTTCTGGAGCATGCCAGAAATGTCCTGGACCAGATTGAAAAGATGGAACATTTATATAAACCAGATCAGGTGGGAGGGGTGGAATTTTCCCTTTCTATGCCAAGGGCAAGTTATTTAAGCCTTGCATTTTCCCGGTTTATCCGAAGCCTGGAGAAGGAAGAGGGAATGAATGTATGGCTGCGGGAGACAAATTCTGCAGATACCTTAAAGGATGTGGAAACCGGAGAATATAATCTGGGTATTATTCGGTATCAGTCGTCTTCAGAAGGATACTATGCCCAGGCAGCAGCGGCAAAGGGCCTTTTACTAGATCCGGTTTTGGAATACTCCCTAAGGCTTCTCATGTCCGAACATCATCCCCTTGCAGGGAAAAAGGAAATCATGGGAGAAGACTTGCTGCCTTATATTGAGATTGCCCATGGTGACGGACCATCTGGCCGCCGGGAGAATTTTGAAAAGAAAGGAAAGGTTCCGGAATCTCCAAAACATGTTTACGTATTTGAACGGGGAAGCCAGTTCGACCTTTTGGAGGAAGATCCTCACACGTATATGTGGGTCTCTCCCATGCCGGAAGAGCTCCTTACAAGGTACGGCCTGGTGGAGCGGCAGTGCAAAAAAAAGACTGGGACATACCAGGATGCGCTGATCTACAGGAAGGGGTATTCGTTTACGGACTGGGATAAAGGGTTTCTAAACCAGCTTGAAACAGTGAAGAGTATTTTTTTAGAATAAGAATGTTAAATATATATCAGTATTTATATACTGATATATATTTTTTTACCTTTGTATTTCCTGTCTGTTTGAGCTACAATACAGCTATAGCAAAGAACTGGATACTCACAAGGAGGATTATACGATGGCTAGATTTACATTACCGAGAGACCTATATCACGGGAAGGGCGCCCTGGAAGAGCTTAAGAATATAAAAGGAAAAAAGGCGATCGTGGTTGTCGGCGGCGGTTCCATGAAACGTTTTGGATTTCTTGACAGGGTGGTGGCATGCCTGAAAGAAGCCGGAATGGAAGTAAAGCTGTTTGAAGGAGTAGAGCCGGATCCCAGCGTGGATACGGTGATGAAGGGTGCAGAAATGATGCGTGAATTTGAGCCGGATTGGATCGTTGCAATCGGCGGCGGATCTCCTATTGATGCGGCAAAGGCAATGTGGGCATTTTATGAATATCCTGAAACCACATTCGAGGACTTATGCATTCCCTTTAATTTCCCGACTCTGAGAACAAAGGCAAGATTCTGCGCCATTCCGTCTACTTCCGGTACGGCAACCGAGGTAACGGCATTCAGTGTTATTACGGATTATAAAAAAGGAGTGAAATATCCGCTGGCAGATTTCAACATCACACCGGATATTGCAATCGTTGATCCGGACCTGGCTGAGACCATGCCTCAGAAGCTGACCGCCCATACTGGTATGGATGCCCTGACTCATGCGGTGGAAGCTTACGTATCAACCCTCCATTGTGACTACACCGATCCTCTGGCTCTTCATGCTATTAAGATGATACATAATGACTTAATTGATTCTTATAACGGGGACAAGGAAGCCCGTGCCCGTATGCATAATGCCCAGTGTCTGGCAGGAATGGCATTCTCCAATGCCCTTTTAGGCATTGTTCATTCCATGGCCCATAAGACAGGCGCTGCTTATTCAGGGGGACATATTGTCCATGGCTGCGCAAACGCCATGTACCTGCCAAAGGTAATTAAATTTAATTCAAAGGTTCCGGAGGCTGCAAAGCGTTATGCAGATATTGCCCGCTTCATTGATTTGAAGGGGAATAATGATGAGGAACTGGTTCATGCATTGATCGCAGAGATCCGTTCCATGAACGAAAAGCTTAATATTCCTGCTTGTATTAAGGAATATGAAGGCGGAATCATTGACGAAGCAGAGTTCAATGATAAATTAGGGACAGTAGCAGAGCTGGCAGTAGGTGATGCATGCACCGGCTCCAACCCAAGACCGATCACGTCCGCTGAGATGGAGAAACTGTTATCCTGTTGTTACTATGATAAAGAGGTAGATTTTTAAATAATCTCCAGTATATGAATGCAATGTGTGCAGCAGGCGCAGAACCCTTTGGTTTTGCGCCTGTTGTGCGTGAAAAGAGGTTTGACAGTAAAGTTCATCTATGATATGGTAATCGGGAAAATAATTGAAGTTTAAGCATAACGATCCATAACAGAAAGCATGGGATATCAGAATGAAAAAGGCGATTTTAGTAGTAAGTTTTGGAACTACTTATCATGAAAGCAGAATGAAAACCATAGAAGCCATTGAGCAGTCCATAAAGGAAGAGTTTACGGAGTATGAGGTGCGCCGGGCATTTACAAGCCGGATCATTATTGGAATATTGAAAAAAAGAGACAACATTTACATAGACAGTGTGGCGGAAGCCTTAGAAAAGCTGGCACAGGAGGGATTTCAGCATGTGATCGTTCAGCCCACCCTGGTTATGGGAGGGGAAGAGAATGACGGCATGGTAGCTGCCGTGAAACAGTATGAGAACCGGTTCCGCCGGATCCTGTGGGGAAAGCCGCTGCTTTCGGAGGAAGAGGACTATAAAAGGCTTTGCAGTGTGCTGACAGAGGACACGAAGGAATATAACAGGGAAGGAACGGAAATCCTATTCATGGGACATGGTACGGAGCATGAGGCCAATGAGTGCTATCCGCGTTTAGCGGAGGTGTTCAGGCAGAATGGATACAGCAGGTATCATATAGGAACCGTGGAGGCGGAGCCAACTTTTGAATCCATAAAAGAAGAGGTGGAGAAAACCGGTTCTAACCGTATGGTGCTGCAGCCGCTTATGATCGTATCCGGAGACCATGCCCATAATGATATGGCAGGAGAAGGAGAAGAATCCTGGAAAAGCCAGCTGGAGTCTGACGGCTATCAGGTGGTCTGCCGGTTAAAGGGTATGGGAGAACTGGAGGGAGTCCGCCGGATGCTCCTGGATCATACCAGAGAAGCATGTAAGAATCTGGAGGATATAGGATGAAAAAAAGGAGAGCAGTTGTTTTGATCGCAGGTATAACAGCTCTTTTGCTTATGGGCTGTGAAAGAAGGGTGGATCCGCTCAGTAAATCCGATTTTATGCTGAACACCTTTGTAACTGTGACTCTTTACGATAAGGACGATCCTAAAATTTTATCTGACTGTCTGGATTTATGCCGGTCCTATGAAAATATTTTCAGCAAAACCATTGAAGGCAGTGAGGTTTACAAGTTAAATCACAGGCCTGCCAGTGAAGAGACCGTGACAGTATCCCCGGATGTGGAGGCTCTTATTTCCAAGAGCCTTTATTATTCTCAAATATCAGACGGGGGTTTTGATGTTACCGTGGAGCCTTTGTCTTCTCTATGGGATTTTACATCCCTGAATCCGGTTGTACCGCCTGATGCAAAGATACAGGAGGCCAGGAAAAAAGTAGATTACCGGAATTTAAAGCTTGAGGGAAATACCCTTACATTTTTATCTCCGGATACGTCCCTTGATTTTGGGGCAATCGCCAAGGGATATATTGCGGACCGGATGAAGGATTTTCTATTAGAACAGGGAGTAAAGAGTGCCGTGATCAATCTGGGAGGAAATGTCCTTTGCGTGGGGCAGAAGCCTGACGGTACACCGTTTAAAATCGGCCTTCAAAAACCTTATGCAGACAGGAATGAAACCATAGAAATTATGAATATCAATGACATGTCCGTGGTATCATCCGGAGTGTATGAACGGCATTTTGTTAAAGATGGTGTGAACTACCACCATCTTTTGAACCCGGGGTATGGTTATCCATATGAGAACGGGCTTGTGTCCGTCACCATTTTATCAGAGCTGTCCGCAGACGGGGACGCCCTTTCCACCACCTGTTTTTCCCTTGGGCTTAAAAAGGGAATGGAGCTTCTGGACTCCACGGACGGCGTATATGGCGTATTTATTACAGAGGATGGGGAGGTTTACTATTCCCAGGGAGCCAGGGAGTTTCTGGTTGGGAAGCCTTAGAATCCCTTTACAATTTTCTTTCCCTATAATACAATAGAGGAAATACCCTGCGGGTATACCTGTATGCCCAAAGTGCATGGGCAGGAAAGAGGAAATGTAGTTTTTTAGGAGAGAAAAGATGATTAGAAAAATCTGGGACAAGGTCATGAACCGGGAAGTCATTTCCTATTTGATATTTGGAGTGTTGACGACCCTGGTTAACTGGGTTGTCTATTGGTTCATGGTGAAGGCGGGCATTGACTACCGTGCCGCAACTGCGGCAGCATGGGTTGTTTCCGTCCTCTTTGCCTTTGTTGTAAATAAAATCTTTGTTTTTCAAAGCTATGACCTGCATCTGGGCTTTGTCATGAAGGAGATTCTATCGTTTACCGCATGCAGAGCAGCGTCAGGCGTCATGGAAATGATTCTTATGGTGATAATGGTTTCCTGGCTCAAAATGGATGAATATGTAAGTAAAATACTGGTATCCGTGGTTGTTGTAATTGCAAACTATGGATTCAGCAAGGTTTTCATATTCCGGAAGAGAGAGGAAGAACCCCTGTAAAGAGAGGTAAATGAAATGGAACACGATGACGAGATTGAAAAGATATCGAAAGAACTAGAGGATATGCTGCAAATGACATCAGGTGAAAAAGAAATTACAACAGGGGAAAATGACTTGAAGCAAGGAAATGAAGAGGAGAAGGTTACTTACGATCCCAAAGGGGAAATGGCAGAACAGGAATTAGAACTGGCTTCTGCACCCAGGATACGCCTTGATATTCCGGTTGACGGGATGGAAGAGCTGTATGATGGGGATCTTGATTATGAAGATTTGAATTACGGAGAAGACTTGGAGCAGGAGAAAGAGGCTGTTCCTGTTACGGATTTCATGGACATTCTTGAGGAACCGGAAGACGATGAAGCTGAGGAAGAGTTGGAAATTGGGCAGTTAGATAGCTATAAAGAAAGAATATTTGCTAAAAAAGAGGGGACAGGCACCCTGGTAAGGCCCTCCGACGGACTCCTTGCAGCTTTTTTTGTGCCAATGGTGATCATGGTTATCATATTTGCCCAGCGGGGGATTTTTCCTTTTGGTGAGGAAAGCTTTTTAAGGACTGATATGTATCATCAGTATGCTCCGTTTTTTTCTGAGTTCCGTTATAAGCTGACCCATGGAGGAAGCCTTCTGTACAGCTGGGATATCGGCATGGGCGTGAATTTTGCAGCTCTTTATGCTTATTATCTGGCAAGTCCTTTAAACTGGCTGCTGGTACTTTGCCCGAAGAATTATGTCATTGAATTTATGACCTATCTGATCGTATTTAAGATCGGATTAAGCGGACTATCCTTTTCCTGGTATCTGCGCAGGCATAACAAGACCATGGACTTTGGAGTCGCTTTTTTTGGCATCTTCTATGCTCTGTCCGGATATATGGCGGCTTACAGCTGGAATATCATGTGGCTGGATTGCATTCTTCTATTCCCGCTCATTATGCTGGGCCTTGAGAAGCTGGTGAAAGAAAAGAAGTGTTTTCTATACTGTATTACACTGGGACTATCAATTTTATCAAATTATTACATATCCATTATGATATGTATTTTTATGGTATTCTACTTTATTGCTCTTCTTATATTAGAAGGCTTGAGATCCTGGAAGGAAATCTTTATCCGTGGAGGACTGTTTGCTCTGTTTTCCTTATTAGCAGGAGGCCTTTCTGCTGTAGTTCTGCTTCCTGAAATTTATGCGCTGCAGTCAACTGCTTCGGGAGATTTTAATTTTCCCCAGACCATCAGCTCCTATTTTTCCATATTTGACATGATCGCCAGACATCTTCCGGCGGTGGAACCGGAAATCGGGTTGGACCACTGGCCTAATATCTACTGCGGTGTGGCAGTTCTCATGTTTTTCCTTCTTTACCTGGGCTGTAAACAGATCAGGCAGAGGGAAAAGATTGTTATGTGCTCCCTGCTGCTGTTTTTCTTTGCCAGCTTTTCCGTTAATACACTGAATTTTATCTGGCATGGATTTCATTATCCCAACAGCCTGCCATGCAGACAGTCTTTTATTTATATTTTTCTCATGCTGTTTACGTGCTATCAGGCTTACATTCACTTGCATGAGATTCCATGGAAGCATATTGTAATAGCTTTTTTTGCTTCGGTGATCTTTGTTTTGATGGCGCAAAAGCTTATAACGGATGAGGCTTATCATTTTTCCGTATTTTATGTGGCTATTTTGTTCCTTTCCATTTATGCCGGCCTTATCAGCCTTTACCAAAGAGGAGTGAGCCGAAATGTGCTGGTACTTCTGGCCCTTGGCGTGGTCTCCTTAGAAGCCGCGGTTAATACCACGGTCACCAGCGTGACGACCACCAGCAGGACCAGCTATATGAAGGATAATAAGGCATCTTCGGAGCTGGCAGAAAGCCTGATGCCTGGTACCTCTTTTTACCGGATCGAAAAGGTCACAAGAAAAACCAAAAATGACGGAGCCTGGCTGAACTTTCCTACGGTCTCCCTCTTTTCCTCCACAGCCAATGCAGATCTTACGGCATTCTTTAAAAAACTGGGCTGCGAAAGCTCTACCAATGCTTACAGCATTACGGGAAGTACGCCTCTGATAGATGCACTTTTTGCGGTCAAATACGGGCTGTACTCGGAAGAAACCGAGGATGACGGCATATCCGTACCGATTGCTTCAAATGATGAGATGTATCTCCGGGAAAACAGCTTTGCCTTGTCTTTGGGATTTATGTTACCATATGACTTTGAAGATAACTGGCAGCTGGATTTAACAAATCCGGCAGAGGTCCAAAATGATTTTTCCGTGGTATTAGGAGCCAATCCGGTACTGTCTGAGGTTCCAAGCGAAATCACCGGAACCAGCTTTACGTTTACACCGGAAGCGGATGGAGACTATTATGTATTTGTCAGCAATAAAAAGGTGGAAAAGGTAAATGCTCTGCTTGGAGAAAAGACCAAAAACTTTGATAATGTGAGCCGCGGCTATCTGCTGGAACTGGGCTATATAAAAGCAGGGGAAAAGATTACTCTGCGAAACGATGACAATGATCAGGATCTGGTGGCGGTCGCTTACCGTTTTCTTCCTGAGGGCCTTGAGTCTGTGTACAACATTTTAGACAAGAATTCCATGAAGCTTACAAAGTGGACTGATACGCAGATACAGGGAAATGTCACTGCTGATAAGGCCGGCCTGCTGTTTTTAAGCATTCCCTATGACAAGGGCTGGACGATCAGGGTTGACGGAAAAGTTGTTGAGCCTTATAAATTATTTGATACGTTTTTAAGCGTGCATATGACTGCCGGGACCCATGATATTTCTCTGGAATATATGCCCGAGGGACTTAAAACAGGCGGTATCATAACGGCTGGAAGCGTGGTCTTTCTGCTGATACTTGCAGGTGTATCCTCAGGAATAGGGAAAAAGCGCAGACCCATGCGGGTTCATTCTACCAATTAAGTAGTCACAGCAATACAAAGGAAAGGAGAATTCTCAATTATGAAACTATGGGGCGGACGCTTCACAAAAGAAACCAATCAGCTGGTTCACAACTTTAATGCATCTATATCATTTGATCAAAAATTCTATCATCAGGATATTGAGGGCAGCATTGCTCATGTGAAGATGCTGGCAAAACAAGGACTTCTTACGGAGGAAGATAAAGATAAGATCGTAAAAGGCCTTATGGAGATCCGGGAGGATTTAGAAAGCGGAGCCCTGGTAATAACGGGGGAACATGAAGACATTCATTCTTTCGTTGAAGCAGTATTAACGGAACGGATCGGGGAGGCCGGAAAGCGCCTTCATACCGGACGGAGCCGCAATGATCAGGTGGCTCTTGACATGAAGCTGTATACCAGAGATGAGATCGATGAGCTTACCCTTTTGGTGGAAGGACTTCTCTCAGTGCTTTTAAAGCTTATGGAAGAAAATCTTGACACTTACATGCCTGGATTTACCCATCTGCAAAAAGCGCAGCCAATCACCCTGGCTCACCACCTGGGGGCTTATTTTGAAATGTTTGACAGGGATCATTCCCGCCTTCATGACATTAAAAAAAGGATGAACTATTGTCCCCTTGGCTCTGGCGCTTTGGCTGGAACCACTTATCCCCTGGACCGGGAATATACGGCAGAGCTTCTGGGATTTGCAGGGCCGACTCTTAACAGTATGGATTCTGTGGCCGACCGGGATTACTTAATCGAGCTTTTAAGTGCGTTATCCATCATTTCCATGCATTTAAGCAGATTCTGTGAAGAGATCATTATCTGGAATACTAATGAATACCGGTTTGTGGAAATTGATGATTCCTACAGCACCGGAAGCAGCATCATGCCTCAGAAAAAGAACCCGGACATTGCGGAACTGATCAGGGGAAAGACCGGCAGGGTTTACGGCGCCCTGGTGTCTCTGTTAACCACCATGAAGGGAATTCCTCTTGCCTACAACAAGGACATGCAGGAGGATAAGGAGCTGGCCTTTGACGCCATTGACACGGTAAAAGGCTGCCTTGCCCTGTTTACAGGAATGATTTCCACCATGACCTTCCGAAAGGATGTGATGGAAGCCAGCGCCAAAAACGGTTTTACCAATGCAACTGATGCGGCCGATTATCTGGTAAATCATGGAGTGGCCTTCCGGGATGCCCATGGAATCGTTGGACAGCTTGTACTTTTCTGCATAGAAAAGGGCATTGCCCTGGATGATATGAGCCTGGAAGAATATAAGGCCATCAGTCCGGTGTTCGAAGAAGATATTTATGATGCCATCAGCTTAAAAACCTGTGTGGAAAAAAGAATGACCATTGGTGCTCCTGGCCAGGAGGCAATGAAAAGAGTCATTGAAATTTATAAGAAGAAGCTTGAAAAATAGAATCATAAAAAAACCGGAAAATAGCGGAAGAGTCGACCGCTGTTTTCCGGTTTTTTATGGTATTCATTACTTATCCGAAGATCTGCTTACGTAAGCGGCAGCCGGTAGGGGTTGCGGCCAGGCCGCCCTCTGAAGTTTCCTTTAAGGAGGTAGACATGAGATTGCCCACCTGCTTCATGGCAAAGATCACCTCATCTGCAGGAATGGCGCTTGTGATTCCGGCACAGGCAAGCTCCGAAGCAGTAAATGCATTGGCTACTCCCATGGCATTGCGCTTGATACAGGGAACCTCTACCAGACCTGCCACCGGGTCACATACCAGGCCCATGGTATTTTTCAGGGCTATAGCGCAGCTGTCGGAAACCATCTGGGGCGTTCCGCCAAAGATTTCCGTAAGAGCTGCAGCAGCCATGGCGGACGCGGATCCCACCTCGGCCTGGCACCCGCCCTCCGCTCCGGCGATGCTGGCGCATTTGGCAATGACCATGCCAATGGCCGATGCAGTGAACAGGGACATGATGATATCATGCTTTGGTAAATCAAATTCGTCCATAACGGAAATGAGAGCTGCCGGAATGACACCGCAGGAGCCGGCTGTAGGAGCCGCCACGATCTGCCCCATGCAGGAATTGTATTCCGTCACGGCAAGAGCCATACTAATGGCATTGCCAAGGAGATGGCCGTAATGGTTTTTTCCTTCCTCTACTGCCTTTTTTAATTTGGCGGCAGCTCCCCCGGAAAGACCGCTGGAAGAACGGAGGGATTCATCCATGCCGTTTAACACAGACTGCCTCATAACCTCAAAACTGCTTTCCATGGTGGAGTAGACATCTTCCGGACTGGTCTCCATATCCTCGGCCTGCTGCTCTAGCACAATTTCCGATATTTTTTTATTGGAAGATGAAGCGGCGGCTACAAGCTCTTCCACGGAATTATATTTTAATTGCATAGGTTCCTCCTGGTCAGTTTAATTTTAACAAAATCGTGTTGTATACATAAGGGATGGTTTGGATCTGGGAGACCAGGGACTGGTCAAAGTCAGAATCCATTTCAATGGACATGATGGCAAGTCCGCGTTTTTCCTGCCTGTTTAAGCGGAAATTGCAGATGTTGGCATTGCCCACGGCCACCAGGTTCGTCACATGGGCGATGATTCCGGGAACATCCTGATGCATAACGATCAGGGTGGTATTCTGCCCGGTAAAATAAACCTCCATGTCATTTACCTTGTTTATGACGATGTTGCCGCCTCCCACTGACGCTCCCTGGACGGAGATGGTACTGCCCTGATCTGAGGTAAGGGTGACTAACGCCGTGTTTGGATGGGCATTTTCAATGGTTCCGGTGTGGATCGTGACGGATATCCCTTGTTCCTTGGCTGTTTCAAGGCTTGTCCGGATTCCCGGGTCCCAGGGGTCCAGTTTTAAAATTCCGCCTACAATGGCTTTGTCTGTGCCGTGCCCTTTGTAAGTTTTTGCAAAGGAGCCGTGAAACAGGATATCTGCTTTTGCAACAGAAGCACCTAAAAGCAGGGCAGCCGTTTTACCGATGCGGGCAGCGCCGGCCGTATGGGAGCTGGAAGGCCCGATCATAACAGGCCCGATAATATCAAATACATTCATGGCAATTCTCCAATTCCAAGTATTGTTTCTCTCATTTGTTTACAGGGGTTTGAATTCCGGTTTTCGTCGGCGGAACTCCGTATAATAGGAAAATCCGCATTGCTTAAGAAGTTCACCCGCTGTCTGAAAGTCTGCTCCTAAATCTTCCGGTATATGGGCGTCGGAACCGATGGTTATGATCTCCCCGCCTAATTCCTTATAGCGCTTAATAATACCGGCACATGGGTTTGGCTGTCCGATTCCTTTCCGGAAACCGGCTGTATTGCATTCTATTCCTTTGCCCCGCTCGATAATCGCTCTTAAAATGTCATCTAAAATATCCTTGTATGCTTCGTAGCTGTAGTAACGAGCTTTATTCGGGCCATAACGGACGATGTAGTCGATATGGCCTGCTACGTCATAGTTGTCAATATTTTTCACATTATCCAGTGTGGCCTGGAAATACTGAAGATATGCTTTTTGCTCCTCTCTTCCTTTAAAAAACTCCGGATAAGCAGGATCTTTTCTGTTAATAAAGTGGGTGGAGCCGATGATAAAATCAAAGGGATAACTTGATAACAATTCCCTGTAATATTCTTTTAAATGGGTCTGAAGTCCCAGTTCGATCCCTATGCGAAGGTCGATGCGGTCTTTGTATTCTTCCCTTAAGGCAGACATTGCTTCAAAATACTGGTCCGTCTGAAGGGTAAAATCGATGACAGAGTCTACGTCATAATCGTGATGGTCCGTAATACAGAGGGAAGTCATTCCAAGGCTTATGGCCCGTTCCATTTGGGTCCGCATGGGAGTTTTGGAGTCTCCTGAAAAATTTGTATGAAAATGATAATCTGGCAGCATGGGGTTCTCCTTTCACAAATTAAATTCATTATAATCAATCTAAGGGAGAAAAGCAACGCAGGGAAGCGGAGTTTTTATCGAAAGGAATCTGACAAAGTAAAAAAAATCACCTTTTCAGCAAAATAATTAAATTTAGTAATTCATTTACCTGGGATATACTTTAAGAAAACTACCGGTATGAAAGGCTGGGATAATGAGCTGAAAAGACAATCCAAACTTTTTTTTGACAACCCCTGCCAAACTCGCTAGAATAAGGGTAAAAAATCATATGAATGGGGAGGCTGCTATGGCTGGTCTGATGGATGCATGGAAAAATATGAGGATTAAGACAAAGATCCTGATTATGTATTTAACGGTCGTATTATTATCCTTTGTAATCACCTTTTCGGTCATATCTGTTATTAACAGCTCCTACACGAAACGAGAAATTCTGGGAGCAGGCACTCAGACGGTCAGCGCCCTTAAGGGGAATTTGTCCCTGATCTTTGATAATGTGACCCAGTTTTCAAACCTAATCTATTTTGATAGAAATGTTCAGGAGGCTTTAAGAAATGTGGATAACAGAGCCATTGATCCGTCTATCCAGAGAACCATCAAGCAAAGTCTGGTTAATATGATCCTGTCAGGGGAGTATATTTCCAGCGTTCTGATTATGGATTCCTATCATAATGTGTACAGCTCCTATAAAAAGACACCCAAGGGGATTTACGGAGAAAAGATCCTGGAGTCTGAGTGGTACCGGCATTTAGGTGAGCACAGGGGAAACGGTTTTTTTATGAAAGGCAGCGAGGGGGTCATTGAATTCTATGGAGATACCCCTTATATTACCTATATCCGGGAAATCCGGGATGAAAATACATATAAGCCTTTGGCCATTTTGCTGGTTACGGTCAATGAGGAAACAATACGCAATTACTTTAATGGGGTCAGTAATTCCAGTGACAGTGATTTTTATATCCTGGGCGATGAGGATGAATACATTGTGGCCCCTGGGAATCCCGGACAGCGGACCGGCGAAAACCGGCTGGTGATCACCCAGGACATCGGCATAGAAAACTGGAAGCTGGCCGGATCCTTTCAACTGGATAATATGACAGCCATGGCGCCCTATTATTCCACCGTTATCCTGCTGATCATGTGTATGAACGTTGCTTTTGTCTTTGTATGCTCGGTCATGCTCACCCGTTTTATCTTCCATCCCCTGTTAAAGGTGGAAAAGCATATGATGCTTGTGGAAAAAGGCCAGTTTGATGAAATGGAGGTGGACCGGCAGAAAGATGAAATCAATAATCTGAAGCGGGTATTTAATCATATGGCAAGATCCATTAAAAACCTGATCCAAAAGGTGAAGGAAGAAGAGCAGATCATTGCAAAGGTGGAACTGGATCTGCTTCAGGCCCAGATTAACCCTCATTTTCTATACAATACCCTTGATGCGGTATCCGCTCTTGCTCTCATGCGGGATTATGATAATTGCTTTAAAATGACTCAGGCTCTGGGAAGCTTTTACAGGAATAGCCTAAACAGCGGATTGGATTTTATTACGGTAAAGGATGAAATAAGTTGCATACAAAGCTACTTAACCATCTTAAATATCCGCTATGACAATGAAATAAAGGTAGAAGTGGATGTAGAAGAAGAGGTGAAGGACTGCAGGATATTAAAGCTGCTTTTACAGCCTTTGGTGGAGAACGCGGTCCATCATGGAATCAAGCCAAGGGAAGGAAAAGGAACCGTTTCCATCAAGGCCTTTTCCGATGAGGATGAAATTATTTTTCTGGTGTCTGATGACGGGGTCGGCATGAGCGAGGAAAAGATCGAAGAAATCATGGAAGGCAGGACAGTGACCGGTAAGTCAGGATTCGGCCTTTATAACCTGATGCAGCGGATTACCCTATATCATGGGATCAGGCAGCCGGTTCTTATCCATAGTGAGATCGGAAATGGAACGGAAATAGCAGTAAGAGTAAAGCGAATGGAAGCAAAGGGGTTGGAACATGGAGATCAAGGTACTGATTGTGGATGATGAAAAACTGGAACGGGTGCTGATCAAACGGGGATTTCCCTGGGAAGATCATGGATTTTCAGTCATTGGAGAGGCTTCCTCCGGTACGGAAGCATTGGAATTCATAAAATACAGAAAGCCGGAGTTGGTTTTAACCGATATCAATATGCCCCATATGGAGGGTCTGGAGCTTGCGGAACATATTTCAGCTTTGGATGAGAACATCCATGTAATCATGATCACAGGATACCGGGAATTTGAATACGCAAGGCGGGCGGTAAAGCTGGGGGTAGAGGATTTTCTGTTAAAGCCCATTGATATGAATGAGCTGAAGGAAATCGCTCTTAAGATCAGGGGAAAAATCATAAAGGAAAAGGACCACCGTAAGGAGGTGGAGATGTTAAAACAGAGTGTTTCCGCCGACCAGGACATTTTAATGGAAAGCTTCTTTCAGCGGCTGGTGGAAAAGCGGACCAGTGAGGAGGAAGCGGAGAAAAAGCTTCTTGCCTATGGCTGTGAAGCGCTGTTAAAAGGGTGCTGCTGCTTAAACCTCCACTTAAAAGAGGAACGGTCAGGGGAAGCAGACGGCAGCCTCCATAAAAGGGCCATAGAACTCCTTGGCAGGGATCCCATTGACGGGACCATATCTTTTCTTCACTATATGAAAAATATTATCTTGTTTTGTACGGTCAGGCGATTAAAGGACAGCGGGGAAATCGCTCGGCAAATCCATCTAAGGCTGAGGGAAAACAACATTGATTCCACCATTGGCATAAGCCGCAGCCATGAGGGCTATGAGGGAATTGCAGAAGCATTTGCCGAATCCGAACATGCCCTCAGCGCATCGGTGCTTTTAGGGAATAACCGGATTATCACGTACGAAGAATATATGCATATTATGGAAAAAAATCCGGATAAACTGTCCTTTGACTGGGAGGACTTCCTTTTTTCTCTTACCAATGGAATTTCCGACAGGGTATCTGCTGCAATCGAGGATTATGTGGAAGGAGTCAGGAATTCAAGGGTAACGGAAGTGGAATATTTAAGGCTTACGGTTATGGATTTAATGTCCAAGGCTGGAAGTACCCTTAATAAGTATGGGGTCAGTTTGGAACAGCTCATAGGAGAAGACCGTCTGTTTGAATCCATACAATCCATACAGACGGTGGAAGAGTGCCGGCCGTTTCTGGATGAATCCATCCATATGATTTTGAACTATCATAACAGCAAGAAATCAAAGCAGGGAAATAAGGTGGTAAACGAGGCCCTGGAATATATCGATAAAAACTTTTGCGATCCTGCTCTTACTCTTAAATCCGTAGCATCGGCTGTTTTTTCCAATGAAAGCTACTTAAGCAGAGTATTTAAAAAAGAGGCCGGACAGAGCCTGATTGAATATGTCCTGAAAAAAAGGATTGAAGAGAGCATCCGCCTTCTTAATACAACGGATTACAAAGTATACGAAATAGCAGAAAAGGTGGGATTCCGGGATTCCCATTACTTTGGCATCTGCTTTAAAAAGCATGTGGGAGTAACCGTTAAGGAGTATAAGCAAAGGTAGTAAAATTTGTAACCTTTTGGGTCAAAATATTTAATTGAGTTAAAAAAAGAGTTCCGATATACTGATATCAGAAGGAAACAAAGAAACCCAGGAGGAGATTGAGATGAAAAAAAGTTTATTAAAAAGAGTTTCGGCCGTTGCACTTACGGTAGCTCTGGCAGCAGGTATGACAGGCTGTGGAAGCAAAGGCAGTGCGGCTCCGACAAACGCCGGCAGTTCAGGGGAGGGAAAGACGGAAAAAACCGTTTTAAATGTCTGGCACCAGTGGTCCAATGATACCAATGAACTAAAGAAAAAATATGACGAGGCGGTTGCCGCTTATTTGGCGGAAAATCCCAATGTAGAAATCAACACCCAGACCCTGGATACGGAAGCTTATAAGACGAAGATATCCGCAGAGTTTGCAGGAGATGCAAAAGGAATTGATGTGTTCTATTACTGGGGAGCAGGAACCGCAAGAAAGATGATCAATGCGGATAAACTCCTTCCTCTGGATTCCTATATCACAGATGATATTAAGGGAAAACTTCTGGAGGGCTCTACGGCAGCTTTTGAATACAATGGAAAAACTTATTCTCTTCCTTCCTTTTCCTGGTACATGACCTTATACTGCAATAAGGCCTTATTTGATCAGGCAGGAGCAGAGCTTCCAGATACATACGACAAACTGGTAACCGCAGTTGAAAAGCTGAAGGCTCTTGATGGGGTGACCCCTCTGGCTTCCGGCGCAAAGGATGGCTGGAATGCGGCATTCATCTATCAGGCACTGGCACTGCGAACTGTAGGGGCAGAGGAAATCAACAAGATGCTTTCTGGCCAGGCTCCCTTTGAAGGAGAGGGCTACGCGGAAGCGGCGGATAAGGTCCAGGAATTATACAAGATGGGAGCATTTGGAGCCAATCCTCTGGAGCAGGGCAATGATGATGCCAATGCAGCCTTTGGAACCGGAAGAGCCGCCATGAGGCTTATGGGAAGCTGGTTTGCAAATGGAATTTATACAGATAAAGCCGTTACCATCAATCCGGAGGATGTGGTTGCAATGGAAATCCCCATGATTACCGGCAAAGGCAATGAAACCGATTATTGCGGCGGATTCGTAGAATCCTTCTGGGTAAATAAGAGCACGAAGAATCCGGATGAGGCAGCTAAATTCACAATCTACATAAACGAAAAGATGGGGGAAGCTGCTTATGAGTCAGGCTCAGGTTTCAGCGGTTGGAAAACAGAGGTGGATGAAAAGGGCTTAAATCCTCTTTTTGTACAGATCAAGGATCTCCTTTCCCAAGGAAAGACCTCAGTCCTTGCATGGGATACCTCTCTTGATGCGGAACCTGCCACCATTCACAATGAACAGGTGCAGACCCTGTTCGCTCCAGGTGCCGATACGGGTGAGTTTATAAAGGAACATGAAGCAGCTATTAACAAGTAAGTAAGAGCAAAGGGGGTATCGCTTACAGAAACAGGCGATACCCATTTTTTGTCCAAAGGAGATTGACCATGAATAACATGTTGGGAAGAAAGAGCTTTGTGGCCTGCTTTGTGCTGCCTGCGCTCATCCTGTTTATCAGCTTTAGTATGATCCCCCTTTTTATTTCCGGAGCCTACAGTCTGTTCCAGTACGATGGCATGGGGAAAATGAAGTTTATCGGACTTGGGAATTACATAAGGCTGTTTGCAGAGGACCGCCACTTTGTGAAGGCCGTTATAAATTCCTTTCTTTTAGTGGGCGCATCCTTACTCATTCAGCTGCCCATCTCTCTTTTTCTGGCTATGGTTCTGGCAAGGGGAGTAAAAGGAGAAAAGTTCTTTCGTACCGTCTACTTTTTGCCGGTGGTCATTTCCAGTATGGTGATCGGTCAGCTTTGGATGAAGATGTTTAACAGCGAATATGGGCTTTTAAACCATTTAATCCGTGCTCTGGGAGCCTCTGATTTCAGCTATTCCTGGCTTTCCAATCCCAAAACTGCATTTCTCTCCACTTTGATTCCTGCGGTGTGGCAGTACATCGGCTACCACATGCTGATTTTTTATGCAGGGATCAAATCCATTTCCCAGGATTATTATGAGGCGGCTCAAATCGACGGTGCCAGTAAGTGGCAGGTGAATACAAAGATTACCCTGCCTCTCTTAGCGCCGGTGATTAAGACCTGCGTCATATTCTCCATTACAGGTTCCCTAAGGGCCTTTGACTTAATCTATGTCATGACCGGGGGCGGCCCAAACCATGCCAGTGAAGTGCCTGCAACCCTGATGTACAACAATTTATTCCGCAGAGGCCTATATGGGTATGGAAGCGCACAGGCATTTTTCATCGTAGTGGAATGCCTGCTGTTTACCTTTATTGTAAGCAGGCTGTTTAAAAAAGCGGAAGAAAATGCATCAGCCATATAAATGAGGAGGCGGTCCTATGAAGATGAAAAAAAAGATAAAGTTTTTGCTGCTGTGCCTCATTGCACTGACTCAGCTTTTTCCCTTATATTGGCTTTTTACCTTTTCCTTAAAAAGCAATGGAGAGATATTTGGAGAAAACCCCATCGGGCTTCCACAGATCTGGAGATGGGAAAATTACGGAAATGCATTTACCCAGACAAACTTAATCCGGTACTTTTTAAACTCCGTATTCTACTCCATGGCAACCGTGGCCGTTGCTGGAATTTTATCTGCCATGGCTGCTTATGCCATAGCCAGAATGAAATGGAAGCTTAAATCCCTGGTATTTGGAATTTTTGCATTGGGAATTATGATTCCGGCCCAGGCCGCCCTGCTTCCACTGTTTCAGGTCCTTGATAAAACTGGGTTAAAGGGCGGATACTTAGGACTTCTGATTCCTTATATCGCGGGGGCTCTTCCCATGAGCATCATGATATTAATCGGATTTTACAAAAGCATCCCCATAGAAATAGAAGAGGCAGCCTGCATTGATGGCTGCGGGATTTTCCGGTGCTTTGCAACCATCATACTTCCCATCGTCAAGCCGGCGATTGCCACAGCCTCTATTTTTACATTTTTAGGGACCTGGAATGAGTTAATGTTAGCCAATACCTTTGTGGACAGCGACCGTTACCGGACCTTGCCCGTGGGCATCATGTCCTTTGCAGGTCAATATTCCACTGATTGGGGGTTGATCGGAGCGGGCATGGTCATTGCCACTCTGCCCACCATTGTTATTTATTTTATACTGAGCAATCAGATTCAGGATAGCCTGGTTGCAGGTGCGGTGAAAGGATGATAAAATTATGCTTGATAAAAGAGGAAGAGGTTTATTGGGACTGATGCTATGAAGCTATGAATGAAGATTAGCTCCTGCATTCCTGCCAGTTGTAATATTCTGAAAGGTGAAAGGTACGTATGAACATTATTATTGAGAAGGGAACAAAATACGACATTGATCAGCTTGAGCAGCTCTATGACGATCTGAATGATTTTCTGGAGACTGGCATTAACTATCCCGGTTGGAGGAAAGGTATATATCCGGCCCGTGAAGATGCAGTTAACGGTGTTGCAAATGGCAATCTTTATGTTGCAAAGGCTGCAGGAAAGATCGTAGGTTCATTGATACTAAGTCATGAGCCGGAGTCTGCATATCATAAGGTGCAATGGGGGATAAATGCTGACTATTCCGATATATTTGTGATATATACGTTTGCTGTTCATCCTGAATACCTCAAAAATGGAGTTGGCATGGCGCTGATGGATTTTGCAGTTCAACATGGGATGAATGAACATGCAAAAGCGATCCGCCTTGATGTTTATGAAAAGAACTTACCTGCTGTTAAGCTGTATGAAAAATGTGGATTTACGTATGTGGATACCGTGGATCTGGGGCTTGGAAACTATGGATTGCACTGGTTTAAGTTATATGAAAAAATATTGTAAATTTCTCTATGGCAAGAGCCGCCCGCTGATTTTCGATCAGCAGGGCGGTTTTTTGGTTTGAACGGATATCGTTTTACCTAAATTTCACCATAATTTTACATAATTTTTAAAAAACATTGAAAAAGCAATTCCCCCTATGTTATATTTTAAATTGTGCGTCTTCCGGAAAGAGGGAGGCGTGCTGGAATAAAAACATAATCAGTGTTTATAAGGAGGTACTACATGTCTGTAAATGACATATCGAGTCTGTTTGGCTTTATGGGGGGACTGGGAATGTTCCTGTATGGCATGAATACCATGGCAGACGGCATGCAGAAGAGCGCAGGAAGCAGGATGAGCCGTTTTTTGGGAATGCTTACAAACAACCGTTTCCTGGCGGTGCTTCTGGGCGCACTTATCACGGCAATAATCCAGAGCAGCGGAGCGACCACGGTCATGGTGGTCGGCTTTGTAAGCGCCGGGGTGCTTAATTTGACCCAGGCGGTCGGCGTTATCATGGGGGCTAACATTGGTACCACCATTACGGCCTGGATCGTATCCATGAATCAGCTGGGGGATGCGTTTTCCATATTACAGCCCTCCTTTTGGGCCCCTCTTTTTATTGGAATCGGAGCGGTTCTTCTGCTGTTTGGCAATAAACAGAGGATGAAAACCATAGGAGAGATCCTGGTGGGCCTTGGCATGCTGTTTGTTGGCCTGGATTTTATGTCAGGAGCAATTTCTCCCTATACCGATGCCCCTATTTTTTCAGAGGCATTCCGGCTTTTAGGAAGAAATCCTTTGCTGGGCATGCTGATCGGCGCCTTGGTAACGGCTCTCCTTCAAAGCTCTTCCGCATCGGTAGGAATCCTTCAGACCCTTGCCATGAACGGTGTAGTTACTACCAATGCAGCTATATTTATCACTCTCGGCCAGAACATCGGTTCCTGCGTGACTGCCCTCATTTCCAGTATTGGCGGATCCAGGACTGCAAAGCGTGCAGCAGTGATCCATTTGTCCTTTAATGTGCTGGGAGCTCTTATTTTTGGCATCGGTTCTTTTGTCCTTTTTATGGTCACCCCGGCTTTGGCGGCCCATAACATCACTGCAGTACAGATTTCCATATTCCATACGTTCTTTAACCTGACAAATACACTCATCCTGTTCCCCTTTGCGAAACAGCTGGTGGACCTATCCGGATTTGTTGTTCCGGAGAGAGAAACCGATGATGGAGAGACGGCGGGAGAAGAAGCTGTAACCATGAAGCACCTGGATGAGAGAATCTTTGAGTCTCCCGCTTTTGCGGTAGAAACAGCCTCCATGGAGGTGGTACATATGGGACAGATCACTTTGGAAAATGTGAAGCTTGCCATGGACGCGGTCCTCACGAAAAATGCGGATAAAGTAAAAGAAGTGTATAAAACAGAAAAGACGATCAATAATATGGAAAAGATGTTGATGGAATATCTGGTCAAAATCGACAATCTGTCCCTGACAGAGGAGCAAAAATTGGTAGTCAACAACTTATTTTACAGCATCAATGATATAGAACGAGTAGGCGACCACGCAGAAAACCTGGCGGAGCAGGCGGAATATATGATTCAGCATGAAATCAGTTTCTCCGGTACCGGTGCCTCTGATCTGGAGGTCATCTGTCAGGCGGCTTATAACTCCTTTTTTCATTCCATCGAAGCCAGAAGAAAAGGTGACATGGAAGATATCCGTAAGGTGAGCAAGTGGGAGGATGAAGTGGATCTTCTTGAGGAGGAGCTTAGGGAAAAGCATATTGAACGTCTTTCCTCAGGCGGATGCAATCCCTCGGCAGGTGTTGTGTTCCTGGAGCTTATCAGCAATCTGGAACGTATTTCCGACCATTCCTATAATCTGGCCAGCTATGTAAAGAGTGAGGTTTAAGGAGAGCAAAACCAAAATTAAAAAAAGGACTTGCTATTTAGTGGAATATTAGGTAAAATAAAGGGTAGTTGATTAATATTTAACAATCAAATTTAATTTTATTCTTAGGAGGAATTGAATTATGGCAGTAAAAGTGGCGATTAATGGTTTCGGCCGTATTGGCCGTCTTGCATTCAGACAGATGTTTGGCGCAGAGGGCTATGAAGTAGTAGCTATTAACGATTTAACAGATCCAAAGATGTTAGCACATTTATTAAAATATGACACTGCTCAGGGCGGATACGCTGGATACTATGGTGAGGGTATTCACACGGTAGAAGCTTCCGAGGACTCTATTACTGTAGATGGTAAGACTATTAGAATTTATGCTCAGGCAAAAGCTGCTGAACTTCCATGGGGAGAGATCGGCGTTGATGTAGTTCTTGAGTGTACAGGATTCTACTGCTCTAAGGACAAAGCTCAGGCTCACATTGATGCAGGTGCTAAGAAGGTTGTTATCTCCGCTCCGGCTGGAAACGATCTTCCAACCGTTGTTTACAGCGTAAATGAGAATGTATTAACAGCAGATGACAAGATCATCTCCGCTGCTTCCTGTACAACAAACTGCCTGGCTCCTATGGCTAAGACTCTTAACGATTTAGCACCGATCCAGTCCGGTATCATGAGCACAATTCATGCTTACACAGGCGATCAGATGATCCTTGACGGACCCCACAGAAAAGGTGATTTAAGAAGAGCAAGAGCAGGCGCTGCCAACATCGTTCCAAACTCCACCGGTGCTGCAAAGGCAATCGGTCTGGTTATTCCGGAATTAAACGGCAAGTTAATCGGTTCCGCACAGCGTGTTCCGGTTCCAACAGGCTCCACTACCATCTTAACAGCAGTTGTTAAGGGCGCAGACGTAACCAAGGAAGGCATTAACGCAGCTATGAAGGCAGCAGCAAGCGATTCCTTCGGATACAATACAGATGAAATCGTTTCCTCTGATGTTGTTGGTATGAGATTTGGTTCTTTATTCGATTCTACTCAGACCATGGTTTCCAAGATTGGCGATGATTTATATCAGGTTCAGGTTGTTTCATGGTATGACAACGAGAACTCCTATACAAGCCAGATGGTTCGTACAATTAAGTACTTTGCTGAATTAGGCTAATGATCCACAAAGGGTCCGGTCGTTATGGACCGGGCCTTTTATTTTTATAAATCTTGAAGAATAAAGGAAACACCTTACAGGTATCCCTTTATGCCCAAAAAGAATGGGCAATAAATAGGAAAGGAGCATTGAAATATGCTTAATAAGAAAACAGTTGATGATTTGACCGGATTACAGGGAAAGAAAGTTTTAGTGAGATGTGATTTTAACGTGCCGTTAAAGGATGGAGTGATTCAGAACTTCAACCGTATTGACGGAGCCGTTCCTACGATTAAGAAATTATTGGACCAGGGCGCAAAAGTGATTCTTTGTTCCCATTTAGGAAAGCCGAAGGGCGAGCCTCTTCCTGAGTTGTCTCTGGAACCGGTTGCTCCTGCTTTAAGTGAAAGACTTGGGGTAGATGTTAAATTTGTAAACGATCCAAAGGTAACAGGTCCTGAGACCAGAAAGATTGCTGAAGAATTAAAGGATGGAGAAGTTCTGCTGCTTCAGAACACCCGTTACAGAGTGGAAGAGACTAAGTACGGCAAGGATGAGAGCGCAGATGAGTATGCAAAAGAGCTGGCTTCCCTTTGCGACGGCATTTTCGTAAACGACGCATTCGGTACCGCTCACAGGGCTCACTGCTCCAATGTAGGCGTTACCAAATACACAACAACCAATGTAGTTGGTTATCTGATGGAAAAGGAAATCAAATTCCTGGGCCAGGCAGTTGAGAATCCAGTACGTCCTTTCGTGGCAATTCTGGGTGGAGCAAAGGTTTCCGATAAGATCAACGTAATCAATAACCTGCTTGATAAGGTTGATACACTGATCATCGGCGGCGGCATGGCTTATACCTTTGCAAAGGCTCAGGGCAAGGAGATCGGAAATTCTTTATGTGAAGAAGATAAGCTTGACTATGCTTTAGAGATGATTAAAAAGGCAGAGGATAAGGGCGTAAAACTGCTTCTTCCTGTAGATAACTTAGAAGGCAAGGAGTTTTCTAATGATACAGAAAGAAAGGTAGTAAGCGAGATTGATCCAGGCTGGTCAGGATTTGATATCGGACCAAAATCCATTGAACTTTTCAAGGATGCTTTAAAGGGCGCTAAGACTGTTGTTTGGAACGGACCGATGGGCGTATTTGAATTCTCTAATTTTGCAGAAGGTACTTTAGAGGTATGCCGTGCAGTTGCAGAACTTTCCGATGCAACTACAGTTATCGGAGGCGGTGACTCCGTAAATGCGGTTAAGAGACTTGGTTTTGCTGACAAGATGACCCATATCTCTACAGGCGGTGGTGCTTCTCTGGAATTCTTAGAAGGCAAGGAACTGCCAGGCGTTGCTGCAGCAGATAATAAATAAGAAATTCGACTTACGATACCGGCCCGGACAAAGAATGACTGTCCGGGCCTTGCAAACAGGAGATCCCGGTCTTCTGAATGACAAACATAAAGGAAGGTTGATACTATGTCCAGAAAGAAAATTATTGCAGGTAACTGGAAGATGAATATGACTCCAACCGAAGCGGTTGAACTGGTGAATACATTAAAGCCTCTGGTGGCAAATGATGAGGTAGACGTTATTTTCTGCGTTCCGGCTATTGACATTATACCGGCAATTGAAGCTGCAAAAGGATCCAATATCCACATTGGTGCTGAAAATATGTACTATGAGGATAAAGGAGCTTACACCGGAGAGATTTCTCCCGCTATGTTAAAAGATGCAGGCGTGAAATACGTGGTAATCGGCCATTCCGAAAGAAGGGAATACTTCGCGGAATCAGATGAAACCGTAAACAAAAAGGTTTTAAAAGCCTTTGAATACGGCATCACTCCTATTGTTTGCTGCGGAGAAACACTGACCCAGAGAGAACAGGGAATCACTCTTGACTGGATCCGCCAGCAGATTAAGATCGCTTTCTTAAATGTACCGGCAGAGAATGCAGCCAATGCGGTAATCGCTTATGAGCCGATCTGGGCAATCGGTACCGGAAAAGTTGCAACAACCGAGCAGGCGCAGGAGGTTTGCGGCGCGATTCGTGAATGCATCGCTGAAATCTATGACGAAGCAACAGCAGAAGCGATCCGCATCCAGTATGGCGGTTCCGTATCTGCAGCAAGTGCACCGGAATTATTTGCACAGCCTGATATTGACGGCGGCCTGGTTGGCGGTGCTTCCTTAAAACCAGAGTTTGGAAAGATCGTAAATTACAACAAATAAGTGGGTAAAAGCTGCTGCCCCTTCCTTAAATGGTGGGGAAGGCAGCTTTTTCCTCATAGTAAAGGTGGGTACCGGAGTCTGGTTATTATTTCATCATTCACCGGTTGCAAGAAATGGGCAAATCATGTAAAATATATACTGTGAGACAATGATTTCTTTAAGATTTCCCACGCTTATGAGGCATAACGATATAGATGTAAGATGCTTCTATTACAATAGAACGAAGAAGAGAAAAAGGAGAACTAGTTATGAGCAGAAAACCGATTGTATTAATGATACTTGATGGTTATGGATTAAATGATAACTGCGACCATAACGCTGTTTGTGAAGGCAAGACCCCGATCATGGATCAGCTTATGAGCCAGTACCCATTTGTTAAAGGAAATGCCAGCGGACTGGCAGTTGGCCTTCCTGACGGACAGATGGGAAACTCAGAAGTAGGGCATTTAAATATGGGCGCAGGCCGTATAGTATATCAGGAGCTTACCAGGATTACAAAGTCCATAAAAGACGGTGACTTTTTTGAGGTGGCAGAATTTTTACAGGCAGTGGAAAACTGTAAGAAATCCGGTTCAGCCCTTCATATGTGGGGCCTGGTATCCGACGGCGGAGTTCACAGCCACAACACCCATATTTACGGTCTATTAGAACTGGCAAAGAGAAACGGCCTTGATAAGGTTTATGTTCATTGCTTCTTAGATGGACGTGACACGCCTCCGGCTTCCGGAAAGAGCTTTGTGGAAGCATTAGAAGCAAAGATGAAGGAGATCGGTATAGGTAAAGTGGCATCGGTCATGGGCCGCTACTATGCAATGGACAGAGATAACCGCTGGGACCGTGTGGAACGGGCATACAATGCCCTGGCAAAGGGAGAAGGAATCCATGCGGAATCGGCAGCTGCCGGAATCCAGGCTTCCTATGACAAAGGGGTTAACGATGAGTTTGTGGAGCCATTTGTTGTGACAGAGGATGGAAAACCGTTAGCTACAGTGAAAGACGGCGATTCCGTGATCTTCTTTAACTTCCGTCCTGACCGGGCAAGAGAAATAACGAGGGCATTCTGTGATGATGAGTTTAAGGGATTTCCAAGAGAAAAGCGCCTGAACCTGACCTATGTATGCTTTACGGATTACGATGAAACCATTAAAAACAAGTTGGTTGCATTCAAGAAAGAATCCATTACAAATACCTTTGGCGAATTTTTGGCTCAGAACAACATGACACAGGCCAGAATTGCTGAAACTGAAAAGTATGCGCATGTAACCTTTTTCTTTAACGGCGGAGTGGAAGAGCCGAATAAGGGAGAGGACAGGATCCTGGTTCCTTCTCCAAAGGTTGCCACCTATGATCTGCAGCCTGAAATGAGCGCTCCCATTGTATGCGATAAGCTGGTAGAGGCGATCAAATCAGGAAAATATGATGTGATCATCATAAACTTTGCAAACCCTGATATGGTTGGACATACGGGAATTGAAGACGCAGCCATTAAGGCGATTGAAATTGTGGACACTTGTGTAGGAAGAACTGTAGAGGCGATCAAGGAAACAGATGGAATTCTGTTCATCTGCGCTGATCATGGAAATGCAGAACAGCTTTTGGATTATGAGACAGGAGAGCCATTTACCGCCCACACCACCAATCCGGTTCCGTTTGTCCTGGTAAATGCTGACCTGGCTTATAAGTTAAGAGAAGGCGGCTGCCTGGCAGATATCGCTCCTACTCTGATTGAACTGATGGGATTAAAACAGCCAAAAGAGATGACAGGAAAATCATTACTCGTGAAATGAGTTTAATTATGCCAAAAATAAGGGCTTTCCAGTGATTGTGCTGGGCAGCCCTCATTTTTGTATACGAATTAAGCTTTCCTATCCGGTGGCAGCAGGCTTACTTTATGTAAACTGTAAATTAAATTTGTCCATATTTTTTTTATGCTTCCATTTCTAATGAAAATAAGATAGAATAGAGAAAGATATCTTAGGAAGGGTTTCAGATGAGTATTCGAATCAGATTTTCTTTGGAGCCAAAGAAAAAAATATTTTCAGGAATAGTCTGGAATGGCCAGTCAGCGGAAGGTATGGCAAAAGAGCTGGCAAAGGAAATGGGGTACCGCTGTTTTCGGATCGAAGGATTTTTGATTGTACAGCTATGCCAGGAAGGCTATGTCTGGCTTAAATGGAGCAAAAGCAAGCTTCAGGGAGAGAGTCAGACGAACATTGCCGGCCCTGGCTTTCATGCGGCAGCCATCGATTTTTTGGAGCGGCTGGCAGATAAAGAAAAGCTTAAGCTCAGGCTCGAGGACAGGACCGGATATTATATAAAGAGGGACTTTCTTGCCATGAGACAGAAATACTTTTACCAGTGGTTTTCTGATCTTATGAAGCTGGTATCCGGATGGAGCGGGGATGGGGAATACATGTTTTGCTGGCCTGCGGTCTATTATATACCGGATCGTCAGGAGGGGAAACTGGTCACCCATATTCGGTCATTTTCTTTTAAAGAGATAAAAGGAATGATGAATTCTGGTATAGGCGTTGCATTTGCCAGGGATTTTTTTGTATGGAATGAATTGGAAATGGATGCTTATTATTACAGAAACAGCGCCATGGTCCTTCTTCACCAGTTCTGTTATTTCATGCCGTCGGCCCGCAGCAGGCAGGATGAGCAGGTAAACCAGCAAATTATTGAGTTCCTTGAAACGTCGCTTTCCATGGACCGCAGGCTTCCTTTCCCCAAGAAGGAGTATTTGGAGGTATGCAGCCTTGACGGCCATATTCCTGTAGATTTAGAAGGCGTGACCGCTTTGCCGGAGGAGGTTTCCATCGGATGCAGAAAGCACCTGGTTTACCGAAAGATCGGCAATATGAGCTTTGGGATTCCGGGGAATTTTCTTTATGATGAGTCAAATAGCGGCAGCATGGACCATTACTATGACGGAAACGGATATGGAGGCCATGATTATTACATCTACGCAGCAGTTTTTGAAGGGCGTAAGGCCGAGTTTAAGAAGCAGTGGTTTGAGCAGGGGAAAGGGCCGGAAATCGTGGATTTTGACGTAGAAAAGGCCAAAGCAAGGGTTGCTTTTTATGAACCGGAGGAGAAGGAAGGGGAAATCCTATATGGGATGTCCGCACAGGTACTTTATAAGGAGCAGCGTATGAACATTAATATTATAAGCCGAAAGCCGGGGGAAAGGGATTGGGCTTTGGGACTTATTAAAAATATTAAGATTACAGAGTAGAGGATTATATGAAACAAAATGAGATGAAAACGGGCACATTGTTAAAACGCTTTGTGCCCTACTATAAAAAATATACCAAAGTTATGATCATGGATTTATTCTGTGCATCGCTTACCACCATCTGTGAAATGGTATTGCCTTTGATCTTACGTTATATTACCAATCAGGGATTAAGAGATATGACCTCCCTTACGATTCGTACGATCATCTGGATCGGCGCCCTTTATTTTGGCCTTAGAATTATAGACGGAATGGCCAGCTTCTATATGGCTTACACGGGCCATGTCATGGGAGCAGCGATTGAGACCGACATGAGACAGGATGCATTTGCACATTTGCAGAAGCTGTCGGATAATTACTTTAACAATACAAAAGTTGGACAGATCATGTCCCGGATCACCAGCGACTTATTTGACGTGACGGAGTTTGCCCACCACTGTCCGGAGGAATTTTTCATTGCCTTCTTAAAGACGGTGGTATCCTTTATTATTCTTGCGGGGATCAATCTCCCCCTGACGCTTATCATTTTCCTCCTGATTCCGGTTATGGCGGTATCCTGTACCTACTTTAACTTACAGGTGAGAAAGGCGTTTAAACATCAACGAAACCACATCGGGGAGCTGAATGCCAGGATTGAGGACAGCCTTCTTGGAAACCGGGTAGTCCGGGCATTTGCCAACGAAAAAATCGAGATTGAAAAATTTAACCGGGATAATCTGGAATTCCTGGAGATTAAACGGAAAACCTATAAGTACATGGCTGCTTTCCAGAATACCATCCGGATGTTTGACGGTCTGATGTATGTGGTGGTCATCGTTGCAGGCGGCATATTCATGATTAAGGGACTGATCGAGCCCGGAGATCTGGTGGCTTATACCCTGTATGTGACCACGCTCCTTGCCACAATCCGCAGGATCATCGAATTTGCGGAACAGTTCCAGAGAGGAATAACCGGAGTCGAACGTTTTATGGAGTTAATGGATGCCGATGTAGACATCTTTGATGAAGAAGGAGCAGTGCCTCTTCATGATGTAAAAGGAAATATTACCTTTCATCAGGTATCCTTTGAATATCCGGATGACCATAATCCGGTGCTGAGCAGCATAAACCTTGATATCAAAAAGGGAGAAAAGGTGGCTCTTGTCGGCCCATCCGGAGGCGGTAAGACAACGTTGTGCAATCTGATCCCCCGCTTCTATGATCCGACGGAGGGTGAGATCCTCATTGACGGCCAGGATATCAGGAATGTGACCTTAGAGAGCTTAAGAAGCACCGTAGGTGTGGTACAGCAGGATGTGTATCTGTTTTCGGGAACGGTTTTTGAAAATATTGAATACGGACACCCCGGAGCTTCCAAGGAAGACGTGATCCAGGCTGCAAAGCTGGCCGGAGCTCACGAATTCATAACAGGATTAAAAGACGGCTACAGTACTTATGTGGGAGAGCGGGGTGTAAAGCTTTCAGGAGGACAAAAGCAGCGTATCAGCATTGCCAGAGTATTTCTTAAAAATCCTCAGGTGCTGATTCTTGATGAAGCCACCTCTGCTCTTGATAACGAGAGCGAGCACCTGGTATCCCAGTCTCTGGATCGTCTGGCAGTAGGCCGCACTACACTGACCATTGCCCACCGCCTTACCACGATCCAGAATGCAGACCGGATACTGGTGCTTTCCGACAGCAATATTGTGGAAGAGGGAAATCATGAGGAGCTGCTTTTAAAGCGGGGAATGTATTATCAGCTTTATACGTCTGCGGGCGAAGAAGAACAGGCTGCCCTGACAAGGTAGTCATATACCGTGCAGCAGGCTACGGGGGATTTGATCCTCACAGCATTCGCCAGATGCATCAATGCAGGCAATCCTGCGCCTGGCTCATTGCTTACGGAGATGAAGGAGAACAGAAATGAAAGTAGCTATAGTAACAGACAGCAACAGCGGAATTACCCAAAGACAGGGAGCGGAAGCTGGGGTTTACGTAGTACCCATGCCGTTTATGATGGCAGGGGAAACGTTCTATGAGGATATCAGCCTGACACAGAATGATTTCTATGAAAAGCTGGAGGAAGGGGTGGACATTTCCACCTCTCAGCCATCTCCGGCCGATCTTCTGGATCTGTGGAACAGACTGTTAGAAGAATATGAGGAAGTTGTACACATTCCCATGTCAAGCGGATTGAGCAGTGCCTGTCAGACTGCTCTAATGCTTGCTGATGATTACGAGGGAAAGGTGTTTGTCATCAATAACCAGAGGATCTCTGTCACTCAAAGGCAGTCGGTTATGGAAGCTAAGAGAATGGCAGATGATGGAATGACTGCAGCTGCCATTAAGGAAAAGCTGGATGAGACGAAAATGGAATCTACCATTTATATCACACTGGATACGCTGGAATATTTAAAAAAGGGTGGAAGGATCACTCCGGCAGCAGCTCTTTTGGGGACATTTTTAAGGATTAAACCGGTTCTTACCATTCAGGGAGAGAAGTTGGACGCCTTTGCCAAGGCAAGAACCATGAAGCAGGCCAAAACCATGATGATTACAGCCGCGAAAAAGGATATGGAGGAGCGGTTTGGTGATCCGGAAGGAATCCGTACCGCTATTGCCATTGCCCATACCAATAATGAAGTGGCTGCCATGGAATTTAAGAAGGAGCTGGAGGAGATTTTTCCAAAGACAGGAGAAATCTACGTGGACAATCTTTCTTTAAGCGTATCCTGCCACATTGGGCCTGGAGCACTGGCCATTGCATGTACGAAAAGGCTGGATGTATGACAGAAATAAGGTTGGAGGTGCAGGGACATGTTCCAGGTAAAGTTTTTTAATCAGAAACATGCCATAAGCCTGCGGGTCACCTTAATCATTGCCCTTCTGGTGGTTGGAATCATACCGGTATTTATTCAGAATTCAGTCATGCTGGGTACTTACCGGCAGAACCTCATTGAGTCCAGAATGCAGGACATCCAAAACCAGTGTTGGATTTTAAGCAATAAAATGACAAGGATCGGGTACTTGACCATGGAGCCAAGGGACCCTCTTTTGGATAATGAAATGTCCGTAAAGGCAGATATGTTCAATGGGCGTATCGTGGTGGTAAACCGGAATTTCAGGATCATCAGCGATACTTTTTCCCTTTCTGTGGGAAAGCTCAATATATCTGAGGAGGTCCTCCGTTGCTTTGACGGAGAAAACAGCAGCAAATATAATACGGATAAACATTATTCGGCGTTAACGATTCCTATTTATTCCAATAGCCAGGAAAAGGAAATTGCCGGGGTTATGATTGTGACGGCATCCACGGAGGATTTGCTGAACCGGGTCTCCATGGTATCGGATAAGGGAGCGTTTCTTCAGCTTATGATCTTTTCCGTCCTTGCCATTGTTGTGGTTTTTCTTGCAAAGCTTTTGATGAAGCCCTTCCGGGAGCTGCAGCGGACGTTAAACAGAGCGGCAGAAGGGGATATGGACGAGAACATCAGCCCCTATGCTTATAAGGAAACCATACAGATCACGGAAACCATTAACCTGACGTTAAAGAAGCTAAAGGCAGTGGACCAGTCCAGGGAAGAATTCGTGTCGAATGTTTCCCATGAACTAAAGACCCCGATCACGTCCATCCGGGTGCTGGCCGATTCCCTGATGGGAATGGAAGATGTTCCGACAGATCTTTACCGGGAATTTTTGAGTGATATATCCGATGAAATCGAGCGGGAAAACAAGATCATTGATGACCTGCTTTCTTTGGTACGCATGGACAAGACTGCAGGACGAAATTTAAACATAGCCCAGGTGAATATTAACGGACTCATGGAGCTGATCTTAAAAAGGCTTCGCCCCATTGCCGGGAAACGCAATGTGGAGCTTACCTTTGAAAGCATCCGGGAAGTCACTGCCGATGTGGATGAGATGAAGCTGTCCCTGGCTTTAAGCAATCTGGTGGAGAATGCCATCAAATACAACGTGGAAGGCGGCTGGGTACGGGTGACCCTTGACGCGGATCATAAGTTTTTTTACGTAAAGGTGGCTGATTCCGGAATCGGGATCTCGGAAGAGTTCCAGGAGCATGTGTTCGAGCGGTTCTACCGGGTGGATAAGGCCAGATCCAGAGAAACAGGGGGGACAGGCCTTGGTCTTTCCATTACAAAAAAAATCGTGCTGATGCACCAGGGAGCCTTGAAGCTTCAGAGCAAAGAGGGCGACGGAGCCACATTTACCGTACGGATTCCCCTCACGTATATTTCTTAGAAACAGGAGGCTATTAGATGAAACTGAAACTGCTAAGGAGGGGGCTCCTTTTCCTGGTGTGCTTTCTATGTCTGACCGGCTGTGGAAAAAGAGAAGGAAAGGGAGCGGAAACCATTGGAGATGTATATAAGATCTATTATTTAAACTCTGCCATGACAAAGTTGGAGCCTCAGGATTATCAAATGGCTCAGAAACCGGAAGGGGACTTAGAAGATGCGACGGACTGGAGGATCAGAAATCTGATGGTACAGCTTCGCACTGTACCTAAAGATTTAGACCGGCAGGCAGCGGTTCCGGATAAGGTAGGCTTTGAGCGTTACAAGCTGGAGGACACGGTCCTTTATCTGTATTTCGATAACAATTATGCCATGATGAATGGAACAAGGGAGATTCTATGCAGAGCTTCCCTGGTAAGAACACTGACTCAGGTAAAAGGGGTGGATTATGTTGCCGTGTATACTGCGGAACAGCCCTTAATGGACAGCTCCGGAAGTCCGGTAGGACCTATGGCTAATACTGATTTTATTGACAACATCAGCAACGTCAACTCCTATGAGAAGACAGAACTGCCCTTGTATTTCTCTGATGATACCGGTGAGAAGCTGGTGAAAGAGACAAGAGAAGTGGTGCATAACGTAAACACTTCCTTAGAAAAGCTGGTCATTGAACAGCTGATTGCCGGTCCGGGAAGGCCGGGGATGAATCCGACTCTTCCAAAGGATACAAAGCTTCTTAATGTATCGGTCAATGAAAACATCTGTTATATTAATTTCGATTCCGCATTTCTGAATAGCAACCTGGAGGTAAAGGAATATATCCCGATTTATTCTATCGTGAATTCCCTGGCTGCGGCCTCCTCCATCAATAAGGTGCAGATTACGGTAAACGGTTCTCAGGAAGTCATGTTTCGGGATTCCATTTCCTTAAACCAGCTTTTTGAACGCAATCTGGATTACAATGCGGAAAATGAAGAAATATCTAGTGATATAGGAGGAACAGAAAAATAAAACGCCCATTATGTCTGATCGCAGGGGGATTTGTACTTGGAGAGACTGCCGCTTTGCTGGTTTTGACATCCTGGCTTTTTATTCCGGCTTTATTAGCTGCCGGAATTGTTCTTTATGGTTATTGGAGAGGCAGAAACCGGCTTTGGGTTCTTTTGCCTCTTCTTTTTTTATACCTGGGTGCGGCCTGGGCCGAATACGATTGCATAAGGTGGGAGGAAAGGGAAAGAACCATTGAGGAGCTTACCGGTGGTTATGTGGAAGCAGAGGGAATGGTTTATTCTTTTGAAGAAAAGAATGGATCTCTTCAGATTGTTTTAAAGAAAATTAAGGTATGGAAGCAGGAAACCTGCTATTCTGTTCCAAGTCTGATGGTGTCTGTGAAGCTTTTTGGAGAGCCGGGCACAGATGCGCCGTTATTTCCTCAAAGAACTGGCGATAATAAAGATGTAAGTCTGCGGCTGGGACAGCTTATCAAAGTAAAGGGAGAGGTACAGCCTTTTCAGTCACCAAGGAATCCGGGGGAGTTTGACAGCAAGGAATATTATGAGGGTCTGGGGATTGATGGAAGGTTTCTTGGGAAGGAACTGGAGATTCTGGATCCAGGAGAAGATCCTCTCTTAGATGGAATACGCCGGATCAGGGAATGGGGACGCGCTCTCCTTTATAAGTATACCTCCAAAGAAGATGCCGGTGTATTAACAGCAGCCGTTTTAGGGGATACGGGCGGGCTTCCGGAAGATATTAAATCTCTATATCAGAAGAACGGAATCTCCCATCTTCTTGCAATAAGCGGCATGCACATGTCTTTCCTTGGTCTTTCTTTTTACCGGATTTTAAGGAAAACCGGTCTGGGCCTTGGAAGTGCAGGTCTGGCAGGAGCTGTCCTGGTTGTTTTGTACGGGATTTTAACAGGCAGCGGTCCTTCGGTGATGAGGGCAGTGATTATGATGTCTGTCGCATTTCTGGCCTCCTATCTTGGAAGGACTTATGACCTTTTATCCTCCGCTTCCCTTGCGCTGTTGCTTCTGGGTCTTAAGTCACCTCTCCTCCTTACGAATGGAGGTGTTCAGCTGTCCTTTGGAGCGGTTTATGCCATCGGAGGGACAAGCCCTATCATTGAAAAATGGCTTGGAAGGAAAAGGTTCCTGTCAAGTGCAATTTCCACAGGAGTGGCGGTACAAATGGTCACCATGCCAATTACCTTATATCATTTTTATCAGATTCCTTTCTATGGACTGTTTTTAAATCTTCTGCTTATTCCATTAATGGATTGGGTGGTTTGTTCCGGAATCAGCATTATCTTTCTTGGAAACTTCAGTCCCCTTCTTGGGATCGGTGCGGCGGGAACAGGACATTATATTCTTGCCTTTTATGAATGGATCTGCGGGAGCATGAAAGGACTTCCTGGGTACAGCCTGACCTTTGGCAGACCGGAGGCTGGACGGCTGGCGGCTTACGGACTTATTCTGGTCGCAGGGCTTTACTGCCTGAAAGTCTGGGAGGAGTATGAGGCTAAAAGAACCGGTGAGAAAAAAGAAGAGAAAAAGGAAAAGAAAAAGGAAGAGAAATTGAAAGGGTGTTTCTATGGATTAAAAGTTCTTTTCCTTGCAGGGATGTATTGTTTTTGCATTCTGTTTTTTAAGCCTGGTCCTGTAAATGGTCTTCAAGCAGTGTTTCTTGATGTGGGGCAAGGGGATGGCATCCTGCTGCGGGCAGGAAGGTCTGCGGTTTTAGTGGATGGAGGAAGCTCTTCTAAAAAATCTCTGGGCAAATATTCCCTGGAGCCTTGTTTAAAAAGTATGGGAATACCTGTGATTCATTATGCATTTAACAGCCATGGGGATCAGGATCATTTAAGCGGTGTCGCCTATCTTTTGGAAAACAGTGAAGATATAAGAATTGAAAACCTCATGCTTCCCTATCATGGAAGAGAAGATGAGGCAATAAAGAAGCTGGAAGAACTTGCAATGCGGCGGGGGACCAACGTGATGTATGTGGCAGGAGGAGATGGGGTTCAGATAGGGGACCTTTGCATTACCTGCCTGTATCCCGGAAAAGAAGACAGGCCGGAAACCACCAATGAGGAGTCAGAAGTATTAAAAATGGACTATGGAAGCTGCCGCATGCTGTTTACAGGAGACATGGAGGAAAGAGGAGAAGAAGAGCTTCTTGAAAGGCCTGGGGAAAGGCAGATGCTGGCAGAAGTGAATGTGTTAAAGGTGGCTCATCATGGTTCGAAATATTCTTCCGGGGAGGCGTTCCTTGACGCGATAAAGCCTCGGTGGGCTGTGGTGTCTTATGGGGTGGGTAATTCTTATGGACATCCTCATCAGGAGGTTTTGGACCGCTTAAAAGAGAGAGGAACTGAGGTTTTCAAAACAGGAGAAGGAGGAGCCATAATGATGTGGACCGATGGGGAGAAGATCCGTTTTGAAAGTTTCGTTGACGGAGAGTAGTTCTCCCGTTATAATTAGAGAGGATAAAAAAGTCATGCCAAAGAGGGAGGAAACCATGCAGACGCTGACTCAGGATATAAAAAATCACAGCTTCAAGCCGGTCTATCTTCTATATGGAGAAGAAGCCTTTTTGAGGAACAGCTATAAAAATCAAATGAAGGCAGCCATTACGGCAGGCGATACCATGAACTTTAATCAGTTTGAGGGAAAAGGGATTGATGTGCGGGAAGTCATCAGCCTTGCGGATACCATGCCTTTTTTCGCAGAAAAACGTCTGATCCTGGTAGAGAACAGCGGGTTTTTTAAATCGGCTTCGGATGAAATCGTATCTTATCTGTCCCAGATGCCGGATACCACCTGCCTGATCTTTGTGGAATCAGAGATAGATAAGCGAAGCAAACTGTTTAAAAAAGTAAAGGAACTGGGATATGCGGCTGAAATGGAACGTCAGGATACGGCCCAGCTTGCCAGATGGGCGGGGACTCTGCTTTCCAGGGAAGGAAAGAAGATCACGGGACGTACCATGGAAATGTTTCTTCACATGGCCGGAGATGATATGGAAAATATCCGTATGGAACTGGAGAAGCTCATAAGCTATACTCTGGGAAGAGAGGTTATAACGGATGAGGATGTGGAAATCATCTGTACAGTCCGGACAACCAATAAAATTTTTGAAATGGTGGCGGCGATTGTGAACAGGGAAACAAAAAAGGCCATGGACCTTTATGAGGACCTGCTCACTTTAAAAGAACCTCCCATGAGGATCCTGTTTCTGATTGCCAGACAGTTTAATCAGATTCTGCAGGCAAAGGAGCTGATGGGGAAGGGAATGGATAAAGGCGGCATTGCTTCAAAGCTTAAGATCCCTCCTTTTGCAGCAGGTAAGATCATGCCTCAGGCAAGGACTTTTTCTAAAGACCAGATTCTATCTTATGTAAACTTGTGCGTGGAAACAGAAGAAGCAGTTAAGACCGGGAGGTTAAATGACCGAATGGCGGTGGAATTGCTGCTGACACAAAAATATTAGGGTTTAACGATTAAACCGGTAAAACTTGGTTATTTTATTTGGAAAGGAGGTCAGGATGGAGGAATTGTTGAAAAAAAAGCAGATAAGGGTATTTTTATCAAGACTGCTGCTTGCTATGCTGGTTATTATATTTTATAAAATTGTTATGAATGTCTCAGATGTGATGGTTTGGCTTAAATCATCTACAAAGGTACTTATTCCCTTCTTTTATGGATTTGTCATAGCATATCTGCTGAATATCCCATGTTCTGCGCTAGAACGACGCTTAAACAGGCTTAAATACAGTCCGTTTCAAAAGAGGTCCAGGGGGATCAGTGTTTTTATTATTTATGCTTTATTTATCTCTGTTGTTGTTCTGGTTATTAACAAGGGAATTCCCCTGCTTCAGAAAAGCATATTGGATTTTATAACAAATTTTAATACCTATTATAATAATGCCATAATGGCTATTGAACAACTGCCGCTGGAAAAGTTTGGCTTATCCGATAAGCTGGGAGAGATTTTACCGCCCCAGACTGCCTGGAAAAATGTGTTGGAGAGAATTGGCCTGAAAGAAGTAATGGGCTCACTAAATGCTGTCTTGGGAGTTACTTCCCATATTTTTAGCGGATTTATTACAATTGTATCTTCTGTGTATTTCCTTCTGGAAACTCATAATGTTAAATTTCAGATGAAGCGGCTCATGGATTTGTTTCTTCAAGAAAAAACCAGAAATGCAGCTTTAAGGTACGGAACCATTATCAATGATAGTTTTAAAAAGTTTATTGTCTGCCAGCTTTTAGATTCCCTGATTTTATGTACGATTACCACCATTGAATTTACCATACTTGGTTCCAGGTATTCGTTGGCACTTGGGGTCATGCTGGGTATCTGCAATATTATCCCTTACTTTGGCTCAATTTTTGGCTCCATTGGCGTTGTGATTATCATTGCGTGTACGAGCGGAATCAATACAGGGGCGATTGCCGGCCTGGTTTTACTTGTTACTCAGCAGATTGATGGAAATGTGATACAGCCAAAGCTTATGGGAAACTCATTTTCCTTAAGCCCGGCTTTGATTGTTATAGGAATCACTGTGGGTGGTGCAATTGCCGGGATATGGGGAATGGTTTTGGCAGTACCCGTCGTTCATATATTAAAGATTATTGCCGGGGATGTCATTGCGGCAAGGGAGATAAAGGTTCGGGAAGCTCATGCAGAGCCGGTCCCAGTCAATGTAGACCCTTTCCCGGATGATGTCTCTTCCGGCCATAGGGAGTAGATTTACCTAAGCGAGCAGGTTCTTTGGAACCTGCTTTTCTGTTTATGGCATAAGAAAGGAGTGCTGCTTCCATAGATGATTGTTCGTCTATGGAAGCAGCACTCCTTTCTTTATGGACCGGGTATTACGGAATCCCCCTTTTATCTCAGCAATTTTCATCAGCTGGTGTCTTTTTCTTCATCGTTATCACAACAGAGATCCTGATAGGCTGAAATGGTACTCAGTGTATCACCAAGCTGTGAAAATATGGAACTTATCAAAGCGATTTCATCAGCAGACCGTCCCTCGGCGATACGGCAGGCCATGGTAGATATAAGAATTACAAGTTCGCAGGGTTGCATAAATATATCACCTCTGAATAGTATATGTGGCAGAGGGGCGGCAAGACAGAAAAATTCTTACACTATCTTATAGATGTTAAAAGGTTCAAACAGTATCAGATAATTGTCTTTTTGCAGTCCTTTTCCGTATATTGCCTGATAGCAGTGAATGGCATCAAGCAAAAACTCTTCCGTTACATCCAAATGTTCCGCAATTTCGTACCCATTCCGGCATCCGGCTTCTTTTGCCGCCACCAGCTTATCAAGGGTTATCATTTTATTGTAGGCCCAAAGCCTTGCGGTACGTTCCTGCTTCTGGTTGGACACATCGGATTGGTCCAGAATATCGCCGGTGGTGGTATGGTAGTGTCCCAGCTCTTCCGCCAGAACGCAGGCCTTCTGACAATCTGTCATATCCTGGCGGATCAATATCTGGGTGCCTTTAATCCTACCGTCATTGGCTATCAGCGGCCGTTCCTTTATGATGATTCCATGGGAATCCGCTTCTTCTAATAAAGATTCATAGTTCAAATAAATCACCTCAATGAGTTATCTTTTATTCATCAAAAAAGGCATCATCGTGCTTCTTCATTTCTTCTGTCACCTCAATGTCGGTCCGTTCATGGGCTGCTACCGGTTTCAGGTAGGTTCTGCTGTCAGTATTAAAAATATTAACTGGGCTTTGGCTTTTTACGTATTCGGGGATATGAACCATTTCTCTGACACGTTTTAGGGCTTCTTTCTGACCTTTCTCATTTAAACGGTGAAAATTCTCAATCATTTCTCCGGCATATTCCCCGAAACGTCCGCTGATATAGTCAAAAGCGGAAGCAGTATCGCTTTCCCAACCCATGAGATAGGCTGGGGTTGTCCTCAAAGCATTGGCAATTGCTATAATCTTAGACTGGGGAAGCCCTCTTCCGTCTACCTCGATTTTATTAATGGAAGAACGAGATTTATAGCCAGCTTTCAGCGCCAGTTCTTCCTGTGAGATTCCAAGCTCTTCCCGTCTCCTTTTAATAATCTGTCCTATTTCCACAGGATCACCTCCATAGCGGTATTATATCACGGTGTAGAAAGATATTCAACAAAATTGCAAAATGTTGTTGACAAATATAGTACATGGGAGTATGATAACAAATGTAGACAATATGACTACAAAAGAAAAGGAAGAAAGTATGAAAGATACAGTTCGGCTTATTGATGAAATTAAATAGTCCGAACTGGAAAAGGGGCAATTGCAGCAAAATGAATCTTTCAAACGATTAAAAAGCTGTACAGGTTATTGAGGATTACATAATTGCGTAAAAATAGTATTTTTTTTACTAATCACGTAGACTAAATGACTACAATGGACGGTGAAAAAAGGAGAATCCTATGGAAGTGAAAGAACAAGGGAAGGTAAGAAGTCCGACAAAAAAGGAACGAATCTGGTATAGGGAAAGGCAGGTGCCGGAAGGAAAGGCTGGAGGCATAGGAAAGGGGGGATTACATGTATAACGAAATCATGGATGGAGTTATCAAACGGTTGGAAGAGTTTTTTCCGGAAGCCAGGATCGATACAAGCCCTTTTGGGGAAGGGATTTCTGAACCTTATTTTGAAGTCGGACTTTTAGAGACGTTTGAAAAGCCAGTGAACGGGCAGCGTTATTTCCGCAGCATAAGCATGTATGTAACGTATAACTGCCAGAATTCAGTACAGCCCTCAAGGGACAGAAATCTTGTTCTGGATGTTCTTATGGACAAACTGGAATACATTACTCTGGAAAACGGCTCTTTGATAAGAGGCAGCAGCAGAAAGGGAAAAAGCGAAGGGGAGGCCTTAAACTTCCTGGTGGATTATCAGGTCTACATTTTAAAAAACGGGGAGTCGGAAGAATTCATGGAAGATATTAAATTAAAATGAAAGAGGTGTTATCGTGGCAAAAAAGAACGTAAAAGAAACGGACGGGACCAGCGTAATACGTTATACAAAGGATCAGCTGATCAGTTCAGAAAAGTATCGTAATCAGAGGGACTTAATAAGTGCTTTGTTTGATGATAGGAAAGTATATTCTGTAACAGAAGCAGAAGAAATCATGAATCAATTTATGAAAGGAAAGGTGAAAGTATGTTAGGTGGAGGAAATTTTACAATTCAAAACAAAGTATTTCCTGGTGCATATATCAATTTTGTGAGTACTGCTTCGGCAGGTGCATCCATGGGAAACAGGGGGG
Source organism: Lacrimispora sphenoides (assembly GCF_900105215.1). Lineage (NCBI taxonomy): Bacteria > Bacillati > Bacillota > Clostridia > Lachnospirales > Lachnospiraceae > Lacrimispora > Lacrimispora sphenoides. The sequence goes on along the minus strand of NZ_FOIP01000001.1, from coordinate 431,579 downwards.
TGGCAGCAATCCCTATGGTTCTTGAATGGGGACCGGAGAAAGAGATATTTGAGGTTACAGCAGAGGATTTCCAGAAAGGGTGTAAAGAAATTTTTGGCTATGCAATGGACGATGCGGCTATGCTTCCGGTCAGAGAGCTTTTCCGAAATATGACGAAGGGAATTTTTTACCGCTTGAATACAGGTACACATGGGGCAAACGAATATGGCACGGCAAAATACTCTGGTAACAGAGGAAATAATTTGATGACCATTATTGCGAAAAATGTTGATAATGATTCAAAATTTGATGTGAAGACCCTGTTTGCAGGAAGAGAAGTTGATTGCCAGACAGTCGCAGAGGCAAAAGAGCTGATAGATAACTGCTACGTCATATTCAAAAAGGATGCCGAATTGGCAGAGACGGCAGGACTTCCTTTTACAGGAGGTGCCAATGGCGCTGATGTGACAGGTGAAGATTATGCAGAATTCCTCGATAAGATGGAGAGTGCTTCCTTCCAGATTCTTTGCTGTCCTTCTGCTGACGGTAAGGTAAAAGCTTTGTTTACAGCATTTACAAAACGTATGAGGGATGAAGCTGGTGTGAAGTTCCAGACTGTATTACATCAGTATTCCAAGGCTGATTATGAGGGTGTCATTTCCGTTGAGAATGAAGCGGAAGAATCAGCTACAGGCCTTGTTTATTGGGTTGCAGGTGCAGAAGCCGCATGCCTTGTCAACAAGACCATTGAAAATAAAGTTTATGACGGGGAGTATACCGTTAAGGCTTCCTATACCCAGGCTCAGCTTGCTGATGCTATAAGGGCAGGCAAACTTATGCTTCACAGTGTAGGAAGTGAAATCAGGATTCTGACTGACAGTAATACTTTGGTTACTTACACAGAGGAAAAAGGGGAAGATTTCTCTAACAACCAGACGGTCCGCGTTCTGGACCAGATTGGAAATGACGTAGCTTCTCTTTTCCATACACGTTACCTGGGTAAGATTTCTAATGACGATGCAGGACGGGTAAGTCTTTGGAATGACATTGTTACATATGGAAAACAGCTGGCGGTGTTAAGGGCGATTGAAGCTGTAAATTCGGAAGAGGTTACTGTGGAAAAGGGACAGGGAAAGCGGTCCGTTGTGGTGAATTTCCCGGTGAAACCGATTAATTCCATGAGCATTTTATACATGACAGTAATTGTATCATAAGAAAGGGGTAATTAACATGAATAATATTACAATGGACGCATGGGACGCTATCAGCGCCACAAAAGCAGAGTGCTATATCACAATCGGAAATGAACGATATAATTTTATGCAGGCATTGAACCTGGAGGCTAAGATTGAAAAGGTAAAATCAGAGATCCCGATTTTGGGACGAGCCATGAAGGGGAATAAGACCGTGGGAATGAAAGGAAGCGGATCAGCTACTTTCCATTACAATACAAGCATTTTCCGGGATATTTTATATAAGTTCCAGCAGACCGGAAATGATATCTATTTTGATATCCAGGTGACCAATGAGGACCCTGCTTCCAGGGTAGGCCGTCAGACTGTGATTTTAAAGGATTGCAACTTAAATGGAGGAATTATCACCAAATTTGATGCAACAGGAGAGTACTTAGAAGATGAGTTTGAATTCACATTTGAAAGCTGGGAGATGCCTGAAAGATTCAGCAATCTTGCGGGAATGCAGTAAAAAAAGAAAGGAATAAAAGTATATGGGAGATTTAAGTTGTTTTTTAAGCCAGAATGCAGTTAAGGCGGAGCATGAAAAGTTTGTTGTTTCCAAACGTTTTTTAGGTCCGGGGAAAAAACCGGTGGAATGGGAGATTAAAGCCATTACCTCTAAAGAAGATGAATCCTTAAGAAAAGAGAGCACGAAAAGGGTTCAGGTAACAGGAAAAAAGGGACAGTATACCCAGGAGACGGATTATAACCTTTATCTTGGGAAGCTGGCAGCTGAATGTACGGTTTATCCTAACTTAAATGATAAGGAATTACAGGATTCCTATCATGTTATGGGGGCAGACGGGCTTTTAAAGGCCATGCTGACTGCAGGCGAATACGCAGGTTATCTGGAACGAATTCAGCAGGTGAATGGTTTTGATATTACACTGGAAGAGCAGGTTGAAGAGGCAAAAAACTGATAGAAGGAGGTGATATGGAAGCAAATATTGCTTACTATTGCCTCCACAAGCTCCACAAATGGCCTCATGAGTTTCTAAGCCTGGACAGGTATGAACGGGCGTTTGTTATGGCAGCGGTACAGCTTAAGCTGGAAAATGACAAGAAAGAGGCACAAAAGACGAAGAGTGCCAGAAAAAGATAGAAGAATGGAAGAGCATCTTTTAGGGTGTTCTTCCAAAAAAAGAAAGGAGGGAAAGCGTTTGGCAACAATACAAAATTCAATACAGCTTCAGGATGGAGCCTCCTCCGTGTTAATGAAAATCAATCAGTCAATCAATATTACAAGCCAGTCTTTTCGAAAATTCCAGATGGCGGCAGGTGGTTTTATGGGTCTGCCAGGGATGTCGGCTTCCATAACAGATATTCAGAGTATGGGAATTCAGTTTGAACAGGTCACTGAAGTAATCGTACAGGCCAAGGAAAAGCAGGAAGAGTTAAATAAAACCATTGATGATGGCAAGGGCAAACTCCAGGAAATGAAGAAACTCTGGGATAAAGCATTATCTGGTTTAGGTAAGATGGGAATCAACACCAGTCCTATGGATATATTCAACCAGGCAAATGATATAAAAGCAGCCGGAAATCTCATACAGTCCAGGACCGGAATGCAGGGGCAGGATCTGGATATGGCAAAGCAAAGTGCTAAAAATCTATATGTGGATAACATAAGCGGCAGTCCTGAAGATGCAGCAAAGAGTTTATCTTCGGTTCATCAGATGACTGGTCAGACAGGTGATAGCCTGGAGCAGCTTACAAGAGCAGGATTGCTCCTTGAAGACACCTTTGGTTACGGCCTGGCAGACAGTATCCGCACTGCAGGAGTGCTGCAGGAGAGGTTTGGAGCTACCGGTGCTCAGTCATTAGACTTAATCGTACAGGCAACCCAGGCTGGACTTGATAAAAACGGGGAACTGCTTGATACGATCAATGAATATTCTTCACAGTTTAAAAACTTAGGCTTTGAAGGGGCGGAAATGTTTAACATGCTGATTAATGGAGCGCAGAATGGAGAAGTATCAGTCAGCACTTTAGGTGAGGCTGTAAAGGAATTTTCATCAAGGGCTGTTGGCGGAGGAAAGGATGCTCAGGAAGGCTTTTCTGCTTTGGGACTTGACGCGGTTAATATGACAGAAGCATTTGGAAGCGGCGGTGACACAGCCAAACAGGCATTCCAGCAGACCATTGCCGCTTTAAGCAGTATGGAAGATCCTGTCAGAAGAAATATAGCAGGAATGAAGCTGTTTGGCAGCGCCTGGGGAGAGCTTGGCAGTGAAGGAATTATGGCATTGTCCAGCTTGGAAGGATCTGTAACGCTGTCAACGGAACACCTGGAAGAATTAAATAATGTGAAATACAACGATGCAGCCAGCGCGCTGAGTTCTTTGGCTAAGACCGTCAATATGGGGCTTGCTGGTCCCATGTCCGGTCTCGTAGAAAGTATAACAGAAAAATTAAATGATTTTACTGCAGGATTACAGGGTAATATAGGAGAAGCCAACGGGATTTTTGGTTCTATCGGCGTTGTAGCCGGAGCTGTAGGAAGTACCATCACAGATAATTGGTCTATTGTTGAACCTATTTTATGGGGGATTATAGCCGCTTTGCTTGTTTATAATTCTACTACAACATTGAAAACAATTTGTGATTTTGCTGGTGCAGTAGCAACTACGGCAATGACAATAGCACAAAAAGGTCTGAATACAGCATTTGCGGAATGTCCTCTTACCTGGATTATCATGTTGATCATTATTTTAGTAGCACTCTTCTATGCAGGTGTAGCAGCTGTTAATAAATTTGCCGGAACATCTTACAGTGCTACTGGGTTGATATGCGCAGCGTTTGCAGTTGCAGGAGCATATATTGCTAATAACTTAATGGGAGTATTAGAAATTGGTTTTGGGATCATTGAGTATTTTTACAACGGCTGGGTTGCTTTTGCAAACTTTTTTGGGAACCTGTTTAACGATCCGGTATCATCAATCATATATTTATTTGCAGATCTGGCAGATGGAGTACTTAATATTATACAAAAAATAGCAAAAGCCTTGGATTTTATTTCTGGTTCTCATATGGAAGACACTATAAAAGGTTGGCGGGATGGTTTGTCAGACATTGCCGATGAGCTTGCTGAGAAGTATGGAAATGGAACGTATGAAGTCAAGGCTGACAAATTGGATATGGATAAGACGCTTGCTGATTTCGGGATTGACCTGAATCGGTTTGGGTTAAAAGATTCTGCCCAAAAAGCGTATGCAGGTGGGGACAGAGCAGAAGATACTGCAAAGAAAAGATTTGAAGACATTAAAGAAACATTTGCCAGGCATAATCAAAATTCAGGTTTTAATCCGTCGGATGCGGCCGACAGCATTGCCCAGAGTACCGGTGATACTGCCATAAATACGGCAGCCATGGCAGACTTAATGGATATTTTGGATGAGGAGCTGAAATATATGCGGGATGCCGCAGAGCAGGAAATCATTAACCGCTTTACACTGGCGGAACTGAAGGTAGATGTAAATAACAACAACACCATAAAGAATATGACTGATTATGATGAACTGAATCGAAGGCTTGGTGATGCTACCAGCGAAATTCTTGCTTCGGCTGCGGAAGGAGTGAATTTTTAATGGCATATGAAGTTTATATTGACGATATATTTCTCCCTCTGCCTCCGGAAAAGATCCCTGTCAAGTATAGCGGGCAGAACAAGACGGTAAATCTGATAAACGGAGAAGAGATAAATTTGGTCAAATCCTTTGGACTCGCCGAAATAAGCATTGATGTAATCATTCCACAAATGGATTACCCCAGTGCGGTCTGGGATGGAAGTATTGACAGTGCGGAGGATTTTCTTGAAAGACTTCAGGATTTAAAGGAGGGTCAAAGCCCCTTTGAATTTACCGTTATCCGGCAAGGGATGGGAGGCAACAGTCTATTTGATACCAGCATGGATGTAACTCTAGAAGATTATAAGGTTACAGATGATGTAAGTGAGGGACTTGATCTTATTGTCTCGCTTACAATGAAGGAATATAAAAGTTATGGGACTAAAATAATGAATTTTACCATTGTTGAGGAGAAGCAGGAAATAGAGTCTGGGCAGCAGGAAGAGGAACGCCAGGGGGAGCCGCCGCCAGAAAAGAACTATACAGTTGCAAAGGGAGACTGTCTATGGTCCATAGCGAAAAAACAGCTTGGCAACGGGGGCCGGTGGCAGGAAATCCATAATCTGAACCGGGACAAAATAACAAATCCAAACGTTATTTATCCAGGACAGGTTCTCATTATGCCATAGGAGGTAGAAAATGGAAGCACATTTATATATCCAGAACGGCCAGACCGTATACGAACCGGTAGTGAAAGGAGCTATTACCTGGGAAACACAGCGCAGAGGGCAGCCAGGAAAGTGTTCTTTTACCCTGATCCCGGACAAACGACTCCAGATCGAGGAGGGCAATGCCCTCCGTCTGGATGTGGATGGGAAACCTGTTTTCTTTGGATTTATTTTTGAACGAAGCTGGAGCAGCGATGGAGAAATGAAGGTCACCGCTTACGATCAGCTTAGATATTTAAAAAATAAGGAGACTTATAATTACACGGATTTAACTGCCGGAGAGGTTATCCAGATGATAGCCAGGGATTATCATTTGAAAACGGGGGAATTAGAGGATACGAAAGACAGGATTTCCAGAAAGGAAAAGGATAAAACGCTATTTGATATTATTTTGAACAATCTGGATCTTGCAATGATACATACGAAAAACCTGTTTACATTTTATGATGATGCAGGAAAACTCACCCTGAAAAATATGGAGAACATGAAGCTTGACATCATGATAGATAACAAGACAGCGCAGGATTATGACTATAAGGTCAGCATTGACAACGATACTTACAACCAGATCAAACTGTATTGTGACAACAGTGATACAAAGCAAAGAGAAATCTATATGACAAAGCACACAGAAAATATCAATAAATGGGGGATTCTCCAGAAAGATGAGTCTATTGATAAAGGGGCAGACGGCCAGGCCATAGCGGAAACATATCTGACTTTGTATAACCGTCCATCCAGGACCCTGACCATCAAGGATGCCTTTGGAGATATCCGGGTACGGGCAGGCTGCCTGATTCCGGTATTCCTTGATATAAAGGATGAGGGAATAGAAAATTATCTGGTAATCGAGTCTGCAGCCCATAAAATTGACGAAGGAATACATACTATGGATTTGACATTGAGGGGGGCGAAAATCAGTGGCTGATTTAGAATGGATTGAAAATATAAAGCGGATCGTTATTCAGGCGGTTGAAGCAGGAGATCCATGTGACGTGATTCCGGGGACTGTAATAAAGGAAAATCCCGTTGAAATACAAATCGACCAGAAAACGATTCTATCCAAATCCCAGGTTATTTTGCCGAAGCAGTTTACAGAGCATGGGGAAGTGATGAATATTCCTGGGGTCGGAGAGGTGACTGTAACCGTGAAAAATGGATTAAAAGAAGGTCAAAAGGTTCTTTTGCTTCAGAAAAGGGGAGGACAACAGTACGTGGCAATAGGCACATGGTAGGAAAGGAGGTGTTGCTATGCTTCCGGTGACAGGTAATATTTTGGAACAGGATTTTAAAATGGTACAGATGCCGTCAAAGACCTTTCGGCTGGATACGGAAAGAAAGCGGGTAATCGGAACGGTAGATGGTTTGGAGGCGGTAAAGCAAGCGGTTTTCTGCATTCTTAATACAGAACGGTTCGACTGGCTCATTTATAGCTGGAATTATGGCGTGGAGCTTAACGGCTTATTCGGGAAGTCAACAGGGCTGATAAAAGCAAAGATCAAAAAAAGAATCAAAGAAGCGTTGCAGCAGGATGACAGGATTCAGAGTGTTGATACATTTTCCTTTGAAGGTAATGGGAAAATCCTTCATGTAAGGTTTATGGTTCATACCACTTATGGTGAAATTATGATGGAAAAGGAGGTGAGTATTTAATGCATGAGGATATGACGTATGAAGTTATTTTGAGGCGGATGTTGGATAGAGTTCCAAAAGATCTGGATAGGAGAGAAGGATCCGTCATTTACACGGCTTTGGCTCCGGCAGCAGCAGAAATTGCAATTACGTATATTGAATTGGACCATGTTTTAAAGGAAATGTTTGCTGATTCAGCAAGCCGAGAGTTTTTAATTCGAAGGGCAGCAGAGCGTGGAGTAATACCAAAAGCCGCTACATATGCAGAATTAAAAGGAGAATTCAATATAGAAATACCTATAGGCAGCCGTTTTTCATTAAATGTTTTTAATTACACAGTTGTAGAGCGATTAGGTACTGGTGAATATAGAATGCGATGCGAGACAATAGGAGCAGCTGGAAACAGCAACTTCGGCAGGCTAATCCCTATTGAATATATAAAAGGGCTGACAAAGGCAGAATTGACGGAATTATTAATACCTGGAGAAGATGAGGAAGAAACAGAGCGGTTTCGTAAGCGCTATTTTAATAGTTTAAAATCACAGGCGTATGGCGGAAATATAGCAGATTATAAAGAAAAGGTATCTGCAATTTCCGGAGTGGGAGGGGTAAAGGTCTTTCCTACATGGGCCGGTGGTGGAACTGTGAAGCTGGTTATTATTGATTCATCTTATAGTATTCCTACTGCTGATTTGATTCAAGCAGTACAGGATGAAATTGACCCAGAGCCGAATCAAGGGAAAGGTTATGGACTAGCACCTATTGGCCATGAAGTAACAGTAGTTGGAGCAGAGGAGGAGAAAATATCTGTTGTAACTAATATTACATATCAAACAGGGTATGATGCTAGTCGGTGCTTTGGTGATATCAGTAATGCAATAGATGACTATCTGGCAGAACTAAACAAATCCTGGCAGGAGGTTAGTGAAAACGTAGTGAGGATTTCCAGAATTGAAAGCAAACTGCTCGATGTGGAAGGAATACTTGATGTGTTTGATACAAACATCAATGGAAAAAGAGGAAATTATGTAATTCCATCGGACAGGATAGCTGTGAGGGGTGAAATTCATGTATGATCGGAGAGAAAATGATTTGAAATCTTATTTCCCGGACTACGTTAAGGAATTTGTTGAGTTTGACAGTATCGCCAAACTAGAAGCCAAAGAACTCAAAGTTCTTTGTGATGGTTGCCAGGATCTTTGGGACGCTGGATTCATTTTGACGGCAGACTATCAGGGAATAAAGAAGTGGGAGCTGTTTTTGGGTTTAAAACCAGAGCCTCAATTCACTCTTGATGAGAGAAGGTCAGCAGTTCTGGCAAATTGGAATTACCAACTCCCTTACTCGAAGAGTAAATTAGGAGAACAGCTAACAGCATTGCTAGGTGAAGACTATGAATTATATATTTTTCATCATATTTATAAATTAAAGCTTGTGGTGAAGGAGAGGCCGATAACTGTCTTGAAAAGTATTCAAGGAATGATTCGGGAAATGATACCAGCCAATTTGGAGACGTTTTTTTTAAGCAAATATCAGGAAAATTATAATATTCAGACTTCTTGTAAAAATTCAATCCGCTACTGGACAGGCTTTTATCCTCGCTATAATCTGCCTCACTTATATTTGGACAATCTATGGTCATTAGATGGCAGCCGCAGGCTGAATGGGTATAACAGTGGAGAATTTATCGATTTTTATCCAATAAGATCCAGATTTGGGGTGAATGTTCCTGAATTTGTACAAGCGACAGAACGAATAAAAGTACCTACGGTAACTGTGGAGCGAATTACCACAGGTAATAATATTTTGAGATTTAGAACTGACTTAAGGGGAGATATACAATGCAAAGAGAAAGTGGCTTTTGCATCTGAAACAGAGGAACAGGTAACAGCAGGTCCTACCCGCGTTATGAACGTAAATGTAGTGAATAACACTTGGAAATTAGATAGAAGGCGTAAGTTAAATGGTGGCTTATCAATTTTATAAGAGAGGAAGAGAAAAATGACAAAAACATCAAATGGAGTAATAACAACAACAGGCAGGAAGAAGTTCTGCAAGGCTCATGCCGGGGATATAACACTCCCGACTATCACGCACATGGCATGGGGAGACGGAGGCGTGGATGAAAACGGACAGCCTAAGACAACAACAGGCAATGAAATTGGGCTTTACAATGAGTTAATGAAGAAAGAAATAGAAGCGCATGCATACACAAATGATGCGGAATCGACATGCCGTTTTACTGCTACTCTGGATAAGGGCGAACTAACAGGAAGAGAAATATCGGAAATGGGGTTGTTCGATTCGGACGGCGATCTAGTTGCTTATCGGACATTTATGCGTAAAGGAAAAGATGCGGACATTCCTCAGATTTATGATATGGATGAAATTTTTTAAGGAGGTTTAATTATGATATTTTGCAATGTAAAAAATCCGCCTGAATATACCACGGAAATCAGAAAATGGGACAGAGAGACTCTGGCAGACGGTCAGGAAATGGCTTTTGAAATAGAACAGCTTTTCAATAATACTTTCTATAATAAGAAGATTCAGGAGCAGCATGAGCGGCCCATAGAGGTCATTATTTCTGCATCTGGCTGGAGCAATATGATTCCATACAGCCAGAAAGTTGCGGTAACTGGGATAAAAGCATCAGATAACCCGGTAATCAGCCCATGTACTCCAAAGGAATTATCTCCGGCAGAGGTGAAACTTAGAAGAAAAATGGTTGGAATGATAACTGATGGGGAAACAGAAGACGGATATGTAACGTTTTACTGCGGAGAAAAGAAACCGACCGGAGATTTCAGCGTTTATTTGAGAGGGGTGAGTGACAATGGGTAAAGTGATTATCGCCGGGGGCGGCGGATCAGGAGTAGGTTCAGATGAATGCACGGCTACAAAGGCGGAGGTCTTAAAGGGATATAGTGTGATTACAGCTGACTCTTATGATGAGGTGGTAGAAGGTACATTAGAGCTTACCGGTGACGTATCAGATAGTCAGGTACTGGAAGGTAAATCATATTATAACTCGAATCCCAAGATTAAGAGAAAGGGTTCTATGGTAAACCATGGTGCTGTGTCCCTGAGTTTGAATGCTGGTGCATCCTATACAGTGCCTGCCGGTTTTCACAATGGGGGAGGTAAGGTTACTGCAAATAGCCTTGCAAGCCAGACTTCTGCTACAGCTACTGCAGCACAGATTTTAAATGGGCAAACGGCTTGGGTGAATGGAAGTAAACTTACAGGGATTCTTTCAGTAAACAGTATATTAAATTTTAGTGCGGCCGCATACAGTACAAACCAAATTTTATTACAATGGCAGAATCCGTATGCGGCCGGAGGGAAACCTTTTAGCGGAGTATTTATTAACTATTCTACCGATGGATATCCGGGAACTGGTGGAACCAGAATATATACAGGATATGGTAATAATGCAACATCTGGTGGCTGGTCACAAGTTATTGTTACGATGCCCTCAATTGGTACTACTTATTATTTTAGTGCTACAGCTTATATGTCTGGTTCCCCTTCGGATATGTGGGGAAATACATTAAATGCTGCTGCTTCCACTACATCAAGAGGTCAGCAAGTATTTACTTCTTCTGGCACATTTACTGTACCTGACGGAGTTCGAAGCATTGATTTATTTTGTGTAGGTGGCGGTGGTAGCGGCGGCGGTGGCCGGAGACTTAATGATAATTCAGGCGGAGGCGGAGGTAGCGGAAAAACCTCTACAATCAAAAGCGTAGGTGTTGTACCAGGACAACAGTTTTCTGTAGTGATAGGAGCCGGAGGTGCCGCTGTAGAGGGCTTTTCTAGTGGTAGTAAAGGTGGTGAAACTAAAGTAATGAACGGATCCACAACTTTAGTCTTCGCGGATGGAGGCGAAGGAGGAGCTATGGGCGGTTATGGTGGCTCTGGTGGAAGTGCAGGAGGAAAAGGAGCTTATGCAGTAAAAAAAGGAGGAACCAATGCACAAAATGGAGCTTCCGATGGCGGCAGTACTAGCGCCTCTGGTCAAGGTACAACGACAAGAGCATTCGGAGAATCTTGGAATACACTATATGCCGGTGGCGGTGGTGGCGGTGGAAGTCTACAATATGCCGATACAGATAGAGCATTTGGCGGAGCTGGCGGCGGCGGAAATGGTGCTAATGCAATGGGGGCTGCTGGATCTAATGGGGCAGCAGGAACTGGAAGTGGTGGTGGTGGTGGATATACCTATAGCACTCCAGGTGGAGGATATGCTGGCGGTTCTGGTATTTGCATTATAAGATGGTAATAATAAAAATTAGAAAGGGAAAATAAAATGATTGTACATCAAGTATTTGCACAGATAAGTAAAAAAGAAATAAAGAATATTATTGTATGTGATAATTATGAAACAGCAAATAGATTGACAAGGGCAGCTTATGGAAATGAAGCATATGCGGTTGACTGTTCACAGTATCCATGCGGGATAGGTGATAGATATCATGACGGAGCTTTTTACCGTGTAAACGACGATGGGAGCAAAGGGGTGATCAATTATGTACCTACTGCAGAGCAGCAGGTGCCAGCGTTGTATGCCCGGGGATCCTACTTAGCCATGATGTCCGACATCGATGTAGAAGGAGTATAATATGAGTAAGTTTGAAAAGGTAAAAGGATATTTTGATGCAGGATTATGGTCTGAGGGAATGGTATATAATGCCGTAGACCGCTGGATCACAGCCGATGAATTCTGGGAGATTACCGGAAAAGAATATAAAGAAACGTGAGAAAATATGAATGAAAAACACATTATGTACAGTTTTGGGAGTGGTAGGTAGCTTTATAGCATCTTTATTTGGGGGATGGGATACCGGTATCGGAACTTTAATACTTTTCATGGCCATTGATTTTCTTTCAGGCCTGGCAGTAGCCGGAGTATTCCATAAAAGTATAAAGACAGAATCCGGAACACTTGAATCGAAAGCAGGATTTAAAGGCTTATGCAGGAAGTGTATGACGCTCCTATTTGTACTGGTGGCCCACCGCCTGGACCTCTCCCTAGGAACCCCTTACATACGCGATACAGTCATCATAGGTTTTATGGCAAACGAACTCATATCTATAGTAGAGAATGCAGGCCTTATGGGGCTGCCTCTCCCAGCGGCTCTTTTTAAAGCCATAGATATTTTAAACAAAAAATCACAAACATCACAATAACTACGAAAAGCCCATCAAAAGCCCATCTTTAATCCCGGTACATTCCCTCCCAATAAATCATATAATAATAACAGAAAGGACAAGGTGATTTAATGGTTAAAAGCGAAGCAACAGAAACAATGCCAAACATAGAGCTTTTGGGAATACAGGAAAATCTAAAGAATTCCGATTACACGGAGATTGAACGTTTCCGGGAATCCTTTGATGCAGACGAGATGGGCTTTGTGGGCCTAAGGGAAGGAATTTGATATGGAAGTTCAAAAATTATTGACACCATACAACTACAGTAACGGTCAGATCGACCGAATAAAATATATTGTAATACACTACGTAGGAGCTCTTGGAGGAGCAGAAGCAAACTGTAAATATTACGCTTCCCAATACATTGGGGCCAGCGCCCATTATTTTGTCGGATTCAGCGGAGAAATATGGCAATCCGTTGAGGACAAAGATATTGCATGGCATTGCGGAGCAAAAACATATACCCATCCGGAATGCCGCAACAGCAACAGCCTGGGAATAGAGCTCTGTGTCAGGAACAATGGAAGTCAATCAGAAACAAGCAGAGACTGGTATTTTGAAGATGCAACAGTAGAGGCTGCCGCCCTATTAACAAAAGAACTGATGAAGCAGTACAATGTCCCGGCGGATCATGTAATCCGCCATTATGATGTAACGGGAAAAATCTGTCCCAACCCTTATGTATACAATCATACTGAACATACCTGGGATAGCTTTAAAGCAGCACTTGCAGAAGCGCAGCATAAATCAGGTTGGATTGAAGAAGAGGGTGGATGGAGATTCTACTTAGGGAATACCGGAAATTATGTTACGAACGATTGGTATAAGGACGGAGAAAACTGGTACTGGTTCGATGGTGCCGGATTTATGGTAAAAGATACATGGAAAACCGGGTCAGATGGCAAATGGTATTATTTAAATAACAACGGTTCAATGGCAAAAAACCAGTGGATCATCTGGAAAGAAGAGCTGTACCGGGTTACGGAAGACGGAAGCATGTTTGAAGGAAAAATGAATCTGAGCACTGATGAAAAAGGTGCCCTGCATATTGTCTGAAAAAAGACGGGAGCCCGGCAATCCGGCCCCGTCTAAAATTATGGAAGCCATCGAAAGATGCTGGAAAATATTCATACACTATGCTAAAATTGCCTGTATAGCAGATTATTGTGTATCCCATGGAGTTTATCAGAAGAAGATCCAATGAATCAGAGGCTGCGGAACTTTTCCAACTTCATAAACAACAGTCAGAGAGGTAACCCTATGCTGGACTATAAACGAAAACCAATTCCAATCATTCTTATGCTCTATGCCATTTGCTTTGCATTCCGGACAATAGAATATTTCATATTCCGTACCGACCAGTCGTTGATCGGCGAAGCATTTATACATAAAGTGGCCGGTATTCTACTGTTGGTGTTCTCCAGCCCATTTTTCCGGTACTCATGGACAGAAGTAGGTTTTTCTCCTGAAAAGGCTCTCCGAACTATGTTATTAGGAGCATTGCTTGGCGCCGTTGTTTTTACTGCAGGCTATGGTATTGAAATACTGATTCAATTATCAACAGGCAATTTTTCAGGACTTAAGTTTTACGTAACCAGCTATTCCGTTTTAGGCAACCGGGGGATGCAAAGCGGCATTCTGTTTATCATGATCTGTATAGCAGGAAACATGATCAATGTGATAATGGAAGAGGGAGTTTTCCGGGGATTGTTTGTCCGGCTGGCTGAAGAAAAGCATTCGTTTCCTGCCGCATGTATCCTGTCTTCTGTTCTCTTTGGAGTCTGGCATATCATGCAGCCCTTAAGAAATGTAATAGACGGCAATCAGTCCATGGCAGGTGCATTTATGGCTGGCCTGATTCTGGTGGTTACCAGCACTCTGCTTGGAATTCAGTACTGCATGCTTTACAAGCTCACAGGATCCCTGTGGGCAGGAATGGCAGCTCATTTTGTGAATAACACCACGGCCAATCTGCTGCATGTGGTTTCGGCTTCCGGTGTGGATGAACTGCTGACTGTCCGCATTACCATTGCACAAACCCTTTCATTTCTCATAGTACTTTTCTTTTATATCTCTCGTAAAAGAAATAGCTCCCATCCGTGTGGAAGAGATAAGAACAATCTTCTTAAACAAACGTCCGGATGAAAATGTGCATAAAAATAACGACGATAATTCGGCATTTATAACAAACAATATAAAATATATTGACACAGGCCTAAGAAAATGTTATTTTGTAATCATCAAAAACGTTTTCGTAAGTAGGTATTTCATGCAACACTTCTAAAAAGAGGTGTTTAAAAAAACCAAAGACCAAAAACGTTTTTGGAAAAAACGAGGTGTAGAATGGCAAAATCAATTTATGACGTGGCACAGGAAACGGGATTATCAGTAAGTACGGTATCAAGAGCATTAAACGGATACAGCGATGTATCGGCCAAAACCAGGGCGCGCGTGGTGGAGGCGGCGGAAAGACTTGGGTACGTTCCTAATACCAGTGCCAAAAATCTGTCTTCAAAGAACAAAAAGAATGTGGCTTTGCTCATCTGCGGACTTTTGGAAGAGGCCCAGTCTAACGAGTTCATGATGAATGTTATCCAGGGGGCTTATACTTACATGATGAAGCATGAGATCAATCTGGCCATGTATTCCATTGGGAAGGAAGAACAGGAAAAAAAGGATTTTGACACATTTTGCAGAGAATATTCATTATCAGGGGCCGTAATTATGGGTCTCAGGATAACGGATCCTCTGGTAAAAAGCCTGCCTCACTCCGCCCTGCCCTGTGTGTCCATTGATATCCAGCTGGACGGAGCATACACATCAGCAGTCATGACAGATGACAGGAAGGCATTTGAGCAGGTTACTCAGTACGTGATCGATCGTGGGCACCGGAAACTGATTCTTGTTTATGGGCGGAAGAAGTCCGATGTTTCCATCAGACGTCAACAGGGTTACTTAGATGCCCTTGAAAAGAACGGCATTGATCCCAAAAGCTGCAAAGTGATCTATACGGACTTTATGGAACAGAAAGCGTATGAAGGAACTAAGAAACTGCTGAAGGAATATAAAGAGGAGGCTGGGACCGCGTTTGTCTGCATGAGCGACTTAACGGCCATAGGCGTTTTAAGAGCAGTTCAGGAGCTGGGATATCAGAGCCCAAAAGATTTTTCCATTACCGGTTATGACGGCAACTACTTTATGAAATACATTGATCCTTTTATCACCCGCGTCAACCAGAATATGTGGCAAAAAGGTTACGATGCGGCAAAGCTTCTCATGAAAATGGTGAATGACGAAAAGTATTCCAGGGTTCATATGACAAAATATTTTCTTGAGGAAGGCAAGAGTGTGAAGCAATTGTAAAAAAATATTAAGGAGGATATTTATGAAAAGAAAATTGGCGGGGATTATGGCAGCTGTTATGGCTGCGGCAACGTTGATCAGCGGCTGTTCCGGTGGGAACAGTAAAACAACGGCACCAGGGGCAGGCAATTCTGAAAATGCATCGGGGAAGGAAATACAGATGACTTTTCCAACCTATCTGGCAGGTGAAAATGTTGGAGCTGTTTTCTTTCTGCCCGAAGTTGAACGGTTTAATCAGAAGTACGCAGGCAAGTATAAGATCGTGATCGAGGAGGTTCCTCAGGCCCAGTATGCGGAAAAAATCAAGCAGTTGGCCCAGCAGAATAAACTTCCTGCCATTGTCCATGCACCTGGCTCCGGAGGTATCGATCTTCAGTGGTTTAAGAGCGTAGTTCTTGCCAATGGCATGGCATATGACTTAAGCGAATTTGCAAATGCTAACCCGGAGGTAAAAAATAACTGGATTGATGACTCCATGGATTACTGCACCGTGGACGGAAAACTCATCTGCAAGCCCCTATCCGTGTTAAAGCCTGTGGGTCTGTATTATAACAATACCATGTATAAGCCGGAAAAAGCCGTTAAGGATATGAAACTTGACGAGTTCATGGAAAGCATCGGAGATAACAAGTTTGCATTCCAGACCGCGGAAAATGCCTGGACATCAGGACTTCTCCTTACTGCCCTTATTGCCAATCAGGAGGGGGGAGAGACGTATCTGGCTCAGTATGTGGATGACAAACTTTATGATTACACCGATGCAAAGATCGTTTCCGCTATATCCATTTTGCAGAAACTCCTTCAGAGTAATGCATCAGCCAATACCATTGGTGCAGCTTACGCAGATGCAGCCAATGCATTTATGAGCAAGAGTGCTGCCATTATATGCAACGGTTCCTGGATGGCCTCTGATTTTGATGAAGAATCAGCAGACAAGTGGTCAAATGGATTTACTGGTGAGGAAGTGACTTCAGATATTTATCCAGGAAATTTTGCTATTGCCAATCCGAGAGTATTCGGTGAATTCTGGATCGCAAATACCGCTTCTGATGAGGAAAAAGAGCTGGCAAAAGCCTTCTTTGCTTTCCGCGATTCCAAGGAAGAAATCGAGCAGCTGGTACTGACCGAAGGCGGAGTGGCTCCGAAGCTTGATTACAGCTCCGAATTCTTAAAGAAACAGGCAGAAAACCGCATCTTATCCCAGCTTGCCGAAAGCATGGATGAAAATACCAGATACACAGCATCTATTTTCGATGTGATGCCGGCTTCCGTTGCTGATACGGAATTTGGTAAGCTGCTTCCTAAGCTTGCAGACGGAACTCTTACGCCGGAGGAATTCTGCAGCCAATTGACTCAGAAAGCAGAAGAAGCTAAAAACTAAACATCGTACATGGGAATTAAATACTGTTGCAAAAGCCTGTGAAAACAGGTGTATTGCAGCAGTATTTTTAGAAAGAGGGGAAGAAAATGAAAGCAGGAAAATCAAATTCCACTGTTTTGGAGAGAAGGAATTATAAGTGGTGCTACTTATTTTTGCTGCCCTCCCTCCTGATATTTTTGCTGTTTTACTTATCACCAATCCTTACAGTAATCGCCACCTCCTTTACCAAGTGGGATGGCTTCAATAAACCGGTTTTCATAGGGCTTAAAAATTACATCGATCTTTTTCATTCCAAAACCTTTCTCATATCTTTGAAAAACCTTCTAGCCTGGTCCGTGATTGCCGCAACTTTCCATGTGGGATTCGGCGTGCTGATGGCATTTGTACTGTATGCAAAGCCAAAAGGATGGAAATTCACCAGAGTGATTTTTATGGTGCCTAACGTGATCTCAGCGGCTGCCTGGGCCATGATATATAAATTCATCTTCAATGACGATATGGGTATTTTAAATAACCTGATCCGAAAGTTTTCACCGGACTTTCATGTCCAATGGTTCTTCCAGTCCCCATATGCATTCTGGGCGGTTACATGCACCTGGATCTTTTATGCGGTGATTGTAACCCTTGTGGTATTAAATGATTTGATGGCAGTCCCGGAGGAAGTGGTGGAAGCCGCCAGGGTAGACGGGGCATCCCCATGGCAGCTGACCCGTCATATCATGCTTCCCCTCTGCAGAAATGCCATTGGAACCGGAGTGATCTGTTCCATTACTTCCAGGATCGCCATGTATGAACAGATCAGGCTGACGACCGCAGGCGGCCCTGGGGACGATACCATGAATATACCGCTAATCCTGGTCAATTCTATATCTGATATGAAATACGGATACGCCAATGCCAACGGTATGGTCATGTTTGCTTTGGGCCTGATCATTCTGGCAGCTGTCCATATTACATTCCGTATGAATGACAGCATCTATTAGGAGGAGGGGCAAATGAAGAAAAAAATAACTGTATTTTGTATGTATTTTCTTATGATCTTTACTGTGATCATATCGGTCTTTCCGATTCTCTGGGTGATCATGTCATCCTTTAAAACAAATGCCCAGATTCTTGGAAATCCATTTACACTGCCGACTTCCATAAGTTTTGAACCATATATATACTTATTCGAGAAATATGATTTTCTGCGGTATGCGGTCAATTCCTTTCTGGTCTGCATTACTTCAACGCTCCTGTCGCTGCTGTTCTTTGCCATGGGCGCTTATGTGATCGGAAAGTACCGCTTTCCAGGAAAATCACTGATCTTTGCCCTGTTTACCATTACCCTGCTGGTCCCTTCCCATTCCAAGGCACAGCCTATCTTTTCCCTGATCATGAAGATAAATCTGTATGACAATATCTGGGGGCTGGCGGTGGTTTACTTATCTATGGGGCTTGCAATGTCCGTGTTTATCTTAAAATCCACCTTTATGTCCATTCCATCATCTTTGGATGAGGCGGCCAGGCTGGAAGGGGCTGGTTTTCTCCGGGTATTCTTCCAGATTAACCTTCCTCTGGCAAAAGGCGGATTGGCTACGGCCGGGATTCTTATGTTTTTGAATAACTGGAATGAATTTTTTTATGCTTCCCTGCTGACCTCTTCCAATAAGAACAGGACTCTGCCGGTGGCGCTGCAATTTTTTACCGAATCATTTTCATATGACTACACAAAGCTGTTTGCCGCTTTGACCCTTGTCGTGCTTCCGGGCATCATTTTATATGCGCTGGCTCAGGAGCAGGTACAGGCCAGCGTTGCGGCATCAGGAGTAAAAGGCTGACAATATAGGAGAGCATAATGATTAACACAATGAATTTTTTGAAGGGTCAGGGAGATTTAAAAAACTGGCTGATGGAGGAAACGGAATTTGATGCCCGGAACCTGGGAAAATACGAGGCGGTTTTTGCCCAGGGAAACGGATACATAGGGATGCGGAACGCTCTGGAAGAGCGGTATGTGGAAGAGGTGAGGAACACGTTCATCACCGGAACCTTTAATAAAGCGGGAGATGAAGAGGTGACGGAACTTCCTAATCTTCCGGATGTAACGGCTATGGATATCTATGTTGACGGATACCGTCTGAACCTGCAGTCAGGTAAGGTCATGGAGTATTCCAGGATCATGAACTTAAAGAACGGAGAAACTACCAGAAAGGTTGTGTGGGAATGTCCATCGAAGACTCTGGTAACGGCTGTTTTTAAACGGTTTGTATCCTTAAAAAATGAACATGCTGCGGCGGAATATCTGGAGCTGTCCTGTGACGGCAGCGCGCAGCTGGTGATTGAAACGGGAATTCATGGGGATGTGACAAACCATGGAGCCATGCATTTTGAGAATTTAAGGCGCAGGATCTATGACGGTATCACCATGCAGTTCCTGGCAGAAACCACCGAGTCCCGGGTGCTGGCGGCGGTCCACAGCGCCTGCAGGATAAGCCGGGAGGAAAAGCCTCTTCCGGTTATGGGCAGAAGAAATATGGATCTGCGCTGGTCCGTAAAAGCAGAGGCCGGTGAAACCATCCGCCTGGAAAAGATATCCTGCTTTCATTCTTCCAGGGATCTGGCTTACGAAAAGGAAGAGCAACCCGATATTCTTAATCGGCTAAAAGCAGACGGCATGGAGTGTTTACAGACCGAATTTGAAAAGGGATATGACAGACTGCTGGCGGAGTCAGAGGCAGTGTGGAAAGAATTCTGGAAAGACCATGAGGTGACCATACGGGGAAATGATGATTTTGATCAGCTTGCCCTCCGGTTTGCCCAGTATCATCTGAATATTATGGTGAAAAAGGATGACAACCGGGTAGGGATCGCTGCAAAGGCTTTGACTGGGGAAGGCTATAAGGGCCATTCCTTTTGGGATACGGAAATGTTTATCCTGCCTTATTTTACTTTTACGGAACCCCAAATTGCCAGAACCCTTCTGGAATACCGTTACAGAAATCTCTATGGCGCCCGAAAAAAGGCTGCTGAAAATGGCTGGGAAGGGGCCATGTATCCATGGGAGTGTGCCTGGATCGATGACGGCGAGGTAACTCCCTTATATCTTGGTACCGACGTGGTAACGGGCAAGGTGCAAAAGTGCCTGACAGGATTAATCGAGCATCATATCAGCGCGGATGTGGCTTATGCGGTATGGCAGTATTACCAGGCCTCCGGAGATCAGGACTATATGGACCGGTACGGATATGAAATCATATTGGATACGGCTCTTTTCTGGTCCAGCCGATTAGAATGGAATGAGAAAAAGGGCTGTTACGAAATCCTTGATGTGATCGGGCCGGATGAGTATAAGGAGCATGTGGATAATAATGCCTATACCAATTATATGGCGGATTATAATATGGGGCTGGCGGAACGTATTATGGAAACTTTGCCAAAGGAAAATAAGGATGTTTCAGACTGGCTTGATGAGAAGTTCCATTTTGACCGGTTAAAACAGAGGCTAAAGGAAAAGAGGGCAAAGCTCTACTTACCGGTGCCCGGGGAAAACGGCATTGTTCCTCAGACCGACCAGTATATGAGCTTGGAGCCCATTGATCTGGCACCTTATAAGGCCTCCGGAAAGGTCCTTGGTATCCACCAGGATTATAATATGGAGCAGATGGGCAAACTCATGGTTTCCAAACAGGCTGATACCGTCATGCTGGATTTTGTGATGCCTGATCTATTTTCCTTGGAAACGAAAAGAAAGAACTTTGTATTTTATGAAGATAAGACCCTTCATGATTCATCCTTAAGCCGCTGCGTTCATGCAGTTTTAGCCAATGATTACGGAATGGAGGACATGGCCTACCAAATGCATCAGGCAGCATGCTCCATCGATCTGGGACCCAATATGAAATCATCGGAGGAGGGAATTCACAGTGCCTCCATCGGAGGGATCTGGTTAAGCTGTGTCATGGGCTTTGGGGGGCTGAGGATCCGCCGTGGCGGTCTTGAACTTAATCCAAAACTTCCTAAGGCCTGGGAAGAGCTTCGATTTCCACTGGTATGGAAGGGCCAGAAGCTGACGGTTACAGTGGATAAGAAAGGCGCTACAATTGCAAACAACGGAAACAGCCCGGTGTCTCTTATGGTATTCGGAAGAAACAGCAGGGTGGAACCGGAAGCATCTGTTTATGTAGAAAAGAAAACCTATGAGGCGGTTATTTTTGATTTGGACGGCGTGATCTGTCATACCGATCATTATCACTATCTTGCATGGAAAGAGGTGGCAGATGAGTTGGGAATTTATTTTGATGAGATCATCAATAACCGGCTGCGGGGTGTCAGCCGGAAGGAGAGCTTTGATATCATACTGGAACGTTATGATAAGGTCATGAGGGAAGAAGATAAGGAAAGATATCTAGCAAAGAAAAATGAAGGTTATAAAAAGCTGTTGGAAGGCATGACCCCTTCCGATTTGCCGGAGGAAACAAAAGATACATTGATGGAGCTTAGAAAACGGGGGGTTAAGCTGGCAATTGGTTCCTCCAGTAAGAACGCAGGACTGATCTTAAAGCAGTTGGGATTGGAACATTTTTTTGATGCCGTCTCTGACGGAAATTCAATCACCCATTCAAAGCCCCATCCGGAAGTATTTCAAAAGGCAGCAACCATGCTAAACTGCAAGGTGGAAAACTGCCTTGTAGTAGAAGATGCCGAGGCAGGACTTATAGCAGCAAAATCTGGCGGAATGGATTGCGGAGCAGTGGGAGATGCGGTAAAATCTTTATTAGCAGATTATAAGCTTTCAGCCTTCAGTCAGCTGCTGGAGATCGTCGGATAAGGAGGAATTCAGATGGAGGAACACAGGAGACAACTGGATATCCGCTCCGTACCTTTTAGCAGATACGGCTCTTATTTGGCATTTTCCTATCCCCAGGATGGCACGAAGGAATTTGACGGCCACATTGCGGTGCGGGTACTTTACGGCGCGTTTTCCCAACAGGAGACTTATCCCATCATTTCGGTTAATGATGATGGGAAACAGGAAGAGACGATAGCAGTTTCCATGTCGCCCTGGGAACTGGATGTAACGTCTGAAACAGGGGAATACTCCATATGCTTTGGGGATGAGGAAGGGTTTCTCTTGAAATCAAACAGCTCGGTCCTGATTACAAAGACTAAAGCGGGTTCCTATGACAGAGTGATGGGACACATGGATGGAAGCTTTGAAATAGCAGGAGATGATATGGCCCTCCACGTGACCCTGCGAAAAGGAAAGGCAAAGGATCAATTAGCATGTCCGGACAATGGCTTTGGAAGCAGCAGGACGGAGCTTCTTCTAAGCCCGGAGGAGGGAGAGCTGTTGGCCGTGATCACCCTTACCGGATTAAGTCCGCAGAAAAAAGAGTACGGGAGTTATGCGCTGTGCCGTCAGACGGTAAAAGAGGAATATCTGGAGTTTGAGAAAGGGATCATGAACGGTTTAAAGGGGACAGATCCTGCTTTTGAAAAAGCCGGAAGGGAAGCAGCTTATGTTTTGTGGCATTCCGTACTCCAGCCTTCCGGTTATATCAAAAGACCGGTAATGGTCATGACAAAAAACTGGATGAATCTGGTATGGAGCTGGGATTATGCCTTTAACGGCCTTGCCCTGGTCTCGTCCCAGCCGGAGCTGGCATACGGCCAGTTTTTAGCCATGGCGGACCAACAGGATGAGTATGGCACATACCCTGATGCTTACCAGGCAAGGACGATTATCCGCTCCTTTGTAAAGCCGCCGGTCCAGGGATTTATTCTAAAGAATATGTTTCAGATCCATGATCCGGGCAGGGAAGTAAAGGAGAGGCTGTACCATTCCGTAGCCTCCTTTACCGATTGGTGGATGACCTACCGGGTGGAGGAAAACGGCATCCCCACCTACCAGCATGGCAATGATTCCGGCTGGGACAATGCCACCGTTTTCCGTCTGGGCTTGCCGGTCCAGTCGCCGGATTTATCGGCCTGGCTTGTATTGCAGATGGAGTTTCTGGAGCATACGGCAAGGCAGCTTGGTTGGCAGCAAGAGGCTGAAGCGTGGAAGGTAAAGGGGGGGAATCTTCTCTCTAAGCTGTTGGCCTATTTTGTGAGAGAGGGCCGGTTTGAAGCGGTAAAGATCCCTGAGATGGAAGTGGTCACTTCCGATTCCCTGCTTTTATATCTTCCCCTGATTCTTGGGGAACGCCTTCCGGAGAAGCTTCGGGATAATCTGATTTCAGGACTTTTAGAGAAAGGCCATCTGGCCGGTCCCTGGGGGTTTGCATCAGAGCCTTTGGATAGTATGCTGTTTGAAGAAGACGGATACTGGCGGGGAGCGGTCTGGCCAGCCGCTGTCATGATTATGGTGGATGCCTTAAAACAGTGCGGCAGACAGAAAGAGGCACGTTTTTATGCAGAACGTTTCTGCAGACTTTGTGCTGATAAAGGATTTTATGAAAATTACAGTGCACTGGACGGGCGGGGCCTGAGGGATCATGGCTTTACCTGGACAGCCAGTGTGTTTCTTATTCTGCTGCGTGATTATGTATTGGATTAGAAAGGAGAAGACTATGAGAATTTGGTGGAAGGAATCTGTAGTATATCAAATTTACCCCAGAAGCTTTTGCGACAGCAATGGGGATGGGATCGGCGATATAGGGGGGATCATAAGCAAGCTGGACTATTTAAAGGAACTGGGAATCGATGTGGTCTGGCTGTCTCCCGTGTACGATTCGCCAAACGATGACAATGGCTATGATATCCGTGATTACCGTGACATCATGAAGGAATTTGGTACCATGGAGGACTTTGACAGACTTTTAGAAGAGATGCATAAACGGGGAATCAAACTGGTTATGGATCTTGTGGTAAACCACACCTCAGATGAGCATCCATGGTTTTTAGAAAGCAGAAAATCAAAGGATAATCCTTACCGGGATTATTACATATGGAGAGATGGAAAAGACGGAAAAGAACCCAATAACTGGGGATCCTGCTTTTCCGGACCTGCATGGAAATATGATAAGGAAACTGACCAGTACTTCCTTCATCTTTTTTCCGAAAAACAACCTGACTTAAACTGGGATAACGGGAAAGTCCGGACAGAGGTTTACGATATGATGAAATGGTGGCTGGATAAGGGCATTGACGGATTCCGCATGGATGTGATCAGCCTGATTTCCAAGCGGGAGGGGCTTCCCGACGGTCCGGCCATGATCAATGGATATGCCAGCTTTAATGTTTCTGCCAACGGACCAAATGTTCACGAATATTTAAAGGAAATGAACCGGGAGGTTTTATCCGGCTACGATATCATGACAGTAGGAGAGTGCTCCGGCGTGACTCTTGAGGAAGCGGCCGGGTACGCATCCTCTGATGGAAGTGAACTTAACATGGTATTCCAGTTTGAGCATATGGATGTGGATGGGGATCCTGACAACAAATGGACGGATAAGAAGCTGCATCTTCCGGATCTTAAAGCCATTATGACAAAATGGCAGAAAGGGCTTGAGGGAATTGCCTGGAACAGCCTGTTCTGGGATAATCATGACCAGCCAAGAGTTGTTTCCCGTTTTGGAAGCGACTGTGAGGAATACCGGGAACGCTCAGCGAAGATGCTTGCCACCTGCCTCCATATGATGCAGGGAACTCCTTATGTGTATCAGGGAGAGGAACTGGGAATGACCAATGTCCCCTTTGAAACCATCCATGATTTTCGGGATCTGGATAGCATAAATGCCTTCTATGAGCTGACAGAAAAAGGAATTTTCACCCAAGAGGAAATGATGAAGTTTTTAAGGTATAAGAGCCGGGACAATGCGAGGACCCCTATGCAGTGGGATACAAGTGTGAATGCCGGATTTTCAGAAGCCACCCCGTGGATCATGGTAAATCCCAATTATGAAAGCATCAATGCCAAAGAACAGGTGGAACGAAAGACTTCTGTATTTCATTATTATAAACAATTGATCGCTCTGCGCCATGAATATGAGATCATCGTTTATGGCAGTTACGAGCTGCTGCTTCCCGATGATCCGGATATCTATGCCTACGTGAGGACCTTGGGAGACAGGAAGCTGCTGGTCGTATGCAGCTTCAGCGGACGGACGCTAAATTACAGCATTCCAGAGGAATTTGAATCAGGAACCGTTTTGATCAGCAATTATGATACAACGGAGAGAATAAGCGGAGAACTGAAACCTTATGAAGGGTTTGTGATTTATCAATAGTTTAACCTCATCAAGTAGGGTTGCAGATCGCGAATATCCAATTGACTATAAATAAAAAGGCTTTTGCAAAATAGTTCTGCGTGAGACTATTCTGCAAAAGCCTTAAAACTGCACAAAAAATCCCATTCAGTGGGTTATTCCGAATGGGATAAAAGTCTGTTCTATGAATTAAGCCATTGTGTTTACAGCTTTTGAGATTCTGGATACTTTTCTGGAAGCGGTATTCTTATGATATACGCCCTTAGTAGTAGCCTTATCGATCTCTGAGATAGCGTTTACTAAAATTGCCTGTGCAGCAGCCTTGTCACCGGCAACGATAGCAGCCTCTACCTTCTTGATAGATGTTTTCACTTTGGATCTGATCGCTTTATTTCTTGCAGCCTTTGTTTCGTTTACTAAAATTCTCTTTTTTGCAGATTTAATGTTAGCCAATCGGTACACCTCCAATAATATGATATATGATTATTCTTTGTTTTGCATCAAAGCCTGGACACGGACAGTTCAATGTAAACATACCTTTGTATTCTAACGAATTTCGACGCAGATGTCAATACATAATTCCCGTATTTTTGCAGAAAATACCTTAGAAATGCTGGAAAGCCATACAGGCATGCCTTTATGCCCAAAAAGCATGAGTAATAAAGAGGAAAGGTGGTAAAAATGGAAAACACATTTACAGTGCGTACAGACCTTGCAGTAGAAGAAAGAGAGAGTTTCCCGGGTGATGGCGGTGAGATATCAGGTGTGTCTCTGCGTGAGTGGCATCGATCAGACAGTCACATAAAGATGACTGAGGTAAAAATTCTTGACGAAAAAGGCTCAAAGGCCATGGGAAAACCCATTGGGACCTATATTACCCTGGAGGCCGATGAGCTTTCCATGAAAGACGAAGATTATCACAGAGAAGTATCGGAGGAGCTGGCAAACCAGATCGAACGCCTCCTTGCAGGAAAGGATTACCGGAAACCCAATTTTCATGTTTTGGTGGCAGGGCTTGGCAATTCATCCGTAACGCCGGACTCCCTTGGCCCCAGAGTTTTAAATAATCTCCAGGTAACAAGGCATCTGAAGATCCAGTACGGAGATGATTTCTGGAAGGGAAGAACCATGCCAATTATCAGCGGTATCGTTCCGGGAGTCATGGCTCAGACAGGAATGGAAAGTGCCGAGATTTTAAAAGGAATTATTAAAGAAACTGAGCCGGATCTCATCATTGCCATTGATGCGCTGGCAGCCAGAAGCGTAAAGCGGCTTGGAACTACCATTCAGCTTACGAATACGGGAATCCACCCAGGTTCTGGAGTGGGCAATCACAGACACAGCCTTACGTTGGAAAGCCTTGGCGTGCCGGTCATGGCCATTGGAGTGCCCACCGTTGTAGGGGCGGCGGCTATTGTCCATGATACGGTTTCCGCCATGATTGGCGCTCTTTCAGAAAGCATGGAAACAAAGGGAATGGGAGATTTCATCGGTAAACTGAACTCGGATGAGCAGTATGATCTTATCCGGGAATTGCTGGAACCGGAATTCGGACCAATGTATGTAACACCTCCGGATATTGATGAAACGGTAAAGGAACTTAGCTTTACCATCTCGGAAGGAATTCATCTGGCATTTTTGGGACAGGAAGATTCGTAGTAAATGGCAGGCATTCTGCATAGGATATTATGAATAATCTATGCAGGAAGGCGGTTATGAGGCGAAGAAACAAGGGTATTAACTGGTATATAAGAAAAATGATGATCATCATAAGCCTGGTTCTGGCCGTTCTTCTCAGCATAAAAGAAGTTTCAGAAGTGAGAAAAAAGGCGGATCCACATAAAGTGGAAAATTGGGCGAAAGAAGGGGCCGGCTTTGGGATTTCCTATATCTGGAGGCTGCAGTATCCGGCCGCAACATGGGATGAGAGTGATCAAAACAGTATTCTGTCCGGAACCCATGAAAAATCCATGATAAATGTTCTCTGTGATATTCTTTTCAGTCAGTCACCGCTTTACCGGTATGGCGGCAGTGGCAAAACGGAAACGAATCATGGAGAAATGGACCCGGCCTATGAAGGATATTTAGAAAGTGGAAAGTTTTATGAGGAACATAGTTTCCTTTTATATGACGGCGGAGAGGAAAGCGGAGAAGACGGAAGCATCAATGCCGGAACCCATAAGACACAGCCGGCAGAGCAGCCGCCGGCTGGTGGGGATACGACAGCCAATCAGGTACCGGAACAAAATCAAACAGCAGAGACTGATCAGGCGGCAAAAGCTGATAAAGAAAGTACACTTACTGCGGATAAGGACCCTGCCATGACCTGTGCGTCCAGCACTTTATGGCCGATCGCAGGGGCCGTATACCGCAAGGAACAACTGGCTGACTATGACTTCCTCATCCAGCATTTTTACAGTATCCATACCTCCACAACGGCCGGCAGGGATTTAATGAAGGCGGATGAGTTCCTTTCTAAGGATTTTACCCTGGAGGGTGGAAACGACAAACCACAGATCCTCATTTACCATACCCATTCCCAGGAGGAATTTTCGGACCACGGGCCGAATAATCCCAATGCGACCGTGGTGGGAATCGGAAACTATCTTACAGAGCTTTTGACCAAAAAGGGCTACAATGTGCTTCATGATACTTCGGTTTACGATTTGCAAAACGGAAAGCTTGATAGAAACAAAGCATATACTTATGCCCTGGATGGCATTACAGAAATCCTCCAGAAGAACCCTTCGATAGAGGTGATACTGGATGTTCACCGGGATGGGGTAAATGAGAATCTGCATATGGTGAACCAGGTCAACGGGAAACCCACTGCACCCATTATGTTTTTTAATGGGGTCAGCCAGACACCAAAAGGGCCTATTGAGTATCTTCCCAATCCTTATCGAACGCAGAATCTTGCTTTCAGCTTACAGATGCAGCTTGACGCTGCAGCCTATTTTCCAAATCTGACCCGGAAAATATACTTAAAAGGACTTCGGTATAACCTGCACTTGAGAGCCAGGTCAGCCCTGATTGAAGTAGGTGCCCAAACCAATACATACCAGGAAGCGTTAAACGCCATGGAACCTCTGTCAGAAATTTTGGATATGGTGTTGCAAGGTAATTAAATAATTGTATATATAAATACATTAAAGCAGGGAACCCGCTTAGATGCCAGGTATTCTCTGCTTTATTATGAAATAAAAAAAATTGATACGACAATTTTTCTGCTGCCCCACTTATTTAGTAACCTTTTTTCTGTATAGTTTATTAAAGATATAGCAGAATATAGGTATCCATCAATTTGTTGCCAGGAAAGTATTTGCAGATTGAAATGGGATATGTTACCATAATGGCATGAAACAATCGTGTCACTGCAAGGGTGTTGGCCTTCCATTATTACATAGATGGGAGGTGGTGCGGATGAAGTACGAATCTAAAGACCTTATGGCTTTTGGTACATTCATTTTAGCATTGCTTACCTTTATTTTTTATAATTGTAAGTAGCGTTTTTCTATAAAGTCCCAGAAATGGGCATAGAAAAACCACCCTTGTAAACTTTGGCGAGTGAAAAGGGTGGAGTTTCTATTCTGAGTATTTGGCCAACCCCTTGTATTGGGGCGGTTGTTTCTTTAATATTATTCTAATACATAGTTACTGTATTTGCAAGTGAAAGTGATGTCATTTTAGTAACACTATGATACTACTATTTTTGCCAAGGATAGCAAACCAAGCTATCATCCTTGCTATTTCAACGGAATTACAAGGAAATTCAACGCTTTCACAGTGGACAATCGGTAATTTTAATGGTATATTTTTAAAGATATCATAGTAATCTGGCGGATTGTGCCCTTAGGGATGGGCCTGGCCGGAAAACACCAGAAACATCAGAAAAGAGGAATTAACTATATGGCAGCTGCCCAGCAGAATAAGATACGCAACTTTTGTATTATCGCTCATATTGATCATGGAAAGTCAACCCTTGCAGACAGGATCATAGAGAAGACAGGTTTGCTCACCAGCAGGGAAATGCAATCCCAGGTGCTTGATAATATGGATTTGGAACGGGAGCGGGGAATTACCATTAAAGCCCAGGCAGTCCGGACCGTTTACAAGGCCGGGAATGGCGAAGAATACATTTTTAACATGATTGACACTCCAGGTCACGTGGACTTTAACTATGAGGTTTCCCGAAGCCTTGCAGCCTGTGACGGAGCCATCCTGGTTGTGGATGCTTCCCAGGGAATCGAGGCGCAGACACTGGCGAATGTCTATATGGCACTGGATCACAATCTTGACGTATTTCCGGTATTAAATAAAATCGATCTTCCAAGCGCGGAACCGGAGCGTGTGATGATGGAGATCGAAGATGTCATCGGGATTGAAGCCCATGATGCTCCCAGAATTTCTGCAAAAACAGGGCAAAATGTAGAAGCAGTCCTGGATGCAATTGTTGAAAAGATCCCGGCTCCAAAGGGAGACCCTGAAGCTCCCCTCCAGGCCCTGATTTTCGACTCTCTTTATGATTCCTATAAAGGCGTCATCGTTTTCTTCCGTATTAAGGAGGGAACGGTAAAAAAAGGCGACAGGGTGCGCATGATGGCTACCGGAGCAATAGAAGAGGTGGTGGAGGTCGGCTATTTCGGCGCAGGCCAGTTCCTTCCGTGCGAGTCGCTAAGCGCCGGTATGGTAGGGTATCTGACAGCCAGCATAAAGAATGTAAAAGAAACCGCTGTGGGTGATACCATTACCAATGCGGACCGGCCTTGTAAGGAACCTCTTTCAGGCTATAAGAAAGTAACTTCCATGGTTTACTGCGGCCTGTATCCTGCGGATGGAGCCCGTTATAATGATCTGCGGGACGCTTTGGAAAAGCTTCAGCTTAATGATGCTTCCCTGTTCTTTGAGCCGGAGACTTCTCTTGCCCTTGGCTTTGGTTTCCGATGCGGATTTTTAGGTCTCCTTCATCTTGAGGTCATTCAAGAGCGCCTGGAACGGGAATATAATCTGGATCTGGTAACAACGGCACCCGGCGTTGTTTATCATGTTTATAAAAAGAACGGTGAGAAGTTGGAGCTGACTAACCCTTCCAACCTGCCTGATCCAACGGAAATTGAATATATGGAAGAACCAATTGTCAGCGCTGAGATCATGGTGACCACGGAATTTGTAGGCGCCATCATGACCCTGTGCCAGGAAAGGCGGGGCGTGTATCTGGGCATGGAATACATGGAAGCTACCAGGGCACTTTTAAGATATGAGCTTCCTTTAAACGAGATCATTTACGATTTCTTTGATGCCTTAAAATCCCGCTCCAAGGGTTATGCGTCTTTTGATTATGAATTAAAGGGCTACCAGAGGTCAGAACTTGTGAAGCTGGACATTCTGGTAAACAAGGAAGAAGTGGATGCCCTTTCCTTTATCGTCCATGCGTTATCTGCCTATGACAGGGGACGGAGAATGTGCGAGAAGCTTAAGGATGAGATCCCCAGACAGCTTTTTGAGATCCCCATCCAGGCGGCTATCGGCGGCAAGATCATTGCCCGCGAGACAGTAAAAGCCATGAGAAAGGACGTTTTGGCCAAATGTTATGGCGGCGATATTTCCCGTAAGAAGAAACTTCTTGAAAAGCAGAAGGAAGGTAAAAAACGTATGCGCCAGGTCGGTAATGTAGAGATACCGCAAAAGGCATTTATGAGCGTACTGAAATTAGATGATGAATAAAAAGAATCTTGAGATTTATGTGCATATCCCGTTCTGCGCGCGTAAATGCGCTTACTGCGATTTCCTTTCTTTTCCCGGTAACCAGCAGACGCAGCGGGAATATACAGAAAAGTTAATAGAAGAGATCAAATGCCAGAGTGCCAAAGTCAAAGAATACCAGGTGATCAGTGTATTCATAGGGGGAGGCACTCCTTCTATATTAAGTATAGGAGACATGGCTGCAGTACTTCATGCTCTCAGAGAAGCGTTTGAGATTCTTCCTGGTACAGAGATCACGATGGAGGTAAACCCTGGTACGGTAACGGCCGAGGCCCTTTCCTGTTACAGAGAAGCAGGGGTAAACCGGATCAGTATGGGGCTTCAGTCTGCAGACGACAAAGAGCTGCGCTATTTAGGTAGAATTCATACTTACGATGAATTCCTGAAAAGCTATCAAAGAGTCCGTATGGCCGGATTTGACAACGTAAATGTGGATTTGATTTCAGCAATTCCAGGGCAGACATTGGAATCGTGGAAGAATACCTTAAAAAAGGTGACAATGCTGAAGCCGGAGCATATATCTGCATATAGTCTGATCGTGGAAAAGGGGACACCTTATTTTGAGCGGTATGGAGAGCACGGAAACATGGAAAAATGCCATAGTCTTATGTCCCTGCCGGATTTGCCGGATGAGGATACAGAGCGCGAAATGTATTACCTGACCCAGGAATTTCTAAACGAACAAGGATATGAAAGGTATGAAATATCCAATTATACCAAAAACGGATACGAATGCAGGCATAACATCGGTTATTGGACAGGAGTTGAGTATCTGGGCTTAGGTCTGGGGGCCGCCTCTTATTTGAATGGATGCCGTTTTCACAATACTCCTGCACTCGATGAGTATTGCAGCGCCCGTCTGGACCAGGATGAAGCATTTCAGAGAGTATTGAGGCAGGAGTTTGAGCAGCTGACCATAGAGGAAAAGATGGAAGAATACATGTTTCTGGGGCTGCGTCTCATGAAAGGTGTCTCGGCCCACGGGTTTGTCAGCAACTTTGGCCACAACATCCGGAGCGTTTACGGTATGGTGCTGGATGCAATGGAAGAGGAAGGGCTTATGGAGTATAAAGATGGCTATTATCGTCTGACTTCCAGAGGGATCGACATCAGTAATTATGTTATGAGCCGGTTTTTAAAATAAGCATAATCCGTAAGCTAAAATGGAAAATGGTAAATTTTAACATTATTTGATACAATTAACCTTATATTAATTACATGATACAACTAGTTTGATTTACGTTTAAGTAGAATAATAGAGAAGATAAGAAGAGAAATTTTGGGTTTTATGTCTGACATTATTATACGATAACAAGAATCATTTAGTTCGAAGAAGCTTCGTTAAAAAAATGACAGCACGGAAAGTTGATAGTTTTTCTTTTCAATGCCAGACAGAAATCTTCTTGTTTATTCTCAAGAGGATTTCTGTTTTTTTATTTTAACTTTCCGCGAATGTAGAATATTTTATCCCTGAATTGGGAACGATTCGTATTTGAATATATGGTACTGCATAATAGGAGGACAATATGAATAAAGCCTGTAAGTGTAAAGCGAGAATCGTTACAGATACGCTGATCGATGAATATTGTGCGTGGTTGCACGGTTGTGAAAAAAGCAAAGAAACAATTCGGAGTTACCGATATAATCTAAGCTTATTCATGCGCTATCTCGATGGAAGATCTGCTAATAAAGAAATTGTGATTATGTGGAAGGGTGTTATGCGCGAAAAAATGGCTCCTGTGACAGTTAATGGGGCTCTTGCTGCGCTTAATGGTTTTTTTAATTATTGCAATTGGGAGGATTGTAAAGTGAAATTTCTTAAAATCAGCCGCAATACTTTTTGTTCAGAAAACAAGGAGCTGTCAAAGGATGAGTATAGGAGATTGGTAAAAACTGCTTTGGAAAAAGGTAAATTAAGATTGGCTTTATTGCTGCAGACGATCTGTTCAACCGGAATCAGGGTATCGGAGTTACCTTATATTACGGTAGAAGCCGCAGTCAAAGGACGGGCGGAAGTGGATTGTAAGGGGAAAGTGAGAACTGTGTTCCTTACAAGACAGTTATCTCAGATGTTAATATTGTATGCACAAAAAAGGCATATAGAAAGCGGTATGATTTTTATAACAAGGAATGGAGCTGCATTGGACAGAAGTAATATCTGGAGAGAAATGAAAGCATTGGGCGTAGAAGCGGGCGTTGTACAGGAAAAAATTTATCCCCATAATTTACGACATTTATTTGCCAGATCTTACTATGATTCAGAGAAGGATTTGTCCAGACTTGCTGATATATTGGGACATAGCAGCGTAAATACGACACGTATTTATACGATAGAAAGTGGCTATAACCATATAAGGCAGCTGGAAAGTCTGAAATTGCTGGTTGAAATTGACGACAGAATTCCTCTTTTGTTGTAAAAGCATTCTAGTATCTTAAAATATTCTACTACATAAAGGAAATAAAATCCACTATTTTTCTTCAAAATCTCCCTTTTTTGAAATTCAGGTACAACAAATAAGCTGGTTTGCATAATTTTTGTAAAACCGGCCTTTTAAAGTGTTTTTATTTAGGTAAGAAAAACCGGAGCGTTATATCAAACCCGGTTTT
Source organism: Lacrimispora sphenoides (assembly GCF_900105215.1). Classification (NCBI taxonomy): domain Bacteria; kingdom Bacillati; phylum Bacillota; class Clostridia; order Lachnospirales; family Lachnospiraceae; genus Lacrimispora; species Lacrimispora sphenoides. The sequence goes on along the minus strand of NZ_FOIP01000001.1, from coordinate 397,919 downwards.
TCTTTTTTTTAAACAACAAAAGAGGAATTCTGTTGTATTTTGCAAAAAGGTATACATGTTGAGTGCCAATTTTCCCTATGACGGGAATAACTCCATGAATTGTAGCTTAAGAGAAAGGAAGGTAATGATGAGGAATGAAAAAGAGATTATGTGTGCTAATGATCTTTGCACTTTCGGTGGGCTTTTTAACGTCATCTTTTCATGAAGATGTCTATGCTGCCGAAGGCTGGAAGATTGAGAATGGCGAATGGTCATACCTTGGCTCGGATGATCAGCCGATGACAAATGTTTGGAAAAAATCTAAGGACAGTTGGTATTACTTATCATCGGAAGGAACGATTCTTAAGAATTGTATGTTCCATCTGGGAAACACCGGTTATTTCGTGGATGAAGATGGAAAGATGGTTCAAAACACCTGGATCTGGATTGATGAATCCAAAGACCCGGAAGGCAATTTTGAAGAAGGCTGGTACTATTTCGGAACTGATGGCAAGGCGTATCAAAGAAAGGGCAACAGTTTCAAAAAGAAGATTAATGGAAATACCTATCTGTTTAATGAAGATGGACTTATGTTAACCGGTTGGTTTGATGATAATGGAAATTCCATCAATGATTCGGATGATCCGTTTGTAGAAGGGGTCTACTATTCCGGAGAAGATGGGGTTCTGTTTACAGAAAAATGGCTGGATTATGGTGAAATCGGATATGGGACCGGTGGTTCTGAACTGCTTAGCAACATGACCGACCGCTATTATTCGGATTATGAAAAAATGTGGATCTACTTTGATGAAAGCTCCAAAAAGGTTAGCAGCAAAGGAGAGAATTTAAAGCAGAAGAATATCGACGGGAATGCCTATGGATTTGATGAAAATGGAATTATGAATCCATGGTGGGGTAAAGTGGCAACCATCAGCAATGCGGATAAAAGTAATCCTACCAGCTCCACATCTGCGAGATTTTATTCCGCATATGATGGAGGCAAGCTTCTGAAAAACATGTGGTTCTGGATGTACCCGTCAGAAAATCTGGATGAAACGGATTATTTTGATCAGGAATGCAGCTGGTGGCACACGGATGAAAAAGGAGAAGTCTACCGGAACCGGATCCGTAACATCAGCGGAAAAAATTATGCCTTTGACGGTATCGGAAGGATGAAGACGGGCTTTGTATTGTTTGACGGAAAATCGGAGTTTGTGGCCCAGTACGATGTGGACGACTGGAGTTCAGAGGATTTTATAGATGGCTCATTGTATGGAATTGAAAAATCCGATCTGTATCTGTTTGCGCCGGACGAATTAAATGACGGCTCCATGCAGATTGGAAAGGAGATCAAGGTAGAGCTGGAGGATGGGGTCTTTACATTTGGATTTTCCGGAAACGGAAAGGCATATGGGAACCGGAACCAGCTTCAGAAAAAAGACAGCAAATACTACATCAACGGTCTTAGGCTGGAGGCAGATGAAGAATATGGCTATGGTGTGGTAGAGGTTCGGAAGAACGATGAGACGTATTACCAGGTGGTAGATATTAACGGAAAGATTATAAAAGGTGATAAAAAGGCAGTAAAGGATAAAGAGGGAGGATATCTCCTTATTATAAACGACAGATTTGCAGCTTGGGTGGGAGATGATGAAAAGCCCAGATGGAGATCCGCAGCTGATGGAATCGGTTTCTATCATTATGATAAAGACAACAAAGAGAATCCATATGAAGGAGGTCTGATTGCAGGTTATGATACAGAGCCTTCCACAGATGAACTGCCTCCGGAGGAAAGGCTTAATTTCTAATCAGAGGAGATAACGGATATGACTATAAAAAGTAAAAAAGCAGGAATATCAAAAAGATGGTATCAATTATGGAAACGCTTTTTTGCGATGGTTCTGTCGGTTTGTATCATAGGGGGCCAGTTATTGCCGGGAATGAGTATGATGGCATATGCCTCGTCGGAACTGACAGATGAAAACCTTGGGGACGGAGCCAGTGAAGCAACTGCTTACAAATGGATCAATGCCCAGGGAGCAAACGAAGGGAGCTATGGAGGTTCGACTTACCGGTTTGATCTATGTGGTTTAAATGCAGGGCAGACCGGTTACTCCACCAGTGGGATCCAGACAACCTGGTCCTGGCGCGGATACGCGACCTGGCTGGGAATGGCTCAGAATGAGAGTTCACCCAGTGCGCCTACGGTAGGAAACAGCAATACCAATTACATTTATAAGGCCAATGGCCCAACAAATGGCGCGGTTGAATATATCAGCAATATGGGAGTTGAACTAAAAATCGCTGTTTCTCCAAGTCCGGACAATAAATATGTTTTTGTTGATTATTATGTTTATGACAAAAACGGACAGGGAGGTCAGGGAGGAAGGACTTTTTATTTAGGAACCGGTGCGGATACCATGATCAATGGTGACGATGGGGCAACCTGCTATAAAACAGAACGTGGGTTCCATATGGTTAATAGAACTGATAAAACCGTGTTTGACTGCATCACGCGTGATGATAGCCTGGGGGTCACTGCGACGACCACAAGATGGCTTGGAACATACAGTTCTTATCAGGCAAATCTTTTTAAAGAATCCACTGCATCTGATACGACCGGTGTTAGTGACTCAGGAATCGCATATTCCTGGTCCTTTAAGCTTCATCCCTATGAAACAGTCCATAAAAGAGTTGCCTTTGCCATTCGCTCCACCTCCTATTATGTATCAGATTTATATGGGAGTGACAGCAGTTCGGCAGAAGGGACATACACCAGTCCATATAAAACCATTGAATATGCTTTAAATAAGATTGGAAATAAAAAGGGATACATCTATGTGATGGATTATCGGGATATAACGGCCCCAATAGCAATATCCGGGTCTTCTTCAAAGGATATTACGATAGCAAGTACAGATTTTGATCATGCAGGTAATCCGACAAATGAAAATTCGGATTATATTAAGACCTTAAAACGGGCAGATTCCTATACCGGCTCTGTTTTTAATGTCTCAAGCGGAACATTAAAATTTACAGACATCATCCTTGACGGAAATGGTGTGGAAACATCCTCTCCACTCATATCCGCAGCTACCGGAACGGTTGAGATCAATAGCGGAGCGGTTGTGAAAAATTGCAATGGAACCTCAACTGGATCGGGAAGCGCGGTTGAGATAACGGGATCAGCAAATCTGTCAATGAATTATGGAACGGTGAAGGATAACGTTTCTAATGGAAAGGGAACTGTTTACTTTGACAGTAACGGAAGCTTTTCTGTGAAAAATCTGGTAACCATACAGGATAATGTGAACTCCTCCGGAGAAAAAAACAATGCTTACCTTACGCAGGGAAAACGTATTACTGTAAATGGAGATCTGGATGCATCCCAGATCGGCGTGACTGCACAGCAGATACCGGATGCCTCGGTCGGAGATTCAACAGCCGCGGGACAGGAAGTTGTTATAGCTGTACCTTCGGCTGATTATTCCGGAAGCATTACTTCTTGCCCATTTGCAGACAACTTTTTTGCAGATAAAGACACAGGAAACGGAACGGGGATTTATACCGCGATTGGTTCTTCTGCTTTAAACAATTCAAAGAACACGGTTTTAAAGCGTAACGGATATACCGTAAGCTTTGCGTACCGGGATACTGCCACAGGAGGAACTGTGACCGGTGCACCTGATACTCCCAGCCTGTCCTTTGCATCGGGAGATGGGGTGGTGATTTCACCGCCAGCGGGCATAACCGGGTATGAGCTGACTGGTATCTCCATTGACCAGGGGACCGGCAGTACCTTAACTGCGGTGGAAACAGAAGGGACCGATTTTGGAAAGTTAACCGGAACCATGCCTGGACAGGATGTAGTAGTTACCTATGAATACACCCGCATCGATGCCTCCATTGCCTTTGTAGTCAACGGAGGGACGCCTCAGCCGCAGACACTGGTCGGAACGGCCGGGAACAGCGTAAACGCCCTGCTTCCCAGTGTAAGCAGGTACGGATACGTGTTTAAGGGCTGGAGTAAAGTGAACAGTCAGGGGAGTCCGGAATACATTACCTCTCTGCCGGCTGTGTATCCGGAAAGCCCGATTACTTACTATGCCGTATGGGAGTCGGATCCGGGAGTGAAGTTTGATTATACGGTGGATTACACCAATCAGAACGGCTCCATCGTGTTCCAATCGACGACCACATCAAATACCTATTCCGTAGAATCGGTGATCCAGTCCCAGAAAAAGAACATCCATGGATATTTGTGGAGTCTTTTGGATTCTCTGACCAGCCCCGCTGAATATAACTATGAAGGGCTGGTACCAGAGCCTATCGGAAACTTTAACGGATCGACCGGGGAATTTTTAGGAAGGATGCCGGGACAGGATGCGGCTGTGAAATACGCATACAAGGTAGACCGGAATAATCCGGCGGCCAGATCGGATCTGACGGTGCGCTATGTGACGGAGAACGGAACTGTGATCCATGCGCCGGGTGTGACGCCGTATTACCCGGAGGATGCCATAAGCGCAAGTCCGCTGGATATATACGGATACCAGTACTTATCAGGGAGCATAACAGTTGGAGATACTGCGGATGATACGGATGGGAATCTGGTCAGTGCAGCCCAGGGAAGCTTTGGAAGCAACGGCGGTTTTACGGGCACCATGCCGAACCAGCCGGTAGAAATTACATATGTATATGAAGCAACAGGGGAAGGTTATGCATTTGCCGTAAACTTCTTAGATAATGATACCAGCGACAGCGGATTAAGAAATATCATGAATCCAGAGATCCAGCATAAAACAGCGGATACAGAGGTCAGCGCGGAGTACCGTGATTTATACGGTTATAGCTATGCAAGTGCTGCGGCGGTACCGTCTTCCAGCGGAAGCTTTGATGGAAGTCGTAATTATACGGGGACTATGCCAAGTGATGACTTAACCGTCAACTACCGGTATGACCGTGTCCCGTCCCAGTGGGCCCGGATTACATACAAATCAGGCATCAATGGCGCCATCTCCCATGGTAGCGGAGTTTCTTCTGATGTACAGGAACAGGGGAGCGGAACCGGGGGCTATGAGGCGTCCATACTGAAAAACGACGGTTCTGCAGCAGGGCAGACCGATAGTTATACCTGGAGTGTGGTAAAGGAAAAACGCCTGGTTCCTCTGACGCAGGCGGACCAGTATTACCGGTTTGCCGGGTGGTTTATAGACCAGGATGGAAACGGGGCATTGAATGACGGAGAGCAGCTTCTGGCAGAAGATCACCGTTTTACCGGAGATGCCACTGTTACGGCACTGTTTGAAGAGGACCCGGAGAAATGGATCGACATCCAGTTCGCGGCAGGAGAACACGGTTCTCTGGCAGACGGAAGTATTACCTCCCTCCATATCCAGTATGACAGGACCTGGGGAGGCATCGCAGGCCAGATACCGGGCTATGTGCCGGAGATCAACTATCTGGTGGATAACTGGTATGACGGGGACTTGGAAGTGGAATCAAGCGATGTATTAAGGAATGGACATATCTATACCATACGTTTCTATCAGGATCCGGCCGTATTCGGAACGGATGTGGCAGCTCCTGATGCTTCCACCGGACTTAACGGGGAAGGAAAAGGAAAGATTACTGTTTACCATACCACAGCAGGCTACCAGTACATCATTACCGACCTGGAAGGAAACATCGTGGGAGTGCAGACAGGAAATATCGCAGGCCGGGTATATTTTGACGGACTTTATCCGGGAGCCAGATACCTTGTGTATGAAGCAGCAGGAAATGTGCATGCAATCGTGGGGAACCAGATCGGAGAAACAGCAGGAAACATCAGTGACCCGGTGGAGGTACTGACCCCGGTGGTGGAGACCAACTACCAGATCCTTTACGATGAGAACCACGAAGGAAAGACGGTGCTTGTAATCAAGCCTGCCGATAAGAAGTCGGATTATGCGGTCTTAAGTAAGGATGGAACGGTCATCGTTACCACAGAAACCGGAAGTGACGGCTGGCAGACCGTGACAGGAAGTCCGGGAAGCGTGACTTTTTCCGGGCTGAATTACAACGAAGAGCACATCGTGGTAGCCAGGCCAAAGGGAGAGACCGGAATCACGGCAGAAAGCCGGAAGCCGGACGGATCGGTGATCACTACAGATCCTGGCGGAGCATTGGAGATCCCCAACTACATCGTGGAGACTTTAGAAGGCCGGGTGGTAAGTGTTGATCAGGAAACGATTGATGCAGCCAGATATGAGGAAGCCCATAAGGGAGACCGTGTGGTAATTACAGCAGATGCGGTTAACGGAGCAGGAGAAACGTTTCTGTACTGGAAGATCACCATAGGATCGGTGCCAGGGCTTACCGGAAAGCTGTATGAGAGAGAGCTTGGCTTTGATATGCCGGATACCAATCTTGTGTTTACGGCTTATTATTCCCGTCCAACAGCCAGTCCGAGCAATGCAACGGTGGTTGATGAGGTCCGGGGAGGAAGCGAAAATGAGATCGCCCTTGATCCGGGAGAGATACCGGATCTGGAGGAAGCGCTGACGACCGATGCAGACCGGGTGCTGATGGATCAGAACCATGCAGATGTGACCTATAAGGTGGTATATACAAAGAATGCGGCAAAGGCCACGGAATCCAATGCAGTAAAGGCATCGCCTGAGTATGACAGCGACCACAGCCAAGCGTTTAAGGCGGCCTGGGGACTGAATGTAGACATTGAACGGTATGTCAATGGAAGAAAGACGGCCATGGCCACGCCATCGGATGCGGAGTTTACTACCTATATCCAGTTAGGCAAGGATGATGTGGACATGATGGACTACCAGCTGTACCGGATCTTTACGGACCCGATTGACGGGACGATCCAGGCGGAGCTTGTGGAAATGTCAGATGATCCGGAAGAGACCGGAGGACTGTTTACCTTTACGGCCCAGGCAGGAATGAGGTATGTGATGGTGTATTCCAAAGCATACCGGCTCTACTTCTTAAACCAGACAGCCCTTCCAAGGTACCAGTATTACTTCAAGGTAAGAAAGGGAGAAGCTCCCAGCGACTGGTATTACTCCTATGAGTATGGTCAGGTGGAAGAACCGGCAGATATTTTCGTTAGTGATGAAGGCGTAGAGTACAGCTATGTAGGCTGGAGTTATCGTGAGGACCGCTTAAGTGAGTTCGATCCGGACCGGGAGATCAGCCGGAAGACCTATGTTTATGCATACTACGAGAACAATCAGAAGGAAGTAAATGATGCCAGGAAAGAGCTGGAGGATGCCATAAAGAACGCGATTGATAAGAGCGATGACTATTTCCTGACATTAAAGGAGACAGAGAAGCTTAAGGAAGCAATCGAAGAGGCCCTGGAGGTACTGGACCGTACTTCTCCAAAGGCGACCCTTGATGAACTGCTTGAAGCGCTGGAAAAGCTTAAAGAAGTGACAAAGCCGTTAGATAAAGTACTGGATGACCGTTATGACCACTATGATGAGATCCAGAGCTCCGGAAGCAAGGGAGGAAGCAAAGGCGGAGGAGGAACCGGAAGCGGAATCAAGGCCAACCCCTATAACCCAAGCAGGAGCAAGAGCTACATCGTGGGCACCAATGGAAACTGGGAAGAGCTATCAGGAAAGGGAAGCCAGTGGGCCTTTGTGCTAAACGGAGGAATCCGTCTGACAGGAATGTGGGCGAAGCTGGATTATGCAAACGGAGACGTGAACAAAAACGGCTGGTATCATTTCAATGCCAGCGGAATCATGGATTACGGCTGGTTCCGGGATGAGAAGCTTGACTGGTATTACTGCAATACAGAATCAGATGGCTGGCTTGGAAAGATGAAGACAGGCTGGCATCATGATAAGGAAGACAACCGCTGGTATTATTTAGACTCTGAGACAGGAATGATGGCAAAGGGCTGGAGGAATATCGGAGGAAAGTGGTATTACTTTACAGAGCAGAACAGCATGGAAACCTATCGGTATGATGCGGCAACGGAGAAATGGATCTATAAGAGCAATGAAGAACGGCCACTGGGATCCATGTACATCAGTGAGATGACGCCTGATGGATATGCCGTTGGGGGAGATGGAGCCTGGCTGCAGTAAGGAGAAAACAATGAAAAACATAAAGAAATGGAAAGCACAGACTGCAATGATACTGGCAGCCGCCATGGTTATTACCATGGCGGCACCGCCCGCATTTGCAGCACCGCTGAGTTACGGCGATCCTTCTGTCATTCAATTTGATCCGCAGAAGGGGCCGAATCTGCAGCATTCCACATATGCGAATGTGCCAAGATATGCAAATAACATTTCCTATGCCACGGGACAGGCAGGATATGCCTTAAGTTCATCTGCGGATTTTGCTGGTATTGGGACAGAGGACAAAGGCTCCGGGCCAAGGCCCAAGCTTCCGGAATTTCAGGTTGTATGGCCGGGCTACACATTTGACGGTTGGTATAACAAAGATGGAAATAAGGTTCTCAATCTACCTTATGCTTTTCCCTATGAATCACCAGAAACCTATAAGGCGGTGTGGAATGGTAACAGCAGCAGCCAATTTGATTTCACAGTCATGCATTACCGTGATTTAAATTCGGCAAGAGACAGCATAACTGACGGTACCAGCCTATCGGCATGGCCGTCAGACAGCGATAGCCAGGTGATCCGGTTCTTTGATGACGGAACCTGGACGAATCCGGTGACTGCCAATACGCCGGTTTCAGCTACCTATAAAAGGAATATACCGGGGTATAAGCTTAAATCTGTGCTGATAAAAAATAATAAGATCAGAAGGTTTGATGATGCGAGCGGGGCTGGGACATTGGAAGAGGCTGCTTCTGTCAATACTTCCACCAACGCGATCCGGGGATACATGCCTAACGATGATCTTACGGTTGGCTACCGTTATGAACCGGATACCAGCAAGAAATTTACTCTGCGGATAGAATACGTAGATGGAAGCGGCGTTGCTATCAAGACACCAGATGCGTATGCTTACTCTGCAGAAACAGCCTTCTCTGTTGCACCTGCTGCCATAACGGCATATGAGCTTACCGGTGCAGAACTGAAGGCCGGATATGGAGATACAGATGATTTAGTAAACAGAGGAATCTATTCAGCGGCTTCGGCTGGCTGCAGCTTTGATTCAGATAAAAATTATGCTGGAAAGATGCCCAATCAAATGGTGGTAATCACCTATAAATATCAGATTGATCCGACCTATACGACCCATATTATCGTAAATACGGTGGATAATCATAACAACATTCTTGAACAACAGCAGAATTTGTCCGTATCCCCGGCGGACCCTGTAGAGCTGGATATAGAAAGAAAACCAGGATATTCTTATCCGCCGAATATCACGTGGAACGGTAATTTCTCCAACTACGTTCTGGATCAGTCAAGCGAAAAGCTGACCTTTAATACGGATATTATCGGAGGTTCTGTTACCATAACCTATAACGAGGATTTGACGGATCCTGCTTACTGGGCCCGCATTGATTTTTATAATGGCTCGAACGGAAATCTGTCGGGAGATTCCTCTCCCAAGTCTTACAGACTGGATACCTATACAATCGATGAATTGACTCAGGGCATCACCCCGTCACCGGCAACTCATTATTTATTTGACGGCTGGTATAAAGCAAATACAAACGGAACAGGAAAAACCGGAGCAAAACTTACTGGAGATGTAGAGATAACCGGGAACTTAAAGCTATATGCCAATTTTGAAGAGGACCCCAATGAGTGGTTTGATTTAAATTTTGTATCCGGAAGCCATGGAAGTATTGTTTCAGGAGGCACTTCGGCTCATGTAGCAAAGGGAACGATATGGACGGATCTGGCGCTTCCCTCACCTCAGCCAGATACCAATTATATGTTTGCAGGCTGGTATGATGAGAATGGAAACCAGGTACAAAATGATCTGCAGATTCTTTCCAATCACAGCTATACGGCCAGGTTCACGCCAATTGCAGGAGATGACGGGATTTTATGCATTCCGGATGCAGATGGTTCTGTATCAGCAGATGGAACCGGACAGATCAGAATCAATGGTGCGAACGAAGAGAGAAAGTATGCAGTTACGGCTGCAGACGGTATCGTCATATCCACCATGACAGGCTCTCAGTTGCAGAGCGGGAAATTTACAGGACTCAATCCCTGTACCTATTATTATGTGTATGAACTTTCATTGACTGCAGCACCTGTAGCAGGGGAACCGCTGACCAGTCATGTGGATGGTTCCCTGATAAGCCAGCCGGCAAGGGAAGGCATTGCCACTCTTGGTAACAACTATTCCATAGCAAATGATGGAAATGAGGGCAGGAAGAAAATCAGGATCAGTCCGACGGCGGCGGATACGCTGTATGCACTGCTTAATGGTGATGGAAATGCCGTTTCACAGGAAGGATCAGCAGACGGATGGTTAGAAGCCGCAGGTAATCCGGCTTTTGCAGAATTCCCAGGTCTGGAATCCGGCCGGGAATATACGGTAGTTGCAAAGCATTTGGGAGAAACAGAGTCTCCGTCTGAAAAGATATTGCTGGGGAATCCCATTTTCCTGGAAGAATCCTCTCAGGTGCAAAATCAGACCTATACTCTGTATATCACAAACGGAGGCTATGTAGCGGAGGTTACCAGAAATAACGTACCCTTGGAAATTGAAGAAGGAGCAACCCAGATTAATGTCCGGGAAGGGGATAAGATAAGGATTAAAGCCCCTGATATAGCCGGGTACAGTTTTAAGCGGTGGGATAGCCTGATTGGGTCTATGTCTCTTACTGCATCTCAGGCTGAGCAGCAGAATCCATGGGTCATCATGCCGGCCGGCAACGTAGTTCTTCAGGCACGGTATGAGTCCGTACCAGCCACGGCGACCTCATCCAATGCAACGGTAGATTATTCCCCTAAAAATGGAACGTTTGCTCTCAATATGCAAACGGATCTGTTGGAAGCATTAAAGCTCGACCTGATTGACAATTCTTCCGATCCGGCTTTGCTGACATCAACACCAGCGCATAAAGTGGAATATACGGTTAAATTTGACCGGAGAAGTGTGCCGACTGCTACGGAGTCCAATGCAGTAAGAGATGCTGCTGCAGTGGATAGTGAAGCATTAAAGATCCCCTGGGTTTTAGGCATATCATTGTCAAGAAAGGTGGATGGCATTAATAAAGCCCTGCCATCCGATGGGAATCACACACCTGATATTCAGGTTTATGGTACCCTGGATACCAGCCTTCTGGGGAATATGGACTACCAGTTGTGGAAGGTTGAAAATGCGGATAGCGATCCGGTTTGTACGGAGATTATACCTGTGGAACCTGATCTGAATGATCCGGGTGCCGGTTTTACCGGTACGTTCCTATTTGACGCAAATGTAGGAGACACGTTTATCTTAACTTATTCCAAATCATATAAGGTTACCGTTACCGATACGATAAGAGGTTCGGTGGCAAGTCTTAAAGCAAGAGCCGGAAGTATGTTAGAAGATGCAGACGGATATATGGATCTTGAATGCTTGGAAGATTACACGGATCCGGTTACCGGTATCGTATATGAATTTGCAGGATTTAAAAAACAGCCGTTGGACACCGCAGGTTTTTATGATATAACGACTCCGGTTAACAAAGATCTCCAACTGTACGCAGTGTATGAACAGGAGGATGATTCCTTGTGGCAGGAGGCAAAGAACCGGCTGGAGGATGAAATTAATACGGCGAATGCTTTGAAAAACAATGGTTCGGTAAGTGAAGAAGACAGAAATATATTGACCGATGCGATCCATGATGCGATTGTAGTGCGTGATACTCTGCCCCGTCCCACGATTGAGGAGCTGGATCAGGCTTATCAGACATTAAAAGATATTGTTGATGGAATTACAAATGGCAATGGCTCTGGAGGAGACAATGGTTCCGGAGGAGACAATGGTTCTGGAGGAGATAATGGTTCCGGAGGCGGAAGTGGTTCCGGAGGTGGAAGCGGATCTGGAGGCGGAAGTGGCTCCGGAGGTGGAAGCGGATCCGGAGGCGGAAGCAGTTCCGGAATGAGCAGTTCCAGCAGCAGCGTGGGACCGGGTGCTTACCGTTTTGGAAGTTATAAGACTTATACAAATGATGTTGACGGTCACTGGGAGAATTTTAATCCGGCAGCCAATGGCTGGTCCTTCATTTTAAGCAGCGGAACAAAATTAAATGACCAGTGGGCAAATATCAGATATTCCTATAATGGTACAACTCTGATCTATACATACCACTTTGACCAGGAAGGGGTAATGGACAGCGGATGGTTTTTAGATGAAGAAGGGAAATGGTATTTCTTATCCACTGTTCACGATGGTTGGTTCGGACGCCTTAAGACAGGCTGGCATCTTGATGATAAGGATGGAAGATGGTACTACTTAAATCTGTTTAACGGCGCGATGCTCACCGGCTGGCAGAAAATAGACGGCGTATGGTATTACCTGACACCGGAAAACAGCCAGCAGACATGGTATCTGGATAAAACAACCGGAAAATGGGCGTACGCTGGTCAGTCAGGACGTCCGCTTGGTTCCCTATACCGGGATGAAGTAACCCCGGATGGATATTATGTAGATGACAGCGGGAAATGGACACCTGAAACCCCATAGTTAAATTGAAATCATTCTTCATAGGAGGGGAAAGTGTTTGGATTATCTGGCACTCTCCCTTTCTTAGAAATATATTTTAGTGACACTTAAAAGAATGTAAAAAGTCGTTTTAATTAAAAAATTATAGTGAGGAGGGAAGCAATTGAAGTTCAAACAAAGGATGAAACGGATTGCAGCAAAAGTGCTGGCTGTTACGATGATACTGAATACGTTTTCCATGTCCGGGATTACAGCTTTTGCAGATTCCCCTGAGTTAAATCCGGATACAAATATGAAAAATAATGGAGGAGGTTTAAACTCAGCTTATTATTGGGGCAGGAACGATCCAAATAAAGGCGGAAGCTATGAACAGTGGTACGGGTTTAATATTCAGGGAATCCTTGATCCTGACCTGATTGGGGCAGAACATCCATATATCAATCTGGATCCCGGAAAATATCAAAACAACAATACCGCAGGCATCCAATTACACCCTCATGATGCCGTTCCTGTTACATGGGACTATTCTGGTTTTAAAACAGTAATCCGATCCGCTAATGAGAGCAATACCATTGCATATCCTTTGGTTATTGAAAATAATGGTGGTGTGCAAAAAATAACTGACCGTAATTATAATGTAGAAATGCAGATGAAGGTATATCCCAGTGCTGATCGAAAGTGGACCATGGTAGAGTACATCATGTATAATAACGAAAATCTGCATAAAACTATGTACCTGGCAACTGGTGCGGATATTATGGTTGGAGACGGGATTGGATATTCCGGAGGACCATCTGACCCGGCCGATGCATCGACTCTTTATTTGGATGATCAGGGATTCCATATGGTAAATGAAGCTACAAAGCAAACCTTTGATGTTGTTACCAATGGTGATAGTGAAGTGGGAAGAGAGCTTGGAGTAACCACTGTGGATACCAGATGGGCCGGCAGTGAATATATGGTATTTTATAATACCGTGAGCAGCAGCAGAAATGCTAAGTATTATGCCAATTTATTTGATGAACCTACAAATACTAATCATAAGGCAAATGAAGATGGCACAGTCCATTGGATAGAAGGAATGGACACAAAAATGTCTTATTCCTGGAAACTTGACTTAGGTCCATATCAGAAAGTGGTAAGGAAGGTAGCATTTAAAGCACAGGAACAAACTTATTATGTTTCTTCCCTTCATGGAAATGACGGATCGGGAACAGGTGAATATAATAATCCTTTTAAGACCATAGAAAGAGCAAAACAGGCTATCGGAAGTAAGAAAGGTTATATCTATATACAGGATTATGACCCAGTAAATCAAACCATTGATATTGGTGAAAACGGGGGTAGCCCTGATATTACAATTAAGACAGCAGATGTGGACTATCAACGAAATCGTATAACTACACCTGTTATATTAAGAAGAACTGAAAGCTGTAATGGACCACTGTTTAAAATGAAAGAGACAGGTACCGGTTCTATTCTACGGTTTGATGGGATCCATTTAAGCGGAGAGGAGATTCCTGGCCATAATTATCCATTGATTTCGGCTGATCGGGGTACCATTCAATTAAATAAGGATTCTGTTCTGGAAAAGAATATTGTGGTCAGCAACATCTCTGAATCAGCTGTCGGAAGCGCTGCACATATTACCGGCAGTGCAAATCTTGTCTTAGATGGTGCAGAAATTACGTTAAATCAATCCGCCTTACGGGGAGCTATCTATTTTGATAGCACAGGAGAGTTTCAGGTTCTAGATGAAGTTACCATAAAGGATAATGTAAATACAGATGGCAAAAAAGCAAATGTCTATCTGGCTGATGGGAAGCATATTACCGTAGAGGGAGATCTTGGTGCCTCCCGGATCGGTGTAACTTCCCAGCAGGTTCCGGAAGCTTCTGTTGGAGAGTCAACAGCTACAGGACAGGAAGTCGTTATAGCCGTTCCCTCGGCTGCTTATTCCTCAAATATTACCACCTGCCCGTTTGCGGACAATTTCTTGGCGGATGCAGACAGTGGAAATGGGACAGGGATCTTTGCAACGGTGGGATCCTCTGCCTTAGATAATTCAAAGAATACAGTACTAAAACGCAATGGATATACCGTAAGCTTTGTTTACCGGGATTCAACCACGGGAGGAACTGTGACCGGTGCACCGGATACCCCGAGCCTGTCCTTTGCATCAGGCGATGGGGTGGTGATTCCACCGCCATCGGCTATTTCCGGGTATGACTTTACCGGAATAGCCATTGACCAGGGGACCGGCGGCACCTTAACTGCGGTGGAAACAGAAGGGGTCGATTTTGGAAAATTAACCGGAACCATGCCTGGACAGGATGTGGTAGTTACCTATGAATATACACGGATCGATGCCTCCATTGCCTTTGTAGTCAACGGAGGGACGCCTCAGCCGCAGACACTGGTCGGAACGGCCGGGAACAGCGTAAACGCCCTGCTTCCCAGTGTAAGCAGGTACGGATACGTGTTTAAGGGCTGGAGTAAAGTGAACAGTCAGACCAGCCCGGAATACATTACCTCCCTGCCGGCTGTGTATCCGGAAAGCCCGATTACTTACTATGCCGTATGGGAGTCGGATCCGGGAGTGAAGTTTGATTATACGGTGGATTACACCAATCAGAACGGCTCCATCGTGTTCCAATCGACGACCACATCAAATACCTATTCCGTAGAATCGGTGATCCAGTCCCAGAAAAAGAACATCCATGGATATTTGTGGAGTCTTTTGGATTCTCTGACCAGCCCCGCTGAATATAACTATGAAGGGCTGGTACCAGAGCCTATCGGAAACTTTAACGGATCGACCGGGGAATTTTTAGGAAGGATGCCGGGACAGGATGCGGCTGTGAAATACGCATACAAGGTAGACCGGAATAATCCGGCGGCCAGATCGGATCTGACGGTGCGCTATGTGACGGAGAACGGAACTGTGATCCATGCG
The DNA here is from genome assembly GCF_900105215.1 of Lacrimispora sphenoides. Lineage (NCBI taxonomy): Bacteria > Bacillati > Bacillota > Clostridia > Lachnospirales > Lachnospiraceae > Lacrimispora > Lacrimispora sphenoides. The sequence goes on along the minus strand of NZ_FOIP01000001.1, from coordinate 382,375 downwards.
CCGGGTGTGACGCCGTATTACCCGGAGGATGCCATAAGCGCAAGTCCGCTGGATATATACGGATACCAGTACTTATCAGGGAGCATAACAGTTGGAGATACTGCGGATGATACGGATGGGAATCTGGTCAGTGCAGCCCAGGGAAGCTTTGGAAGCAACGGCGGTTTTACGGGCACCATGCCGAACCAGCCGGTAGAAATTACATATGTATATGAAGCAACAGGAGAAGGCTATCGGTTCACGGTTAATTATCTGGATAATGATTCGGCTGATAATAACTTGAGAAATATCGTTATTCCGGAGGTCCAGCAGAAAACAGCGGATACTACGGTCAGCACAGAATACCGGGAATTGTACGGTTATAGCTATGAAAGTGCGGCGGCGGTACCGGATTTAAGCGGAAGCTTTGATGCCGGCCATGATTATACAGGGATCATGCCAAGCGATGACCTGACCGTCAGCTATCGGTATGACCGTGTTCCGTCAGAATGGTATCAGATCACCTACCAGACTGGAACTCACGGTTCCATCTCCCATGGAAGCGGTGTGTCCCCTGACGTAGTAGAGCAAACTTTGGGAAGCGGGGTATATAGTACTTCAGTTCTTGGAAATGACGGCTCTGCAGCAGGGCAGACCGATAGTTATACCTGGAGTGTGGTAAAGGAAAAACGCCTGGTTCCTCTGACGCAGGCGGACCAGTATTACCGGTTTGCCGGGTGGTTTATAGACCAGGATGGAAACGGGGCATTGAATGACGGAGAGCAGCTTCTGGCAGAAGATCACCGTTTTACCGGAGATGCCACTGTTACGGCACTGTTTGAAGAGGACCCGGAGAAATGGATCGATATCCAGTTCGCGGCAGGAGAACACGGTTCTCTGGCAGACGGAAGTATTACCTCCCTCCATATCCAGTATGACAGGACCTGGGGAGACATCGCAGGCCAGATACCGGGCTATGTGCCGGAGATCAACTATCTGGTGGATAACTGGTATGACGGGGACTTGGAAGTGGAATCAAGCGATGTATTAAGGAATGGACATACCTATACCATACGTTTCTATCAGGATCCGGCCGTATTCGGAACGGATGTGGCAGTTCCTGATGCCTCCACCGGACTTAACGGGGAAGGAAAAGGAAAGATTACTGTTTACCATACCACAGCCGGATATCAGTACATTATTACAGATTTAAGCGGAAACATCGTGGGAGTGCAGACAGGAAACATCGCAGGCCGGGTATATTTTGACGGACTTTATCCGGGAGCCAGGTACCTTGTGTATGAGGCAGCAGGAAATGTGCATGCAATCGTGGGGAACCAGATCGGAGATACAGCAGGAAACATCAGTGACCCGGTGGAGGTACTGACCCCGGTGGTGGAGACCAACTACCAGATCCTTTACGATGAGAACCACGAAGGAAAGACGGTGCTTGTAATCAAGCCTGCCGATAAGAAGTCGGATTATGCGGTCTTAAGTAAGGATGGAACGGTCATCGTTACCACAGAAACCGGAAGTGACGGCTGGCAGACCGTGACAGGAAGTCCGGGAAGCGTGACTTTTTCCGGGCTGAATTACAACGAAGAGCACATCGTGGTAGCCAGGCCAAAGGGAGAGACCGGAATCACGGCAGAAAGCCGGAAGCTGGACGGATCGGTGATCACTACAGATCCTGGCGGAGCATTGGAGATCCCCAACTACATCGTGGAGACTTTAGAAGGCCGGGTGGTAAGTGTTGATCAGGAAACGATTGATGCAGCCAGATATGAGGAAGCCCATAAGGGAGACCGTGTGGTAATTACAGCAGATGCGGTTAACGGAGCAGGAGAAACGTTTCTGTACTGGAAGATCACCATAGGATCGGTGCCAGGGCTTACCGGAAAGCTGTATGAGAGAGAGCTTGGCTTTGATATGCCGGATACCAATCTTGTGTTTACGGCTTATTATTCCCGTCCAACAGCCAGTCCGAGCAATGCAACGGTGGTTGATGAGGTCCGGGGAGGAAGCGAAAATGAGATCGCCCTTGATCCGGGAGAGATACCGGATCTGGAGGAAGCGCTGACGACCGATGCAGACCGGGTGCTGATGGATCAGAACCATGCAGATGTGACCTATAAGGTGGTATATACAAAGAATGCGGCAAAGGCCACGGAATCCAATGCAGTAAAGGCATCGCCTGAGTATGACAGCGACCACAGCCAAGCGTTTAAGGCGGCCTGGGGACTGAATGTAGACATTGAACGGTATGTCAATGGAAGAAAGACGGCCATGGCCACGCCATCGGATGCGGAGTTTACTACCTATATCCAGTTAGGCAAGGATGATGTGGACATGATGGACTACCAGCTGTACCGGATCTTTACGGACCCGATTGACGGGACGATCCAGGCGGAGCTTGTGGAAATGTCAGATGATCCGGAAGAGACCGGAGGACTGTTTACCTTTACGGCCCAGGCAGGAATGAGGTATGTGATGGTGTATTCCAAAGCATACCGGCTCTACTTCTTAAACCAGACAGCCCTTCCAAGGTACCAGTATTACTTCAAGGTAAGAAAGGGAGAAGCTCCCAGCGACTGGTATTACTCCTATGAGTATGGTCAGGTGGAAGAACCGGCAGATATTTTCGTTAGTGATGAAGGCGTAGAGTACAGCTATGTAGGCTGGAGTTATCGTGAGGACCGCTTAAGTGAGTTCGATCCGGACCGGGAGATCAGCCGGAAGACCTATGTTTATGCATACTACGAGAACAATCAGAAGGAAGTAAATGATGCCAGGAAAGAGCTGGAGGATGCCATAAAGAACGCGATTGATAAGAGCGATGACTATTTCCTGACATTAAAGGAGACAGAGAAGCTTAAGGAAGCAATCGAAGAGGCCCTGGAGGTACTGGACCGTACTTCTCCAAAGGCGACCCTTGATGAACTGCTTGAAGCGCTGGAAAAGCTTAAAGAAGTGACAAAGCCGTTAGATAAAGTACTGGATGACCGTTATGACCACTATGATGAGATCCAGAGCTCCGGAAGCAAGGGAGGAAGCAAAGGCGGAGGAGGAACCGGAAGCGGAATCAAGGCCAACCCCTATAACCCAAGCAGGAGCAAGAGCTACATCGTGGGCACCAATGGAAACTGGGAAGAGCTATCAGGAAAGGGAAGCCAGTGGGCCTTTGTGCTAAACGGAGGAATCCGTCTGACAGGAATGTGGGCGAAGCTGGATTATGCAAACGGAGACGTGAACAAAAACGGCTGGTATCATTTCAATGCCAGCGGAATCATGGATTACGGCTGGTTCCGGGATGAGAAGCTTGACTGGTATTACTGCAATACAGAATCAGATGGCTGGCTTGGAAAGATGAAGACAGGCTGGCATCATGATAAGGAAGACAACCGCTGGTATTATTTAGACTCTGAGACAGGAATGATGGCAAAGGGCTGGAGGAATATCGGAGGAAAGTGGTATTACTTTACAGAGCAGAACAGCATGGAAACCTATCGGTATGATGCGGCAACGGAGAAATGGATCTATAAGAGCAATGAAGAACGGCCACTGGGATCCATGTACATCAGTGAGATGACGCCTGATGGATATGCCGTTGGGGGAGATGGAGCCTGGCTGCAGTAAGGATACGATGAAAAGCAGCAGCTTTCGTTTGCTGGAAAGGGAAAGTGTGCATATCCTTTGCTTTCCCTTTCTATAAAGAAAACCTGACAAAGCACGATTGAAAAAGGGGATAATAAACCTATGATAAAAAGCGAAGAAATGCAGAACATCTGCCGCAGCATGACTGTAACAGACCGGGTCAGTACGATGCTCATCTGTTTTCATGGAAAAAAGGAGGGAAATTTATATGGTGAAATTCTTAACTGCTATATAGACGGACCTGTGTGGTTTTCCGATATAGGTGATTTAATGCTGAAACTTGATGAAATATGCGACTGGGTTGGAACTCCCCAGCCTACCACTAATCCAAGGTTTCTTAATAAAAAAATGTCAGAAGAATATGCACACAGAACTAAGGGAAAAAACAAAATACCAGTAAAGGCAAAAATTCAGCTGCAGGATAGTTTGACCCTAAGTACCCGTGCGGTTCATGCAAAAGAAACATTGATTGTCAAAATAGAACATCGCCAAAACGCGAGTTTGCAGGGAATAGTGGCCGGCAGACTGACATCCAGAAATTATGTAGCGTTCCGAAGCGCTTTAGAACTGATGCGCATGATAAAAGAGATTGCCGTAAGAACGTAAAATACGGAAATGGACCATTGGCCCTATAAAATTAATATGATAAAAAGCCCGGAGAAAAGAAAATCTTCACCGGGCTTTCCTGCTGGGATTTGTATTACTGAACGAGATAGATTTCTGCACTCCTGGTGCCATAAGCACGGGTTTCACCATGAGTATTGAAGAATATATCAATGTGGTTCCCTTTGACTCCGCCTCCGCAATCCTCTGCTGTATAGACAACTCCGTTTATCATAATGCGGCTGCCGTAAGGAATGACCCTTGGATCAACAGAGATGGTATGGTTTGCGGTTGCAATGGTTCCAGTGCTGGTACGTCCTCCCCAGCCTCCGGAGCATTTGCGGCAAGAGCAGTAGGCCGTGGTTTTAAAAACTCCCAGGGAACGAAGATTGGAGGTGCTGTTTTGAAGACTTGCGGCAGCGGCAGCACCTACCCCATGTACTCTGGTGCCGGAAAGCTTCTGGCCTCCTGTATAGGCCTCGACCAAATAGGTGCCGTCTCCGTAGGAACTCCAGGGAACCGGCATTTCAAAGCCATAATTTCCGGTTCCGTTGGATACAAGATCTTCCCGGTACTTGGAGGCGGTGGTGGTAAGTTCTGCTACGACCTGTCCGTTAGACTGATTGGTAATGACAATCTTTACTTCTGCCGCAGAACTTGGATCAGAGCTGTTTAGGGCCCAGCCCCTGACGTTGTTCTCATCAGCATTGTCAATAATACCTGCTGTCTGGGCCGCCAAAACGTTCCATGCACTTATTAGGAAAAATGTCATCATTAGTAAGGTTCCGAGGAACCAGTGAATTCGGTTTGTTTTACTCATATTACAAATACTTCCTTTCTTTTTTACAATCTGTAACAAGTTTTAATATATTTATAATTATATGTAACAGATTTGTAATAAATGAGGTACAAGTAAACATTTTACACATTTTTCCAATTTTGTCAAGGTTAAGACGAAAAAAACCGCAGAAGCAGTGAAGTAATTCACTGTTCTGCGGCGTCATATGGGCATTTCCTACTGTTCAATGACTGCAAATAATTCTTTTGTCTGTCTTCCAAAATCCAGCGCTTCTCTGCGGCTTGCAAAGAAAATATCGATTTTATTTCCCTTTACGCCGCTTCCGATATCCTCAACGGTATAGACGATGTCGTCGATCATGACCTTTGTTCCAAGCGGAAGAAGTGTGATATCTGCGGATATGGTATGCTGCGGCTGCGGTATCGTACCGGAATAGGTACGGCTCTGTTTGCCGGTGCTTTCGCCAGGACAATAAGCAGTGGCGGAGAAGAGTCCCAGGGATTCTCCCTTTTGATAAACCGGTTTTGCCGGTTCTTCCGGCTTTACAGGTTCGGTTTCTTTTTTCTTAATGCCAGGTCCGATTTCCTCAGTACTGGCTGATGTCGTCTGATTTTCCGTGCTGGTTTGTATGGTTTGGTGATCCGTTCCAGAGTTTTCGGACTGTACTTGATTCACGGTTTGGTCATTTCCTGTAGTCTCGGCTGCCAGTGCAGTTGTAGACAACAGCAGGATACAAAGAAGTGTCAGGAATCCGGTGATCCTCTTTTTCCCTGAAAAACTATTCATAATTTACCTCCAAATGGATCAATCGGATATGCAGGCATATCCAGTTGATTCACAAGCTCAAGGTTGTAAGACATCTTTCCTTCAACCTTACCTCGCAATTGTGTTGTTATGGTGTCATAATTACCATTATATTACAAAAGTGTTAAATGTCAAGAAAATAATGTCAACAGCTTTGTAATATTTCATTTAGATATGAGGAAAAATGTACAAACAGGACATAAAAACTTCATCAAAAAGTTTTTAGGAATGTATTGACAAAAGTAGAAAAAAAGAATATATTATGAAAAGAAGATGTTAGCACTCCCAAACGTTGAGTGCTAACAAAAAGACTCAGAAAGGAAGTGGGGCAGTTTGAGTGGCAGAGATCAGCTAGATGAGCGGAAAGTAACTATATTAAAAGCCATCATCAAAACTTATCTGGAAACCGGAGAACCGGTAGGTTCCCGTACCATATCAAAGTATACGGATTTGAACTTAAGTTCTGCTACCATCCGGAATGAGATGTCTGATCTGGAGGAGCTGGGATATATCATGCAGCCTCACACCTCCGCCGGAAGGATTCCTTCAGACAGAGGATACCGCTTTTATGTGGACCAGATCATGCAGGAAAAAGAAGAGGAAGTCACTGAGATCAAGGATATGATGTTAAAGCGGGTGGACCGGGTAGAACTCTTGTTGAAACAGATGGCAAAGCTTCTTGCCCAGAACACCAATTACGCTGCAATGATCAGCGCGCCCCAATTCCACCGGAACAAACTGAAGTTTATCCAGCTCTCCAAGGTTGATGAAGAAAAGCTTCTTGTAGTTATCGTGGTGGAGGGAAATATCATTAAGAATACCATGATTCCCATTCATACGGAATTAGATGACGAAGGACTTCTGAATCTTAACATTCTTCTTAACAATGCCCTTAACGGGCTGACCATAGAGGAGATCAATCTTGAAGTGATCAGCAGGATGAAGGTTCAGGCGGGACCCCACTGTGATGTGGTGGACCGGGTTCTAAGCGAGGTGGCTACCGCTATCCGGGGTGATGATGATGACCTTCAGATTTATACCAGCGGGGCCACGAACATTTTCAAGTATCCGGAGTTAAGTGACGGAGAAAGGGCCAGTAAGCTTATCGGTACGCTGGAACAGAAGGATCTTTTGCAGGGGCTGATTGATGATATGAACAGCTCGGAGAGCGGATCCGGAATCCAGGTATACATCGGCGATGAGGCACCTGTTAAGGCAATGAAGGATTGCAGCATTGTAACCGCCAACTATGAACTGGGCGAAGGCTTAAGAGGTACCATTGGAATCATTGGTCCGAAACGGATGGATTATGAAAAGGTTCTCAGCACATTGCGTAATCTCATGACGCAGCTGGATACCATTTTGAAAAAAGATGAAAGGTAAAGGGTAGAGCATTGAGCATGGAAGATGTGAAAACAGATGAGAATCTGGCAGATGAGACTGTTCATACAGAGGATGCCGTTTTCGCTGAAAAAGAAATAGAAGGTGTAGAAGCCTGCGGGGACGATGGAACCCAGGAACATGTTCCGGAAGAAGAAATGGCTGAAGAGGGTTCCAAAGAAGAATCCGGGAAAAAGGGCCTTTTCGGAAAAAAGAAAGAGAAGAAAGACCCAAGGGATGAAAAAATAGAGGATCTGACAGACCGCCTTCAGAGGTCCATGGCTGAATTTGATAATTACCGCAAGAGAACAGAAAAAGAAAAGTCAGCCATGTTTGAAATCGGAGCAAAGGATATCGTTGAACGGATCCTTCCGGTAGTTGATAATTTTGAAAGAGGCCTTGCAGCCATATCTGAGGAGGAAAGAAACGCTCCTTTTGCAGATGGAATGGAAAAGATATATAAACAGCTTATGAAAACGCTGGAAGAAGCCGGCGTAAAACCCATTGAAGCGGTTGGAATGCCTTTTGATCCCAATTTCCATAATGCAGTAATGCATATTGAAGATGAGTCACTGGGTGAAAATATAATCTCCCAGGAGCTTCAGAAGGGTTACACTTACCGTGACAGCGTGGTAAGGCATTCCATGGTGCAGGTGGCTAATTAGTAATATAGCATCAGGAAGCAGATAATACATTCCAGGTATACCTTTACGCCCGATTGCATGGGCGGAAAATCATTTATATTTGTTTATTAATTAGGAGGAAAAAACTATGGGCAAGATCATTGGTATTGACTTAGGTACAACAAATAGCTGCGTGGCCGTTATGGAAGGCGGTAAACCAGTTGTTATTCCAAACAGCGAAGGCGTAAGAACCACACCATCCGTTGTTGCATTTACAAAGAACGGAGAGAGGCTAGTCGGCGAGCCTGCTAAGCGTCAGGCAGTAACAAACTCTGACCGTACTATCTCTTCCATCAAAAGACATATTGGTACAGACTACAAGGTAGCGATTGACGGAAAAAATTACAGTCCTCAGGAAATTTCTGCTATGATCCTTCAGAAATTAAAAGCAGACGCAGAGGCTTATTTAGGAGAAAAAGTAACCGAAGCGGTTATTACCGTACCGGCATATTTTAACGATGCACAGCGTCAGGCAACCAAGGATGCTGGTAAGATTGCAGGTCTTGACGTAAAGCGTATTATCAACGAGCCGACAGCAGCAGCTCTGGCTTATGGTCTTGATAATGAAAAAGAGCAGAAGATCATGGTATATGACTTAGGCGGCGGTACCTTCGACGTTTCCATCATTGAAATCGGCGACGGTGTCATCGAAGTTCTTTCCACCAACGGCGATACCCGTCTGGGCGGCGATGATTTTGATAACCGTGTCACCCAGTGGATGGTAGATGAATTTAAAAAGGCAGAGGGCGTAGACTTATCCGGTGATAAGATGGCTATGCAGAGATTAAGAGAAGCTGCTGAGAAGGCTAAGAAGGAATTATCCTCCGCAACGACCACCAATATCAACCTGCCTTTTATTACTGCTACTTCAGAAGGTCCAAAGCATCTGGATATGAACCTGACCAGAGCAAAATTTGATGAGCTGACATTAGATCTCATCGAGCGCACTGCGGTTCCGGTACAGAATGCATTAAGAGATGCGGGCATTACTGCAGCAGAATTAGGAAAAGTATTGTTAGTAGGCGGATCTACCCGTATGCTGTCTGCACAGGAAAAAGTAAAACAGCTGACAGGCAAGGAGCCTTCCAAGTCCTTAAACCCGGATGAATGTGTTGCCATCGGCGCCAGCATCCAGGGCGGTAAGCTTGCAGGTGATGCAGGCGCAGGCGATATCCTGCTTCTGGACGTAACTCCCCTTTCCTTATCCATTGAGACCATGGGCGGTGTTGCTACCAGACTGATTGAAAGAAATACAACGATCCCCACAAAGAAGAGCCAGATCTTCTCCACAGCGGCAGACAACCAGACAGCGGTTGATATCCACGTGGTACAGGGTGAGAGACAGTTTGCAAGAGATAATAAGACCTTAGGCCAGTTCCGTCTGGATGGAATTCCACCTGCAAGAAGAGGCGTTCCTCAGATCGAAGTTACCTTTGATATTGATGCAAACGGTATCGTAAATGTTTCCGCTAAGGACTTAGGAACAGGCAAGGAACAGCATATTACCATTACTTCCGGCTCCAACATGTCTGATTCTGATATTGATAAGGCAGTTAAGGAAGCTGCTGAATATGAGGCTCAGGATAAGAAACGTAAGGAAGGCATTGACGCAAGAAACGATGCAGACTCCATGGTATTCCAGACAGAGAAGGCTCTGCAGGAAGTAGGAGACAAGATCGATGCAAACGATAAGGCAACTGTGGAAGCGGACTTAAATGCATTAAAAGAAGCAGTTAACAGAGCTCCAATCGATGATATGACAGATGCTCAGATTGAAGATATCAAGGCAGGCAGAGAAAGACTGATGAACAGTGCTCAGGCTTTATTTGCAAAAGTATATGAGCAGGCTCAGGGCGGAGCACAGGGCGCAGGACCTGACATGGGAGCAGATAATGCAACCTATCAGGACAGCGATGTAGTTGACGGCGATTACAAAGAGGTGTAAACTAGTCTGGTCAACAGACAGGACTTTTGGAAAAGTGTTGTAGCGATACAGCACTTTTTCCGAATTTCTTCAGGCAAGAGTTCCTCAGCAAAGACGAGAGAAAACAAAGGCTTTCAGTTACCCTGATGGGTATTTGGGAACTTAGCCGTTCGGTGAGCCAAAGGTAAATCGAATTTTCTTAATCTATGAAAGGTAGACCTAAGATGGCAGAGAGTAAGAAAGATTATTATGAAACCCTGGGCATTCCAAAAGATGCGGATGATGCAGCGATTAAGAAGGCTTACAGGGCATTAGCTAAGAAATACCATCCTGACACAAATCCCGGAGATACTGCGGCTGCTGAGAAGTTTAAGCAGGCTTCCGAGGCCTACAGTGTCCTTAGCGATCCTGATAAGAGACGTCAGTATGACCAGTTCGGTTCTGCTGCCTTTGACGGAAGCGGGGGAGCAGGCGGCTTTGGCGGCTTTGATTTTAGCGGAGCGGACATGGGAGATATATTCGGAGATATATTCGGAGATATCTTTGGCGGAGGACGTAGCAGCGCCCGTTACAATGGGCCATCTAGGGGAGCCAATGTCAGAACCAGCATCCGCATCACCTTTGAGGATGCGATTTTTGGCTGCGAGAAGGAGATTGAGATCAATTTCAAGGAAGAGTGTTCCTCTTGTCACGGAAGCGGCGCAAAAGCGGGAACCTCACCTGTTACATGTACTAAATGTAATGGAAAAGGAAAGATCATGTATACCCAGCAATCCTTCTTCGGACAGATACAGAATGTTCAGACGTGTCCGGACTGCGGAGGCAGCGGGAAAATCGTTAAGGATAAATGCCCGGATTGCTATGGCGGCGGATACATTACAAAAAGAAAGAAATTTAAAGTCACCATTCCGGCAGGAATTGACAACGGACAGTCCGTTCGTCTTGCAGGTGCAGGTGAACCCGGAACCAATGGCGGTGAGAGAGGCGATCTGCTGGTAGAGGCAGTGGTTTCCAACCATCCGATTTTCAAACGCCAGGATACCAGCATTTTCTCAACGGTACCGGTTTCCTTTGCAAATGCTGCCTTAGGCGGAAACATCCGGATCAAGACCGTGGATGGAGAAGTGGAATACGAAGTGAAGCCAGGTACCCAGACGGATACCAAGGTGCGCTTAAAAGGAAAGGGTGTTCCTTCCCTGCGCAACCGGGCCATTCGGGGCGACCATTTTGTCACTTTGGTGGTTTCAGTGCCGGAGCGTATGACAGAAGTTCAAAAAGAGGCGCTTCGTAAGTTTGACGAAGCCATGAACGGCACAGTAGAAGGTGACAAACATAAAAAGAAGGGAATCTTTAAATAAGGATTCCGGAAGGTACATGGTTTTAAATGGAGGGGAACGTATGGGAAGGTTTGCAAAAAAACTGGCCCTGACAGCCGTTGTTATATGGATAGCAGCTTTATTTCCCGCGGCAGTCATGGCCGCAGACGGGCAGTCTGTCCGGGATTTTCCAGGATGGAACGGCACGGGTACAAAAAACAAAGGGCCGATTGAAGGAAGTGTATCCTATGACTGCTGGGATGACGACGATGACGATGATGATGATGGTCCGGGGGTCTACAGTTATCAGAGAGGCTGGCGTTACAGCCCTTCCGGCTGGTGGTTTCAGTACAGTGACGGAAGCTGGCCCTCTAACTGCTGGAAGTATATCGATGGCAGATGGTACCGGTTTAACCGGGAAGGCCATATGCTGACCGGCTGGTATACAGATGAGGGAGGCCTCCGATATTACTTAAATCCGGTGGATGACGGTACTTTGGGTACAATGAGGATAGGCTGGCAGATTGTAGATGGAAAGGCTTATTACTTTAATACCATGTCCGATGGTTATAAGGGAAGGCTGCTTACCAATACGACCACCCCTGACGGATATAAGGTGGGCGCTGACGGCGCCTGGATTCAGTAAACTTGATTGAATGGTTTTTAAGAGGTATGGCGGAAGTTTTCTGCTGTACCTTTTTCTCATTATGGAGAACTGAGAAAGTTTTTCACATAAAAAACAAAGGACGCACCACACGGCTGAAATGCATCGGCCATGAGGTGCGTCCCCTGTTTTCATTACAAAAATTTTTGCTTTGTAATTTGTGAAAATAGTTCCTGTTCCAATTCCAATCGCTCAGGCGGGTGTGATGGGGTGTAATGCATCAAGGAATTTCGTTTACTTGATATTTTTTTGCCCTTGCGATCGGAACGAAACAAAAGTTATTTTCATCCGTTCAATTAGTTAATGCAACAGCATCAGTTTTTATTGCATCTTTTTTAAAAAAAATTTTTTTTTTATAAATTACGAAATAACCCTTCAAATTTCGTACATGTTAGACGCTTGCAAGCGATTTCATTGTATGTTATGATATCTTGTGATTTAAAACTGAGAGCAAAACGTTCATATACTATAATGAGAAAGTCCGGTTCCCGGATGCCAAGGAAAGGAAACAGCCTATGTACCAATATTTGATCGTGTGCCCTCTTGTTTTTCTTGCGGGTTTTGTGGATTCTATTGCAGGGGGCGGAGGACTTATATCCCTCCCGGCATATCTGGCAGCAGGGGTACCTCCTCATTTGGCCATTGGTACCAATAAACTGGGTTCCACCATGGGAACTGTGATTTCTACGGCAAGATACGCAAAGGGCGGCTATATTAAAGTAAAGCTGTCTCTGCTTGCCGCACTTTTTGCTGTGGTTGGTTCTGTGATCGGAGCGCACTTATCCATGCTTGCCAGTGAGCGGCTATTAAAGGGCATGATGCTGGCGGTGCTTCCGGTTGTTGCCTTTTATGTTCTTAAGAATAAAAACCTGGGAGATCAGGAGGAGATCAGCAGCCTGCCTGAAAAAAAGATGCTTTTGATCAGCATATGTGCAGCACTGGTCATCGGATGCTATGACGGCTTTTACGGACCAGGTACGGGAACCTTTTTACTGCTGATTTTAACCGGATTTGCCAAAATGGATGTCAGGAGCGCATCAGGCACTACGAAAGTGATTAACCTGTCCTCCAATATTGCAGCATTGGCGACTTTTTTAATAAATGGAAAGGTTTTGATCCCCTTAGGACTGGCATCAGGACTTTTCTGCATAGCAGGCCATTATATCGGATCGGGCCTTGTAGTAAAAAATGGATTAAAGATTGTGCGCCCGGTGGTTTTAGTGGTGCTTTTGTGTCTGTTTATCAAAATTATAAAAGGATAGGGAATTGCTATGAAATGGAGAAAATTTACACTGACCACCACGACAGAAGCCGTGGATTTGGTCAGCAGCATGTTTGATGAAATCGGAATAGAAGGTATTGAAATAGAAGATAACATCCCTCTTACGGAGGCGGAGACAAAAGGAATGTTTATCGACATTCTGCCGGAGCTTCCGCCCGATGAGGGCGTTGCAAAGGTCAGCTTCTATCTGGAGCCGGATTCTGACATCGAAGGCATGTTAAAACGTGTGGAAGAAGGGCTTTTGGAACTTTCCATGTTCACGGATTTAGGGGAATGCACCATTGCGTCCGGTGAGACCGAGGATAAGGACTGGATTAATAACTGGAAACAGTATTTTAAGCCGTTTACCGTGGATGATATCCTGATCAAACCTACCTGGGAGGAGATCCCGGAGGAGCACAAGGACAAGCTTTTGATCGAGATCGATCCGGGAACTGCCTTTGGAACCGGACAGCATGAGACGACCCAGCTTTGTATCCGTCAGCTGCAAAAATATATTACTCCGGAGACAACCCTCCTTGACGTGGGAACCGGAAGCGGCATTCTGGGAATCACTGCCTTAAAGCTGGGTGCCAAAGAAGTATTTGGAACAGACCTTGATGAAAATGCCATTATTGCTGTTAAGGAAAATATGGAAGCCAATGATATCCCTATGGACAAGTTTTTAGTATTACAGGGCAATATTATTGATGACAGGGCGGTACAGGAGAAAGCAGGCTTTGAAAAATACGATGTAGTGGTAGCTAATATTCTGGCAGACATCATCATCCTTCTTCAGAAGGAAATTTCAGTCCACATGAAAAAAGACGCTATTTTCATTACTTCCGGTATCATTAACATGAAGGAAGAGGCTGTGAAGAAAGCATTTGAGGAAAATGAAGCCTTTGAGCTTGTGGAAACCACTTATCAGGGCGAATGGGTTTCTATAACAGTCAGGAAGAAATAGGAAGAGGAACGGGGAAAAGGATGTATCACTTTTTTGTTAATCCGGATCAAATCGGAGCAGAGACAATCCGGATCACGGGACCGGATGTGAATCATATTAAGAATGTCCTGCGGATGGGTGCCGGAGAACAGGTTTTAATCAGCAATGGCATAGACAAAGATTATCTGTGTGAGATTCTGGAAGCGGCTTCTCTGGAAGTTACGGCCAAAATCCTGTCTGTAGATGAGGGAGGCGCTGAGCTTCCCGCCAGGCTCTACCTGTTTCAGGGACTGCCAAAGGGTGATAAAATGGAGTTAATTATCCAGAAGGCTGTGGAACTTGGCGTATACCAGATCATTCCGGTACAGACCAAACGGGCTGTGGTGCGGTTGGATAAAAAGAAAGAAGAATCAAAGCTTCGCCGCTGGATGGCGGTATCAGAAAGCGCAGCCAAGCAGTCTAAGCGGCTTATCATACCGGAGGTCACCGGTGTCATGACCTTTCAGGAGGCCCTTACCTTTGCAAAGGATCTTGATATAACGGTCATCCCGTTTGAACACGCAAAGGATATGGCGGAGACGAAGGATATTCTGTCAGCCATTAAGCCGGGAATGAGCGCGGGGATATTTATCGGACCGGAGGGAGGCTTTGAGGATTCTGAAATGGAGCTTGCAAAGAATTTCGGAGCAAAACTGATTACCCTTGGGAAACGGATCCTGAGGACGGAAACCGCCGGCCTTGCCATTGTATCTGTACTGGCCTTCCAGCTGGAAGACTGACAGGGGGTGGGCACTTTCCAAAAAGCATGGACAGGGAAGAGGAAAGGAACGAGCCATATATGGAAGCTTATTTTGATAATTCGGCGACGACCAGAGTGTTGGAACCGGTAAGAGATATTGTTGTAAAAATCATGACGGAGGACTACGGGAATCCTTCCGCCAAGCATAAAAGGGGAATGGAAGCGGAACAGTATATTAAGGAAGCAGCGGAGATCATAGCCGGGACCTTAAAAGTTGCTCCAAAGGAGATCGTTTTCACCTCCGGCGGTTCAGAATCCAACAATATGGCCCTGATTGAGACTGCTATGGCCAATAAAAGGGAGGGAAACCACATCATCAGCACCGGCATAGAACATGCCTCAGTATATAATCCTCTGGCATTTTTAGAGGAACAGGGCTTTTCGGTGACTTACCTTCCTGTAGATGCCCATGGACATATCCGTCTGGAAGAGCTGGAGGCGGCAATCCGTCCGGAAACCATTCTGGTTTCCATCATGTATGTAAATAATGAAATCGGTGCGGTGGAACCCATCGAAGCCATTTCAAAGATCATAAAAAAGAAGAATCCGTCCATCCTGTTTCATGTGGATGCCATTCAGGCTTACGGAAAGTTTGTCATCCGTCCAAAGCGCCAGGGGATTGATCTTTTATCTGTCAGCGCCCATAAGATACATGGACCAAAAGGCGTTGGATTTTTATACATTGACCAGAGGGTGAAAATAAGGCCTTTGATTTATGGAGGCGGCCAGCAGAGAGGTATGCGTTCCGGTACGGAAAATGTTCCTGGAATTGCAGGCATGGGAGTGGCGGCTAAAATGATGTACACGGATCATGGAGAGAAGATGCAGTCCATGATCGCTCTTAAAGATTATATGATAGGCAGGCTTTCGGAGATCGACGGCGTTACGGTAAACAGCCTGCCCGGCGATTTGTCAGCGCCTCAGATCGTCAGCGCAAGCTTTTTAGGAGTCCGAAGCGAAGTGCTTTTGCATGCTCTGGAAGATAAGGACATTTACGTGTCCTCCGGGTCTGCCTGCTCTTCAAACCATCCGGCTGTCAGCGGAACATTAAAGGGAATCGGTGTTAAACCTGAGCTTTTGGATTCCACGCTGCGGTTCAGCTTCGGGGTTTATAATAACAAAGAGGAAGTAGATTACTGCATTGATGTACTTAAGGAGCTTTTGCCTGTTTTAAGGCGGTATCAGAGAGGCTGAGATTACAGAAAAAAATACCCTTCGGGTATACCTTTATGCCCCAAAATCACGGGCAGGAAAGAGGAAGGATAACAGATGCAATATCAATCATTTTTAATTAAATATGCAGAAATCGGGGTTAAAGGAAAGAACCGTTATCTGTTCGAGGATGCCCTGGTGACTCAGATCCGCCACTCCTTAAAGAGGGTGGATGGCGATTTTATAGTTTCCAAGGAATCAGGACGTATTTATGTAAATGCAGAGTCAGAATATGATTTTGATGAGGTCATAGAAGCGTTTAAATGTATCTTCGGCATTGCCGCCATCTGCCCTATGGTTCAGGTGGATGACAATGGATACGAGGATTTAAAGAAACAGGTGCAGTCTTATGTAGATGAATTCTACGAGGATAAGAATTTCACCTTTAAGGTCAATGCCCGCAGAGGAAATAAGAAATATCCGGTAAATTCTGAACAGATCAACCGGGATTTGGGAGAATTGATTCTTAACGCGTTTCCCGAGACAAAGGTAGATGTCCATAAGCCGGATGTGATGCTTCATGTGGAAGTCCGCAATAAGATCAATATCTACTCCCATGTCATTCCAGGTCCTGGCGGCATGCCGGTGGGAACCAATGGAAAAGCCATGCTTCTTTTATCCGGTGGTATTGACAGCCCGGTGGCAGGGTATATGATCGCAAAGCGCGGGGTTAAGATCGATGCTGTCTACTTCCATGCTCCGCCATATACCAGTGAGCGTGCCAAACAGAAGGTAATCGATTTAGCTAAGCTGGTTTCTAAATATTCCGGGCCGATTCGCCTTCATATTGTGAATTTTACGGACATCCAGCTGTACATTTATGACAAATGCCCTCATGAGGAGCTTACCATCATCATGAGACGTTATATGATGAAAATTGCGGAGCGTCTGGCAGAGGAGAGTGGATCCATGGCACTCATAACAGGAGAGAGCATCGGACAGGTGGCTTCCCAGACCATGCAGTCTCTGGCTGCTACGGATGCTGCCACCACTATGCCGGTATTCCGTCCTGTCATTGGCTTTGACAAGCAGGAAATTGTGGATGTATCGGAAAAGATCGGTACCTATGAGACTTCCGTGCTTCCCTTTGAGGACTGCTGTACCATTTTTGTGGCAAAGCATCCGGTGACAAAACCGAGTTTGAAGATGATCGAACGGTCAGAGGAAAAGTTAGAGGAAAAGATCGGCGAACTGGTTGAAACGGCCATAAGCACGGTGGAAAAGGTTTGGTGTTAAAAAAATAAAATCGGGGTCCGGCTCCTTTTGGAAAAGGCCGGGCCCCGAAAGACATTAAAGAAGTCCGATTCACCTGACGGCTGATCGAACGGCTGATTCTTAATCTACAATGTATGGAGATAAAACGTTTAAGATTTCATCAGCATTATTTTCAGAGTGGATATTTAAATCAATGGGTTTGGAAAGATCCAGGCTGAAGATGCCCATAATAGACTTTGCGTCAATTACGTATCTGCCGGAAACAAGATCAAAATCAGTATCAAACTTTGTTAAATCATTTACAAAAGATTTTACTTTATCGATGGAATTTAAAGATATACGAACTGTTTTCATGTGAAAAACCTCCTTGAGTGAGCTCTTTTATTTAATGAGGGACCGCTCTGGAACCGACCCTTAATCACTTCAATACTACTGATATATTGTACAAAAGTCAATGGTAATTTTACATGAAAATACTGAAAATAAAAGGATTATTTAGATAGGAGAAAACAAGATGAAAAAGGCAGCCCTGCATAATCTAGGATGCAAGGTTAATTCCTATGAAACAGAAGCCATGCAGCAGCTTCTTGAAAACGCCGGATATGAGATCGTTCCTTTTGCGGAAGGGGCAGATGTTTATATCATTAATACATGCTCCGTAACGAATATCGCGGACCGTAAATCCAGGCAGATGCTTCACAGGGCAAAGAAGATGAATCCGGAGGCAGTGGTCGTGGCAGCAGGATGCTACGTCCAGGCAGCGGGAGAAGAACTTAAAAAGGATGAAGCGGTGGATCTGGTCGTTGGCAACAATAAAAAAACCGAGCTGGTTTCTATTCTGGAAGACTACTTTGCCCAAAAGAAGAAGCCGGAAGAAGAAATAGCCTTCGGTCAGACCGCTGCGCCTGATGAAGCGGTGGAAACGGTTATTGATATCAATGACACGATGGAGTACGAGAATCTGTCCATTGATAAGATTTCAGACCATACCAGAGCATTTATCAAGGTCCAGGATGGCTGCAACCAGTTTTGCAGCTACTGCATCATACCATATACCAGGGGACGAGTGAGAAGCCGGAAGCCCGATGAGGTGGTGGAAGAAGTAAAACGTCTGACCACTTCCGGTTATCAGGAGATTGTACTAACAGGAATTCACTTAAGCTCCTATGGAAAGGATTTTCCTGAGGAAGAACGGCTTACTCTTCTGGATCTGATTAAAAGCATTCACGATGTGGAAGGATTAAAGCGGATCCGTCTAGGTTCCTTAGAGCCCAGGATCGTGACTGAGGAGTTTGCGTCAGAACTTGCAGGACTTCATAAAATATGCCCCCATTTCCACTTATCCCTTCAAAGCGGATGTGATAATACCTTAAAGCGGATGAACCGCCATTATACTACTGAGGACTATTTAAACCGCTGTCAGATTTTGCGGAAGGTATTTGAAAATCCTGCCATTACCACAGATGTGATCGTAGGATTCCCGGGAGAACGCTCCGAAGATTTCCAGGTGACAAAAGAATATTTGAAAAATGTTCAGTTCTATGAGATGCATGTTTTTAAATATTCCAAAAGAAACGGCACCAGGGCGGCAGTGATGCCGGACCAGGTACCGGAATCCATAAAGGCGGAGCGCAGCAATGACCTCCTTTGCCTGGAAAAGGAAATGTCCTTAGAGTATCGGAAGTCATGGTTAGGATCCAGGGTCGAGGTGCTTATGGAAGAGGAATTCTGGTGGAATGACGTTCATTATATGATCGGCCACACCAGAGAATATGTGAAGGCCGCAGTACCCTTTGAAGAAGGCTTAAAGGGCATGGTGATAGAGGGAACTCTGATGGAACTTATGAACGATGAGGTGGCATTTTTAAAGTATTGAGAGACAAAATTTATTTTTGGCTTGCCGAATCCAAACTTTTGGTTTAGAATATAGTAGAACAGTTAAAGGACGTGAGAAACATGGGCGATATTCATAATACGCAATTTTTCAAGGCAGTGCAGGAAAATAAACTGAATGTAAGCCAGGTGCTGGAACAGGTTTATATTGCTCTTAATGAGAAGGGCTATAATCCTATTAACCAGATCGTGGGCTATATTATGTCAGGAGATCCTACTTATATTACCAGCCATAAGAACGCTAGAAGTCTTATCATGAAAGTTGAGCGGGATGAGATTCTGGAAGAACTTATGGGAGTATATATTGATACGAAGTTGAAATAAGGCTGTGGATAATCATAAGTCTAGCTGTCAGATGAAGTGGAAGTAGGCGGAGTCTGACAGTTTGTTTTTATACGGTTGGCTTTGGACCAGCTTTCTTTTGCTGCATAAAGATTGGAAAAAGAGCAACCTTGGAGGAAAATATGAGGATTATGGGGCTTGATTACGGTTCTAAGACTGTAGGAGTTGCAGTTTCTGACTTACTTGGTATAACCGCCCAGGGAGTGGAGACAATTACGAGAGAAGACGAGAATAAACTGAGAAAGACCTGTGCCCGGATTGAGGAACTGATTCGGGAATATGAGATTGAAGCCATAGTCCTTGGCTATCCGAAAAATATGAATAATACGGCCGGTGAACGGGCCGAGAAAACGGAACAGTTTAAAGAGATGCTGGAGAGGCGGACTGGACTTACCGTCATTCTATGGGATGAACGGCTTACGACCGTTGCATCGGAGAGAATATTACAGGAAAGCGGTGTAAGACGAGAACACCGCAAGGCAGTCATTGATAAGGTGGCGGCAGGGCTGATCCTGCAGGGCTATCTGGACAGCTTAAAGCAGGAGACAGGAAATGAACAGTGATGAGAAGAAGATTACCCTGACAACGGATTCAGGGGAACACGTAGAGTTTTACGTTCTGGAGGAAACCAGAATTAATGGGATGAATTATCTGCTGGTAACTGATGCGGCAGATGACGATGACGAAGGGGAATGTTACATCTTAAAGGATTTGTCAAAGCAGGAAGACAGCCAGGCTTTGTATGAGTTTGTAGAGGATGATAACGAAATAGATTATTTATTTAAGATATTTTCCGAACTGCTTGACGGAGCAGATGTGGATATCCAAATTTGAAAGAAAAGCATCTTTCACACAAAAATGATGGTGAGTAATTGAGGGACTGTTAATGAAACAGGAAATATTTAAAAATATGCTTCGAGAGAAAGGACTCAAGGTGACCAACCAGCGCATGCTGGTACTGGAACTCATGGCAGAGCGCCCCGGGCAGCATCTGACTGCGGAAGAGATCTATGATCTGGCCAGGCAGGAGTGCCCGGAGATTGGGCTTGCCACGATTTACAGGACCGTGCAGGTACTTGTGGATCTATCTGTGATTGACAAGGTCAGTTTTGACGATGGATTCGCCCGCTATGAATTGGGGGGCTTGGATCGTGAGTCCAGACATCACCACCACCACGCGATTTGCAACCGATGCGGAAACGTATTTTCCTTCCAAGGCGATTTACTGGATACGCTGGAGCAGGCCCTTCTTGACAGGACAGGTTTTCTTGTGACCGATCATGAAGTGAAGCTGCACGGGTATTGCAGGAAATGCCGGGAAGCAATGGAAGAAGAACAGGACGGAAAATCATAAGATGGAGGTAAAATATTGAAAAAACAAGACAGTAACGCGAAAGTTAAAATCATTCCTTTAGGCGGAATGGAGCAGATCGGTATGAATATCACTGCTTTTGAATGTGAAGACAGCATCATCATTGTGGACTGCGGACTTGCATTCCCAACCGATGATATGTTAGGAATCGATCTGGTGATACCGGATGTCTCTTACTTAAAACAGAACATTGATAAAGTAAAGGGATTTGTTATCACCCATGGCCACGAGGACCATATCGGCGCTCTTCCCTACATTTTAAGGGATATCAATGTGCCGGTATACGGAACAAAGCTTACCATTGCCCTGATCGAGAACAAGCTGAAAGAACATAATTTATTAAAAAACACCAAGAGAAAGGTGATCAAGCACGGGCAGTCCGTTAATTTAGGCTGTTTCCGTATCGAATTTATCAAGACCAACCACAGCATCGCCGATGCCTCCGCCCTTGCCATTTTTTCTCCGGCCGGCGTGATTCTGCATACAGGCGATTTTAAGATTGACTACACTCCCGTATTCGGGGAACCGGCTGATTTAGAGCGTTTTGCCGAGCTGGGAAAAAAGGGCGTACTTGCCCTGATGTGTGACAGTACCAATGCCATCAGGCCGGGATTCACTCCTTCGGAAAAGACCGTGGGAAAGACCTTTGACAACATTTTTGCAGACCATAAGAATAACCGAATCCTTGTAGCCACCTTTGCTTCAAACGTTGACCGGGTACAGCAGGTCATCAATTCCGCAGCCAAGTATGGCCGCAAGGTAGTGGTAGAGGGCCGCAGCATGGTCAATGTGATCGGCACAGCCAGTGAGCTTGGCTATATCAATATTCCGGATGGAACCCTCATTGAAATTGACCAGTTAAAAAATTATCCCGATGAGCAAACTGTGCTCATCACCACCGGAAGCCAGGGAGAATCCATGGCAGCACTTTCCCGTATGGCAAGCAGCACCCATAAAAAGATTTCCATTAAGCCAACCGATGTGATAATTTTAAGCTCTCATCCGATTCCTGGCAATGAAAAGGCTGTTTCCAAGGTCGTTAACGAGCTTTCCATGAAGGGAGCAGAGGTTATCAGCGATGACACTCATGTATCTGGACATGCATGCCAGGAGGAAATCAAGTTGATGTATGCCCTGGTCCGTCCCAAATACGCCATCCCGGTTCACGGTGAATACCGTCATATCATGGCCCAGAAGAATCTGGTTCAGGCGATGGGAACCCCTAAGGAGAATGTGATTATCATGTCTTCCGGCGATGTGGTGGAGCTGGGACAGGAATCCTGGAAGATCGTGGACCATGTGCAGGCAGGAGGAATCCTGGTAGATGGTCTTGGCGTCGGAGATGTAGGGAATATCGTTTTAAGAGACAGGCAGAACCTTGCACAGAACGGAATTATCGTGGTGGTTCTGACCCTGGAGAAATATTCCAATCAACTTTTGGCAGGTCCGGATATTGTATCCAGAGGATTTGTTTATGTACGTGAGTCTGAGGATTTAATGGAGGAGGCAAGGAACATTGTCAATGACGCTGTTGCTGACTGCCTGGACCGCCATGTCAATGACTGGGGTAAGATTAAGAATGTGATACGGGATAGCTTAAGCGACTTTTTATGGAAGCGGATGAAACGGAATCCTATGATTCTGCCAATCATTATGGAAGTATAGAACAGGGTATCCCTTTATGCCCTGTAAAGCGTGCAATAAGATGAACACCCTGCGGGTATCCCTTTATGCCCTGCAATGCGGGCGAAATCAATGAAAGGAAGCAGGATATGAGCCGTGCGACGAAAGAGATTAATAAAATAACTGGAGCAGTCATTGCGATTTCAAGCAGGCTTATTATCCTTGCCCTGGTGATCCTTCTCCTTTATGAGGGAGTTACAAGAGGATACGAGTTCGGCCATGAGATATTCTATGCCTCTGCAATGGAAGCAGAGCCGGGACGTGACAAGGAGATAACCATTAACAAAGGAACTTCCGTATCCCAGGCGGCAAAGATTTTAAAGGACAGTGGTTTGATATCCAATGAATATTCCTTTATCATACAGGCGGAGTTTTTTGATTATAAGGTAAAACCGGGAGACTATACCTTTAACACTTCCATGACCTCAAAGGAAATCCTTCAGATAATGAATGAGAATACAGAGGAAAAGGAAGTAAAAAAATGATTGTAAACGACAGGATAACGGATTATATAAAGTCTCTGGAAAAAGATAGAAGCCCGCTCCTTACAAAGATAGGGAAAAAGGCGAGGCAGGAAGGTGTTCCGATCATCAGGGAAGAAACTGCCGCTTTTCTACAGACAATGACTGCCGCCATGAGGCCAAAGGCCATACTGGAGGTTGGGACGGCGGTGGGATACTCTACTCTTTTAATGGCCGAGGCTATGCCGCCTGACTGCCATATCACCACCATAGAAAAATATGAAAAAAGGATTCCAGAGGCCAAAGAAAATTTTATAGAGGCCGGAGAAACAGAGCGGATCACCTTGCTAGAGGGAGATGCGCAGGAGATATTAAAGGGGCTTGACCGCCCCTTTGACCTTGTTTTCATGGATGCGGCCAAGGGGCAGTATCTTTTGTGGCTGCCAAGGATTTTAGAGCTTATGGCCCCAGGAGGGATGCTGATTTCCGATAATGTCCTTCAGGATGGGGATATCATAGAATCCCGCTATGCGGTGGAGCGCCGGAACCGGACCATTCACGGGCGGATGCGGGAATACTTATATGAGCTTAAGCATTCTGAGCGGCTTACAACGACCATTGTACCAATCGGGGACGGGATTACCGTCAGCATACTGATCTGATTTACTTAATGAAGGAAGCAAATGGCGGCAAATGGCGGCCTGAATTTAACCGAATTGCGAATATCCGCTTGACCCTATAAGACACTTAGCAAATTAGACGTTCGATGAGCCGTAAGGCGAGTCGGACTTCTTTAAATATGGACATAAGAAAGGATTTTCATGAGAAAGACCGAACTTTTGATTCCGGCAGGCAGCCTGGAAGTACTTAAAACTGCGGTAGTTTACGGCGCAGACGCCGTCTACATCGGGGGAGAAGCCTTTGGCCTCCGCGCCAAGGCAAAGAATTTTACAATGGAAGAGATCCGGGAAGGAATTGTCTTTGCCCACGAAAGAGGGGTAAAGGTCTATGTCACGGCCAACATTCTGGCCCATAATGATGACCTGACCGGAGTTGAGGAATATTTTAAAGAATTAAAGGAAACAGGCCTTGATGCCTTGATTATCTCCGATCCGGGAGTATTTGCTATTGCAAAGCGTATCATGCCGGATCTGGAAATTCATATCAGCACTCAGGCAAACAATACCAATTACGGGACCTATCTGTTCTGGCACCAGCTTGGAGCCAAACGGGTCGTTTCCGCCAGGGAGCTTTCTTTGGCAGAGATTAAAGAAATACGCAGCCAGATTCCGGAAGACATGGAGATTGAAAGCTTCATTCATGGGGCGATGTGCATTTCCTATTCCGGGCGCTGTCTTTTAAGCAATTTTATGACAGGAAGAGATGCCAATCAGGGAGCCTGTACCCATCCATGCCGCTGGAAGTATTCCATTGTTGAGGAACAACGGCCCGGGGAATACATGCCAGTCTATGAAAATGAGCGGGGAACCTATTTCTTCAATTCCAAAGATTTATGCATGATCGAACATATTCCGGAGATGATGGATGCGGGGATTGACAGCTTTAAGATCGAGGGCCGCATGAAAACCGCCCTTTATGTAGCCACTGTGGCCAGAACCTACCGAAAGGCCATTGATGATTATAACAAGGACCCTGAAATCTACCGGACCAATATGGAGTGGTACCGCTCCGAAATCGGCAAATGCACCTACCGGGAATTTACCACCGGCTTTTATTTTAGCAAACCTGATTCCACCACCCAGATCTATGACAACAATACTTATGTAAAAAACTATACGTATCTGGGAACCATTGAGGCAGTGGATGAGAGAGGATTTGCCCGTACCACGCAGAAGAACAAGTTTTCCGTAGGAGACACCATTGAGGTGATGAAGCCCGATGGCAGGAACTTGGAAGTCCTTGTAAAAGCCATTTATGATGAAGAAGGAAATTCCCAGGAAAGCGCCCCTCATTCCAAGCAGGTGCTGTACTTAGAGTTTGAAGGGGACGTACCGCAGGAATACGATATTTTGCGCTGCAAGGCCTGATCAGGCCGGAAAATAGTCGAACATTTTCCGAAACTCGGAAGGAGTGCAGTTGTTTCTCTGCTTAAAGGTCCGGTTAAAGGATGATAAGCTTAAAAATCCAGACTGGAGGGCAACGTCCATAATGGATAAGTCCGGATTTTCCAACAGCTCTTTGGCCTTGGAAATACGGACGGAAGTGATATACTCCGGCAGGGAGGTCTGGTAGTGGGCCTTAAAGATTCTGGAAAAATGGTATTTGCTGAAGCCTGCAAAGGCAGCTAAGTCCTCTAAGCTGACTGGCTCCATATAGTGCTGCCCGATATATTCCGTCACCAGATCGAACTTTTTATCATAAGCCTTTTGCTGCGGTGTTTTCTGGGCGGAAAGCTTGTGTTCGATCTGACAGTTGTGTTCTCCAATAACAATAAAAAAATGTAGAAGCTCTTCATACATGCGCATTTCTTTAAAGGAAATGCTGCTGTAGTAGAGCTTTTTTATTTTTAACAAAATATCTATAGGGTTTTCCGTAAAAGAAGCGCTGCCGCTTACCTCCAGAATGGGCTGACAGAACAAAAGCTGCTTATGGTGGATGAAATCCTGCAGTTGAGGTAAAAACAAGTCGGAAAACTGGACGACCAGGCAGGGGCTTAGACTGTTTTTGGTCAGAGAATGAAGGTTGCGGGGAGGGATTAGGACAAACTGGTTCGCTTTTAACATAAAGACTTCATTGTCCAGGGTAATGGACATGTCATCGGATAAAGGTGCTAAAATCTCCATAAAGTTGTGCCAGTGAGTGGGGAAAACGGAGTAAAAATGTCCGTAAGACACATTGATGGACATGTCGTGCATAAATTGCATAGGCTCTGATAAATCCGGTTTAATCATAAAGGGCTGCTCCTTCTGTCAGGGTTTGTATAATACTTACTATATTTTTTAATTATAGTTCAAAAATTGCTTTTAAAATATAGGAAAATTGCATAAAAGTATAGCGATTTATATAATAAAATATACTATATATATATTTGTAAAATGCAATTCCCCATAAAAGTGAGCAATAACTAATATATGAGTAGCAATATATAGTTAGAAATGCAGGAGCCAGAATGTTATATTGAATATACCAAAAAGGAAAAAGACCAACTGCAGAAAGGAGTTAAAATGGGAGTGATCGATGGGAAGACCATATGCCAGGTAGCGCTTGTGGTAAAGGATTTGGACAAGACAGTGGAAGAGTATGCAAAGCTGTTTGGAGTTCTAAAACCGACGCCATTTTGTGTGCCGGAGGAATCGGAGGCACATACGAAGTTTCAGGGAAAGCCGACCAAAACCAGGGCTAGGCTTGCGGTGTTTGATCTGGGGCAGATAGTGCTTGAAATCACAGAGCCGGACGAGGAACCCAGTTCGTGGAAGGATTTTCTGGAAAAGAACGGGGACGGTGTTCATCACATTGCTTTTATGACGGAAGACCGGGGGGCTGCGGTAAATTATTTTGAAGAAAACGGTATGCCGGTCCGCCACTACGGGGAATACGAGGGAGGCAATTATACGGTATTTGACAGCAGGGAGAAATTAGGAACCTTTGTACAGGTAAAATACGAGCCGTAAAAAGTATGGGGTAAAGCATTGATTTAAGTTTATTAATGATGGAAAGGAGAAAGGTATGAGAAGAAGATTAACAGCAGGCTTGCTGGCCTTTGTAACGGCAGCAGGAGCACTCGCAGGGTGCGGCAGCTCATCGACCGGAGGCACACAGGCAGGAGGGGCCCAGACGGCCCAGGCCCAGGAAAGCCAAAACTTAAGCGAAGATGTAAAGAAAGCTCAGGAGTCCGTTAAAACCTCTGCGGACAGGCTGAAGGAGTTGGGGATTGAAGTAGAGGATACGGATTTGACCGGAGAGTTTCAATACTGGTCCGGGTTTACCGGAGATTCTAAGGTCTGGGACCAGAGCCGGGTAGATGCATTTAACGAGCTTTATGCTGACAAGGGAATCAAATGCAATGTGCAGTTTGTGCCGGAAGGGGCGGGAATTGATAATGGAAAGCTGTTATCCGCCATTGCCGGAGGCCAGGCTCCTGATCTGATTGTCTGTGACAGGGCGGTATCCGCTTATTCCTATGCGGCCAATGGAAGCTTTGAGATGCTGGAAACTTATTTAAACCAGGTTGGCCTGGACGTAGACAGCTTTTTTGAGGGCTGTAAGGATATTATTTATTATAAAAATGAACCTTACTTAATTCCTCAGGATACCAATGTCATATTGCTTTATTACAATCCGGATATTGCTGCGGAAGCAGGGCTTGATGTGGATAATCCTCCCAGGACTTTAGATGAGTTAGATGCCTGGGCGGAGGCTATGACCATACAGAATGAGGATGGGAGCTATCAGAGGTTTGGCTTAATCCCGTGGCTGGATTTAAAGAGCGACGCATTCACTCTGCCTTTCTTCTTTGGGGCCAATGTATATGATGCGGAAACCAACCGTCTAAACTTAACCTCTCCGGAGATGGTTGCCAGCATGGAATGGCTTCAGGCTTATGGGGAAAAATACGACCCGGAGCGGATCTCGTCCTTTACCTCCGGCCTTGGAGGAATGTTCTCCCCTGACCACGCCTTTATGACGGGAAAGGTTGCCATGACCATTACCGGAAACTGGTTCTCCAACGCCCTTCGGGTTTATGCACCTGATATTAAATTCCGTGTCTGCAGCGTGCCGGTGCCGGAAGGCGGACGGGCGGACAGCACCCCATTCGGAACCAATGTATTTGCAATTCCCAAAGGCTCTAAGAATCCGGAGCTTGCCACCTTATTTATTAAATTCTGCATGTCAGGAGCCGTAAACGAAGATAACTTTGCACAGTGGAGAAGCATTCCAACCAGCGACAAGGAATTTGACAACATTAGCTTAACGAAAAACGGGGATGAAATGTACGCTCTGGAAAGAAAAATAGCCAATTCGCCGAAAAACGGAATTCCTGCCATGTGCGCCGTTTCCGCAGAGCTCTCCCAGGTGCTTATTACCTTCCGGGAAGGAGTTATTTACGGAAATATCCAGGACATTGAAGGAGAATTAGGAAAGCTGCAGGAGAAATACCAGGCGCAGCTTGACAACAGCCAGTAAGGGATCGGTGGCTTTAGCAGGCATTGGCGGCCGCAGCGCTTAAAGCCTGCCGCCACTCTGCCCCAAATGCTGGTATTCCTTTCTGCCCAAAGTACATGGGCAGGAATAAGGAAAGGAGAAGTAATATGGCAAGAGCGAAAGGAAAGACAAAGCAGGCCCTGCCCAGTCTGGAAGTGGTTTTTCTATATGCATTCCTGATTGTTTTAGGTGTGTTGTTTGTCCTGCCTGTTTTTTATTTATTCATGGGCGCTTTTAAAGCCCAGAGCGAATTATTCCGGGTGCCTTTTAAGTGGCTGCCGGACCGTTTCACACCGGACAACTTTATAAACATGTTCCGATCCATTCCATTTCTTTTGTATTTCAAAAATACAATGGTTATCGTGTTCTTTAATATTGTCGGGTCACTGATTTCCTGCTCTTTAACAGCCTACGGCTTTTCCAGGCTGCGCTGGCCCGGCAGGGACAAGGTGTTTATCCTGGTGCTGGTAACGATGATCCTGCCTTCACAGGTTACGCTGGTTCCCTTGTTTCTCATGTTTACCAAAATGAGGTGGGTTGGAACCTTTCTGCCTCTAACCGTCACCTGCTTTTTCGGAAATCCTTTTTTCATCTTCCTGCTGCGCCAGTTTTTTACCGGAATTCCCCAGGATATTTCCGAAGCTGCCCGCATTGACGGAGCAGGAGAGCTTACAATTTTCTGGAGGCTGGTAATTCCGGTTGCAAAGCCGGTTCTGACGACTGTTGCGATTTTTGCGTTTATCCGGTC
The DNA here is from genome assembly GCF_900105215.1 of Lacrimispora sphenoides. Classification (NCBI taxonomy): domain Bacteria; kingdom Bacillati; phylum Bacillota; class Clostridia; order Lachnospirales; family Lachnospiraceae; genus Lacrimispora; species Lacrimispora sphenoides. Next base: position 353,474 of record NZ_FOIP01000001.1, on the reverse strand, counting down.
CTGGAATGATTTTTTAGGTCCGCTGGTATTCTTGGGAAGGGACCAGCTCTATACACTGTCCTTAGCTGCGTCCATGTTGAAGTCTAATTTAGACCCCAACTGGAGTGTGCTGTTAGCTTTGGGTACCGTTATGGTTCTGCCTGTGCTTATTTTGTTTTTCGTCATGCAGAAGTACTTTATCCAGGGCATCGCAATGTCCGGAATCAAAGGGTAAGGAGGGGTGAATGTGAAAAAGATGACAATTAGAAAAAGAGAACTGATTTACGGACTGCTGTTTATTTCTCCGTGGCTGGTGGGATTTTTGGCTTTTACCTTATTTCCCATTTGTTCCTCCTTATATTATTCCCTGTGTGAGTACCAGGTAATAAAAGCTCCGGTTTTTATCGGGCTTAACAACTACAAGACCATGTTTCAGGACAATACATTTTTAAAGGCCTTAAGCAATACTTTTTATATGGTGCTGTTTGGAGTTCCCATTACCACCATTACTGCGGTAGGAATTTCCATAATAATGAATCATAAAGAATTAAAAGTTACGGGCCCCTTCCGGGTGGTGTTTTTTATTCCTACCCTGGTACCGACCGTTGTAGCTTCCCTGCTGTGGATCTGGGTTATGCAGCCGGAAACGGGAATTATCAACCGGCTCTTAGGCTATATCGGAATCCGTGGGCCGGGCTGGCTCTCCAGTATTTTCTGGTCCAAGCCTGCACTGATTATCATGATGATATGGACCTGCGGAAATGCAATTATCATTTACTTAGCCGGTCTTCAGGACATTCCTGTAAGCCTTTATGAATCAGCCTCCTTAGACGGTGCCGGATTTTTCAGCCAGACATTATTTGTCACCATACCGCTTTTGCGCTCCACCATCCTTTATAATGTGGTGACGCTGATAATTAACGTATTCCAGTGGTTTGCGGAACCTTACATCATGACCAATGGAGGGCCGGACAACTCGACGATGTTTTACTCCCTGTACTTATATCAGAATGCATTTTCCTATTTTAAGATGGGCTACGCCTCGGCCATGGCCTGGATTCTGCTGCTGATCGCCCTTGGGATTATTCTGGTGCTTTTTAAGGTGTTCCGCTTCGGAGAATCTGACTATTAGGAGGTTGCTATGATTGGATTTATCACAGGGGCCAGCCGGGGACTTGGCTATGAGCTGGTGAAGGAAGGACTTTTACGTGGGCATACCATGATTGCCGCCTGCCGCAAGGGCCTTAAGGGAGACGGCAGCGGGAATTTGCTCCGCTTAAAAGAGCAGTACGGAGACAGGCTTTTCGTCCTTTCCATGGATGTTACGGACGAGGAGGAGATCAAAAGGGCGGCACAGGCGGTCAGGCTACAATACGGATACATTGATTTTCTGGTAAACAATGCCGGAGTGCTGTTTGAGAAAATGAAGATGCCGGGGGACGCCATAGAGGATTTGGACATAGGAAGGTTTCGGGAAACCCTGGAGGTGAACGTAACAGGCCAGGCCCTTGTGCTCAAATACTTGATCGGCCTGATTTACGCTTCCGGGGATGCCTGTATTATGAACATCAGCTCGGAAGCAGGGCATTTAAGCCCCCATGGCTACAACTATCTGGCCTATTCCGTTTCCAAGCACGCGTTAAACATGTATACCCAGAAAATCCGTAATTACTTAGCAGAGGAAAAGGCAGACAAGCACATACGGATATATATGGTTCATCCAGGCCGTATGAATACGGTGATGGGAAAGGAAAATGCCCAGATCCCGCCCTCTCTGCCAGCGGTAAGCATTTTAGACATTTTGGAAAAGAAAACGATGGTTCCGGATATGGATGTTCCGTTTATCAATTACAAAGGGGAGCCGATGCCTTATTAGGCTCCATAGGAAAAGGAGGATAGCCTAAGCTATATGAGAAATGTAAATGTGGGGATCCTGGGCTGCGGTGTGATCAGCAACACCTACATCCGGGATATGAAACGGTTTTATACAAGCCTTCACCTGGCGGCCTGTGCAGACGTAAACGTCGGACTTGCAAAGGCTCACGCAGAAAAATATGGGATAGATTCAGGCTGTTCACCGGAAGAATTGCTGGCTATGGAAGAAGTGGAGTTAATCGTCAATCTGACGCCGCCCGGATTACATGGTGAGTTAAACAGGAAGATCCTGGAGGCGGGCAAGCACGTATATTGCGAAAAACCCTTTGCCCTTACGGTGGAAGAAGCAAAAGAGGTCATGGCCCTTGCCAAAGAGAAAAACCTCTTAATCGGCAGTGCACCCGATACTTTTTTAGGTTCTTCCTTACAGACCTGCAGAAAGCTTTTGGACGACGGGTGGATTGGAACACCGCTTTATGCAACTGCTAACATGACTTCCATAGGGGTGGAAACCTGGCACCCTGCGCCGGAGAATTTTTACAGAAAGGGAGCAGGACCTCTCTATGATATGGGGCCCTATTACTTTACCGCTCTTGCCGCCCTTTTGGGACCCATAGAATCTATCAGCGCCTTTGGTGCCACAGGCTTTTCAGAAAGAACTATTTACGCAGGCTCACATGCAGGGGGGCAGCTTTCCGTAGAAACGCCTACTCACTATTCGGGAATTGCGAGACTTTCGTCAGGGGTGATTGTAAGCCTGAACTTAAGCTTTGACATCTGGCATTCCAACCTTCCTAACATGGAGATTTACGGGACGGAAGGTACCTTAGAGGTTCCGGACCCTAATATGTCCGGAGGGAAACCCAGGATATACCGGAAGGAGCGAACCCTTGACCCGCTGTACGACGACAGCATTCATACCAGGGAAAAGAAGGGAGTCAGCGTGGAGGTTCCGGAGCTGTATCCCCATATCGGAGATTATTCCAGGGGCAGCGGGGTATTTGATTTGGCATGTGCGGTAGTGGAAGGCCGCAGCCCCAGGGGAAACGTAGAAATGGCCTGTCATGTGGTTGAGGCTATTACGGGGATGATGGAGTCGGCGGAAACGAAGAAGATTTATGAGATGAAAACGTCCTGTGAAAGGCCGCTGCCTCTTACTATGGGGGCAAATTAATATTAAAGAAAAAAGAAAAAAGAAAGGTACGCCATGCGGGCATGCACTTACACCCTGTAAACGCGGAGTGAGTCTTGCCCATAGAAAATAGGCGGAAAAGAGGAAGTAATCATGAACGGAGTTGTAGGAACAGAACTGGTTTGCCAGGTAGGTTTTATAGTAAAGGACATTAACGAAGCTAAAAAGAAATGGGCTCAGTTTTTAGGAGTGGAGGAACCGGAAGCTACCCTGTGCGGAGAATATGAGATTACACAGACGGAATTTATGGGCCAGCCTGCGCCGGAGGCCAATAGTCTCTTAGCATTTTTTGACGTAGGTCCAGGCTTGCAGCTTGAACTGATCCAGCCCAATGAAGCGCCCTCTACATGGAGAAATGCGTTAAATGAAATGGGGGAGGGAATCCACCACGTAGCCTTTCATATCAAGGGAATGAAAATGCAGGAAGCGGTAAAACGCTGCGAGGATTTTGGCATGACTTTGGAACAAAAAGGAGAATACGGGGACGCCAGCGGAAGATATACCTATATGAATGCTTATAAAGATTTAAAATGTATTGTGGAACTTTTGGAGAGCGATAAGTAACGGGAGGAAAACGCATATGAAATTGGGACTTTCCAGCTCTCTTGAACATAAAAACCCTGGGGAATGGGCCCGGAAGCTAAAAGAACTGGGCTGCGGCTGTGTAAACTTTCCGGTGGATTACAGCCGCGGGGAAGCGCTGATACAAGAATATGTGGAAGCTGCAAGAGAGAGCGGCCTCGTAATTGCGGAAGTGGGTGCCTGGTGCAATCCCATTTCTCCGGATAAGGATGTAAGAGAAGCAGCTCTTATCCGGTGTAAGGAACAGCTTAGGCTGGCGGACCGGATTGGCGCCAGGTGCTGCGTCAATGTATCCGGCTCCAGAGGGGAACGCTGGGACGGGCCTTATAAGGAAAATTTGACGGAAGAAACCTGGGACCTTGTGGTGAAAAGCATTCAGGAAATCATAGACGAGGTGAAGCCGGAGCATACCTATTACACCATTGAGCCTATGCCCTGGATGGTTCCGATGGGCCCGGATGAATACCTCCGCCTGATCAAAGTTGTGGACAGGGAGCATTTTGCCGTGCATATGGATGTATTTAACTGGATCACCACATTGGAACGGTATTTTAACAATGAGGATTTTATGGAAGAGTGCTTTGTGAAGCTGGGGCCTTATATTAAAAGCTGTCACTTAAAGGATGTGGCTCTGAAACAGGAATTCACTCTGCAATTTAGTGAAACAGCCTGCGGACATGGCGGGTTAAACCTGGAAAAGTACGCTTGCCTTGCGCAGGCGGCTGATCCGGATATGCCCATGATTATCGAACACCTGGAAGGGGATAAGGCCTATGTGGAAAGCCTTGACTATGTAAAGCAGCGCTTTTCCGATATGGATGAAAAGTAGATGAGATGCATGGAAAATCAAAAATCATACGAGATTATATCCCACCAGTATCAGTACAGAGGAGTGTCATAAATACGTACAAGGCCCGATTGGATTAAGTTCCATCGGGCTTTGTGCTGTCTATCCTGCCGGCTCTTTTCTTTTTGTTTGCTGACTGCTCTTTAAATGTGTATTATTAATAAAAAAATATAAATTTTTTATTAATAATGCATATAGTATCTCTAATTTTTATGTGATATATTATATCTTGAAACTGATATATCAGATGAAATTTTAGTTGCGACGCGAAGAAACAAATCCGGAAACAGGTATGAAGCTGCAAAAAATTACAATTAAAAAGGAGAGAGAAACGATGCTTGACATTATTACTGGCATATTGCTGCTGCTGGTCTTTGTGGGGCTGGTAGTGTACTGCATGAAAGGCGGAAATCTTCTGATCGGATTTATCGCTACAGCCGTTTTGTGGTGTATAATTGGACGTGTGCCGATCAATGAGGTGGTAAGCGATGTATTCCAAAAGCCGTTAGATGATTATGGAAAGACCATAGCAATCATTATCTTTGGTGCATGGTTTGGACGCATTCTGGTCGATACGGGAATTGCCGGCTATATCATTAAAAAGACTGTAGAATTTGCGGGTGACAGGCCCCTGGTAACTACATTATTACTATGCATTACCTGTAATCTGCTTTTTACCAGCGTTTTTGGTGTAGGTTCCGTTATGGCTATCGGTATGATCGTACTTCCCATTCTGTTTTCCATGGGAGTGGAAAAAAGAGCGGCTTTAGGCGCCTATATGCTGTCTGTTGCAGGCGGAATGTACTTAAATATTGCTTATGTAAGCCAGTTTGAGAAGGTATTCGGTGAAGAAGTGGCTTCCTATAATGACAACTACATTCGTTTTGCCCTGATGGCAACTGCCATTCACATGGTCATTATGATTGCATTTGTCGTGTACCATCATTTTAAAAGCAGTAAAAGGGGAAGAAGACGGGCCTGGGAGGCCGGTGTCCAGGATAGCTACGAGGAAAAACCTCTTGGCTGGTACTGCTTTATCGTACCCTTTGTACCCATTGCAATGGTAGGTATTTTTAAATGGCAGCCAGTTCCCGCCTTCCTGTTAGGAAGCTTTGTAGGTCTTTTATTTACACGGAATTTAAGAACTTACAAAACTGCAGTGGATAAGACCCAGAAGACGCTATATGATGGCGTTGCAGACAGCGGACTTCTGATCGGTATGCTTTACAGCGTAAATATTTTCCAGGGAGCTGCTACCAAGGTTGTTCCTTATCTCCAGACTTTGCTTGGGGATGTTGTTCCAAAATCCGAGATTGTAGTTCTGGCTGCATTCTGTATCCTGGCGCCTCTGGCACTGTTCCGCGGACCGTTAATGATCTGGGGTTCCGGTATTGCCCTGTATTCCATTTTAAATGCAACGGGAGCATTTAATCCCCATTTCCTGTATGCTATTTTCTTAATCCCTCCGGTTGCTATCGTAGCAAGTGCGTGTCCTACTCAGTCCTGGACCATGTGGGGCTTAAGCTATGCAAAGGTAGAACCGAAACAGTACATAAAGACCAACCTGCCGTGGGCCTGGGCAAGCCTTATTGCCATTGAAATTCTTATTTACTTTACGATAGGAAGAATGGTTTAATTCTTTGTTTTGGTAGATGAAAAAGTTTCACAGACAAGGGCATACGTAAGGTCTGTATGCCCTTGTCCGTTTTAGATGGAGGACAACGAATGAGCAACAGAGCAATAAGAATTGGCATTGATGTGGGCGGAACCCATACAAAGGCCGTAGCGATAGACAACAGCACAAACGAAATTGTAGGTAAAGGGTCGGTAATGACAACCCACCACGACGAAAACGGAGTGGCAACAGGTGTTGTGGAAGCATTTAAAAAATGTCTTTCTGAGAATGATATTAAACCGGAAGAGGTAATTTTTATTGCTCACAGCACCACTCAGGCGACCAATGCTTTGTTAGAAGGAGATGTGGCCAAAGTCGGAGTGATCGGAATGAGCGGCGGCGGTCTGGAGGCATTCTTTACAAAACGCCAGACAAAAATCAAGGATATTGATTTAGGCACCGGAAAGTGGATCAATATTGACCATAGTTTTATGAAAACCAAGGATATGACACCGGATAACGTATCTTCTGTGATCAATAAGATGGCAGATCAGGGAGATAAGGTGATCGTAGCCAGCAAGGCATTTGGCGTGGATAATATGAAAGAAGAGCGCATGGTTGCAGAGATTGCGGAAGGCCAGGGAATCCCCTGTACCGTGGCTTCTGATATTACAAAGCTCTATGGACTGACAACCCGTACCCGCACCGCCTGCCTCAATGCATCGATTCTGCCGAAAATGCTGGACACTGCCAATTCCACAGAGCGAAGTGTACGTGCCGCAAAGGTAACGGTTCCCCTTATGATCATGCGCGGTGACGGCGGAGTCATGGAAATCAATGAAATGAAAAAGCGTCCTATCCTTACCATGCTCTCAGGACCTGCAGCCAGCGTGATCGGGGCACTTATGTATCTGCGGGCTTCCAACGGTATTTATTTTGAGGTTGGCGGAACCTCTACCAACATCGGGGTGATCAAAAACGGCCGTCCGGCAGTGGATTATTCCATTATCGGAGGACACAGAACCTATGTAAACAGCTTGGATGTCCGGGTGCTGGGTGTTGCCGGCGGAAGTATGATCCGTGCAAAAAAGGGTGCCATCGTTGATGTGGGTCCCCGTTCCGCCCATATTGCCAATATGGGATATGCGTGTTTCACAGAGCCGGAGCTGTTTGAAGGGGCAGAATTATATTACATCAAGCCTCGTGAAAATGACCCCAGTGACTATGTGGCGATCCGCTTAAAGAACGGCGAAAGCGTAACCATCACAAACACCTGCGCCGCCAATGTACTTGGAATTCTGGAAGATGGGGATTACGCAATGGGCAATTACGAATCCAGCTGCAAAGCCATGCAGCTTCTGGCTGATGAAGTAGGCTTGTCCATTGAAGATACGGCAAGAGCAGTTCTTCAGAAGGCTTGTGATAAAATCAAACCAGTCATTGAGGACCTGATCGATAAATATAAAATTGAAAGAGAACAGATCGTGTTAGTTGGTGCCGGAGGCGGTGCCGGAACACTGTTGACCTTTACGGCCAATGAAATGAATTTTAAATACCAGATACCGGTAAATGCCGAGGTTATTTCTTCTATCGGTGTGGCACTGGCCATGGTAAGAGAAATGGTAGAGCGGACCATTCCCAATCCCACTGCGGAAGATATAGCAGCCCTAAAGAAAGAAGCAAAAGCTTTGGCCATGAACAGCGGTGCAGTGGAAGACAGCATTGAAGTCTATGTGGAAATTGATGAGCAGGCCCAGAAGGTTACGGCAATTGCCATGGGTTCTACGGAAGTTAAGACCACAGACTTAATGAAGAATTGTGATGAGGAAGAAGCACTTCAAATCGCAGCAGAATCCATTGGCCTGGAACAGTCAAAGATGAAGATGGCTGGAAGCAATGGTTCTATCTTTGTAGTAACTGCAGAAAAAGACGGGAAGACTCCCGTGAGAATGATAGATAAAAAAGGCTTTGTGAAAGTGCAAAGATCCAATGGTACGGTACTGGTAACAACGAAATCCAGGCTCCGTGAGGATTTAAAACTGGCTTGGGATAAGGCCAGTAACTTTTCAAGTGAAGTCAGGATCAATCCGGATTGCTATATTGCGGCAGAATCCAGGGTGATCGATTATTCCGGAATTCCGGCCCTGGAACAGGTATCCGGTTTGGCCGGGGTTGAGCTTATTGATATAAAGGAAGATGCAGAAATCATCCTGGTCCTGGCCCGCAACGAGCTGTAAGAGATGGAGCATATGCAGGAACTGATAGAAAAAATTGCTGCTGCTGAAGATGGAACATGGTATAGCCGGGTGCTGAAAAATCACCCGGCTTCCTGTGAACTGTCAGAAGAGGAAGAAAAGGAAATTCTGTTTTATTCCATGGCAGCGGCAGAAAAATGTGCATCAGAGTTTAAGGAACTCTATGGAAATATTTCCGGTGTCTCTCTTGCCGGTGCAATGGGATTATCCATAAAACGGACAACAGAAGAACTGAGAAGACCATTTTTATATATGGGAATATTTGAGCCGGAAGAAGGTACTGTCATGTTAAATGATAGTACCTTAAATGCAATAAAAGATTTTATAAGAGAAAATGATATATCGGAGATAATACGGGCTGAAGTACTGGAAGAGGTAGTCCTGTTCCATGAAATTTTCCACTGGATCGAAGAAAACACGCCGGGGATTTATACCCGCAGTAAAATGTTAAAAAGACCGGTATGGAATCTGTTACCCAGGTCCAGAGGCCTTGACGGGGCAGGAGAGGTGGGAGCCATTCATTTTTCTAAAATAATGAGTGGGTTACCCTATTCTCCCTGCCTGTTTGAAATGTGTTTATTAATTAAGACGGGTGTTTGTTCTATTGATTTTTTCTCCTCTATCCTATAAAATGAAATATGATTATTTTATTGTTGGAAAATGGCGATTATAGAAAAAATATGGTCAATAATAAAAGGAGGTTCAATGTTGGAATTATATAAAGGAACCATAGCTTCCGCCAGTGGCCAGGAGGAGGCTTCCCGTCAGGGAGAAAGCACAGATAACAATGCGTATCAGCTTCTCCGTGAGAAAATCCTGGATCTTCATTTAAGGCCGGGAATTAACTTAAGTATCAGGGATATTTGTGATTTGTTAAACATTGGGCGAACTCCGGTCAGAGATGCGCTCATCAGGCTTGAACAGGAAGATCTGGTGACCCTTCTCCCTCAGAGAGGAACAAGGGTGTCCAAGATAGATTTAGATAGAGTGGAACAGGAACGTTTTCTAAGGCTTGCCGTAGAAGAGGAGGTTATGAAGCTGTTTATGGCATGCCATACTCCTACGGACTTAGTAGAATTACAGAACAACCTGATGGAACAGAAAGCCTTTGCCGAGATGGGCAATGGGGATGTAAGGAAGTTTTTGCATATGGATGATGAGTTCCATAAAATATTTTACCGGGTAACAGACCGACTTTTCAGTTTTCAGACTATCAATAATGTTGGAGGCCATTTCAGGAGGATACGGCTGCTTAGCTGCCGGGAAACGCAAAACGTAAAAGAGATAGTTGCCCAGCATGAGGAGATCATACTCGCTCTGCAGACAAGGGATACCAAAGAATTGCTGTACGTGCTGCAAAAGCACCTTTTTAAATTGGACAGGGACAAAAAAGAGTTAATTAAAAAGTACCCCAGCCTGTTTAAGAGAAACATCAATGAAGATTACGTGAATATTCCATGGACCGATGATTTCTTTGAAACATTTCAGTCCTTTCTATAGGGGAGAGATGAAAAAGCGGCTTATGAACTGGAGGCTGGTAATAAAGTGTCTTAATCCGGGTAAAACTAAAGTAAAAATTATTGACAATTAACACTTCCCGTGTTAGAGTTTTTTTAAACCTATGAGGAAGAGCAAGTACCATTGTACTTACCACACAGAGAGCTGCAGGCGGTGGGATTGCGGCAGGGAAAGGCAGTTGGGAATGGGCTTCTGAGGGCGAACTGAATGGTAAGTAGGTGAGCCGGAGAGTAAACTCCGTTAAGAAAGTCAGCATATGTCAGTATGCGTGAGAGGATGCACCAGATGCATCAAGCCGGGTGGCACCGCAGGAGTTATGACGATTCATACTCTTGTCCCTGCAATAATTTATTGTGAGGGATAAGAGTATTTTTTATTTTAAAAATCTACTTATCCCGGAAGGAAGTATGCCCAAAGACCATGGGCAGGAAAGAGGAAACACCCTACGGGTATACCTTTATGCCCAAAGACCATGGGCAGGAAAGAGGAAAGGAGATTTTTATATGAGTGAAAACAAGATTCCCTACAAAATTTATCTGGAAGAAAGCGAGATGCCCAAAGAGTGGTACAACGTGCGTGCCGACATGAAGAATAAGCCGGCTCCCCTTTTAAATCCTGGAACCTTACAGCCAATGTCAGAAGAGGAACTTGGAACTGTATTTTGCAAGGAGCTGGTAAAACAAGAGCTGGATAATGATAATCGTTTTATAGAAATTCCGCAAAAAATACTTGACTTTTATAAAATGTACCGTCCGGCCCCATTGGTAAGAGCATACTGCCTGGAAGAGAAGCTAAAGACTCCGGCTAAAATTTATTACAAATTTGAAGGCAATAATACAAGCGGAAGCCATAAGCTGAATTCTGCTATTGCTCAGGCTTATTACGCAAAAGAGCAGGGGTTAAAGGGAGTGACCACTGAGACCGGGGCAGGGCAGTGGGGGACGGCTCTTTCCATGGCATGCTCTTACCTGGATTTGGACTGCAAGGTCTATATGGTTAAGTGTTCCTACGAACAAAAGCCCTTCCGCAGAGAAGTAATGCGCACGTATGGAGCAAGCGTGACCCCATCTCCGTCTGAAGAAACAGAGGTAGGGAGGAAGATCCTGGCTGAGCATCCCGGAACCACAGGAAGTCTGGGTTGTGCCATTTCTGAGGCAGTGGAAGTGGCAACGCACACAGAGGGGTATCGATATGTGCTGGGAAGCGTCTTGAATCAGGTGCTGCTGCATCAGTCGGTGATCGGAATGGAAGCCAAGATTGCAATGGATAAATACGGAATCAAGCCTGATATCATTATCGGATGTGCAGGCGGCGGCTCCAATCTGGGAGGACTGATCTCTCCGTTTATGGGTGAAAAACTCAGGGGCGAAGCAGATTACCGGTTTATTGCAGTAGAACCCGCATCCTGCCCAAGCCTGACACGAGGTGTTTTTGCTTATGATTTTTGTGATACCGGAATGGTTTGTCCGCTGGCAAAAATGTATACTCTGGGAAGTGGGTTTATTCCATCAGCAAACCATGCAGGAGGCCTGCGGTATCATGGGATGAGTTCCACCTTGTCACAGCTTTATCATGACGGATACATGGAAGCGCGTTCTGTAGAGCAGACAGCAGTGTTTGAGGCGGCAGAACAGTTTGCAAGAGTAGAAGGAATCCTTCCGGCGCCGGAAAGCAGTCATGCGATTAAAGCGGCAATCGATGAGGCTTTGAAATGCAAAGAGACAGGTGAAGAAAAGACGATCCTCTTTGGCCTTACAGGTACAGGATATTTTGATATGATGGCATATGAAAAATTCCATGACGGAGTGATGACAGACTATATTCCAACGGATGATGATTTAAAGGTTGGATTTGACGGAATTCCAAGATTCCCGGGTAATATGGAATAAAACACCGTTTGTGAGAGATAAAGGCGGCTGGCAGAAGAAGACAGGTACTGTTTTTCTTTCGCCGGCCGCCTTTTACAGGATTCTCATAAATTCATATGGTACATCCATATCTGATTTCGCTATAATTTCAGTGACAGTTGTAGAAATCCCCATATTGTGGTATGCTATAAAGGAATTATGCCCAGAATTTACCTGGTTTTAAAAAGTTTAGAATGGAGGCTGGCATATGGCGTTAATTTTTTGGCTGATGGCCGTTTCCTGCATTATTTATTATGTTGTGATCATTCTTTATTCAGGTCTGACAACATCTCTTTCTTTTATATGGCTTGTATTTGCTGCCATATGCATATTGCTGCCGATAGGATGGGAAGCCTATGTAAAACATAAGGATAAGGTTCCCTTATGGATTCCGGTTTCGGTGATTACCATGTGCTGTACCGGAATTCTGATATTTCTGGTGGTGGAAATCCTGGTATTTACGGGAGTTGCTGCCCGGGATACTTCCAACCTGGACTATGTCATAGTATTAGGAGCCAGGGTAAAAGAAACAGGAATCAGTAATTCCCTAAAAAAACGGCTGGATAAAGCCATGGAGTACTTAGATGAAAATCCATCTACGATTCTGGTGCTGTCCGGCGGCCAAGGTGATGACGAACCTGTCAGTGAAGCTGCTGCCATGCGGGATTATCTGGTCTTTAACGGAGTAAGAGAGGAACAGCTGATCTTAGAGACACGCTCCACCAGCACGGTTGAGAATATTGCATACAGCCGTGTGGCCATTGAAGCAGACCAGGTGGAGAGGAAAGCCCGCCGTCTGGATCAACCGATTTTCATGGAGCCAGGAACCTTTGAAGAGGTGCCGGATAAGCCCATTAAAATTGGAGTACTCACCAGTGATTTCCATGTATTTCGGGCGCTGCAGATTGGGAAAAAATGGGGAATACCGGATATCTATGGCATATCCTGCGGATCTGACCCCATTCTTTTCGTACACTTTTGCGTTAGAGAGTGCGCAGCCATATTAAAAGACAAATTAGTGGGCAATATGTAATTACACGAATGCAATGAGCAGTGCGAAATAGGCCATGAGAAGATTAACTTATGTGCTTGCACATAAATAAATCTTCTCATGGCCTATTTCATAGAGCGAATGCCCGTGGGCAAGCGAATCTTCCAGATTCGCTTGCTGCACTGCGGACTCACGTATAATAAGAACATGCAGGAGGAAAAAAACACAGAATGAATCAGTTTAAAAACCTTGCAGCCTATGAGGTTGTAGAAGAAAAGGAATTAAAAGAGATCAATGCATCCGGATGTGTACTCCGCCATAAAAAAAGCGGAGCCAGGCTGTTCCTCGTATCCTGTGATGATGAGAACAAAGTATTTTCCATCGGATTCCGTACCCCTCCGTCAGACAGCACCGGTGTTGCCCACATTCTGGAGCACAGCGTGCTCTGCGGATCAGACAAATTTCCGGTGAAAGATCCGTTTGTCGAACTGGTAAAGGGTTCCCTTAACACCTTCCTAAATGCAATGACCTACCCAGATAAAACGGTATACCCGGTAGCCAGCTGCAATGAAAAGGATTTCCAGAATTTGATGAACGTGTACCTGGATGCCGTACTACATCCCAATATTTACAGGGAACCAAAGATCTTCATGCAAGAAGGCTGGCATTATGAACTGGAAAGCCCGGAATCTGCTCTGATTTACAATGGAGTAGTATATAACGAAATGAAGGGAGCATTTTCTTCTCCGGAAGAAGTTCTGGACCGCTATACCAGAAAAACTCTTTTCCCGGATAACTGCTACGGTCAGGAATCAGGCGGAGATCCTGCCTTTATTCCGGATCTGACCTATGAAGATTTTCTAGCCTTTCATAAGAGATATTATCATCCCTCCAACAGTTATATTTACCTGTATGGAGATATGAACATGGAAGAAAAACTCGTATGGCTTGATAAAGAATACCTAAGCCAATACGACGAAATATCAATCGATTCCAGTATTCCTAGACAAAAACCATTCTTAAATCCGGTAGAGGGAGAGACGTTCTATTCCATTACCGAAGGAGAGTCTGAAGAAAATGCCACTTATCTTTCCATCAGTACAGCCGTGGGAACAGACTTAGATCCCAGGCTTTATATTGCATTCCAGATTCTGGAATACACCCTTTTGGATGCGCCGGGTGCACCCTTAAAGCAGGCTTTAATTGATGCCGGGATCGGCCAGGACATTTTAGGCGGGTACGACAGCGGCATTTTACAGCCCTATTTTACCATCATTGCAAAAAATGCAAACAAGGAGCAGAGAGGAGAATTTCTCGCCGTTGTAAAAGGTACTTTAAGAAAGCTTGCAGATGAAGGCATCAACAGGAAGAGTCTGAAAGCAGGAATGAACTATTACGAATTCCGTTACCGGGAAGCGGATTACGGTTCAGCGCCAAAGGGCCTGATGTATGGGCTTCAATGCATGGACAGCTGGCTCTATGACGGAGATCCGATGATGCACTTAGAATACCAGGATACCTTTGATTATCTGAAAAAGGTGGTAGATGACGGATATTTTGAACTGCTCATCAGAGAATACCTTCTGGACAATCCTTTTGAGGCCATCTTAACCGTAAGCCCCAAAAAGAACTTAACGGCAATGGAGGATGAGAAGGAAGCGAAGAAGCTGGCCGCATACAAAGCCTCCCTTTCAGAAGAAGAGCTTCGGGAACTGGCAGAACAGACCCGTGCTTTAAAAGAATACCAGGAAACCCCATCTCCCCAGGAGATGCTGGAGATGATTCCCATGCTTACGAGAGAAGATATAAGCAAGGAAGCAGAGGAAATCATTTGGGAAGAAAAATCAGCTCATGGCGTTAAGGTGATCCATCATGAGATGCTTACCTCCGGAATCGGGTATTTAAAGGTTCTGTTCGATACTTCCGCAGTTCCTGTCGAGGATCTGCCATACGTTGGATTTTTAAAATCCCTGCTTGGCTATGTAAATACAGAAAACTTCACCTATGGGGACTTAACCAGTGAGATCCATTTAAACAGCGGCGGTGTAAGCTTTAGCGTATCCTCTTATCCAGACTTAAAAAATAACGGAGAATTTAAAGGCTTTTTTATGGCAAGTGGCAGAGTGCTTTATGAGAAGCTGGACTTTGGCTTCTCTATTCTTGGCGAGATCCTGACCCGTTCTATTTTAGATGATGAAAAGCGGGTAGGCGAAGTCATCAGTGAAACCAGGTCAAGAGCCAGAATGAAGCTGGAAGGTTCCTGCCATTCGGCAGCTGTGGCCAGGGCTACTTCTTACTATTCCGCCACCTCTTCATTTAATGATTTAACCGGCGGAATCGGATACTATGAATTTTTAGAGAATCTGGAAAAGGAATATCCTACCCGCAAGAAGGAGATCATTGCCCGCTTAAAAGCGGTCATGGAAAAGCTCTTCACTTCCCAAAACATGCTGGTCAGCTATACGGCAGATGAAGAAGGATATAAGTTACTTCCCGAGGCTCTTAAAAAGCTCACAGACTTACTGCCTGAAGGAGAAGGAACCCGCTATCCCTTTACTTTTTCACCTGGAAACAGAAACGAAGGCTTCAGCACGGCTTCCCAGGTCAATTATGTGGCCAGATGCGGAACCTTTGCGGGCAGCGGCCAGGAATATACCGGTGCTCTTAAAATATTGAAAGTCATTTTAAGCTATGATTACCTGTGGATCAATTTAAGAGTCAAAGGAGGAGCCTATGGCTGCATGAGCGGATTTGGCCGTTCAGGAGAAGGGTACTTTACCTCCTACCGGGATCCAAACGTAAGAGAAACAAATCAGATCTATGACGGAGTCGTGGATTATTTAGAGAGCTTTCAGGCAACGGACCGTGATATGACAAAGTATGTCATCGGTACCATCAGTGACATGGATGTGCCGTACCCTCCGTCTACCAGAGGAAACCGCGGCCTTTCCGCCTATTTATCCGGAGTTGACCGGGAAATGATGGAAAAAGAACGGGAAGAAGTATTAAACGCCACTCAGGAAGATATCCGCAATCTGGCATCTCTTGTAAACGCCGTTTTAAATACAGGAAGTCTCTGCGTCATTGGAAATGAAGAAAAAATAGAAGCGGATAAGGATCTGTTTGGAGAAACCAAGAACCTGTTCCACTCATAATACAAAGCCTTACAGGCATACCTTAATGTCCAAAAAACGTGGACACGAAAGAGGAAAGGAAACCCCTATATGGAAAACAACTATAAATCAGGCTTTGTTACCCTGATCGGACGTCCCAATGTTGGAAAGTCCACCCTGATGAACCATCTCATCGGCCAGAAGATCGCTATAACTTCCGATAAGCCCCAGACAACCAGAAACCGGATCCAGACCGTGTATACGGATGAGAGAGGACAGATCATCTTCCTTGATACCCCCGGAATTCATAAGGCAAAAAACAAGCTGGGTGAATATATGGTAAGCGTAGCGGAGCGCACCTTAAAGGAAGTGGATGTGGTGCTCTGGCTGGTAGAACCGACTACCTACATCGGGGCCGGGGAGCAGCATATTGCAGAGCAGTTAAGCCAGGTAAAAACTCCTGTGATCCTTGTCATTAATAAAATTGACACAGTGAAAAACCAGGAGGATATCTTAACCTTCATAAGCGCTTATAAAGATGTCTGCCAGTTTGCCGAGATCGTGCCAGTTTCCGCTCTAAAGGACAAAAATACAGACCTGATGCTAGAACTCATCTATAAATATCTTCCAAAGGGGCCTCAGTATTACGATGAGGATACGGTAACAGACCAGCCCATGCGTCAGATTTCAGCAGAGCTTATCAGGGAAAAAGCCCTTCGTCTTTTAAATGATGAGATTCCCCACGGGATCGCGGTTACAATTGAGAAGATGAAGGAGCGGGATAACGGCATCATGGATATTGAAGCCGAAATTATCTGCGAACGGGAATCCCACAAGGGGATCGTCATTGGAAAAGGCGGTTCCATGCTGAAAAAGATCGGAAGCTCTGCCCGCAGGGAAATAGAAGCTCTGATGGATACAAAAGTAAATTTACAGCTATGGGTCAAGGTCCGGAAAGAATGGCGTGACAGCGAGCTGTATATGAAGAATTATGGATATAATGAAAAAGACATTTAAAAGTGGTGGTAGGAATTGAGGGAAGTTGAAACCATGACGGGGATGGTAATAAAAGTGTCCCCGGTTGGAGAAATGGATAAGCGCCTTGTGATACTCACCAGGGAAAGAGGAAAGATCACCGCATTTGCCAGAGGGGCCAGAAGACCGGGGAGTCCATTCATGGGGGTTAGCCGCCCCTTTGCCTTCGGGCAGTTTTCCCTATATGAGGGCAGGGATTCCTATACTCTTCGGTCTACGGAGATCACCAATTATTTTGAAGCATTGTCCCTGGATGTAGAAGGAACCTGCTATGGATCCTATTTTCTGGAACTGGCTGATTATTACGCCAGGGAGAATATGGACGGAACAGGTCTTTTAAAGCTACTATACCAGTCCATACGGGCGCTTTTAAAACCAGCTCTGAAAAATGAGCTGGTACAAAGGATTTTTGAACTGAAAGCAATGGTGTTAAACGGAGAATATACAGAGGCCCCTCCCTGCCCTGTCAGTGATTCGGCAAGCTATGCATGGGAATATGTGATCGCCTCACCGGCAGAGCACCTATACACCTTTACTTTGACAGATCCGGTACTGGAGGAATTTGTCCGCTGTGTGGAGATCAATAAAAAGCGCTATGTGGACAGGGAATTTCATTCCCTGGAGATTTTACACACCATGACTGGCTGGAAAGTATTGAAATGACAGGTGGGGTTTGGTATAATGTTCAGGAATGCTATGAGCAGTGCGAATCAGGGCACGAGAAAATTTTCGTTGTGCTTGCACATAAGAAAATTTTCTTGTGCCCTGATTCATAGGGCGAACGCCCGTGAGCCCGTGAAGCCTGCGGCTTCACGGGCTGCACTGCGGACTTACGGGCTGCACCGCAGCTCCACAGGCTGCACCGCAGCTCCACAGGCTGCACCGCAGCTCCACAGGCTGCACCGCAGCTCCACAGGCTGCACCGCAGCTCCACAGGCTGCACCGCAGCTCCACAGGCTGCACCGCAGCTCCACAGGCTGCACCGCAGCTCCACAGGCTGCACCGCAGCTTCACAGGCTGCACCGCAGCTCCACGGGCTGCACCGCAGCTCCACAGGCTGCACTGCGTTCACGGTCTTGCTCTATCAACACACACCAATTCACACCAACACTTCAGTTTAATAAGCACCCGAATCCGCGTAACAACGAATTCAATGCAGGAGGGAAATGGATGAAAAAAAAGAAAGCCTTTCTGGCTGCCATTCTAGCCGCCGGAATGCTGACAGGCTGCTTAGGCAGGAGCGGCGGCGGCACCTTGAATGCGGAGAGCAGCAGAATTTATGTAACGGAAGAAGGAACCCTTCAGACCGCCACAGTGGAAACCTATGCGGAACAGGAATATTATCATGCAGAAGAATTGAAAGCCTATCTGGAAGAAGCTGTTTCCGGATATAACGAGACCCATGGTCAGGGAGCGGTAACCCTGGATTCCTGCACAATGGAAAACGGAAATGCCAAGATGGTTTTCCACTATGCATCAGGAAGTGACTTAGCAGGCTTTGCCTCACAGTATGAGGACAAAGAAAACCAGGTGGATTCCATCACTGTGACCCGTTTGTCCGAAGTACTGCGACAGAGCGAGTCAGAAGGAGTGGCATTTGTAAAAGCCTCTGATGGAAAACCAGCAGAAAAAAAAGCTTTGTCCAACAAAGGGGATAGCTTTGCCATCGTTGTGGAGACACCCAGCCCGGTGACAATACAAACCCAGGGAAGGCTTTTATTTGTTTCTAAGAATGCAGTTATAAAAGATCGCTATACCGTACAGACAGCAAAAGGGAAAAATTACATCATTTTTAAATAAGAGAGGTTAAGATCATGGAAAAGACAATGGAAAAGATTGTGGGACTTGCAAAATCAAGAGGATTTGTATATCCTGGCTCCGAAATTTACGGCGGCCTTGCAAATACCTGGGATTACGGCAACTTAGGCGTAGAACTGAAGAACAATGTAAAAAAAGCATGGTGGCAGAAATTTATTCAGGAAAGCCCATACAACGTAGGCGTAGACTGTGCCATCCTGATGAACTCCCAGACCTGGGTTGCTTCCGGACATTTAGGCGGCTTTTCCGACCCGCTGATGGACTGCAAGGCATGTAAGGAGCGTTTCCGTGCAGATAAACTGATAGAAGATTACATGGCTGAGAATAATATCACCATCGAAAGCTCTGTTGATGCCTGGTCCCAGGAAGAGATGAAAAGCTATATTGATGAGAAAAACATCTGCTGCCCAAGCTGCGGCAAGCATGATTTCACAGATATCCGTCAGTTTAACCTGATGTTCAAAACCTTCCAGGGAGTAACAGAAGATGCCAAAAATACCGTATACTTAAGACCAGAGACAGCACAGGGTATTTTCGTAAACTTCAAAAACGTACAGAGAACCTCCCGTAAGAAGATACCATTCGGTATCGGACAGGTAGGTAAATCCTTCCGTAACGAGATCACTCCAGGAAACTTCACTTTCCGTACCAGAGAATTTGAGCAAATGGAGCTGGAGTTTTTCTGTGAGCCGGATACAGATCTTGAATGGTTTGCATACTGGAAAGAATTCTGCATCAACTGGCTGCAGACCCTGGGAATCAAAGAAGACGAGATGCGTGTCAGGGATCATGAGAAAGAAGAACTTTCTTTCTACAGTAAGGCAACCTCTGATATTGAATTCCTGTTCCCATTCGGATGGGGCGAGTTGTGGGGAATTGCAGACAGAACCGATTACGACTTAAACCAGCACCAGAATACGTCCGGACAGGATATGACATATTTTGACGACGAAAAGAAAGAGCGGTATATTCCCTATGTAGTAGAGCCGTCTTTAGGAGCTGACCGTGTGACCCTTGCATTCCTTTGTGCTGCATACGATGAAGAGGAGATCGCAGAAGGAGATGTACGTACAGTGCTTCATTTCCACCCTGCCATTGCACCTGTTAAGATCGGCGTTCTGCCTCTTTCCAAGAAGCTGAATGAAGGCGCAGAAAAGGTATATGAAGAGCTTTGCAAATATTATAACTGTGAATTCGACGACAGAGGCAACATCGGAAAGCGTTATAGAAGACAGGATGAGATCGGTACTCCATTCTGCGTTACTTATGATTTTGATTCAGAAGAAGATTTCGCCGTAACCGTCCGTGACCGTGATACCATGGAGCAGGTAAGAGTTCCTATTGCAGAGCTGAAGAGCTACTTTGAGGATAAGTTCCGTTTCTAAACATGGTCCTGTTTATTTAGCAGGCATCAGTTCATAAAATAAAAAAGAAGGAGAAAGAGGCAAATGCCTCTTTCTCCTTCTTTTTTTATCTGTCTCTTATTTCTATCTTTTATCTCTGTCTCTTACCTCTATCTTTAATCTCTACCTCTGCCCCTTATCATAAGGAATACCCTCTGCCTTAGGAGCTTGAGAGTTTCTGGAAGTGAAGATCAGCACAATCAAGGTAATAATATAAGGCACCATCTTATAGAAGTAACTTGGAATGCCCATTGCACTTAGGAATGGAATTCCGGAATAGGCTGATGCGATAGCCTTCATGAGTCCGAAGAAAAGGGAGGCAAACATGATATTGACCGGCTTCCACTGGCCGAAGATCAATACAGCCAGAGCCAGGAAACCGTAACCGGCTACGTCTGCGTTAAAGTTGGTGGAGGTGGGAACTACAAAGACCAGTCCTCCAAGTCCGCCAAGGGCGCCGGAGATCATTACGCCTGCATACTGCATCCGGTATACATTAATACCGGCGGAATCGGCTGCCTGGGGATGCTCTCCGCAGGACCGGAGCCTTAAACCAAACCGGGTTTTATAAAGAACAATGGTTGAAAGCAAAAAGATTGCAATGCCTATATAAGTGGTGATATAAGCGTTCTGGAACAGGAGAGGACCGAAAAACGGAATCTTACCCAATAACGGAACGGATGAAATTCGGAAGGTGTTGCTAAACTGAACCTGCTGTACTCCCTGAATAACACGGGCCACGAAGATGGCAAATGCGGGGGCGAACATGTTTAATGCCGTACCGCTGATTACCTGATTGGACTTCATGTTAATGGAAGCGTAGGCGTGGAACAGGGAAAATACCATACCCGTTGCCATGGAGATTAACACCGCAATAATGAGCTGAAGCTGCCCGTTCATGGAGCCGCCTGTAAAATGAATAAACAGGATTCCTGTAAAGGCTCCCATGGTCATGATTCCTTCCAAAGCAATGTTGATGATTCCGCTTCGCTCAGAGAACATGGCTCCCAAAGCTACGATCATGAGAGGAATCATGAAATACATGGTCTGCTGAAAAATAAAATAAATTACGCTCATGATTTCGTTCCTCCTTCCTTAGCTGCTTCTGCTTTTTCGCCTTTCTGCCTGTGAATTTTAGAAAGAATGATCTTTACCATAAGAGCAAAGGCGCTGAAATAAATAATAACTGCAACGATAATATCAATGATTTCCGTTGAAAATTCAAACAGCTGCAAGTAAAATCCCCCGGCCGTTAAGTATGCGATAAAGATGCCGGAGAAGAGTACTCCGATGGGGTTGCTTAAGCCCAGCAATGCAACGGAAATGCCGGTAAAGCCTTCCGATGCCAGCACATCTTTGATTTCAATGTGCTTTCCGGTACCTGCCAGATACAAGAGCCCGCCTGCAAGTCCTGCAATGGCTCCTGCGATTACCATAGATAAAATAATGCTCTTTTTTTCATTGATACCCGCGTATTTGCTGGCATCCCGGTTAAAGCCCACAGCCTTTAATTCATAGCCGAAGGTTGTCTTGTTAAGAAGGAGCCAGATCACAATCACCGTAAGGATTGCAATGAGGATACCGCCGTTAACACTGGAACCTGGGAATATCTTATCAAGTCCCATCTTTGGAATGTTGGCTGTTGCTGCCACATTCCGGGATTCATTTCTCAGGTTATTAAATAAGGGCTTATAACTTTTCACGATCCAGTTAACCAGATACATGCCGATGTAGTTCATCATAATAGAAGCAATTACTTCGTTAACGTTAAAATAGGCCTTTAGAAGTCCTGGTACAAGGCCCCACACAGCGCCTAAGATGACGCTGGCAAGAAGGGCGACGATCCAGTGAGCCGGCCCTAAGGATGTCCAAAGGATTCCCACATAGACAGCACCAAACCCTCCCATGATAAACTGGCCGGGAGTTCCGATGTTGAAAAGCCCTGTCTTAAAGGCAAACCCCACAGAAAGACCGGTGAGGATAATGGGAGTTGCATAATAAAATACCTGTCCAACACCCTTTGCTCCATGGGTAAATGCTCCTGATAAAATCGTTGCAAATCCGGGAAGAGCCTGCTTCGGATTGCAGAGGAACAGAATGATCAGGCCTACGATCAATCCAAGCACAATGGCAAAAATGGAAGAAAGAATTCCTGTATGATCCTTTATTTGTTTCGGTTTCATGATTTGCCACCTTCTTTCTTTGCGCCTGCCATATAAAGACCCAATTCCTGAACCGTAACGTTCTTAGGGTTTAGGTCGGCTACGATTCCGCCTTCAAACATGACCAGAATCCGGTCGCTTAAATTCATGACTTCGTCTAATTCCAGGGATACTAAGAGAATGGCGGCACCCGCATCTCTTTGCTTTATCAACTGGCGGTGAATGTATTCAATGGCTCCTACGTCTAAGCCACGGGTGGGCTGAACAGCCAGAAGGATATCGGGAGCCTTAGAGATCTCTCTTGCTACAATAGCCTTTTGCTGGTTTCCGCCGGACATGCTGCGGGCTGTGGTAAAGGAGCCTTCACTGCTTCTTATATCATAATCCTGGATCAGCTTTTCCGCATATTCATAGATCTTGTCATTTTTTAAGAAAGTATTGCTTTGGAAGTCCTTCTCAAAATACTGCTGAAGAACCAGGTTGTAGGCCAGGTTATAATCCAGGACAAGGCCGTGTTTGTGCCGGTCCTCCGGTATGTGGGACAAACCATGGGTATTTTTGTAACGGATGCTCTTTTTCGTCACGTCTTCCCCATTGATGGTAACGGTACCGGTGCTCATATCGGAAATGCCGGTAATGGCATGGATAAGCTCTGTCTGGCCGTTGCCGTCAATGCCGGCGATACAGACGATCTCACCTCTTTTTACCTTGAAAGAGACATCATGGACCATCTTTTTTGTCTGGCCCTCTCTTTTGGCCTCCACCGAAAGATCCTTTACTTCCAGCACAACATCTCCGGGCTTGGAAGGATTTTTGTCAACGGTCAGATTTACCTTTCGGCCAACCATCATCTCTGACATTTCTTCAGGTGTTGTTTCTGCTACCTCTACCGTTCCAATATATTTACCGCGGCGCAGGACAGAACAGCGGTCCGCAACCGCCTTGATTTCATTGAGCTTGTGGGTGATAAATAGGATGGACTTTCCTTCCTTTACCAGATCTTTCATGATCTGCATCAGTTCCTCAATTTCCTGAGGAGTAAGAACCGCGGTGGGTTCGTCAAAAATCATGATTTCATTGTCACGATAAAGCATTTTTAAAATCTCGACCCTTTGCTGCATGCCAACGGTAATGTCCGATATGATCGCATCCGGGTCCACGAATAATTTGTATTTCTCGCTTAAATCCATAACCTTTTTGCGGGCATCATCCATCTTTAAAAACCCGCGTTTCGTCGTTTCAATGCCCAGAACAATATTCTGAAGTACGGTAAAATTCTCTACCAGCTTAAAATGCTGATGAACCATGCCAATACCCAGAACATTGGCATCCAGCGGCCCTGTTATCTTTTCTTCATTGCCTCTGACCTTAATGACGCCTTTTTCCGGCTGGTACAGGCCGAATAGGACACTCATGAGCGTGGATTTTCCCGCGCCGTTCTCACCAAGCAGAGCAAGTATCTCGCCTTTCTTTAATTGCAGAGTGATGTCATCATTGGCGATGATACCAGGAAATTCTTTCGTGATGTGAAGCATCTCAATAATGTAGTCCATAAAATCCCCCTTAATTCGGTACCTATCTATGGGACCTGGTTAATAAAATACACCTTGGTATTTTTCTGTTTTATGAGAAATAAAAAAGAGATGCCGTAAGAGACCAGGTCTGTTCTGACTGGTGAATCAAACGGCATCTCCTTTCCTCTTTCCCGCCCATGCTTTCTGGGCATATAGGTATGCCTGGAAGGTATTCCTCTTTCTAGCCCGCGCTATCTGGGCTTAAAGATATGCCCGAAGGGCGCTTCCTTTGCAGGTTATTCTACAAAGTTAATTTTTGTCTTTTCAAGCTTTAAGTCAACCGTAGGATTGTTGTTATCCTGGGAAGGCTGTACAAGTTCGATCTTACCTTCTTTTAACTGAGTAAAGATTGCATCATAATCCTTCTGTGTGAACTTGGTGAATTTGGAAGTTTCCATTGGAAGTCCGATTCCATTGTTCTTTGCTGAGAAGATGCTGGTTTTTCCGCCTGGGAAAGAATTGTCATAGAATGCCTTTACTCCATCGTAAACGGAAACGGACAGTTCTTTCATTGCTGAGGTAATAACAGTATTGGATTCATAGCTCTGGTCAACGTCAACGCCGATAACCTTTGTGCCTTTTTCTTCAGCAGCAGCCATAACGGAGTTACCAACTGCGCCTCCGCATCCAAAGATCACTTCGGTTCCGTTCTGGTACCAGGAAGCAGCCATGGACTGAGCTTCCGGTGTAGCGGCAAATGCTCCTGTGTAGTTGTACATGATTTCTATGTTGTCGATTCCCATTTCCTTAGCTGCAACGTCAGCACCTTCTGCAAATCCGTAGCCGTAACGGATAACTGCAGGAACTGCCATACCGCCTAAGAAGCCAAGCTTTGTATAGCCGTCTTTCACTGCTGCATAGCCTGCTAAGAATCCAGGCTCGTCTTCCTGGAAGAGGATCGGCATTACATTAGCCTCTGTTCTGAATTCTGAATAATCACCATTGTGAGGTTCGCCATCCAGAAGGATGAAATGAACATCTTTGTGCTGATCCTGGGCAAGGAATACAGGCTCTTCAAATAAGAATCCGGGGCAAACAACTAACTTGGCGCCGCCTTCGATGGCAAGGCCGATGGTCTCAAGATAGGAATCAGTGGTACCTTCCTGGGGCTGGTAGTACTTGTAGGAAATATTGTTTTCCTCCGCATACTTCTTCATGCCTTCCCAAGCGCCCTGGTTAAAGGACTTATCATCAATGGTTCCTAGGTCTGTAACCAATGCAAGCTCATACCCGTTGTCAGATTTTTCTGAAGCTGCGGCTGTTGTCTCTGCCGCTTTTTCAGCAGCTGTTGTGGTTTCCGGTGCAGCTGTGGTAGCGCCGCCTTGATTGGAAGATCCACATCCACTTAATGCTGCAGTCATCATGACTGCCATTGCTAATGCTAATGCTCTCTTTTTCATAATCTTGTTTTTCCTCCTGTTATTGATTAATTTTCAGAGATACCACTAATGTATCACATTTTCGTTCTGGAAACAATCTCATTTGGTGTTATTTTACAGAAAAAATCAAAAAACAATCGAGCATTTTATGGAATATATTCCTAAACCTTTTACTATGGACGGATATTCTCTGATTTTACTTGTTATTTAAAAGAAAAATGATAGAATGTTTAAAGAATTGAAAAGGAGGATTTTTATGAAAAAGACAAATTTACTGGAAGAACCGGTGAAGAAGTTATTTTTAAGGTATCTGATGCCATCCATCAGTGCCACTCTGGTTACTTCTATATATATATTGGCGGACACTCTGATGATCGGACGGGGAGTAGGAGCCATCGGCATTGCTGCCTTAAACCTTCTTCTGCCCTTATACAGTCTGTTTTTCGGAACCGGCATGCTGTTTGGCGTAGGCGGAGGCGTGCTTTTGTCTATTTCCAAGGGAAAAGGAGATGAGCATGGGGCCAGGGAATATTTTACGGCTGCATTCTGCATGGCGGCAGCTGCCGGTGTGTTCTATGTGGCGGCTGGGCAACTGTTGTTTGATCCTGTGACAAAGTTTCTGGGGAGAAACGAAACCATGGACCTTTATGTCAGGGAATACGGAAGGATACTGGTATGGGGGGCGCCCGTATTCCTGCTTTCTTCTTTCCTGCAGGCCTTTGTCAGAAATGACAGAGCTCCTAAAATGGCCATGATTGCCGTGATCTCCGGCGGTGTCACCAATGTGATCCTGGATTATGTTTTCATCTTTCCTATGAAGATGGGAATGGCAGGAGCGGCGGCGGCCACTGTGATCGGCTCCTGCCTGACCCTTGGCATCCTGCTTACCCATTTATTTTCCAAGGGAAGTTCCTTAAGAATTGTCCTTGGCTTCAAATGGAGAAAAGCAGGGGAAATCGTGGTAAACGGCCTTTCCAGCTTCTTATTAGAAACGTGCAGCGGAATCGTCATGTTTTTATTTAACCGCCAGCTTTTGGCTTACGTTGGCGATCTTGGAGTGGTGGTGTACGGCATCATATCCAACAGTGCTTTAATCGTTGCTTCTATTAATAATGGTATCTCACAGGCATCCCAACCCATTCTAGCCATGAATTACGGGGCAGGAAAAATGGAGAGGTTAAAGGAAACACGCCGCATGGGAGAACTGGCCGTATGCGTTGCCGGTGCGCTGTTTGTGGGAGTGGGTGTGCTTTTCCCGGTTATGGTAACAGAGGCCTTTGTAAAGCCTGCAGATGAGATTTTAGCCATGTCGGTTTCTGCTGTCAGGATATACTTCCTGTCATTTCTTCCCATGGGATTTAATATTTTGTTCAGCACCTGGTTCCAGTCGGTATTAAGGCCGGGAAAGGCATTGTTCATCTGCCTGATGCGGGGACTTGTCTTGAGCAGCGTTCTTGTATTTCTTCTTCCAATAGCATTTGGGGTGAACGGGATCTGGTCCGTCATGCCGGCGGCAGAATTTTTGACGCTGGGGATCTGCCTGGTATTGCTGAAAGAAAAAAAGCCTGTTTTGACTGAAAATTCTTGAAATTGTTTTGTGAAATTTTGGGGGTAAAACATGGATTTCCAGGTATAAAATTCGCATATGCGAACTAAAATCGCATATCGGAAAATGACTGAATATGGAAGTACTTTCATGGTAATTGTATCGAAAAAAGAGCTAATTTTTGGGAATAATTAAAGAAACCCCCTTTACTAGCGTTTGAATTATGCTATAATATTTGCAGGGCTTTTTTGCAAATGTATCCGGCAGAAAAGCTGGACAACCAACACAATTTGAGGAGGAAATTTACTTATGGCAAGAAAATGGGTTTATATGTTTACCGAAGGTAATACAAGCATGAAAAACCTGTTAGGAGGAAAAGGCGCCAACTTGGCAGAGATGACAAACTTAGGCCTTCCGGTTCCCCAGGGATTTACCATAACAACAGAGGCTTGTACTCAGTATTATGATGACGGCGAGAAGATTAACGATGAGATCATGGACCAGATCATGGAACACATCACTAAGATGGAAGAGATCACCGGAAAGAAGTTCGGCGATAAGGAAAATCCTCTTCTGGTTTCTGTTCGTTCCGGTGCAAGAGCATCCATGCCAGGTATGATGGACACCATCTTAAACCTTGGTTTGAATGATGAAGTAGTGGAAGTTCTGGCAGCAAAATCCGGTAATCCCCGTTGGGCATGGGACTGTTACCGCAGATTTATCCAGATGTTCTCCGACGTCGTTATGGAAGTGGGCAAAAAGTTCTTTGAAGAGCTCATCGATAAGATGAAGGAAGAAAAAGGAATCACAGAGGACGTAGATTTAACAGCTGAGGATTTAAAGGAACTTGCAAGACAGTTCAAGGCTGAGTATAAGGAAAAAATCGGTGCTGATTTCCCGGCAGATCCAAAGGTACAGCTGATGGAAGCGATCAAGGCTGTTTTCCGTTCATGGAACAACCCGAGAGCAAACGTTTACCGCCGCGACAACGATATCCCATATTCCTGGGGTACTGCTGTTAACGTTCAGATGATGGCGTTCGGAAACATGGGCGAGACCTCCGGTACCGGTGTTGCATTTACCCGTGACCCAGCAACCGGTGAACGGCACCTTATGGGTGAGTTCTTAATGAACGCACAGGGTGAGGACGTAGTTGCCGGTATCCGTACACCGCAGAAGATTGACCAGTTAAAGGAAGTTATGCCGGAAGCCTATGAGCAGTTCGTAGGAATCTGCAATAAGCTGGAAGATCACTACAGAGATATGCAGGATATGGAATTTACCATTGAAGATAGAACCCTTTACATGCTTCAGACCCGTAACGGCAAGAGAACAGCTAAGGCTGCTTTAAAGATTGCTTGCGATCTGGTTGATGAAGGCATGATTACAGAGGAAAAGGCAGTTAAGATGATCGATCCAAGAAACTTGGATACCTTACTCCATCCTCAGTTTGATACAGATGCATTAAAGAAGACAGAACCGATTGGAAAGGCTCTGGCAGCATCTCCAGGAGCTGCATGCGGTAAGATCGTATTTACAGCTGACGAAGCAAAAGCATGGCATGAAAGAGGCGAGAAGGTTGTTCTGGTTCGTCTTGAGACCTCTCCGGAGGATATTGAAGGAATGAAGGCCGCTCAGGGTATCTTAACCGTACGCGGTGGTATGACTTCTCATGCAGCAGTTGTTGCACGTGGAATGGGTACATGCTGTGTATCCGGCTGTTCCGAAATCATTATGGATGAAGAGAACAAGAAATTCGTCCTGTCAGGCAAGGAATATCATGAAGGAGACTTCTTATCCCTTGATGGATCTACCGGAAAGATCTATGACGGAATCATTCCGACAGTAGATGCAGCCATTATCGGTGAATTCGGAAGAATCATGGCATGGGCAGACAAGTACAGAAGGCTGAAAGTAAGAACCAATGCTGATACACCAGCTGATGCAAGAAAAGCAAGAGAACTGGGCGCAGAAGGAATCGGCCTTTGCCGTACCGAGCATATGTTCTTTGAAGGAGACAGAATCGACGCATTCCGCGAGATGATCTGCTCCGATACCGTTGGGGAAAGAGAAGCAGCTCTTGAAAAGATCCTTCCTGTACAGCAGGATGACTTTGAAAAGCTTTACGAAGCATTGGAAGGTAATCCTGTTACCATCCGTTTCTTAGATCCGCCTCTGCATGAGTTCGTTCCAACAGAGGAAGACGACATTAAGAAACTGGCTGATACACAGGGCAAGACTGTTGCTCAGATCAAGAGCATCATTGATTCCTTACACGAGTTCAACCCAATGATGGGACATCGTGGATGCCGTCTGACAGTTACCTATCCTGAGATCGCAAAGATGCAGACAAAGGCAGTGATCCGTGCAGCCATCAACGTTCAGAAGGCACATTCTGACTGGAACGTTTGCCCGGAAATCATGATTCCGCTAATCTGTGATGAGAAGGAATTAAAGTTTGTTAAGAAGATCGTAGTTGAAACTGCTGACGCAGAGATCGCTGCAGCAGGTAGCAGCTTAAAATATGAAGTAGGTACCATGATCGAGATCCCAAGAGCATGCCTGACCGCTGATGACATTGCCAAAGATGCTGAATTCTTCTGCTTCGGAACCAATGACTTAACTCAGATGACCTATGGCTTCTCCCGTGACGATGCAGGCAAGTTCTTAAATGCTTACTATGACACCAAGATCTTCGAGAATGACCCATTTGCAAAACTGGATCAGACCGGTGTAGGCAAGCTTATGGAAACAGCAATCAAGTTAGGCAAGGGCGTTCGTCCGGAGATGCATATTGGTATCTGCGGCGAGCACGGCGGAGATCCTTCTTCCGTAGAGTTCTGCCATAAGATTGGTCTGGATTATGTATCCTGTTCTCCATTCCGTGTGCCGATTGCTAAACTGGCAGCAGCACAGGCAGCACTTAACAATTAAGGAAAACAACTATATAGGATAGTCAAAGGGGGTCGTGGTACCGGCAGTTTCGTACACGGCCCCTTTTGATGTTTAAAATACTAAAAAGAGTGCAACATATTAGAAAAGCTGCTTAATCTGACCATTCGGTATAGATCTTGCAGCTTTTTTGATGTTCTTATATAATTGACAGTTGATATGCCTATGATTCCAAATCAGATTTCAGAAGTTCATTATACTTCTCAATAATCCGGTAAAAGGCGTCTAAGTCTGACTCACCGCACTGTTCGATCAGATAGGAGGTGGTCTGTGTGATGTCTGCTACATCGTAAGCTTTGTGAACCGAGGAAAGTCTCTGCCCCTTTTCTGTCACGTATAAGCATACGGATTTTTCATTATTCTCTTTGTAGCGTTTTTCTATATATCCGGAGTCAACCAGCTTCTTGATGACCTGGGAAATGGCACTTTTGCTTTTGTGCCATATCTTTGACAGCTCAGTGGCGGTAATCCCGGGGGAGTCGTCAATGTAGGTAAGGGTGTGTATCTCCATCATGTTAAAGTTTTCATTCTCATATGTATGATGGGCATAGATGTAATTGTGATATAAGATGATAAATTCATACAAGGTATCTGCCCGTGCATTCAACTTTTGATATGCGCTGTTTATATCTGAAATATGACTCATATAAATGCTCCTGTTCCAATTGATGATGTTTGTACATGTTATAGTACCATATATAGTATAGGGCTTCAATATATTATTTCAAACAAAGCAGGAAATATTGTTAAGTGAATAAACCATAAAAATAAAAAGTGAATAATTTATGTGAAAACTGCCCTAATTATTAAAAATGTATTAAAAATATATTGACAATATATACTAAGTATTTTATAATATAGTTCAGTTAGTGAACTATATTTTGCAAAAACTTGCTTATACTACGAAAAGGATGGTATTTTCATGGACATTGAGAAGTTCTGTAGGGAAAATTGTGTGGAACGACGGGGAACAGGTACATTAAAGTGGGACTCACTTCAAGAAATTTTTGGTGATGCGGACCTGCTTCCCCTCTGGGTTGCTGATATGGAGATCCAGTCGCCTGCAGCAGTAAGGGAGGCTCTGGTGAAGCGCGTGGAGCACGGCGTGTTTGGCTATGGCACAGTGGAGGAAGCGTTTTTTAATTCTTTCTTTGCATGGCAGAAGAAGCATCATAATGTAGAACTTGCCAGGGAAAATATAAGGTTTGCTACCGGGGTGGTGGGATCCTTATATGCGGCTGTAAGGGCATATACCAAAGAGGAAGCGTCCGTTATTATCTGCCCTCCTGTATATTACCCATTTTATGATGCCATACTGAACACTGGAAGAAAGCTTGTAACCTGTGAGCTTGATAACAACAACGGTTATTATACCCTGGATTTTGAAAAGTTTGAGAAGGAAATCATGGACAACAAGGTAGAGATGTTCATCCTGTGTTCCCCCCATAACCCTGTAAGCCGGGTATGGTCAGAGGAGGAGCTGGATACCATGTTCGATATTTGCCGCAGACATGGGGTGCTGGTGGTTTCTGATGAGATTCATCAGGATTTTACCTATGAGGGGAAGAAGTTCGTATCCTCCGCCCTGGTCGGAGACGGTAAATATAAGGATATTCTGATTACCTTAAATGCAGGTTCCAAGACATTTAACTTAGCCGGATTGATTCACTCCCATGTAATCATATTTGACAAACCGTTGATGGAAACCTATGATGCATACATCAAAAGCATTGGTTCACCGGAAGTCAACCTCATGGGTGTGGCAGGAGTGGAGGCCGCTTTCCGGGGAGGGGAAGAATGGCTGGAGAATGTGAAGGCACTGATTATTCACAATTACAATTATATGAAACAAGAGTTTTTAAGAGAGCTTCCAGAGATCGTGGTTACGCCTCTTGAAGGAACATATCTGTCCTGGATTGATTTAAGAGGCTATCTCACAGGGGAAGAGACTGCCGGCTTTATCCAAAACAAGTGCCGTCTTGCCTGCGACGTTGGGGAATGGTTCAGCCTCATGGCACACGGATTTATCCGGATTAACCTGGCTACTGATACAAAGAATGTTGTTACTGCTGTTGAGAGCATTATTAAAAACATTAAAGAAAAGGTGGGGGAATAAATGGCTGTTTATATAAGTGTAATCTGTTTTTTAATCTATCTGGGTGTTCTGTTTGTATTACAGAAAAAAGGCAAATCTTTTAATGTACGTGTAGTAGCCGGTCTGTTCGGTGGTATTATATTTGGTGCGATCTTAAAGACAGTGGCAGATGATGCAGCGGTTTCTGAGAGTCTGCGCTGGATCAGCCTGGTGGGTACTGCATATACCAAGCTTTTAAAGATGATGGTCATCCCGTTGATTTTTGTATCCATCGTGTGTGCTATCATAAACCAGAAGTCAGGCAAGAACCTTGGCAAGATTACAGCTCTTGTACTGGTAATTCTCCTGTCAACGGCAGCAATTTCAGCAGTGGTAGGCGGTGTTACAGCTAAGGCATTTGGCGTCAGCGCAGAGGGACTGGAGATTGGCGAGGCTGAGAGTAAGAAGACTTCCCAGCTGGAAGAGAAGGCTAAGGAGGGCCTTTCCATAGAAGATACCATTATCGATATCATTCCATCCAACCCGATCTATGCCCTGACCGGACAGGGTAGCAATGCAACTCTTTCCGTTGTGCTCTTTGCAGCATTCCTGGGAATCGGAGTGATCGGGGTACGGACCTATGCCCCGGAACAGGCAGAGTTTTTCGGGAAACTAATGAATTCGCTGAATACCTTGGTGGTGGAAGTGGTCATGATGATTATTATGCTGACGCCATTCGGCATCTTTTCATTGATGACCAAGACCATTGCAGGAAGTGACTATACCAGTATCCTGCGGCTTGTAACCTTTGTTCTTGCTTCCTATACAGCTATATTTATCATGTTCATCATTCACGGACTGATACTGGCTGCCGTGGGAGTCAGCCCTCTTACATATTTTAAGAAGGCCATGACAACCCTTGTATTTGCATTTACCTCCCGTACCAGTGCAGGAACCCTGCCGCTGACCATCAGGACCTTAACAGATGAGATGGGTGTGGATAACGGAGTTTCCAACTTGGCAGGTTCCCTCAGTACTTCCATCGGACAGAACGGCTGCGCGGCTATTTATCCTGCCATGCTGGTAGTCATGGTGGCTCCTGCTGTGGGCCAGCAAATTACCCCATCTTTCTTTATTCTGATGGTAGTCGTCATCACGTTTGCTTCCATTGGTATCGCCGGTGTAGGCGGTGGCGCAACCTTTGCAGGTATCACCGTGTTATCCGCACTTGGACTCCCGGTTGGTCTCGCAGGTCTGCTGGTAGGAATTGAGCCTGTCATCGACATGGCCAGGACTGCCCTGAATGTCAGCGATGGTATGGTGACCGGTTTAGTAGCTGCAAAACTAACCAATAATATAGATATGACAGTATATAATGACAAGTCGCTGAACCTGGAAAAGAAGCCGGCTTCAGCAAAGGGAAATTCATAAGAAAATAAAACAAAGGATGTGTGATCATGGGTAAACGTGTTCTTATTGTGGGGGGTGTTGCCGGCGGTGCTTCCGCCGCAGCCAGAATCAGGCGTCTGGATGCAGATGCGTCCATAACCATATTTGAACGGGGAGAGCATGTATCCTTTTCCAACTGCTCACTTCCCTATTATTTAAGCAGGACCGTAGAAGATAAGGATTATCTGGTGCTGATGACTCCGGAGGGTTTTGAGAGTTCCTATGATATCGAGGTGCGTGTTAACAGTGAGGTGTGCGGCATTGACCGCACCCTCAGGAAAATACGTATTAAAGACAGTGTATCCGGCCGGGAATATGAAGAATCATATGATGAGCTGGTGCTTTCGCCAGGATCATATCCTATCCGGCCTAAGTCAATCGTGGGAGTGTCTCTCCCTCATGTATTCACAGTGCGCAATGTGAATGATATTGCAGATCTGGATCAATATGTTGCCAGAGAAGAAATACGCAGTGTGGTTGTAATCGGAGGCGGCTTTATCGGCCTTGAGGTGGCAGAAAATCTGAAATCTGCAGGAAAGCAGGTAGCTGTGGCAGAGGCAGCCAGCCAGATCATGGCACCTTTTGATTACGATATGAGCCAGATTCTGCAAAAAGAGCTCTATGATCAGGGCGTGGAACTGGCTGTGGGTGACGGTGTTAAGGCTATCACAGAGGATACGGTAATCTTAAACTCAGGCAGGGAGCTGCCTTGCGATGCAGTGGTGCTCTCCATTGGTGTACTGCCGGAGACAGAGCTTGCAAAGCAGGCAGGCCTGGAAATCGGTGAGACCGGTGCAATCAAGGTCACACCGGATTACCGCACCAGTGACCCGCATATCTATGCAGTGGGTGATGCCATCGAGGTCTACCAGCGTCTGACCCACAAACCAACCAGGCTCCCTCTGGCTGGTCCGGCTCTGCGCCAGGCAAGGGCAGCCGCTGATGCCATGTATGGCATGTCCACCAGGAATAACGGAGTCATTGGTTCCTGTGCTGTCAGACTGTTCGAGTTGAATGCTGCTGCCACAGGTTTAAATGAGAGAACCGCAAAAGCAAATAATATACCATGTGATTCTGTCTACACCATGGCCATGGATAAGGTAGGCCTGATGCCCGGCAGTTTTCCCATGCACTTTAAGCTTGTATTCGAGGTACCCACAGGAAGGGTCCTGGGAGCCCAGGCCATCGGCAAGGGAAATGTAGACAAACGGATCGACGTTATCGCAACCCTTATTGCAATGAACGGAACACTTGAGGACTTAAAAGAGCTGGAACTCTGCTACTCGCCAGTGTTCGGCACAGCGAGGGATGTGGTTAATCTGGCTGCGCTGGTGGCACTCAATGTCCTGCACGGTGTCTCTAAACAGGTTCATGTAAGTGAAGTGCGGGAACTGGTGGGGAACAAAGCATGCATCATCGATGTGAGAGGCCGTGATGAGTTTGAGATGGGACATCTCATTGGAGCCGTGAATATCCCCTTAGGTGAACTCAGGCAGCGTGTATCGGAAATTCCTCATGACAGGCCGGTATACTTACACTGCAGAACCAGCCAGAGAAGCTATAATGCATCCATGGCGTTAAAGGGCCGTGGTTTTGACAATATCATTAATATTTCCGGTTCCTTCCTGGGAATCAGTTATTATGAATACTTTATGGATATGACTACGGGACGGGAGAAGATACTAACGGAATATAATTTTCTATAGAAGTCAAATATGAAGATGGACGGTATGCCCAGGAAATAGGGGCATACCGTCTGTTTTTATTGGTCGTGATCAGTTGCTCACCGCTTGTTAAGTTAACTGCAAGCCTTGTCCGCCTCCTTAAGTGAAGATAGTATTGGTTTCCTGTCTGTGAAGATTTACTTAAGGAGAATTATGGAAGAGAAAAAATTGGCTATACTTTCTATATAATTCAAATATAGCAGGAAAAATGGAGGAACGTATATGAGAATTCCAAAGCACATCGGGATCATACCAGACGGCAACCGCCGCTGGGCCCTTGGAAAAGGAATGGGAAAAGAGGCAGGGTATGACAATGGGATATCCCCTGGAATGGTCCTTTACCATCTTTGCAGAAAACTAGGGATTAACGAAATGACCTTTTACGGCTTTACCGTGGACAACACAAAGCGTCCCTCAATCCAGAGGGAAGCCTTTTCAAAGGCATGCGTAAAAGCTGTGGAGGAATTGTCAAAGGAAGATGCCGAGCTTTTGGTTCTGGGAAAAACAACGTCAGCCATGTTTCCGGAGGAGCTGAAGCCATATACAAACAGGCACCAGTTCGGCAATGGAGGAATGAAGATCAACTTTCTGGTCAACTACAGCTGGGAGTGGGATCTGGGACTTCATGACGGAGCCATAGGCCCTAAATTAAAAACCGCCGATGTTTCCAGGATCGATCTGGTAATCCGGTGGGGAGGCCGCAGAAGGCTGTCCGGTTTCTTGCCGGTACAGTCTGTTTACTCAGATATGTATGTAATTGATGATTACTGGCCGGATTTTACGCCTCAACACGTATACGATGCGATTGAATGGTATTCCAGGCAGGATGTGACTCTGGGAGGGTGAAGATACACAGATCGGAATGTTTTATTCTATAGCAAAAGAATATGGTTACTAAAATTTGACATACTACTGACTGAATAATATTTTAATGGAGGTAATTATGCCAGAGACGGTTTTAGAAAAAACAGAAGGTCGGGTAAGCTATCATGACTCCGTGGAAGAGATGCTGGTCAGAATAAGGGATGATGGATTATCAAGCGTATTTTCCAGATGGGACGAGCAGGAAAAGATACGATGCAAATTTTGCCTGCAGGGACTAAGCTGTCAATTATGTACCAATGGACCTTGCAGAATCAATGAAGAAAAAGGACCGGAAAAAGGTGTTTGCGGAATTGGGGCTGATGCCATGGCCATGAGAAATCTTCTTATGCGAAACATTATGGGAGCTGCCACCTATGCCCATCATGCTTACGAGGCCTTTCGGACTTTAAAAGAAACAGGAAAAGGCAATACCGTTTTTCAGATTGCGGACGTTAACAAATTAAAATGGATGTGTGAAAAAACCGGGATCAATACAAACCAGGATGTGAACCAGATGGCTGTCTGCCTGGCAGAATTTCTTGACAAGGAGATGAAAATAAGCCCTGACGAGAAAAGTGTTATGGTGGAAGTCTTTTCACCGAAAAAACGAAAAAAGATCTGGGAAGACTTACACATTTACCCATCAGGCGTTGAACACGAAGTACAGAACAGCATTGCAAGCTGCCTTACCAACGTAGATGGCGATTACGTTTCCCTGGCAACAAAAGCTCTGCGCTTGGGTCTTTCCACGATTTACACTGCGCAGATTGGTCTTGAAATGACCCAGGATATATTATTTGGAACTCCGATGCCTCATGAAGTGGATGTGGATTTGGGAATTATGGACCCTGACTACGTAAATATTGCATTTAATGGACATCAGCCCTGGATTGGGGTTGCCGCTTTACAGATGGCAAGGATGCAGAAGTATCAGGATATGGCAAAGCAGGCCGGAGCAAAGGGAATTCACATCGTAGGCTCCATTGAGACCGGACAGGAATTGCTGCAACGGTTTGAAATGGATGATGTGTTCGTGGGCCTTATGGGTAACTGGTTATCCATTGAACCGTTTTTAGCGACAGGAACGGTGGATGCATTTGTAATGGAAGAAAACTGTTCTCCTCCTGCCATCGATCAATATGCGGAAAAGTATCAGGTAGCGCTGGTAAGTGTCAGCACAATTATCGGTGTTCCCGGCACAGAGCATAAGATGCCATATTATCCGGGCAAGGCGGAGGAAATGGCGGAGACGTGCATTAACGTTGCCATTGAGAACTTTAAGAAAAGG
This sequence comes from Lacrimispora sphenoides, assembly GCF_900105215.1. Classification (NCBI taxonomy): domain Bacteria; kingdom Bacillati; phylum Bacillota; class Clostridia; order Lachnospirales; family Lachnospiraceae; genus Lacrimispora; species Lacrimispora sphenoides. The sequence continues at coordinate 316,332 of NZ_FOIP01000001.1, read as the reverse complement.
CATGAAAAGATCAAGCCCATGGTACCAAAATACAAGCAAAAAGCCATTGCCGGATTTTCCACGGAAGCAGTGTTAAATGCAATCGGGAATGATTTAAATAATCTGGTGGATGTCATCGCAAAAGGCCAGCTAAAAGGAATTGTTGCCCTGGCAAACTGTTCCACATTGAGAAACGGGCCTCAGGATTGGAATACGGTAAATTTAACAAAAGAACTGATTAAAAAAGACATCCTTGTAGTTGCAGGAGGCTGCGGAAACCATGGATTAGAGGTTGCAGGAATGTGCAATTTAGACGCCATCGATCAGGCAGGAGAAGAACTGCAGGGAGTGTGCAGGGCATTGGGAATTCCTCCTGTGTTAAGCTTTGGAACCTGCACGGATACAGGAAGGATTTCCATGCTTGTAACGGCCCTGGCCGACCATCTGGATGCCGACATTTCTGACCTTCCTATTGCAGTGACAGCACCGGAGTGGATGGAACAGAAGGCAACCATAGATGGCTTATTTGCCATAGCATACGGAGCCTATACCCATCTTTCTCCCACTCCCTTTATCACTGGCGCACCAAAGCTTGTAAAGCTGCTCACAGAAGATGTAGAGAGCCTGACCGGCGGAAAAGTGGCGTTAGGTGATGACCCGGTACAGGTAGCCAATGATATTGAAGATCATATCATGAAAAAAAGACGGAACATGGGCTTGAATTAGATTCCAAGCGGAAAATGAAATGACCCCGGAAACTGAAAAGACAAGAATCAATGGCTTTGCAGACAAAGAAGGCTTCGGCGTTATTACCGAAGCCTTCTTTTTGTATTGGGCGGCGCTCCTCTGCTAATGAGAATTATTTCACTTTTCATTTTTCCTGTCTCCTTGTATAATTATTATATTTCCATCGTATAGCAGATATAGGAAGAAGGAGGATTCTTACGTGACACAACGGAAAAAAGACCTGGAATTTTTAAAAACCACAGAATTATTCCAGGGAATGAATGTGGGGGGGATGGAGTATGGAACGTGCAATTTAAAAAAAGGCAGCCTGGTCAGCAACCGTTATCAGGGAGAAAAATCCATCGGTATTGTAGTAACCGGCGAGATTACCGTCTCTTCGGTCACCCCGGATGGAAAAGAATTAACCTTGAGACAGATTTACCCGAAAGATTGTTTTGGGATCTGCACGGTTTTTACTCATGCCGAGATGCCCAACACACTGCAGTGCATGTGTCCCACTACCGTATTGTACATAAAGAAAAGTGAACTTTTAAAGGTGTTAAAGAGGGATCCGGAGCTGATGCTTCATATCATGACAATATTTAATAAAAAGATACTATTTCTGCAGAAGAAAGTCGAAATGCTTAATACAACCTCTGCCAAAGCCCGGCTGGCTGATTATTTAGTGAGTCATGCCAACAGCAATGGGGTGGTTTCCCTGCGCACGGGAAAGACCGGATTATGCTCCAGTCTGGGGATCAGCCGTGCAACCTTGTACCGGGAACTGGACAACTTCCGCCTTTCCCAGGCAATCGAGTATACGGAACAGAAGATTGTAATCAGGGATGTATCTCATTTGAGACAGTTTTCCCAGTGTCATCTTGACTCCAAGGCGGCTTCATGTTAGTATGCAGGAGTTAGCTATAACTAACTAAAAGCGAATTAAGGAGAGTCAAATATGTTAAAGATTGCAGTATATGGGAAGGGAGGAATTGGCAAAAGTACAACTACCTCAAACCTGACAGCAGCCTTGTCTGACATGGGATATCGGGTGATGCAGATCGGCTGTGATCCAAAAGCAGATTCCACTCAGAATCTGACATTGGGAAAACCGGTAAAGACAGTTTTGGATGCAATTAAAGAAAAGTCGGATCATGTGGAGCTTTCAGATATTGTATTTCCTGGTTACAACGGGGTATTATGCGTAGAAGCCGGAGGACCGACTCCTGGAATTGGCTGCGCGGGGCGCGGCATTATTACCGCTTTTGAACGGTTGGAAGCATTAAATGCTTATGAGATCTACAAGCCGGATATCATACTTTATGATGTTCTTGGTGACGTGGTATGCGGAGGCTTTGCCATGCCCATTCGGGGCGGTTATGCGGAACATGTATTTGTTGTTACTTCGGGTGAGAAGATGTCCCTTTATGCTGCCGCTAATATAGTCAGTGCTGTTGGACAATTTTCAAAGCGGGGATATGCCCGGTATTCCGGTATCATTTTAAACTCAAGAAATATTGAAAAAGAACAGGAACTGGTATTTGAATTTGCAGAGGAAAGCGGCGGGAAGATCGTGCGGATTCTGCCTCGTGACGGAATTGTACAGGAGGCAGAGCATCAGAAGAAAACTGTTGTGGAAGCATTTCCGGACAGTGACATGGCAGGAGAATACCGTACATTAGCCAAATCGATTCTGGAGGTGTGCGGTCATGAAAACTGATTGCAGTACGCTTCATTATACATCGCCTGCCCACGGCGGGTGGGGGGTGGTCCGTCTGGCCATGCTGGTTCCGGAAAGTTACCAGCTGTTTGTTTGTCCCTTTGCCTGTGGGAGGCATGGGGCGCTTGGAGCTATCGGTCATGGCTTAAAAGACCGGCTCTCCTATTTATACATTGATGAAAGCGATATTGTATCGGGAGGATATGAGGATTTAATTCCAGAAGCTGTGGCAGAACTTCTGGAGACACTGGAGAAAAAACCGAAGGTTCTGATGATTTTTGTCAGCTGCCTGGATGACCTGCTGGGAACAGACCATGAGTCCATACTGGCTGTTTTGCGGGAACAGCATGAAGATGTTCGGTTTACTTTCTGCCATATGAACCCGATCACCCTGGATACGGACAATCCTCCTCCGGTCAATATCCGCCGGAAGATGTACGGTCTCTTGGAACCATCAGAAGGAAAGATGCGGCAGGTCAATCTCATTGGGAATCCGGTGCAGATCCGGCCGGAATCTGAATTGTTTGCATTTTTGCAGGCGATGGGAATCCATCAGGTCAATCATATTGCACAGTTTGAAACCTTTGAAGCATACCAGCAGATGGCGGCTGCCCAATGGAATCTGGTGACAGCCCCGCCGGGAGTGAAGGCGGCCATGGATATGAAAGAACGGCTGAATATTGACTTTGAGTTAGCTTATACTAACTACCGGGAGGAAGATATATTAAATACTTACGAACGGCTGATGGAAAAGCTGGCGGACAAAGAGAATGTCCGGTTTGATCTGGAGCCATACCAGAGGAAGGCAAGGCAGGCAGTCATGGAGGCAAGAGAGGCAGCCCGGAACAAACCGGTCTTTATCGATGATACGGCTGTGATTTTTCCTTTTGCGGCAGCCAGGGCATTCATTGAGGCAGGATTCCATGTGGCTGGAATTTTTGCCCGGACCGTTGGGGGAGCAGAAAAGAAACATGCGGATTGGATCCATGAACATATGCCGGAAATTCAGATTATAAATCCGGTCGGCTATGATATTCCTTCAAAGATCGGAGTATTTCCGGAGGATGGCATTGCCATTGGCTTTGAAGCCGCATATGTTACCCGTTCCCGCCATGTGTATGGTCTGGTAAACAATGAAGGGAACTTTGGATTTGACGGTATCATCAAGCTGATGCAGGGAATCGTCCATGCGGTCCAGGTGGAAGAAGATTTAGAAACGCTGATAAAAAATTATGGGTTGGTGATATGATGCATAAACTTTCGATACAACTGCCTCCCTTTGCTCCTGATTATTCCGGTGTATGCTCTGCCCTGTTTGCGCTGGGCGGACTGCTGGTAATTCATGATGCTTCCGGCTGCACGGGGAATTATACCGGTTATGATGAACCCAGATGGTATGATTCCCGCAGCCTGGTGTACTGTTCAGGACTCAGGGAAATGGATGCGATCCTAGGCAATGATGAAAAATTTATACAAAAGATAGAAAACGCCGCAAATGATCTGAAGCCAAACTTTCTTTGCTTTCTTGGAAGTCCGGTTCCCATGGTTATTGGAACGGATCTGGAGGGAATAGCGGCAGAACTGGAAGAGCGTACTGGAATTCCTTCTATCGGACTGGCAACAACCGGTTTACATTACTACGATAAAGGGATCTCAGACGCTTACATAGCTTTTGCAAAAAAGTTCTTTCCGTCACCGCAGGAGGTCAGCCCGTCAGGGGACAGTATCAATATTCTGGGACTGACACCCCTTGATTTCTCCAACAACAGCAATGCAGTTGACTTGATTGGCGAACTGGAGAAACGGGGCTTTACCATTCAGGCGGATTTCTCTATGATATCTGATTTCCATAAGGTTTGCCAGGCACCGTCTGCCGGTGTAAACCTGGTGGTGTCAAAGAGCGGTCTTGGCCTGGCAGAATACATGAAAAAACGATATCAAATTCCTTACGTGACAGGGGTTCCGGCCGGGGAGCCGGCGGCGGACCGTTTGGCGGTAATGCTGAAAGAAACAATGAAAGATAAGCAGGAGAGGGTATTGGAAACGGCAGCAAATGAAACGAGTCAGATTCTGATGATCGGTGAAGAGGTTCTGATCCGGTCGATGGCGTTTCATCTTCAGGAAGAGATGGGAATAAGGGATATTCAGCCGGCGGTTTTATTCGGAGGAACACAAGGAGTGTACCGGCAGGCCAGCCTTTCCTTAAATAGTGAGAGTGATATCAGAAAACTGGTGAACAGTGGAAGATATCATACCATTATAGCTGATCCGCTGATCCGGCAGCTGATCCGGGAAAAAGAAAGTGTGCGATTCATTGAGCTGCCTCATGTAGCGGTTTCCAGCAAAGTATGCTGGGACCATGCACCTCAGCTCATGGGAAAACGATTGAGTGGAAGCTTATTTAGCTTTCAATGATACGAAGAAGGGAGAAATGAAAAGATGAAAAAAACAGTAACGCGTGTATTGAGCATGGCTCTGTGCCTGGCTGTATTATCCGGCTGTACGGCTAAGTCAGCTTCCACGGAGACTCCGGCCTCAGCAGCCGGAGAAGCGGCATCAGCGGAAGACAAACCCGAGGCCGGGAAAGAGGAAGAACCCGCACCGGCAGCCGGCGAGACCAAGACGATCATTGACCAGGGCGGTAATGAGGTGGTCATTCCGGTTAATATTGAGCGTGTGGCGATTGCGTCCTTATGGCCGCTGCCGTCGGTTTATGTATTGTATCAGGGTTCAGGCGCAAAACTGGTGGGCATGCATCCAGCTTCTAAAAGTGCGGCAGAACATTCTTTGTTGATGAAAGTGGCTCCTGAATTAAAGGATGTGGATACTTCCTTTATACAGGGCGGTGAGGTTAATGTGGAAGAACTCATTAAATTGAAGCCTGATGTGATCTTTTGCAACGCCAACAATGCAAAAGAAAGGGAAGTGCTGTTAAAGACAGGTATACCGGTGGTTGGCTTCAGCACTTCCATTGCCGGGTTTGATACGGTGGAAACAGTGAATCAATGGGTCGAACTGTTGGGAGAAATATTTGATGAGCCGGATAAGGTAGCCGGTATTACTGATTACGGACGTGAAGTGGCCGCTGATATTGAAAAACGTTTAAAGGATGTAAAAGAGGAAGATAAACCGAAAGTAATGATTATTTATCATTATAAAGACGGGGTATTCCAGACCTCCGGCAACCAGTTCTTCGGTCAGTACTGGTGCGATGCAACCGGAGCCATCAGCGTATCAAAAGATATTCCCGGATCAGGTGTGGATCTGACCATGGAACAGATCTATGAGTGGGATCCGGATATTATCTATGTAACAAACTTCAGTCCATACCTGCCTCAGGATTTTTATGACAGCAGTATTGAAGGATTTGACTGGAGTCCGGTTAAGGCCGTACGGGAACATAAAGTTTATAAATTCCCTCTGGGGATGTACCGCTGGTTCCCGCCGTCTTCCGATTCTTCTCTTTGCCTTTATTGGATGGCCCAGAAAAATCACCCGGAAGTTTTTGCTGATCTTGATTTGAACCAGACAATTAAAGACTTTTATCTGAAATATTATCATGTAGAGCTTACGGATGAAGAGATGGAAGGCATGTTTAATCCTCCCCGTGAAGCAGCAGACGGAGTATAAACATGTTGATGAAACGATACGGAACCGGAACCAGGATCTTACTGATCCTGGCTCCGGTATTAACGGCCCTGATCTGTCTGGGCATCGGACGCTATTCTTTTAATCTGGCTGACATCTGTAAACTGTTATATACCTATGCGGTTTCCGGAAAAGATGCCATCGAACCCCAGGCATACAGTGTCGTATTCAATATCCGGCTGCCAAGAATCATACTGGCAGTTCTTTGCGGAGCAGGGCTGGCTGTCTCGGGAGCGGCTTTTCAGCCCTTATTTTCCAATGCGCTGGCGACTCCGGATACTCTGGGGGTGGCACAGGGAGCATGTTTTGGTGCGGCACTGGCCCTTTTATTTTCTGACAGTCTTTTATGGGTTCAGCTGGTGGCCCTGGTATTTGGCCTGATTGCGATTATGCTTACTTATTCCATCAGCAAGGTTAAAGGTCAGTCTTCCACGTTTATGATCATTCTGGCAGGAATCGCGGTTTCCTCTCTTTTTACTTCCCTGGTATCCCTGGTTAAATATGTGGCTGATCCGGAATCTCAGCTGCCAACCATCACCTACTGGCTGTTAGGAAGTATGGCCGGAATTACCTACAAGAGTCTGGCTATCGGAGGTCCCTTGATCTGCGGGGGGATTCTGACAATTTATCTGCTTCGCTGGCGGTTGAATATCCTGTCAATGTCTGAGGATGAAGCAAGGTCCATGGGAATTGACTTAAGAAAGCTTCGCATTATCATTATTCTGGCAGCAGCATTGATTACGGCCTCCTGCGCCTCCATGTGCGGACGGATCGAGTGGGTGGGGCTTTTAATTCCCCATGGGGTCCGGATGTTATTTGGAAGCAATAACGAACGGGTCATTCCAGCCAGCATCAGTCTGGGCGCAGTATTTATGCTGGTTATGGATACGACTGCCAGGGCTGCAACGACGGCTGAAATTCCCCTGTCGATTCTGACGGCAGTGATCGGAGCCCCGGTATTTATTCTATTGCTGAGAAAGACAGGAGGAGGATGGCTGTGATTTTTGAAGTAAAGAAAGGCTGCTTTGGATATAAGGCAGGGGAAGAAATTTTAAAAGAAATCACATTCCGGCTTCAGGATGGAGAAGTACTGGCAATCCTGGGACCAAACGGTGTAGGCAAAACCACGCTGCTTCGCAATATGATGGGACTGCTGAAATGGAAATCAGGCGGAAGCTATCTGGATGGAACATGTCTGGCAGAAATGTCTGTAAAAGATGTCTGGCAGACAATTGCCTATGTTCCCCAGGCGAAAGCGTCCCTTTTTTCCTATACGGTAGAGGAGATGGTCTTACTGGGACGCAGTGCCCATATCGGAAATTTCAGCCGTCCGAAAAAGGCGGATGTGGAAATTGCCGATGAGGCGATCCGGAGTGTTGGAATTGATTATTTAAGAGGGAAGCTGGTGAGCCGGATCAGCGGCGGAGAGCTTCAGATGGTTTTAATAGCCCGTGCCCTGACTGCAAAACCCCGGATACTGGTGCTGGACGAGCCGGAGAGCAATCTGGATTTTAGAAACCAGCTGATTATTCTGGATACAATCCGCCGCCTTGCGGATGAAAAGAACATATCCTGTATTTTTAATACCCACTACCCGGCACATGCGCTAAAGATATCCGATAAGGCATTGATTTTGAACCGCAGCGGAAAAAGTATATTTGGCAAAGTGGATGAAGTGGTATCGAAAGAACATATGGAAGAGGCATTTGGGGTTAAGGTTCTGATCAATGAAATTGAAGAAGAAGGGCATCGGTTTAAATCCGTAACTGCCCTGGCATTAACCTGACATGCTTTAAAGACTAAAAAGATAGAAGGCTTCGGCATTTTTGCTGAGGCCTTCTTTTTTTGCCGGACTGATTGAAAATATTATCCTTATTTATAAATTATGTTATAATACAAAAAAGAAGAGATTTGGAAGATTTTAACAAAGGGGGAACATGACTTGATCAAATATTTGGTAAACAGATACAGAGGATGGGGGATTGCCAAAAAGACATTGATCATCCTGCTTTTTGTCTCAATCGTCCCTGTCATGGTAATTGAAATCATAACCTGTATCATTGCTGCCAACACCATAAAAAAACAGATGGATATTCTGGTGGAAAGCAATATGAAATTATCCCAGAAAGGGCTGGAAGATTTCTTTTCCGAATATGACAGCATCATCATGTCTATTTATACGGAAAATGAATATGCCCTAAAGCTGGAAAAGCTGAATGTATGGGATTCCAGGAATTACTATCTGTTAAAGAAGCAGCTGGAAGAAGATCTGGAAAATATCTCCTATCTTCATCCGGAAATATTGGGGATTGCGGTGGTGACACAGAAAAAGGAATGCATCCTGTATGATTCCATTACCAACAGCACCATGGACAGCTATTGCTTTCCGGAAAAGGATAAAAGCTGGCTGGCTGTGACCGATGAGACCTTTCATAACACCCAGACCGTTTATTCCAATGTCATAAACCGGGAGGAGGCTAACGGGACAAAAAGAAATATCATCTATCTGGGACACCGGATTGCGGATATTAATAATTACAGACAAGGAACGGTTGGAAGCATTCTCATCTGCCTTGACGAAACCAATATCCGGGAAACCTATTCCCAGGAAAACGAAAGCGAATACAATGTATCCTTTCTTTGTGATGCCAATGGAAGCATCCTTTCCAGTACCAGGGCGGATTTAATAGGGACAGGCATCTTCGAAGAATGGGAAGACTCCAGAGAGGAGCTGTTTTCCCAGCCGGAACTTAAGATCAGGCAGGCGGCGGAAACCCATCAGATCATGAACAATGGATATTACAGCATTTACACAAAGCCTGTGTTAAAAAACCAGTTTGTCCTGGTCAGCCTCCGGGATTACAGAGTGCCTTTAAAGGATTTTAAATATATCTTTGAGGTGATCATTCTGCTTACGATATTGATTATCATTACCAGCATTCTTATTATGATCCAGTTTGCAGGTTCCTTACAGGTCTGTGTTGAAAAGATTACCTCTGCCATGGACAGAGCCTATAAGGGGGATTATACGGTACAGATCGAGCACACCTGGCGGGATGAGTTTGGAAAGATTGCAAGGCACTTCAATCACATGGTACAGAAGATTGACCAGTCCGGAAAGATAGAAAAGGAAGCCCTTCTCCGTGAGAAAAATGCGGAATTAAAAGCTTTGGAGGCCCAGATCAACCCTCATTTTCTTTACAATACCCTGGATGCCATCAACTGGATGGCCATAGAAAATGAACAGTTTCTAATCAGTAAAATGCTGAAAAATCTTGGATCAATCCTGCGTTACAGCGTACATAAAAGCAATGGTGTGGTAAGTGTGAGAAGTGAGCTTGAGTATTTAAAGCAGTATATCTTTCTCCAGCAGCAAAGGTTTTCCTTTTCCTTTCACTGTATTATGGATGTGGATGAGGAGGTCCTGGATTTAAAGATGCACAAGCTGCTGTTCCAGCCTCTCATTGAGAATGCCATTATCCATGGATTTCCAGGCGATACCGGACAGGATATGCTTACAGTATCCATCAGAAAAAAGGGAGATAAGCATCTGGTGGTAAAAGTGGAGGACAATGGAAAAGGCATGGATGGGGATCTGGTCAGGGAACTGAATCACTATGATTATTCAAGCGGCACCATAGAGGGAAGCATCGGGGTACGGAATGTGATTATGAGGATCAAATACTATTATGGAGAAGAAGGGCATTTCTTTATTGAATCAAATGACAGAGGAACCCAAATAACGGCTGAGATTTTGTTTGAAGAATAGACAGGGGGAACGATACTTGCATGAGAGTGGTAATTGTGGAAGACGAACCAAACACCAGGAACGGGATCATAAAAATCATTGAAAAGTATACGTCACATGAAGTGGTCGCAGGGGAGAGCGATGGAGAGGCAGGGCTTGAAAAAGTATTATCTTTGCATCCGGATGTGGTTATAACGGATATCAACATGCCAAAAATGGATGGACTGGCCATGATTCACAAGATCAGGGAAGCGGGGATTATGACGGCGGCAGTCCTTCTGACCGGGTATTCAGAGTTTGAATATGCCCAGCGCGCCATACAGTTATCCGTAGCCGAATATTTGCTGAAACCTCTTGATGTGGAGGACATCATTGAGGTCCTTGGGACCGTGGAGAAAAAGTTATCAAAGAACAAGGTGGAGCAGGTTTCCGCGGAGCAGCTGTTGTTTTCTTTATTGACTGGAGACGGAAGCGATGAGGAAATGGTTCAAAAGCAATTTGCTGAAAAGATACGAAAGCAAAAGGACCAGGTCATTTCCATGTTTCTGATCCAGTCGGAAAGCATTCTGGAAGATACAACGAACCAGATGTCGGAAGTCCTTAAAGACAGCCTTGACGCAATCTGTCTGACCGGCTTTTTCATCTTTAAGCTTCCCTATGAAAAACAGATCCTTGTCATGATATCAGACGGCCAGAACGTTAAGTATTTAAAGACTATATTTAAAACCCAGATACTGAAGGAGCTGAAGGAGAAGGGGGAATTTCTCATCAGCTATGGGGAACTTGGAAGTCTTTCCAGTCTTAAAGATACTTTAAAGCAGATGCAGGAATATCTTTCCTATACCTTTGTATTTCAGGACCAGTGCATCATTGACAGGGAGCTGGTTAAAAATCTGCCCTTTGAAAGGGTGGAATATCCGGAATATTTGGAGCGCGGAGTGAAAAGAGACATAAGAAATGGAAACAAGGAGGGAATCAGAAGAAACGCCAGGAAATTTGAGGAGATGGTCATTCAAAGCAGGGAAGAGCCTAAGGTGATCAAAAATCATACCGTCCGTTTTGTTATGGCTGCCTTAAATACCGCAAGGGACCTGATGAAAAACAAAGACATTGAGGCCCTCTACCAATACCTGTTAAACGATATGATGAAAACCGGAATCAGGGAAATCTTTTTGAACAATTACTGGAAAGTGATTGACATGCTTGCAGATGACAGGGAAAAGGATGCTTTAACCGGCAATGGCATGATCTTAAATGTGATCGAATTCATAAGGCAGAATTATGATAAGGATGTTTCACTTTCGGATGCGGCTGATCTGGTGGGGATCACACCGGAATATTTAAGCAAGCTGTTCACCAGGGAAATGGGGATCAACTTTTGTACTTTTTTAGGAGAATTCCGTGTCAGCATTGCAAAAAAACTGCTTGCAACAGGCAATTATAAGATCCATGAGGTAGCTGAAATGGTGGGGTATAAGGATACGAAGTATTTTAATAAGGTATTTCGTTCCATTATGGGAGTGTCTCCCTCAGACTATAGAAAGGTATTCTAGGATATGAACAGGACCGTACAAAAACTTTTAATCTGTTTATGGCTGCTGGTTTCCTTTTTATTGATCAGCGTAATTTTAAAATATTACAGAGAATCCAATGAGGTGGCAGCTGTGGAGGAGAAAAGGGACCAGCTTGTGGTCATGGCTGTCAGCGAGGAGGATGAAAGCGGTGATTATTTAAAAAGGCTTGTAGATGAATATTCTAAACTGCCGGGGAATCCGGAGGTCAGGATTCAGTATGTCTCTCAGTCCGGCTTTCAAAAGCAGCTGTGCATTGATAAGGATCAGAATAACCTCCCTGATCTGATCATCTGTGAGAACGTTATGACGCCTGCCCTTGAGTCCATGGGAATTCTTAGGGATTTGTCCGATTACATGACAGTGGAGAGAGCCTCCCTGTATTTAAAGAATGCATACAGCAGCACGGTGGTAAACGGCATCTGCTATTCCATTCCCTTTACCAGCAACCCCTATGTGGTATTTTATAATGAGGATCATTTGAGGAAGCATAATGCCACCATACCGGATACGATGGAAGAGCTTCTTAAGCTGTGCAGGGAAACCAGTACCCTTGGCACCTATAATTTCGGTTTTGCCATGAAGAATAAAGAGGATATCGCCTCCAGTTTTCTGCAGATGATCTATTCTGCCGGAGGAACCTTAAGAAGCCTGGATACGGAAAACTGCATGAAACTGTATGAAATGCTTGGCAATATGAGGGATGAGGGGATCATAGATCAGGATGTGATCAACTGGAATCAGAAGGAGCTAATGAAGGCGTTTTCCAAGGGATATGTAAAGATCGCCATTGCAGAGCTAAGCTCCATGTCCATATTGGAGAATTCGGATAAGAAGTGCGAGTATAAAATCGCGGAAATCCCTTATATCCAGAAGCAGACGTATCTGCTGCAGGGAGACAACATCGGGATCACGGTAACGGCGGATATGGAAGAATCCATAAAACTGCTGGATTACCTTACATCCAGGGAGGTGGTTAAGAGCTATTATGAAAACACCTACTGCCTTTCCGTTAGAACGGATGTAACGGTAAATCCCGGACTGGTAAGAGGTCTTCCGGATGAATTCGTAGAACGGGAGAGAAACCAGAGCATCTTAAAAAATGCCTACACCACATGGTTTATCATTTCAGATGGAATTGCGGGGAATCTAACGGCTTTTCTCGGAGACAAGACCATGACACCGGAGGAGGTTTCCAAAAGGCTTCAGGGTGACATCAGGAGTGCCATTTTAGAAAGGTAGGCGGTAAGAGTCAGTCGGATCGTTTCGCTGCTTGCTCATAACCTCATAGATGCTATAGCAGCTTGTCAGAAGGGGCTTGAACCCCTTCTGACACAATAAGACCCCACCACTTCAATGCCGGAAAGGCATAAGTGGTGGGGTCTTACTTGATGAGGTTAAAATTATACCCCTTTTCTAAAATTTTGGAATACTCTGTAAAACTTTCTTATGCTATCATTCTCTTAACCACTATAAGAAACACGCTTCACGGGTTACTTATAGTTAACGCGGCAGTCGCCGAATTAGCATGCAGGCAGATTTATCCGGTTCGCTGCCCGCGTAGATAAAGGTACCATACAAATATATGTTTCTTCCCAGGAAGTCTGGGAGACGAATAAGAGATGGGAGGGTTTTATGAAGAAAATGAAGAAAGTTGCAGCAGCGGTGCTTGCATCAACCATGATTCTTTCCCTGGCAGCATGCCAGGGCTCCGGGGCAAAGACGGAGACAACAGCCGGAGGAAAGACAGAAGCAGCTTCCGGGGAAACCGGAAAAACAGCAGAAACCCAGAGCACAGGCGGAAAGACGAAAATTTCCATCACCTTCCGGGATGGTGGAAGCGATGCCCTGAAGAACTGGTTTGAGCATGCGTATGAGACATATGATAAAAAGGATTCCATTGAACTTGACATTGCCCCCATTACTGCTTCAGAAGGAGATTATTTTGCAAAGGTGGCGCTGGCACTTCAATCAGCGGATACGGCTCCGGACATAGTCTGCGAAGATACGTTCCAGCTTCCCTCGGACGTGGCAGCCGGTTATCTCACCGATCTTTCTGCCTACTTAAAGGATTATAAGGAATGGAATGACGGGACCTTCTACGGGCCGCTGGTGGAGGGAGTTACATACAGTGACGGAAGCGTGTACGGAATCCCTTACTGTACCGATACCCGCGGATTGTGGTATAACAAAGACATATTTAAGGCAGCCGGCTTAGATACGGAGTGGCAGCCAAAAACCTGGCAGGATATCCTGGATACCTGCAAGGTCATCAAGGAGAAATGCCCGGATGTGGTGCCCTTCTGGTGCAATTCAGGAGTAGCGAGCGGAGAAGCAACCTCCATGCAGACCTATGAGATGCTTCTTTACGGGACAGGTGAGCAGCTTTTAGATGAAAATGATAAATGGATCGCATCCAGCGAAAATATTTTAAAATCCCTGAGTTTTATCAACACCATATATAAGGAAGGATACGGGCCATCCCTTTCCAAGGTATTAAACGGAGAAGCAGGAAACATTGCTTCCAGAGAATATTTACCTGGTGGCAAGCTTGCCATTTCCTTAGACGGATACTGGATGACAGGAAATTATAAGGAAACAGGATCAGCTCCATGGCCGGAATATAAGGATAAGCTTGGCATCGCAGCCATGCCCACCTCTGAGGGGCAGAAACCGGGTAGCATCACCATGTCAGGCGGCTGGGCATTATCCATACCACAGCTTTCCGATCAAAAGGACGCGGCAATAGATTTTATCAAGCACTGCATGAGCTATGATATTTATCTGGATACCATCATTGCCCAGGGAAATATTGCAACCAGAACTGATATTGCAGCAGATCCTACATACGCTTCCCAGCCCTTTATGGAAAAGTGCACCGGCTTTTTATCCGGAGCTTTCTACAGGCCAAGAAACAGCCAGTATTCAACGGTTACCACCCATATACAGACCATGGTAGAATCGGTTGTTTCAGGTACGAGTCCGGAGGATGCAATGGCGCAGTATCAATCAGACGTGACGAACAGCGTTGGCGCAGATAATACCGTGACAAAATAAACGTTCAGGATTTGAAGGGGAGGGCTAACGTGCAATAGCAAAGCACCTGGCTCTCCCTGTTTTTATCCAAACGGAGGAAACCCCTTACAGGGATACCTATATGCCCTAAGAAACAGGGCAGAAAAGAGGAAACCCCTTACAGGGATACCTATATGCCCTAAGAAACAGGGCAGAAAAGAGGAAACCATGAATAAAAAAAGCAGCCGGCTGTTTGCGGAAGCAAGAAAATCAGTATTAATTCTGCCCTCTATGGTCCTTTTACTTGTATTTTTTGTGATGCCGATTTTATTGACCGTTTATTATTCCTTTACAAACCTGGCTTTATCAGGGGAGAATGCAAAACAGCTCAAATTTATCGGCCTGTCCAATTATGTCAGCATGTTTAAGGACCGCACCGTACGCATCAGCATCGTCAACACCCTTGTTTTTCTCCTTGGAAGCCTGATCGGGCAGCAGGTACTGGGTTTTCTCATTGCCCTTAACATGAGAAACAGAAACAGGATATTCCGGGGGATCGTAGGTCCTGTTTTCCTGGCAGGCTGGATCATGCCGGAGGTGGTTGTGGCTTTATGCTGCAGCACCTTTTTCGGAGATGAAGGTACCTTAAACCAGATCTTTTCTTTTTTCCATCTTCCCACTGTGGAATTCCTGTTCGCCATACCCATGGCAACGGTCATTTTAGCAAACATATGGCATGGGACTGCATTTTCCATGATGAACTTTCAGTCAGCGTTAGATGGGGTACCGGTGGATATTGAGGAAGCGGCAAAGGTAGATGGGGCAGGCCCTTTTCAAACCATGATCAGGATCATCCTTCCCTGCATCAAGAACACCATAGCCACAAATACCATGCTGAATACTTTATCGACCCTGGGTGTATTCGGGCTGATCTACATGATGACAGGCGGGGGACCTGGAACCAAAACCCTGACCCTTCCCATCTTTATGTACCGGCAGGCGTTTATTTCCCAGCAGCTGGGATACGGCACGGCTATTTCCATGATTCTGCTTGTGATCGGGATTGTGCTCAGTGTTTTTTATACGAGAGTCATGAGAAAGGACTAGAGGAGGTGCTTCATGTATTGGAAATTAAGAAAAACGGTGCCCTATGGGGTGCTGACCCTATTAGCGGTTATATTTGTCCTTCCACTGCTTTGGATCGTGCTGGCTTCCTTTGACGGCAACGCTTCTCAGGCGGTGAAGGTACCCACCCAGTGGACTCTTGATAATTACAAGGTGATCCTGTCCAGTCAGACCAATCAGAGGGCATTTGCCAACGGACTGCTCATTTCCTTTGGACAGTCGGTCCTGGTGGTGTTATTTGCAGGCTTGGCAGCTTATCCCTTGTCAAGATATGAACTTCGTTATAAAAGTTTATTCTTATATACGATTTTATTTATGACCTCCCTTCCCATAACGGCAGTCATGGTCCCGGTGTATAAGATGTTCCTGACCATTGGACTCTATGACAAGACTTTGGGTCTCATTTTATTTTTAACGGCAACCTCTATGCCTTATGGGATCTGGCTCATGAAAAATTTTATGGACAATGTCCCAATAGAACTGGAGGAGGCGGCCTGGGTAGATGGTGCGTCCACATTGGCTAGCATTCAAAAAATCATCGCTCCCTTAATGTTTCCGGGAATTTGCGTGGTTTTCATCTTTACTTTTTCAGGGAGCTGGGGCAATTTTTTTATACCATATATCCTGTTGCAGACCCTAAATAAATTACCGGCATCTGTAACTCTATATCAATTTTTCGGACAGCATGGTATGATAATATATGGACAGTTGGCAGCTTACTCGGCCATCTATGCCATTCCTTCTATATTACTTTATATTTTGTCACAAAATTATATGTCAAAGGGCTTTAATATGGCCGGCGCAGCCAAAGGCTGATGCATAAGGAGGAGATTACAATGATACTGATCAAAGAACGGATTGGAAAATTGGTGGAAGATCTTAAGGAACTTATCTATGTGAAAGAAGTTCCTGTCACCAGTTACCGGATGTTAAAATCCGGAGAACGCTTTTTAAATGTCCAGGACCTTCGTACCGATGACTGGGAGGAACTTACTAGTGCAGAACTGTGGGGTGGCCACAGGGAATATTTCTGGTTTGAAACAGTCATTACCATTCCTGAGAATTTTAAGGATCAATGGGTGGTGTATGAGTTAAAAACCGGAAGAGAAGGGCTGTGGGATGCCACCAATCCCCAGTTTTCCATTTACGTCAATGGTGACAGGCGGCAGGGGCTTGACGTCAATCACAGGGAGGTACTGCTGACGGAAAAGGCAGAGCCAGGTGAGACGTTTCGAATCGTTTTATCCGCATTTACCGGGGATCAGAATTTTAAGCTTGTCATGGATTCCAGGATAAAGGTGTTAGACAGGGAAACAGAGCAGTATTATTATGATATTTCCGTTCCCTATCAGGTCGCCAGGCTTCTTCCTGACAGTGACAGTGCCTATCTCTCCATCATTCATGCAGTGAATGAATCCTTAAATCTTCTGGACTTAAGAAAGGAATATTCGGAAGAATATTATGAAAGCCTTAAAAAAGCCCGGCAATACATGAAGGAAGAATTCTATGATAAATATAGCGGAAACAGCAAAGAAACGGTTTACTGCGTGGGCCATACCCACATTGACGTAGCCTGGTTATGGACCCTTGCGGTCACGGAGGATAAGGCGGTAAGAAGCTTCTCCACGGTGCTGGAGCTGATGAAACAGTATCCGGAATACATCTTCATGTCAAGCCAGCCCCAGCTATATAAATATGTTAAGAAGCATGCTCCTGAGGTTTATGAAGAGATACAAAAACGTGTTGCAGAAGGTAGATGGGAGACAGAAGGCGGCATGTTTGTGGAAGCAGACTGCAATCTTTCCTCCGGGGAATCCCTTGTGCGCCAGTTCCTTCATGGCAAAGAATTTTTCAGGGAAGAATTCGGGAAGGACAATGAGATTCTATGGCTTCCCGATGTGTTCGGATATTCTGCCGCCCTGCCTCAGATCATGAAAAAATGCGGCATCAAATATTTTATGACTACAAAAATCAGCTGGAATGAATTCAATAAAATGCCCTATGACACCTTTGAATGGGAAGGAATTGACGGAACAAGAATTTTAACCCACTTCAGCCCAAGCCGTGACTATAATAAGGCAGCTGAAGAAGGCGGGACAGAAACCGAGCATTTCACCACCTATAACGCATACATAAATCCTTCACAGGTAAAAGGAGCCTGGGCCAGATACAGCCAGAAATATCTAAATGATGAGGTCTTAATGTCCTTTGGCTACGGAGATGGCGGCGGCGGCCCTACCAAAGATATGCTGGAAAACCAGCGGAGACTTGAAACGGGCATACCGGGCTGTCCAAGGACTGTGATGAGTACGTCTAAGGCATTTTTTGAAAAGCTGGATAAAGAAGTAAGAGGAAAGAAATATCTGCCTTCCTGGGTCGGAGAATTATACTTGGAATACCATAGGGGAACCTATACCTCTATGGCAAGAAATAAAAAGTTCAACCGGAAATCAGAATTTTTATTTGAGAATGCAGAATTTTACTCCATGTTAGATGGAGTATTAAATCAGAATCCTTATCCCAGGGAGACCATAGAGGATGCATGGGAAGTGATTTTAAGAAACCAGTTCCATGATATCCTTCCGGGATCTTCCATTAAAGAGGTATATGAGGATTCCAAAAAGGAATACGAAACAATAGGGAAAGCTGGAAGAGACCTGGTGGATCATGCTCTTTCCAATGTTTTAGAGGGTGTGTCTGCCCATAAGGATAATCTGGTTGTATTTAATCCTAACAGCTTTGAGGGGGAGGGAGCCGTATCCTTCCAAGCTCCTGAGTACATGGAAAGCTTAGCGGTAATGGATGGAGAGATCCTGTTTCCTGCACAGAAAGCAGGAGATGGTTCATGGCTGTTTTGTGCTTCCCAGGTTCCTTCTAAGGGCTATAAGACCTTTGAACTGCGGGAAGGAAGCTGTGATACCGGCTTAAGAGCAGATGAGAGGCATCTGGAGAATGAGTTTATCTGCGTGACCTTCCATGAAAACGGACAGATTTCTTCGATTTATGATAAGCAGAATGAACGGGAAGTGTTAAAAGAAAACAGGCATGCCAACGTGCTCATGACCTATGAAGACAGACCTCACAACTATGATGCCTGGGATGTAAACAACTATTATGTAGAAAAGTCCTGGGAAATTACTGACGTAAGCAGCATGGAACTTGTGGAAAACGGCCCGGTCCGCGCTACAATTTGTGTAAAGAGAAGATATCTGGACTCCGTCATTGAACAGTACATCTCCTTATTATACAACAGCCCGGAAATCATCATTCGCAATGAGATCGACTGGAAGGAAAACCATATCTTCTTAAAGTCAATTCTCCCGGTCGATATCCATACGGACGAAGCTACTTTTGAGATTCAGTACGGAAATGTAAAAAGAAAAACCCATTATAATACCATGTGGGATTATGCAAAATTCGAGGTATGCATGCATAAGTGGATCGATGTTTCAGAGGATGATTATGGAGTCAGCATGATCAATGACTGCAAGTACGGCTGTCACGTCCATGATGGTGAGATCGGAATCTCCATGTTAAAATCGGCAACCTATCCAAACCCGGATGCAGATAAGGAACACCATAGCTTTGTATTTTCCATCTATCCCCACAAGGGCGGCTGGAAAACGGCAAAAACAATACAAAAGGCTTATACCATGAACAATCCAATGACAGCTCTTGTAAAAGAGAAAGATGGAGGACAGCTGCCCGGAGCATTTTCTCTGGTAAAAGCGGATGCCGATAACGTTGTCATTGAGGTTGTGAAGCAGTCACAAAAGGGGAATGAACTCATCCTTCGCTTTTACGAGACAAACAACAGACGAACCGTCGGGAATATGACCTTTGGCATGGACATTCAGAGGATCATGGAATGCAACATGCTGGAAGAAGAGGAGGCAGAAGTAACCTTTAAGGACAGAACGGCTTCTTTTGCAATTCATCCTTATGAGATCAAAACGTGGAAGGTTACGTTCCGGTAATCCTTTTTTCAGGCCGAAGCAGCAGACTTTTAAAGTCACTGCTTTGGCCTTTTTTTATGCAGCGGAAAAACAACTGGATTGTCTGATGGGTATGAAAAAAGTAGAAAAATCATGTTTATGTTTGCAGTTTTCTTCAAATGTGTTACAATGATTGTATGACATCATGGAATATTTAGACGAAAGATGAATATGAAGAAGAGGGAGTGTGAATAAATGGAAGAGGTTTCTAGAATTCCGATCGTGCAGCAGGTGGTGAACAGTATGAAGGAATTTGCTGCAGCAGACGGAATAGAAGTCGGGCAAAAATTGCCTACGGAAAAAGAATGGTGTGAGAAGCTGACGGTGGGTCGTGGTACAGTCAGAGAAGCTTTCCGTATTCTAGAGGCCCGTGGCCTGGTGGAGATCAAACCTGGACGAGGAGCATTTCTGGTCAGTAAAAAAGAGCTGGGGCAGGAAGAACTGGCAGAATGGTTCCTTAAAAATGAAGTGGAATTAAAGGATTATATTGAGGTCCGAAGTGCCGTGGAGCCCTTATGTGCAAGGATCGTAGCGAAGCGGGCCTCTGATGCGGAGCTTGAGCAGATTGAACGGATCCATTTCCGGTTTATCCGCGCAGTAGAGGAAGAGGACATTGCCGGAATGGCAAAATATGATGAGAAGCTGCACCGGCAGATCGTGGAAGCCAGCAAAAATAAGATGCTGATTTTTATGAGCAGAAAGATTGATGAGTGCATCCGGGATTTCCGGTTAAAGACTTTCCAGGTACCGCAAAATGCACAGAATGCCATAAGAGCCCATCATAATATAGTGGAAGCCTTAAAAGCGCGGGACGAAGAGGTGTCAGAGCTTTATGCAAAGAGACATATCTCCCTGATCAATACGGATTTGAATGTTATCATTAAGCGGTAAGAGGTAGAAAAAGAGCAGCAGAACGAATGGAATAAGATCGTTCTGCTGCTCTTTTTATGTAGATCTGGTATCGCATCAAAACCATTCCATACATCTACAGGGGCATTTACTACATTTAAAGGTCTGGCTACATTAGGAGAATTTATAATTAAACTTATAAAGTATAGTTTAATTTAATATTGAAATTATTCATAGTTGCAGTTGCTTTACTGAAACAGGGGGCATTGGTAAGAAACTGATTTGAGAAAACAGGTACAAAAAAAAGAATTGGGAGAGGAGGAAGGAATTTGATTAGAAAACGAAAGATTTTAAGAAAACTGAGCCTGCTGTTATTACTGTGCATGACATTCAGCTTAATGCCTGTAAAAACTTTTGCCGAAAGTCCCGTACCTGAGGATATGGTAGAGGAACATGACGCAGTACCTGGGGATCCGGACATTGTGTCTGAGGATTCACTGGAGGACGTACCGGCTTTGGCCACAAGCAGCATTGCTTCACCTTCCGGAAAGGATAGCGGAATTGAAGATTTTACGGACGAGACCTCCAACGGAATGGAAGAAGATCTGTATTTTGTATTTGATCCGCAACCGGAGACTTTGGAGGAGGTACAGGCGTTAATCGATGCTTATGAGGAAGAGTATCAGGCAGCGTTAAAGAGCAGCGGATATTCAGCTGCTTTGGAAATACAAAAGCCCCGTTGGGAATATGAGGTGGATCGCTCGCTCATGCCTGCCGGCTGGCGATGCGATTTCCTTACTGATGAAGCCTCCGGGGCGGTCTACTGGACATTCTTCCCCAGTCTGACGGCGTTTAGCAGCTCGGTCACGGTCACTGGAGGAGCACAACTTCCTGGAGTGATTAACGGTACGTCGGATGACATGACGATAGAGCTGTCTGCTGATTTTTCCATGACAGGAACGGTAACCCTGCCGGCTCTTGCCAACGGGAGGAGCATTGTAATTGACGGCGGGGGCATCGAATTGCCAGGAGGATATACGCACTTTACCTTTGCTTCAGGCAATGCAGGAGAATATACACTTAAGAATATGACTTTGGGGACAGGCACCGGTGGGATAAAAGTGAATGCAGGTTCCGGACAGGTAACGATTGAACAAGTAACATTTGATGGGCTTTCAAGCAGTGCCGTATCGTTAGGAAGCCAGAGGGTTGTTATAAAGGATTCACAGTTTTTAAATGGTACGTCAAATGCAATATCAGGCGAAGGAAATAGCGTGGCCATCGAAGGCTCTCTTTTTAAGGATAATGTCGCAGCGTTCGGCGGAGCAATCCTTGGCGCCTCCAACACGACTTACAACATCACCAATTGCAGCTTTGTGGGCAATCGGGGGACTTGGCCCGGCTATAATGGCGGAGCGATCGGCGCTGATGGACGGATAAACATTGTGATGAATATCAGCAACAGTTATTTTGAGGAAAATGCAGCGGAAAATGGCAATATTTCTGCTACAACAGGAGGCCGCGGCGGTGCCATATCGTATTACAATACGAACCAAAGCTATTTAACAATCAGTCAATGCTATTTTAAAGGAAACAAAGCTACAACTGTGGTGAGTACCGCAGATGGCGGTGCGCTTTCCTATTATACAGGAACCTCCTATTCAAATACATGGATCATTGAAGATTCGACATTTGAGGAAAATATAGCAAGGGATGATGCGGGAGCGATTCACTTTGAAAAAACTGTACCAGATGGAAACTGTTCTCTGACCGTAAGGAACTGCACTTTTTATAAGAACGCGGGCCAACATGTGGATGGCGTCTATTACGGAGGTGCGATCCAGGCCTGCAGTTCAGTAAACGTGGAACTGGAAAGCAATACTTTTTATGGAAACATCCATGAACGCGGGTCAGGAGGAAACGACCTAGGCGAACATTCTTCTTTTCATTTGGGATCCTTGTCAACTCTTCGGCCCCTCTGGACACTGAGAAATAATTTATTTGTTAATGATTCCGCTGCTTCGACGAAGAAAAACACCCAGATTACCGCAAACAGAGTCACCGATAACGGCGGCAATGTGGGGGCGGATTACAGCGTTAAACAGAATGTAAACTTAAAGGTGAAGGATATATTCGGCGCAAACGATCCGCAGCTTAACGAATATGGAAATGAGCGGAATGCGGGGGTGGAAGGCTCAGAATATGAGACCTGTATCAATACGCTGATGATCGTGCCCAGGCACGTGGCAGGAAGCGGAACCAATGCGGATGGGGAAGCTGCTGCATCCCCGATTACGTTCGATGAGCGTGGGAAGCTTCGGGAAGCGGGAAGCAAAGATGCCGGTGCGGTTGAAATAGCCTGGGTGAAATTTGATTCAGGTGAAGGTAATTGGGAAGGCCTTACAGAAGAAGGTTTTGTACTGGGAGAAAGTTACTACATAGGTTCAGAAACAAAAAATTACTGGCTTATCAGTGATGTAGGGGGAAATGTGCTTGCACTTTCTGATGCCAATATGACTCCTCCGTCGGCAGGTATGATTCTGCTTGGCTGGGATACCGATCCGTCAGCAGATGACGTGGTCTATGAAGCGGGAGATATCGTTGATTCCATGGAGCAGACGGTATATGCAGTCTGGGGCGAGGCTGGAGTGGTTACATATGGATTGACTTACCATAAGAATGACAGCAGCGGAGCAACAAAAGAGTATGGCGGGTATACGCTGGGTGAGTCAGTTCCCGTAAAAGCTTTAACTGCCGTAGAAGATTGGACGGTGCCTGAGGGAAAGACATTTCTGGAATGGACTGATACGGCAGATGTGACGGAAAGCTCCCTGTGGTATCAGCCCGGTGATCTCTTTGAGATAACGGCTGAAAAGAAAGATCTGTATGCACAATGGGAGGAAACTCACGGACCGGTGCCGGAATATGCCAGCGCGGATGTCACAGGTACAAAGAGATTAACGGGCCGGGCGCTTGAGGCCGGGGAATTCAGCTTTACACTGAATGAAACAACGGACGGCGGAACGTATGCTCAGACGGTTACTAATGATGCCGATGGCAATTTTGCGTTTCCTGCCATTACTTATAGTGCTGCAGGCACCTATACCTATATAGTATCAGAGGTCAATGGAGGAATAAGCGGAATAAGCTATGACAACACGGTTTACTCAGTGACTGCAGAGGTTACAGTCAAAGGGAACGATGCCTTAACGGCGGCAGTGACGTACCAAAAAGTAGGGATCCAGGTTGATGAAATCTCATTCCAAAATACATATTCTGACGGCGGAGGGAACAACGGTAGTGGGGAAAGCGGCGGAGGAAACAGCGGCGGAGGCAGCAGCGGCGGAGGAAACAGCGGTGGAAGCAGCAACGGAGGCAGTACGGAAGTACCCGCCAAAACAACAGATTCTTCCCCCGATTCCACTACCATCTTGGAAGTAAAGCCGGTACCCGTGTCCGATCTGGTACCAGAGCCTGTAGATGCTTCTTCCCTGCCTAAAACCGGGGATAGCAGTACACCGGTTTCTGGGGTTCTAGTGGTGCTGGGGGCAGCATTGCTTGCTGCGGGTATCCTGCTTAGGCAGCGTTCGGAAACAAGACAACCATAAAAGTGGGAGCATACCAGAGTATTAATTTATATAGCTGCCGCAGGAATAACGGCAAACATTTTGAGCAAAACCAATACGGCAATTAGAACGGATCTGCATTTTATCAGCTGGGTAAAATGCAGATCTTTTTTAATTTGAACTTCTGAAATTGATTAGAACCAGAGCGAAATAATCCAGAAGATACGGGAAGGAAAATTTAAACCGAATCCTGTCAGCAGGGCAGAAATACCAGAAAATGGAAGAGGTGTAATACAATCTGAGTGGGAAAGTGTATGACAGACCTTTGTTAGTTTTGCATAATTTTAAAAATACTATTGACAAATTTCGATAAAAAATGTATTATTTAGTAGCAATATTGTATGACAGCAGACAAAAATGCAAACCCGGGAACGCAATAGAGAATGATATCATACAATGGTTTAAACATTTGTAACAAAAACTAGGGTATAAAAACAAAAACAAATCAAAGTATGCTACAAAAGAAGGAAAAAATGTTGAGAGGTGGATTATTATGAGAAAAGTTACTGCAATTGTATTATCAGCCATGATGGCCTTGTCATTAAGCGCTTGCGGTTCCACTGCAAAGGAAACCGATGTAAAGGAAACCACAGTAGCCAGCTCCGGTACTGAAACAACCGCAGCAAAAACAGAGGATACCAGAGAGCCGATTAAGATCGGAGTTTCTGCACCGGATTTAACCAATGTGTTCTTTATCCAGATTAAAGATGCCATGCAGGCAGCTCTTAGCGGAACGAAGGATGAATTGATCATCCAGGATGCCGGCGGTGATCAGAATAAGCAGATGAATGACGTAATGGATATGATCAACCAGGGCTGTGACGTCATCTGTATTTCCGCGATCAACTCAGAAGGAGTACGTGCTACTCTGGAAGCATGCAAGGAAGCTGACATACCTGTCATTGCATTCAATACCTCAGTAAAGAATCCGGAACTGGTTCAGTGTACGGTTGTATCTGATAATAAAGAAGCTGGAAAACTGTGTGCACAGGCTCTGGCAGAATCTTTAGGCGGTAAAGGAAAAGTAGTAGAAATTACATATAGTACCACAGAAGTTTGCTATGATCGTCAGTTCGGTTTTGAAGAAGAATTAAAGAAGTATCCAGACATTGAAATCATCCAGACCAAAGACGTTGAGAAACCAAAGTCCGATTATTCTCAGCCGATCATGGTAGACTTTATCAACGCAAACCCAGTAATCGACGGAGTATTCACCATCAATGACCCGACAGCACGCGGTGCCATCGCAGCCCTTAAGGAAGCAGGCCGCTTAGACGCTACCAAGGTTGTTTCCGTGGACGGTTCAGATGAAGGAAAAGGCTTTATCCGTACCGGTGAAATGGTAGCATCTGCAGCACAGGATCCAGCAGGAATCGGTACAACCTGTATCGAAACCGCTTATCGTCTTCTGTCCGGACAGACCATTGAAGAGAAGGTAGTTGTACCGATGTCTATCATTACAAAGGAGAACGTAGATCAGTAATCCGTAAAGTGTTGACCCGTAGCGAAGAATGCAGAACAGGAGTGTTAAAAACATGTCAAATGAATATGTTTTTGAAATGAAAGATATAACCAAAGCGTTTGGTCGCAATGTTGTACTTGACGGAGTCAGTATTTCCATAAAGCCCGGAGAAGTCCGGGCTCTTATGGGAGAGAATGGAGCAGGAAAATCCACCTTAATGAAGATCCTTGGCGGAATTTTCAGTGCTGATTCGGGCACCATCTACATGGACGGGAAGGAAGCTTCCATAAAGACCGTAGACGATGCCCGCAAGTATGGTGTCAGTTTTATTCATCAGGAAATCACCAACATTCCTGAGATGACGATTGCAGAAAATATTTTTCTTGGCCGGGAACCCAAAAACCATTTGAAGTTGGTGGATTACCGGAAAATGAAGCATGAGGCGCAGAAAGCTCTTGATGCGCTGGGACTGGATCTGGATGCTGGTATGCTGATTCGGGGGTTATCCGTAGCACAGCAGCAGATGATAGAAATTGCAAGAGCGGTGAATGAGGGGGCAAAAATCCTGATTCTGGACGAACCCACAGCATCTTTGTCAAAAAGCGAGACAGACAATCTGTTTGCACAGATCGACCGTTTAAGAAAAGCCGGAGTTGCGATGATCTACATCTCCCATCGTATGGAAGAGACCTTTAAGGTCTGCGATTCGGTAACGGTACTCCGTGACGGTAAGTTTATAGGAACCAGAGATACAAAAGAAACAACAGAAAATGAATTGATAAGTATGATGGTAGGCCGTGAATTTAACAACATGTATGGAAACAAACGTGTCATCGGCGGGGACGTCATCATGGAAGTGAAACATTTAACAACCCATAAGGTATTTGATATCAGTTTTACATTGAGAAAAGGGGAAATACTTGGATTTTCAGGATTAGTAGGGGCGGGGCGTACCGAACTGGCACTGGCGTTATTCGGCATTGACAGCATTCAGTCAGGAGAGATCTGGCTGGAAGGGAAAAAACTTACCATCAGTAAACCCAAGGATGCAATGAACGCAGGCATCGCACTGGTGCCGGAAGAGCGTAAGGAGCAGGGGCTTTTCCTTAGCCATAGCATTGCAACCAATCTGACATTCCAGGTGCTTTCTGATTTTATACATCAGTTACGAGTGGACAAGAAAAAGGAATCGAATATTGTAGATGAGTTCAAACAGAAGCTTTCTATTAAGATGGCCTCCGTTGAACAGACGGCAGGAGAGCTTTCCGGCGGCAACCAGCAGAAGATCGTCATATCCAAATGGCTGGCAGCTAAGCCGAAGGTACTCATACTGGACGAACCGACCCGAGGGATCGACGTAGGCGCAAAGGCGGAGATATATAAGCTGATGCACAGCCTGGCCAGTGAAGGAGTTTCTATTATCATGATCTCTTCGGAGCTTCCTGAGATCATCAATAACTCCAGCCGGGTTGCCATCATGAGGGAAGGACATCTGGCCGGAATCTTAGACCAGCAGGAGACGGAAACTACACAGGAAACGATCATGTCATTTGCAGTGGGAGGAGAACATACAACATGTTAAGCAAGAAGAATCAATCAGAGACATCTGAGATACAAGCACCAAGCCTCTGGAACACCAATCCTTTGATGATCTGGCTGAAGCGCAATATGGCATCCATGATCGCGTTGGTATTCCTGTGTATTATTTTATCGATTACAACCGATACCTTTCTTGTTAAAAATAACCTGCTCAGCGTATTGCGCCAGGTCTGCGTCAATGGTTTTATTGCATTCGGTATCACATGCGTTCTGATTTGCGGCGGTATTGACTTATCCGTAGGCTCCGTTGTAGCGGCTGCCGGTGTTATTGCCGTACGCTGTGGAAATGCGGGACTGCCGGTTATCCTTTGCTTTCTGATTCCACTGTTATTTGGTGCGGTCATCGGTCTTTTCAATGGATATGTTATTTCGCACACAACTCTGCCACCATTTATCGTAACCTTATCCATGCAGATCATCGTACGAGGTGTCAGCTACATATTAACAGGCGGTCAGCCCGCACAGTCCAATAACGAAACATTCAACAACATGGGTGTAGGAAGCTTCCTTGGAATTCCCATTCCGGTTGTATTTGTAATCGTTGCATTTGTAATTCTTTATTTCATCATGAACCGTACCTCCTTTGGACGTCATGTCTATGCCACCGGCGGAAACAAGGAAGCAGCCAAATACGCAGGTGTTGATACCAAATGGATCCAGGTAAGGGTATTCATCATCAGTGGTGTGATGGCAGCCTTAGCCGGCGTGGTTCTGGCAGCAAGGCTGTATTCCGGTCAGCCATCCGTAGGAGAAGGCTTTGAGCGAGATGCAATCGCAGCTTCCGTACTTGGTGGTACAAGCTTTAACGGCGGTATCGGTACAATGGGCGGAACCGTGATCGGTGTGCTGATCATCGGTGTTCTTAATAACGGTATGAACCTGCTTAAGATAAGCAGCTACTGGCAGTTTGTAGTAAAGGGATGCGTAATCCTTGGAGCGGTATACGTGGATTACTTAAAAAAGAGAGGTTCCCTCAAAAAGTAATATTACATAATTTAGACGGAGGCATAAGAACATGATGGACATTGTGGAATTAAAAGGGAAATGCAAGGATATCCGCAAGGATATTATTAATATGACAGCTGATGCAGCCAGCGGCCATCCAGGCGGTTCTTTATCAGCGGTAGAGCTGATGGCAGCACTGTTTTATACACAGATGCGGGTAGATCCAAAGGACCCGGACAATGAGGACCGGGACCGCTTTGTACTGAGCAAGGGACATGCAGCTCCCTGCTATTATGCGGTATTAGGTGAAATGGGCTTTTTTGACAAAGCGGAATTCAAGAACTTCCGACAGCTCCACAGCATTCTTCAGGGACATCCGGATGCAAAAAAGGTTCCCGGAATCGATGCTTCCACCGGCTCTCTGGGACAGGGAATCTCCATTGCGGTAGGAATGGCACTTGGAGCAAAGGCTCAGAATAAGGATACAAAAGTATATACCCTGCTTGGAGATGGAGAGCTTCAGGAAGGACAGGTTTGGGAGGCATGCATGGCAGCAGCCAACTACCATCTGGACAATCTCACGATCATCATTGATAACAACGGTCTTCAGATCGACGGAAGCAATGAACAGGTTATGTCCCTCGGTGATTTATCTTCCAAATTCAAAGCTTTTGGATTTAATGTACTGGAGCTTCCGGACGGCAACAATCTGGAAGAAGTTCTGGCAGCATACTCCATCAGCACCATGGAAGGAAGGCCAAAATGCATCCTGGCACACACCGTAAAAGGAAAAGGCGTTTCCTTTATGGAAAACCAGGTAGGCTGGCACGGTAAGGCACCAAGTGAAGCAGAAAGACAGCAGGCATTAAAGGAACTGGAGGGTTAATGACATGAGTGAAATGAAAGCAATTCGAGTGGCATATGGTGAGGCACTTGCTGAACTTGGCGAGACAAATGAAAAAGTTGTTGTAATGGATGCGGATCTGGCACATGCTACCATGACTGCGACCTTTGCAGAAAAGTTCCCGGAACGGTTTTTTAATGCAGGCATTGCAGAAGCAAACATGGTTGATATGAGTGCAGGCCTTTCTACCATGGGATACATACCTTTCTGCAGCACCTTTGCCATATTTGGTGCAGGACGGGCTTATGAGCAGGTAAGAAATGGTGTCGCTTACCCTAATTTCAATGTAAAGCTGGGTATGACCCATTCCGGAATCACACTTGGCGAAGACGGCGGAAGCCACCAGGCCATTGAAGATATGGCTCTTATGCGGGTAATCCCCGGCATGACCGTGATCGTTCCCTGTGATGCCAGCGAAACCCACCGTGCCGTAAAGGCAGTTGCAGATATGCAGGGTCCTGCTTATCTTCGCCTTGCAAGACTTCCAAGCCCGGTGTTTGAAGAGGATATGCCCTTTGTAATCGGAAAGGCAAACGTATTAAAAGAAGGTACGGATGCAGTGGTATTTGCCTGCGGCATCATGGTATCTACCGTACTGGAATGCGCAAAGAAGCTTGAGGCAGAAGGAAAATCCGTCACTGTTGTCAATATGCATACCATTAAGCCTATTGACAGGGAGTGCATTTTGAAATATGCTGAGAAGTGTAAGAATGTTATAACCGTGGAAGAACACAGCATCATCGGCGGTCTTGGAGATGCAGTAGGCGATGTTCTTCTGGAAAACAAGTGTAATGTCACATTTAAAAAGATCGGTGTACAGGACCGATTCGGTCAGTCCGGAAAGCCGGAAGAGCTTCTGGAGGAATACGGGCTGAGTGAGAAACAAGTATATAATCAGATAAAAGGAGTGTTGGAAGCATGAGAATCGCATTAATTAATGAGAACAGCCAGGCGGCTAAAAACGAAATGATTTACAACAGCTTAAAGAAGGTTGCAGATACAAAGGGCTATACAGTGGATAACTATGGCATGTATTCTGCAGAGGACAGCAATTCCCTGACTTATGTACAGAACGGAATCCTGGCAGCCATTCTTTTAAACTCCGGAGCAGCGGATTATGTAATTACCGGATGCGGAACCGGCGAAGGTGCCATGCTGGCTTTAAACAGCTTCCCGGGCGTGATCTGCGGTCATGTGTGTGACCCAAGCGACGGCTACATGTTTGCACAGATCAACGACGGCAATGCGATCGCAATGCCATTTGCAAAGGGCTTTGGCTGGGGTGCAGAACTGAATCTGGAGTATACATTTGAAAAATTATTCTCTGAAGAAAGCGGACAGGGCTATCCAAGAGAGAGAGCCATTCCGGAGCAGAGAAATAAGAAAATCTTAGATGTGGTAAGAGAAAATAACTTAAAGGATATCCTGACCTGCTTAAAGGGACTTGACCAGGAACTGGTAAAGGGAGCCGTTGGCGGCGAGAAATTCGGCGAGCTGTTCTTCGCAAACTGCAAGGATGAAGCAATTGCAGAATATGTAAAGAGCCTGCTGGCATAGGAGGTTCCTAATGCTGAAAAACAAACCATCGGGAGTTGCCCATGTGGCGATTCCCACGGATGAACCGGAAGCAACCGTATCTTTCTACGAGAATCTGGGATTTACCAGACTGGTGGATGGAGGAATCCGGGGAATGCTGCAATGCGGGACCTGTGTCATTGAATACTATCCCAGACGCCAGGAGATAAAGCCCATCGGTAACATCGATCACATTGCCCTAACTTGCGAAAACCTGGATGAAGCATATGAGGAAATCGTGGCCCTGGGACATAAACTTTTATCCGACGGAATAGAATCCAACCAGATGTTTGCACCTCTCCCCAATCGTTTCTTTCTTTTTCAGGGACCGAATGGTGAGAAGATTGAATTTTGCAAAGTTGGCTAGTTATGAATAAATATAACATTTAAGGAGAATTGCCATGAGATTTTTTATCGATACAGCAAATACGGAAGACGTAAAGAAAGCAAACGATATGGGCATCATCTGCGGTGTTACCACGAATCCGTCCCTGATCGCCAAAGAAGGCCGGGATTTCGTTGAAGTCATCAAAGAAATCACTTCTATTGTGGACGGACCCATCAGCGGAGAAGTGAAAGCAACAACTGAGGATGCAGAGGGCATGATCGCAGAGGGTCGTGAAATCGCAGCGATCCATCCCAATATGGTTGTAAAGATCCCTATGACCGTGGAAGGACTGAAAGCCGTTAAGGTATTGACTGCTGAAGGAATCAAGACCAATGTGACACTGGTGTTTTCTTCCGCTCAGGCACTTTTAGCTGCCCGTGCAGGCGCAACCTACGTTTCACCGTTCTTAGGCCGTCTGGATGATATTTCTATGCCAGGTATTGATTTGATCTGTGACATCATGGATATTTTCAGGGAACACGGAATCGAGACAGAAATCATTGCAGCCAGCGTCCGCAACCCGATCCATGTCATCGACTGTGCAAAGGCAGGAGCCGACATTGCTACGGTACCTTATAGTGTACTGGTACAGATGGTAAAGCACCCGCTGACCGATCAGGGAATTGAGAAATTCAAGGCGGATTATAAAGCAGTATTTGGTGAATAAACAGTAGAGTAATTTAGGGCGGAGCCTTTTCAGGCTTCGCCCTTTTTTCTTTCTATTTTTTGATTCCTTAAGCCCTTATCATGCCGGACATTCAACCAGGATTTATTGAATAGGGATACAGATTTCACAAAGGTGCCGTTCTATAAGCTCTGCCTTATAACGTTCTAAAATCGGACGTGAAGAATCAGGAATATAGCTTTCTGCAAAAAGATGGGGGAAAACTTCTTCCCAGGCCCGCTTAACTGCCTCGGCTGTGTGATCGATGGTAAAGACTCCATACTTGCCCCCGGTGATGCTGCCAATGTGAACCTCTTTTTCAGTGGAATAGACATCAACAGAGCCCCCAACAGAGCCATCGCCAGAACTATCACCAGAACCACCAACAGAACTACCGCCAGGGTATCCGTCAAGCAGAAGGATGCAGGCATCATACCGGCATGCTTCAGGCGGTATCATCTGTGGATTATCCTGGGCGATACCCAGAATGACGGAATGGCTGTTCATTAAATCCCTGGACTTTGCCCAGTGCTTTAAGCGTTCCATGGTCTCTGTATTGCCCGGACCATAAGGGCCGGTATGCCTGATATAGGCCATGGAGCAGGGAGCTATATGTTCTATTTTTAAAGTCATTGTATTTCCTTCTTTCCTTGTATTAGGACCGGTCCTTTTTCACAGTACAATGATATAAAATGAAATGCAACTGAAATTTTAAACGTTGTACAATTTCACCAATGGATTCCCCGGAACAGAAGCCTGGGGATCTTACTCTTGCATAATTAAAAAAGTAGTAATAAAATGGTTATAAGATTTTGTAACGGATCATAGCCATTACTGGAAATTTAAGGAGAATGGCAAGCTTTGCAATGTTGGAATATAAGTTTTAAAATGCACGAACGGAGGAACCGGAATGAAAAATGAAATACTTGCTAAAGAACACTGCCCATACTGCAAAAGAAATTGTTCTTTAATAGATCCCCACTGCGGAAAAGGAAGAGCATTGGCGGAAAAGAGAAAAAAGGAAGAGAAGAAGGTAAAAGAAGAAAAAAAGGAACCAGCCATGAATCCTGAAACGGATGAATGGAAAGATATTCAGTCCGAAATCAGACTTATGCAACTTTTTAATAATGTCAGCCGTCTGCTGCCTGAGCGGAAAGCCGGGAAGCAGGGCGGGAAAGGGGTCAGGCTTTATATAATGGCAGAATTGGCTGAAAAAGGTGACCTGACACAAAAGGAGCTTAAGGAAAATGCAGGGCCGCTTTTTAAAGAGCTGGAGGAGGCTTTGCAAAAGCTGGAGAAAAAGGGCTATATCAGCCGGAAGCAGGATGGAGGAAAAGACATAAAGATCTCACTGACCGGTAAGGGATACGAGTCGGCCAAAGTACATATGAGGGAGTGGAAGAGGGAGAATGACAGTATTTTTTCCCTGCTTACGGAGGAAGAAAAAGGTTCGCTGGAACAAATTCTGAAAAAAATTAAGCCCTGAATAAACTACGTCATGAATATGGCATTTTCCATAAGACCAGGGTTGTGTTTCGTTAAAAATTGTAGTACAATGCAACAGGATATCATCCGATTATTATGTTTTATGATGCGGCTGCCGCAGGAGGAGTACCATTGAAATGCCAGGTAAAGAAAACCAGATCTGTTAGCCGGATACTGGCACTGTTATGTTGTATTGCCTTACTTATTGGAGAACTGAATGCGCTGGGCATGGACTGGATACCTGGACAGGCCCTTTTAATTATAACGCAGGTCCTGCCAAAGGGATATACTCATTCGAAAAAAAATGACGCGGTTGCTGAATTTCCGGGAGCCTTAGAGGAAGAGGCTGCGGGTGAAACTCTGGTTGATGCCTGGAGCAGGTACTTAATCGGAATCTTACCATTAAAGTATCTGGCGGTCAAAGAATTATTCCTGCCTGCCCCGCTTATATTATGGTCGGGACGAACCATGTTGATGAAGGAGGGGTATGCCGGCAGGGAGTATCTGATCAGGTACATCCATGATTCGGATGGTGAGAAAGGAGCAAGGGTTGGAATTTAAAAAAGTATTTAAAATAATAATAAGAAAAGAGGATAACCAATGAAGCCAGGAAAGAAAATGCTTGCTGCAATTTTAATAGTAATTGCGGCTCTCATTTGTGTTGCGGCATTTGGGGCCGGAAGCGGTATTAAGGGCGTACGTGAAATGCGTTACGGCATCGACATCCGCGGAGGAGTAGAGGCAGTATTTGAACCCCAGGGACTTGACCGCACCCCATCAGAAAAGGAACTTGATACAGCCAGACAGGTCATAGAGACTCGTATGGATAACCAGAATATCGTTGACCGTGAGGTGACCGTGGATAAAAACGGAGGATATATCATCGTCCGGTTCCCATGGAAATCCGGGGAGACCAATTTTAACCCGGAAGAGGCCATTGCGGAGTTAGGTGAGATGGCTGAGCTTACATTCCGGGATCCTGATGGTAATGTTCTGATCCAGGGAAAAGATGTACAGAACGCAGCCCCTGAGACCGCAAATAACAACGGGATCAAGAGCTATCAGGTAGCTCTTAGCTTTAATGCAGAAGGCTCTAAGCTGTTTGAAGATGCGACAGGAAAGCTGATCGGAAAACGGATGAGCATTTACATGGATCAGGATCTGATTTCCAGTCCAACAGTGCAGACTAAGATATCAGGCGGACAGGCAGTTATTACAGGAATGCAGGATTATGATGATGCAAAGAATCTGGCTGAGAAGATCAATGCAGGCTCTCTTCCATTTTCCCTTAAGACCACCAATTTCTCCACCATAAGCCCTTCTCTTGGTAACAATGCTTTATCGATTATGATTTATGCAGGATTGGCTGCATTTTTAGTGATCTGTTTATTTATGCTGGTATTTTATAAGCTGCCAGGCGCAGTTGCATGTGTCACTCTGGTACTGCAGACGGTTCTGCAGATGCTTGCCGTTTCTATTCCCCAGTATACATTAACCCTTCCAGGTATCGCCGGTATTATCCTAACTATAGGTATGGCGGTGGATACGAATATTATTATCTCAGAACGTATCTCGGATGAACTGAAAAAGGGGATTTCCGTAAAGGGTGCAGTATTGACCGGATATAAAAATGCATTCTCATCAGTTTTAGACGGAAATGTGACTACAGCCATTGTTGCAATAATCCTGATGTTCTTAGGTTCAGGCACCATGCTGAGTTTTGGTTATACTTTACTGATCGGTATGATCGTGAACCTCCTGGTAGGTGTTTCTGTTTCCAAGCAGCTTTTATTATCCATGATCCAGAATGCACCATGGAATGATGAAAAATGGTTCCGTATTAGAAAAGATAAAAAAATCATACCGTTCTATCAGAAGAAATATATTTTTGGAATCATCTCCGGAGCGGTTATACTTTTTGGAATTATAGGCTGCTTCATCTTTGGAGTAAAGCTGGATACCCAGTTTACCGGAGGTGCAGTATTAAGCTATTCCGTATCAGACGAAGCAGATACAGGTAAGATCCAGGCTGCCATTGAGAAAGAGACAAACCGGCCGGTTACCGTTCAGATCAAGGAAGATAACATGACCGGACTTAAGAGACTTTCCGTCACACTTGCAGGAAATTCGGGTATGTCTCCGGAAGATCAGAAAAAGGTAACGGATGCCATCAACAGTACCTCCGACAATGCAGATGCAAAGCTGTCAGAGACCTATGTTGTTGAGCCTTATATCGGAGCAAAGGCGATGAAGAACGCAGCGGTTGCTATTGTACTTTCTCTGCTCTTCATTGTTGTTTATGTTTGGATCCGGTTTTCAGCAATATCCGGCCTTCCTGCAGGAGTTACTGCAATGATTGCGCTGCTCCATGATGTAATTGTGGTGTTCTTTGTATTCGTGTTGTTCCGGATTCCGTTAAACGATGCTTTTGTGGCGGTCGTCCTAACGATAATCGGCTATTCCATTAACGATACCATCGTTATCTATGACCGAATCCGTGAAAACAGAAAGAAGGATACCAAAATGCCGGTCGATGAGCTGGTAAATATCAGTACCACCCAGACCCTTGGAAGGTCCATCAATACATCCTGTACCACGGGAATCTGCGTGCTTATCATTCTGGCAGCTTCCGTTTACTTCCAGATCGGGTCTATTTTGGAGTTCTCACTTCCAATGTTCTTTGGTATCCTGACCGGATGCTATTCCTCCATTTGCGTGGCAGGTACGCTTTGGGCTATGTGGGAGAAGAGAAAAGTAAAGGTTAAAAAGTAAAAAGCGATTTATAAGCCTGTAAGGGCCGCTGCTTTGTCAATGAGGAATCGGGGACAAAGCAGCGGCCTTTTTTGTGAAGATGTTTATAAATAATGCCAGATCGGGATATTATCAGACGCTATTTAAAATAAATAATTTTTATTACACCATTGAATAATTTGGTAATAAATGTTAGAATATAACATATCATTTTGAATGTCAATTCAATCTGATAGAAATGAATCAATAGAAAAAACAAGGAAAAAGGAGGCGTAGATTTTGTTAAATAAAGAAATTGTTGCAAAAATTAACAAACAGATCAATTTTGAACTGTATTCGGCATACATCTATCTGGATATAGCAAACTATTATGCGGACAGTAATTTAAACGGTTTTGCTAACTGGTTTAAGATCCAGACCCAGGAAGAGCGGGATCATGCCATGCTCTTTATGAATTATTTACTTAACAACGGCGAAAAGGTTGTACTGGAAGATATTAAGGCTCCTGATTTTGTTTACACGGATTTCCGCCAGCCGGCCATGGCTGCCTATGAACATGAGGTGAAGGTAACGGCCTCCATTCATGATATTTACGGAGCAGCTTACGAATTAAAAGATTTCCGTACCATGCAGTTCCTTGACTGGTTCGTAAAAGAACAGAATGAAGAGGAAAAAAATACGGACGAGATTATAAAGAGATATGACTTATTTGGAAATGATCCCAAGGGATTGTATTTGCTGGATTCGGAGTTGACGGCAAGGGTTTATACGCCGCCTTCTCTTGTAATTTAACCTCAGCAAGCAGGGTAGCGGATTGTGAATATCCGATTGACTCTACACGGTATCATAACCATAAACAAAAGAAGAGCAGTCTCTGCCATGATAGAAGCAATATTTCATGGCAGGGGATGCTTTTTCTGTTTTTACCGCAAAAAGCTGCCGCTGCTTTAGAAACAATCTGGACAAAGGGGGAAAGATGTTTGTGGCAAAACAAAGGGAGAAGGTGGAATTGCGCTACTATGTGATTCCGGAGACGGAAGTGGTTCTGGCTCTATTGGGGGAGGATTGGATCCGGGAATATGGGAAAGATATCAAATACCTTCATTTTCACGACCTCATGGAAATCGGATATTGCCACTGGGGGGACGGAGAAGTGGTCCTGGGGCAGGAACGCCTTCCTTTTTCCAGCCATTCCATGATGATCGTACCGCCAAGGCTTCCTCATACCACGAACACTGTGGAGGGGACAAAGGGGTATTGGGAGTGGATGTACATTGACCTGGAAAAAACAGTATCTGAAGTGTACGGCCATGACCCGGTGCACCAAAGCACCATATTAAAAAGGCTCCATCGAACCGGATACCTTCTGTCAGGAGAGGACAATCCCGGCCTGTCCAGACTGACTTTAGGGATTATGGAAGAAGCGCGGCATAAAAAGCCTTATTACAAAGACAGCATACGGGGCTATCTTAATGCTTTTGTGGTGGAACTTCTGCGGCTTTCCGATGATGAGGAGCGGATCGTAGGAGGCAGGGGCAGTGACGCCGTTTTAGCAGGAGCCCTGGATTATGTTGCCACGCATTATCACCAGGAAATCAAGGTCAGCAGTCTGGCAGAGGCCTGCAACATGAGTGAAAGCCATTTCCGCCGTGTTTTTGAAGAGGGAATGAATATGAAGCCTTTGGACTATATCAACTTAATCCGGGTTCAGAGTGCCTGTGAACTGCTGAAAAAGACAGGGAAATCCATGGAAGAGGTTGGGGAGGAGTCGGGATTTGCTTCAATTTCTGCATTTAACCGGAATTTTAGAAAAATATTAAATGTTTCCCCTTATCAATGGAAAAAATCAAAAGAAAATTATGAAGGAAAGCTGCTCCACTACAGAATCAGCGCTCAAAAAGGCTGGGATTAAGGGAATAATGATCGAATATGCGCATTTTTTAATTGAATCTAAAGACTTTAAATCAAAAAACATTGGTATAATGAATTTATCATACAAGCCAAATTTTTTATGAAAGAGGAGGAGTTTTGATATGAAGAGAAGATTTGCATCCATATTATTGGCCGGAGCCATGATGGCTTCCCTGACAGCCTGCGGGAGTTCTGGCGGTGCAGGACAGAATGCAGGAGGAAAGACAGGAGATGGGGCTAAGGCCGCAAACGAACTGACTGTCTGGTGCTGGGATCCTGCATTTAACATTTATGCAATGGAAGAAGCGGCAAAGGTGTACCAGAAAGATCATCCGGATTTCAAGCTGAATGTAGTGGAGACGCCCTGGGCTGACGTGCAGACCAAGCTGACGACGGCGGCTACTTCTAAAAACCTGGATACTCTTCCTGATATCCTGTTAATGCAGGATAATGCATTTCAGAAGAATGTAATCAGTTACCCTGACGCCTTTAAGGATTTAACCGGAAGCGGAGTTGATTTTTCAAAGTTCCCAAATGCTAAAACTGCCTACTCTGTTGTAGATGGGAAAAACTACGGAGTTCCCTTTGATAACGGAGCTGCGATTGCAGCCTATCGTACCGATGTTTTAAAAGAAGCCGGATATACGGAAGCAGACTTTACAGATATTACCTGGAGCAAGTATCAGTCCATGGGTGAGGAGATTTTAGCAAAGACAGGAAAACCTCTGTTATCCTGTACAGCAGGAGAGTCTGATCTGATCATGATCATGCTCCAGTCCGCAGGAGGAAGCCTCTTTGATAAGGACGGGAACCCAAGCATGGTTGGAAATGATAAGCTGAAAAAGGTTATTGAAACCTATGTTTCCCTAGTTAAGAGCGGCGTGCTTGTGGAAGTCAATGACTGGGATCAGTATGTTGGAACTATGACAAACAGCACTGTGGCAGGAACGATCAACGGCTGCTGGATTATGGCGAGCATCCAGACAGCAGAAGACCAGTCCGGCAATTGGGCGATTACCAATATCCCGAAGCTTGAGGGAGTAAACGATGCAACCAATTATTCCAATAACGGTGGTTCCAGCTGGGCAGTAACTGCCGGAAGCAAGAATTCGGAACTGGCCGCAGATTTCCTGTCAAAGACCTTTGCAGGAAGCATTCCTTTCTATGAGACCATTCTTCCAAAGTCCGGAGCACTGGCAACGTATCTTCCGGCAGCGGACAGTAAGGTTTATGGAGAACCTCAGACATTCTTCGGAGGAAAGCCGGTATATGCACAGATCACAGAGTTTGCATCAAAGGTTCCTTCCAATAATACAGGCGTTTATTATTATGAGGCCCGTGATGCGGTTGCAACTGCCATTACTCATGTAGTCTCAGGAGCTGACATAGATTCAGAAATTAAAACAGCAGAAGATACAGTTAAGTTTGCAATGGGTAAATAAAAATAAGAGGGAGGAGGCATTTCAGTGGGAAATTCAAAGAAAAAGCTGTCCTTAGGCCAGAAGCAGAGCCTTGCGGGCTGGACATTTTTAACGCCTGCAGTCATCCTGATTGCGGTTATGAGCTTTCTGCCCATGATCCAGGCACTGTTCCTTTCCTTTCAGACAGGAATCGGCGCGGCAATGAAGTGGACAGGCGGGACCAATTATGTAAGAATGTTCAAGGATCCTGTTTTTATGCAGGCTCTAAAAAACAATTTTATTTACCTGATCATACAGGTTCCGATCATGCTTGTATCGGCTCTGGTCCTGGCTTCTCTGCTGAACAATAAAGACCTGCGGTTCAAGGGGCTTTTCCGTACTGCGATTTTTCTGCCCTGTGCAACCTCCCTCGTATCCTATGCAGTAATTTTCCGTTCCCTGTTTGCAGTGGATGGGCTGGTCAATATCGTTCTGATGAAGCTTGGAATATTGACCACAGGATACAACTTCCTGGGTCATCCAAATTCTGCAAGGATCGTAATTATCCTTGCCCTCATCTGGAGGTGGACAGGCTATAATATGGTGTTCTATCTATCCGGCTTACAGAATATTGAGTATTCCGTGTATGAAGCGGCAAAAATTGACGGAGCCTCTCCGTTTCAGTCCTTCTTCCGGATTACGATTCCGCTTTTAAGGCCCACCATTCTGCTGACGGCCATCATGTCCACCAACGGTACCCTGCAGCTGTTTGATGAGTCCGTGAACTTAACAAACGGCGGACCGGCTAATTCCACCATTACCATGTCTCACTATATTTATAATGTATCATTCAAGTATGTGCCAAACTTCGGGTATGCAGCTTCTATGTCTTACCTGATCCTGATTCTGGTGGCAGTTCTTGCATTTATACAGCTGAAGGTAGGTGATAAGCGTGACTAAGGGAAAAAAGTTTTTTGCATATGCATTTTTAACCATTGTCTCTGTCATCTCAGTGTTTCCCCTGTACTGGATGATGGTTGCGGCTACCAATAAAAGCGTGGATGTGACCAGAGGGACCCTGATATTCGGAACAGCACTTTTTGACAATGTGAAGAAGCTGTTCGCTTCCCAGAATGTTGCCACAGCCCTTGGGAATTCCTTTAAATATTCCATTATCATGACGTTTTTCTCCCTGCTGGTCTGTTCCATCGCAGGATATGGGTTTGAAGTCTTTCATGACAAGGCAAAGGACCGGGTTATGAGCGTGATCCTGCTGGCCATGATGGTTCCCTTTGCAGCAACCATGATTCCCCTTTACCGGATGTTTTCAAGTGCAAGGCTGTTAAACAGTACCCTGGGATTTATCCTTCCCACCATATCCACCCCGTTTCTGATTATGATGTTCCGCCAGAGTGCAAGATCCTTTCCGTCGGATATCATGGAGGCGGCAAGGCTTGACGGGTTAAGTGAGTTCCAGATTTTCTACCGGATGTTTCTGCCTACCATGCGCTCCACTTATGCGGCAGCTATGACCATTACCTTTATGAGCGCCTGGAACAGTTACCTTTGGCCTAAGGTGATCATGTCCGATGCAAGCAGCATTACCATGCCAATGCTTGTGGCCAATTTAACGGAAGGATATGTGACCGATTATGGAATCCTTATGCTGGCAGTATTAGTCTGCACCATTCCTACAGTAATCGTTTTCTTCCTGCTGCAAAGAAGCTTTGCAGAAGGTATCACAGGAGCAGTAAAATAAAAAGAAATCAAATCAGATGCCGCGGCCGGCTTCCGGATATGGAATCGGCTGCGGTATTTTTATGAAGAAAAGGAGCAAGAAAATATGAAAAATCTTGGCATATGGCACGGAGGGGATTACAGCCCGGAACAATGGCTTCAAGAGCCTGAGATTCTTGAAAAGGATTTGGAATATATGAAAAAGGCCGGGATCAATACGGCTACCATGGGGATGTTTGCCTGGTCCTTCCTGGAGCCGGAGGAAGGAAAATTTGAGTTTTCCTGGTTAAAGGAACGGCTGGATCAGCTCTATGAAAATGGAATATACACCATCTTGGGTACCCCATCCGGTGCCCGTCCCAAATGGCTGGCAGACAAATATCCGGAGGTACTCCGGGTGGATGATACAGGGAGGCGCCAGCGTTTTGGGGGACGTCACAATCATTGTTACACCTCTCCTGTATACAGGGAAAAGGTAAAACGTATCAATGAAAGGCTGGTAAAGGAGTTTGGCTCTCATCCAGGAGTTCTTCTTTGGCATCTTTCCAATGAATACGGCGGTGAGTGTCACTGTCCATTGTGCCAGGATGCGTTCCGGAAATGGCTGGAACAGAGGTATGGTTCCATCGACCGCTTAAACAGGAGCTGGTGCACAGCATTCTGGAGCCACGGCTATCAGTCCTTTGACCAGGTGGAAAGCCCCTCCGCCATAGGAGAGAGCATGGTACATGGATTAAACCTGGACTGGAAACGGTTTGTGACGGATCAGACCATGGATTTTGTCCGGTGGGAGGCTGCCTCTTTACGGG
Organism: Lacrimispora sphenoides; assembly: GCF_900105215.1. Classification (NCBI taxonomy): domain Bacteria; kingdom Bacillati; phylum Bacillota; class Clostridia; order Lachnospirales; family Lachnospiraceae; genus Lacrimispora; species Lacrimispora sphenoides. The sequence goes on along the minus strand of NZ_FOIP01000001.1, from coordinate 274,700 downwards.
AAGCGGGAGCAAAACAACCTGTTACCACCAATTTTATGTATGACTATCAGGGACTTAATTACCGGAAGCTTTCTCAAGCAGTGGATGTGGTTTCCTGGGACACCTATCCTTTGTGGCACAAAGAAAAGGAGATTCTTACGGCCAGGGACAACGGCATGCAGCATGATTTCATGAGAAGCTTAAAGAAGAAACCGTTTCTGCTCATGGAATCCTGTCCAAGCAGTACAAACTGGCAGGGAGTCAGTAAGCTTAAAAAACCCGGCCTTTTAAGGCTGGCTTCCTGGCAGGCAGTTGCCCACGGGTCGGACAGCGTCTTGTATTTTCAGATCCGCCAAAGCCCGGGAAGCTCTGAAAAATTCCACGGAGCAGTCATTGACCATTATGGAAAGACAGACACCAGAGTATTTGAGGAGGTCAGCTCCATAGGAAAAGAGCTTGCCCTTTTAGGGGAATTGTACGGGACAGGAGTGCGGCCCAAAGCAGCCCTGATCTATGATATGGAAAACCGCTGGGCAATGGAAGATGCACAAGGTCCAAGAAATAAAGGGCTTTATTATCATGAGACCTGTGTAAAGGTCTACAGCGCTATAAAAAAGCTGGGATTTAATGTGGATGTGATTACCATGGATGACGGCCTGGAGGATTACCAGCTTGTGGCCGCTCCTATGCTTTACTTATACCGCAGCAGGATTGAAGAAAAAATCGAATGGTTTGTCCGTAATGGTGGTCAGCTGGTAACGACCTACTGGTCCGGAATTGTGGATGAATCAGACAGGTGCTTTCTTGAAGGTGTTCCCCATGGGCTCCGGGAAGTGGTAGGGCTTCGCAGCACGGAAATCGACGGACTTTATGACTGGGAGAGCAATTATATGGTTCCTGCCTCCGGAGAAAAAGGAGACCGGTATGAGTGCCGTAATCTCTGCGATCTGGTAAGGCTAGTAGGAGCAGAAGTCCTTATGGTATATGAAAATGATTTTTATAAGGGATATCCGGCCCTTACGAAAAATCACTATGGAAGTGGAACTGCCTTTTATGTATGCGCAGATGCCGGGCAGGATTTTTATGATGATTTATTTTGGAATGTGACTTGTGAAGCCGGAATTAAACCTCTTGTGGAAGGGAGGATACCGGAAGAGGTTGAAGTGACTTCAAGGGAATCGGATCAGTATGAGTATCTGTTTTTTCAGAATTTCAGCCAAAAACCGGTTGCGCTGGAACAGAAGCTTTTGGACTGCCTTTCAGAAGGAGCGGTTCTTCTTGGGGAGATTTCAGGGAAGGGTGAAATAGAATCTTATGGGACGGTGATTATTAGAAGAGATCTGCACCAAAACTGAAGGAATATCCCGAATCGATATCAGTAGGAACAGGTAAATGAGGAATACCGGGGAAACGGCTGCTTCAGGCTGTTTCCCCGGTATTTTCTTGAGAAAATTACTTTATGGATTCTGCGATGGTATTGGCCAAAGCACCGATATCAGCCAGCTGATCCTCTTTTACAGAAGATTTGATGGTAATGGTCTGATCCAGTATGGTCATATTTTTCATTTCAGAAATAATCTCAGTCATTTTCTTGCCTGCCATGATACCCCAGGAACCATTTTCCATAAGGGCAACGGTGCGGTTTTGTACGTTATGGGCTTTCATATCCAGAAGCAGGTGTTCCATGCTGCTGAAAATACCTCCGTTATAGGTGGCTGATGCAAATACCAGATGGCTGCAGCGGAATGCTTCTGAAATGAGCACAGACGGATGGGTATTGGATACATCATACATGACAATGTTGCGGATGCCGCGTTCTGCCAGACGGCATGCCAGGATGTTGGCGGCATTCTCCGTATTTCCGTAAATGGAGCCATAGGCGATCATCACAGCATTCTCTTCCGGAGTATAGCTGCTCCATTTAAGATACTTATCCATATACCAGCAAATGTCGGAACGCCATACAGGTCCATGAAGAGGACAAAGAAACTGAATGTCCAGATCAGAGATTTTCTTTAAAAGAGTCTGGGTAGACGGGCCGTATTTTCCTACAATATTGGAATAGTATCTTCTGGCTTCATCAAGCCATTCCCGTTCAAAATTTACTTCATCTGCAAATAAGTTTCCGTTCATTGCGCCAAAGGTTCCAAAGGCGTCGGCTGAAAATAGAACCTTGTCCATGGTATCGTAGGTGACCATTACTTCCGGCCAGTGAACCATGGGAGCCATATAAAATGTAAAGGTATGTTTGCCGGAGCAGAACGTGTCCCCCTCCTTCACAATGACAGCTCTGGAATCAACGCCGAATTCGTAAAACTGGTTGATAATCGGGATAGTCTTGGCATTGCAGATCACCTTTACATCCGGATATCTTCTGACCATTTCACCCAAAGTGGCACAGTGGTCCGGCTCCATATGATTTACAATGATATAATCCAGATTCCGCCCTCCAAGGACTGCTTCCACATTTTCCAAAAACTGTCCGGTGATAGCCCGGTCAACAGTATCAAAAAGAATGGTTTTTTCATCTAGCAGGACATAGGAGTTATAGGAAATCCCTTTCGGAATGGGGTAGGCGTTTTCGAACAGGGCAAGACGGCGGTCACTTCCCCCAACCCAGAACAAATCATCTTTAATAGTTTTTACACAATACATGGTGCAGCCTTCCTTTCTTTCGTTCATACTAATCCATCTATAGAAGTATACTATAAATTTCGGAAAATGTCATTGTGTTTTTTAAAGGCCAATTTGTGTGTTCAGCTTAAGACCGGCTCAATATATACTTCTACAACGCCTCCGCATACCATGCCTTCGTCCTCTGCGTTGCCCGGAGTCATGTCAACCTTCATTAATACCGGCTTTTTATCTCTGGCAACTTCTCTCGCTGCGGTACACACCTCAGATTCCACACAGCCGCCTCCGATGGTCCCAATGGTGCTCCCGTCAAGCATCACAACCATCTTTGAGCCTACATCCCTGGGAGCGGAGCCTTTTCTGGAAACAATGGTGACAAGGGATTTTGGCATGTCAGATAACTCCTGGGAAGTGAGACCGTCAAGGATTTCCTTTGGGTAGCCAAAGCTTTTTTTACTTCCGTTCTTTACCTGAATGATCTCCGCCATAATTGCCACGGCGATTTCCTCCGGGGTCTGGGCGTTGATCTTTAGTCCGATGGGTGTGTAAACCTGGTCAAGCAGCTCTCTGCTGATTCCTTCGTCTGCTAAAAAATCCTTTACAAGCCTTACCCTGACTTTGCTGCCGATCATACCGATGTAGGCATTTTTTTTGCCGATGATCTGAGATAAACAGTCCTGGTCATACCGGTGTCCTCTGGTGACGATGATAAAGTAATGGCCGGTGCTTCCCTTGATCTCTTCTAAGGCTTCCCTAAAAGGCTTGCAGATAACGGTGTCAGCCCCTTCTTTTCTTGCGGTATTGGCAAAAGATAACCGGTCATCAATCACTGTAACATGGAATCCCAGCATCTTTCCGATTCTGATGATTGGGATGGAAATATGGCCGGCTCCGCATACAACCATATACTTTTCTCCTGTCACAAATTCGCAGAACAGAGTGCTGTCCTGAGATTTTATGGTCTGGGTTTTGTCTATGCTTTTTAAATCCTCTGAAAAAGCATCAAACGCTTTTTCGTCTCCCTGCCTGCAGATGATTTCTCCATTCGACCACAGGGCTTTGGCTCCAAGCCCCTGTCCTTCAACGATTGTCAGGCTGATTAAGTTCGTGTTTTTATCGGCATTTTTTAATTCTTCATAAAAACCTGCTGTCATATGAGTACTCCTTTTGCTGCCTCGCGCTTTTGTAATAAAAAAGGGCGGTATACATTCCGCCCTTTTTTGGGTATTCTGGTAACTATTTATTTTGCTGGCTTTGGTTTACGGTAGAACGTATTGTCCAAAGGAAGTTTGTAACGGAATACACCATCCTTCTTGAAATAAGCATTCTGCAAAGCAGGTGCTCCCATAACACATACGATCTCGCCTACGCCTTTTGCTCCAAATGCTACATCAGATGGATTCTTTTCAATGAACCGTACGTCAACAGGAGGCATCTGAGGTGCTTTAAAGAGGCCTAAAGTACCTAATTTAGCCTGTGGAATGCCGTCCTTTAATGGGAAGTCCTCTGTCAGTCCATAACCAAGACCCATTGCAACGCCGCCTTCTACCTGGCCTTCTGCGGCAAGAGGATTGATGGCTTTGCCTATGTCATGGGCTGCAATTATATTGACAACTTTTCCTTCAGTGTCAAGAACATAAAGCTGAGTTGCATAACCATAAGCAATATGGCTTACGGGGTTTGGTTTGTCGCTGCCGATAGGATCTGTCTTAAAATCAAATTCGCCATAATATTCTTTGCCTTCCAGATCACTTAAGGAATGTCCTGCATCCAAATCCTCTTTCAGTTTCATTGCGGCAATGTGGATTGCTTCGCCTGTAAATACGGTCTGGCGGGAGGCGGTTGTGGTTCCGGAGTCTGGTGTGTATTTTGTATCCGGATGTCCAACGATTACCTGTTCCGGTGCAAGACCTGTGGTCTGACAGACCATCTGTAAGGTTATGGTCTGAAGTCCCTGGCCGATAGCAGCAGCAGAAGAGCCTGTAACAACTTTTCCGTCACGTACTCTTAAGATACAGCGGCCTACGTCTGCAAGACCGACACCGATTCCTGCGTTCTTCATGGCAGATGCAATTCCTACGAAATAATTTGGGTCTGCCTCATATTTTTCAAAATCTTCTTTTACTGCTTCCAGGGTTTCCAACATACCGGTGCCTTCATCGGCGATCTGCCCGTTAGGAAGGGACTGGCCTGGTCTGATGGCATTGCGGTAACGGATCTCCCAGCCGGATATTCCCATCTGATCTGCTAACTGGTTGATTAAAGCTTCCGTTGACATACAGGACTGTGTTACGCCGAACCCGCGAAATGCACCTGCAGGCGGATTGTTGGTATAGTAAGCATCCCCTTCGATGTCCACGTTCTGGTAATTATATGGTCCACCTGCATGGGTACAGGCTCTTTGAAGTACCGGACCGCCTAAAGATGCATAAGCTCCCGTATCAGAGAGAAGCCTTGCCTTCATACCCTGGATAATACCGTTTTCATCACAGCCGATCTTGCAGTATATTTCCATGGCGTGACGCTTTGGATGATAATTAATGCTTTCCTGACGGGAGAAGGATACTTTTACAGGTCTCTTTGATAAATAAGCACAAAGAGCAGCCTGATGCTGAACGCTCATATCTTCCTTTCCGCCGAAGCCGCCGCCGACAAAAGCACTCTGAATTCTTACTTTCTCCAGAGGGAGGCCAAGATATGCACTTAATTCGTGATGTTCATCATAAATACCCTGTGCTCCGGTAATTACCTTAACACCGTCGCCATCAGGAATACCAACAGCAGTTTCCGGTTCCATGAACGCATGCTCTGTTGGAGGAACGAAGAAGGTGCCTTCTGCAACATACTTGGAATTTGCAAGAGCTGTCTCTGCGTCACCCCGTTTTACCTCCTCGTGATCAAGAAGGTTATTTACCGGAGTTCTGAATTTGCCAAAATGCATAAAGCCTTCGCCATGTACCTGATGAGCGCCTGGTACCATGGCTTCCTTTGGGGAGCGGATTGGTTCTAATTCTTCACAATCTATTTCTACGGCTTTTACTGCCGCCAACGCCTGTTCCATCGTTTCTGCCACAACAATAGCAAGGGTGTCGCCGATGCATTTTGTCTCTTCGCCTACATCGATCATACCGGGCCAGTCATGTGCCAGATGTCCGATATACCTGTCTCCAGGAATGTCCTTTGCCGTATAGACAGCGACTACGCCGGGCATTGCAAGAGCCTTGCTGGTATCGATTCCATTTATTTTAGCGCGTGCATATTTGGTGAACACGTTCTTTCCGTAAAGCATGCCTTCCAGATAATAATCATCCGCATATTTGGCAGTACCCAGTGTTTTTGCTTCCGCATCCACACGGCAGGTTCTTTCTCCTATGGCAGCAGTCTGCTTAAGTTCAGGAACCTCTAAATTTTCATTGAACATTTTTGCTGCAAGCAAAATGCCGTCTTCTATTTTGGTATAGCCTGTACAACGGCAGATATTTGTGCGGATCGCCTGTTTTACATCATCTCTGGTTGGATTGGGATTCTGGTCAATTAAGCACTTGCCGCTGATCACCATGCCCGGAATGCAAAAACCGCACTGTACGGCGCCGGCTGCCGCAAAGGCATAGACAAAGACATCCCGTTCTCTCTGTGTAAATCCTTCTATGGTCTGCACCTTCTTGCCCTCCAGTTTGGACAATTTCAGAATGCAGGCACGGACAGTCTTCCCATCCACAATTACTGTACATGTACCGCAGGCACCTTCTTTACAACCGTTTTTAACGGAAGTAATACCAAGTCTGTTTCTGAGAAAATCCATTAATGTTAAATCTTCTTCTGACTGGTAATCCTTGCCGTTGACATTTACTACATACATGACAATACCTCTCTCTCTTCATTCTTAGTTGATATTATATAATTCCGCACATTGTTTTTAACAATACTCTCTTGCATAATTTTGTTAAAAATGGCGTTGTGATTCTTCTTTCTCATACATTTTAACATATAAATGATACAAAAACAATTGATATTCCACGAAAATATAAAAAATTTTTAGTCACATACAAAAAAAGTTAGAACATGCGTTTTTTCGCTTAAACAGGAGGTTTCCTCGCTTTTATTTATAGATAAAATCTATAAATAGAGCTGGAAAATAAAGGTGTTTTTAAGGGGTATCTAACAAATTTTTATATACTGGAAAAATATTTTGAACTTCAAAAATATTGCAAATTTTACTCCGTGTGCTATAATGAAAAGAGACTAAGAATTGATGTCCTCTGGGCTTTTGCCTGGAGGATGTTTTTTTACAAAAAGGTGTGAAAGAAGTAAGGAAAAAGGAGGCGGAAGATGGGCGGAGAAAAAGAAAACATTCTGGTGAGTGCCTGCCTGCTGGGAGTCAATTGCCGCTATGACGGCGGAAATGGCAGGCAGGAGAGCCTGATCGGGCTTATAGAGAAATACAATTTCATACCGGTCTGTCCGGAGCAGCTTGGAGGTTTAGAGACGCCAAGAGAGCCAGCGGAGCAGATTGTTAAAGTCGTAACAGGTGATCACGATGAGATCCGCGTGGTGGACCGGTCTGGAAAAGACGTGACAGACAGCTTTATAAAGGGAGCAGAGGAAACCTTGAAACTGGCCAGGCTATATGGTTGTAAGCGGGCAATTTTGAAGGAACGGAGTCCGTCCTGCGGCCATGGTTGCATTTATGACGGGACGTTTTCAGGGACAAAGGTTCCAGGAGACGGGGTGACCGCAAGGCTTTTGGAAGAAAACGGAATCCTCGTATCGGGAGAAAGCAGCATAGAGTCCTTTTAAAGGAAACAAAAAGCTAAAATTTTATAGATAAGGAGACGCAGGCGCTATGAATACAGCAATCACAAGACAACAGGCACTGGAGTTACTTAAGAAATATAATAAGGAACCGTTTCACCTCCTTCACGGTCTGACCGTGGAAGGGGTAATGCGCTGGTACGCAGGAGAAATGGGTTTTGGATCAGAGGAAGAATTCTGGGGAATCGCAGGGCTGCTTCATGATGTGGATTTTGAACAGTTTCCCGAGGAACATTGTATAAAGGCCCCGGAGCTTCTATCCGAAATCGGTGCGGAAGAAGAACTCGTTCATGCCATATGCAGCCATGGCTACGGCATATGTTCTGAGGTAGAGCCGGAGCATATGATGGAAAAGATCATGTTTGCAGCGGATGAGCTGACCGGACTCATCGGAGCAGCCGCCAGGATGCGCCCTTCAAAAAGTGTTATGGACTTAGAAGTCTCAAGCCTTAAGAAAAAATTTAAGGACAAGAAGTTTGCGGCAGGCTGTTCCAGGGAAGTGATCGCGTCAGGCGCAGAGAATTTAGGCTGGACTCTTGATGAGCTGTTTGAAAAAACCATCCTCGCCATGCGTTCCTGCGAAGAGAAGGTAAACCAGGAAATGGAAGAGTAAGTTTATGCATGAAAATGGAAAATTATGCATGATTATCGAAAAATACTTGACAGCTGATACCAATTAGGATATTATTTCCGTTAAATATGTAATGATAACCTGTATCAGAGGAGATATGCCTATGAAAAAAGTTGTGAAATTCGGAGGAAGCTCTTTGGCCAGCGCAAAGCAGTTTAAGAAAGTTGGCGAGATCATCCGCGGGGATAAGAGCAGACGGTTTGTGGTGCCATCAGCACCAGGCAAGCGAAATGACAAGGATGAAAAGGTGACTGATCTGTTATACCAGTGTTATGATGGGGCAGCAGATGGAAAAAGCTATAAAAAGATTCTGGAAAAAATCAAGGAGCGTTATATGGAGATCATTGACGGACTTCATATTAATCTGAATCTGGATCATGAGTTTGTGACCATTGAAGAAAATTTCCTTAAAAAGGCTGGGCGTGATTATGCGGCTTCCAGAGGAGAGTACTTAAATGGAATGGTGATGGCGGAATACTTAGGCTACGAATTCATTGACGCAGCTGAAGTGATTTTCTTTGATGCAGACGGTAATTTTAATGCAGAGCTTACCAATAAGGAGCTTTCAGAGCGCCTGGAACATGTGGAGAGAGCTGTGATTCCGGGCTTTTACGGAGCGAAGGAGGATGGGACCATAAAGACCTTTTCCAGAGGCGGTTCCGATATAACAGGCTCCATTGTTGCAAAAGCCATTCATGCGGATATGTATGAAAACTGGACGGATGTTTCCGGTTTCCTGGTGGCTGATCCCAGAATCATCAAGAATCCTGAGGTCATTGAGACCATTACATACCGGGAGTTAAGAGAGCTTGCCTATATGGGAGCCAGTGTTCTTCATGAGGATGCCATTTTCCCGGTGAGAAAAGAAGGAATCCCAATCAACATCCGGAACACCAATAAGCCTGATGACAAAGGAACTTTAATTGTGGAGAGCACCTGCAGAAAGCCTCATTATACCATTACGGGAATTGCAGGAAAGAAAGGCTTTTGCTCCATCAACATTGAAAAGGCCATGATGAATGCGGAAGTTGGTTTTGGGAGAAAGGTTCTTGAGGTATTTGAAAAGTACGGCATTTCCTTTGAGCATATGCCGTCAGGAATCGATACCATGACCGTTTTTGTTCATCAGTCAGAATTTGAAGATTATGAGCAGTCTGTCATTGCAGGGATCCACAGGGCCGTAGAACCAGATTTCCTTGAGATGGAATCAGACCTTGCGCTGGTGGCTGTGGTAGGCCGTGGCATGAAGGCGACCAGAGGGACTGCCGGAAGAATCTTTTCGGCCCTTGCCCATTCCAGGGTAAACGTAAAAATGATTGACCAGGGATCCAGCGAACTCAACATCATCATTGGCGTAAAAAATGCTGATTTTGAGGAAGCGATCAAGGCAATTTATGATATATTTATCACGACTGAGGTTTAAGAAAGAAAGACAGGCTAAAGGAAGTACCTGACAGCCTGTCTTTTTTCTTGTGCGCCTTAAGAGCATTGCTTAAAGCCAAGGGTGCTGTCTGAGGTCACCAATTGATGGACCAGTGGGATGAATGATATTGACATCAGGGGATATCATAAAAACGGAAGGGATTAAGGTGAGCGGGCGATATGAAATTTGATGTTTATAAACTGGCGGATAAATATAAGCTGACAGATACGGAAACCCAGATATTAAATTATATTCTGGAAAATAATCAACAGGTACTTCATATGGCAGTACGTGAAGTTGCAAACCAAAATTTTGTATCTGCTGCAACGATCATCAAATTATCAAAAAAGATGGGATATACCGGATATACTGATATGATATACCGTCTTAATTTTATGATTACGAGTCATAGGAAAAATAGAGAAAGACTGTCGGATATTACCAGCTTTATAAGCGATATACCAGATGAATTACTAAATGATTTTATGGGCCAGTTAAAAAAACACAGAAATGATATTATTTTAGTATCTGCTACCGGATTTTCCTCACCACTGGCGGAATATATAGAGCGTAAGCTATTGGTAACCGGTTTCCGGGTTATTAAGACCAATGCCTATGCAGTATATGATAAAAACCGTCTTGGCGCATCACTTGTTATCGTAGTTTCCAAGAGCGGGGAAACAGATACCATTGCAAAGCTTGTTGACTACGCAAATGAAAATCAGGTGGATATTGTATCCTTTACAGGAGAACAGAGCAATTATATTGGCCGTACGTCTACCGTCAATATTCCGATTTTGGATGATAAGACGCTGGATGACCGGAATCTGCAGTCCAATTATTTTTATGCAAGGGTGATTGTGGTATTTGAATATTTAATGAGCCAGGTGTTAGAAGAACTGAATGAGTGCCAGTAAAAGACGCCCATGGCAGACAAACGAAGGAAGAGAGCCGTTTCCGGCTCTCCTCCTTTCAATTACCTGATCAGATACATTCTGGCTTCATACGGCCTGAGCACATCTGTAAGGCCTTCATCCGTATAAGAGCTGATTAACTGTTTTTTCTCACGGTCAAGCTCTTTCGGCAGCTGCAGATGAACTGTTTTATCGTAAAAATTACAAATTACAAGCAAAGTAGTTTCTTCCAGTGTACGGGTATAGGCAAACAGATCGGGATCCTCCGGCATCAGAAGCCGGTATTTCCCATCTACGAATACGTCGTAGGTTTTTCTTAATTCAATTAACTTCTGGTAAAGGTGAAAAATAGAGTTTTCATCTGCCATTGCGGCCTCTGCATTAATTTCGGGATAGTTTGGATTCACCTTGATCCAGGGAGTTCCATCTGTAAATCCAGCTTCTCTGCCATTATTCCACTGCATCGGTGTTCTCGCATTATCCCGGCCTTTTGTATAGATAGACTCCATGACATCTGCTTCATTATATCCGGCCCCGGTTCTTTCCCTATAGATATTTAACGTTTCAATATCCCGGTAGTCTTCCATATCATATCTTACATTGGTCATTCCAAGTTCTTCGCCCTGATAGATATAGGGGGTGCCTTGCATTCCATGAAGGAGGATTGCAAACATTTTGGCAGATTCTATTCGATATTCCTTATCATTTCCCCAGCGGGATACAATTCTCGGCAGATCATGGTTATTCCAGAACAGGCTGTTCCAGCCTTTGCAGTAAAGGGATTCCTGCCAGGTGGATAAGGCACGCTTTAATTCCAGGAATGGAAGAGGGGCTATGTCCCATTTTTCCCCGCCCTTTTTCTGGTCAAGGCAGATATGCTCAAACTGGAATACCATGGAAAGCTCACTGCCATCCGGATTGCTGTAACGAACGGCATTTTCCGGATTTGCACTCCATGCTTCACCCACGGTGACTAAATCTCCTTTCTGAAAGGTCTCCCTGCTTAATTCCTGTATAAATTCATGGAGCTTTGGCCCATCCGCTGTGATCATCCGGTCAGGCTCCTTGGCAATTAAATCGATGACATCCAGCCGGAACCCGCCGACTCCTTTCTCCATCCACCAAAGGATCATATCCTGTATCTCCCGGCGTACTTTTGGGTTATCCCAGTTTAAATCCGGCTGTTTCACTGAAAACTGATGGAAATAGTATTGCCCAAGTTCCGGAACCCACTCCCAGGCGGAGCCTCCAAAAGCGGCTCTTAGTTCATTTGGAGCAGTTCCTTCCACGCCATCCCTCCACACATAATAATCATGATAGGGATTATCCTTACTTTTTTTCGCCTCTGTAAACCATGGATGCTCATCGGAAGAATGGTTTAAAACAAGGTCCATGATAATCCGGATCCCACGGCTGCCTGCTTTTACAATCAACTCTTCCATGTCTTCTAAATTCCCGAACATTGGATCAATATCCTGATAATTGGATATATCATAACCATTGTCATCCTGTGGGGAACAATAGACCGGGGAGAGCCAGAGAGCATCTGCTCCAAGTTCTTTCAAATAATCAAGTTTGGAGATAATCCCTTGAAGATCTCCGATCCCATCCCCGTTGCTGTCCTTAAAGCTTCTGGGGTAAATCTGATATATAACCGCTTGTTTCCACCATTTTCTGTCCATATTCTTTTTCCTTCCGTTAAGCTTTTACAGATCCGCTAGTCACTCCTGCGATGATCCATTTCTGACAAAAAACATATACCGCTAAAACTGGCAGCAGCACCATCAAATACGAGGCAAAGGCAAGGTTATACTGCGTGGAAAACTGGCCTTTAAACACATACTGGGCCAACTGTAAGGTTTGCTGGCTTGCATCGCTCAGCAAAACAAGGGGCATCAGGAAGTCATTCCAGGTCCACATAAAGGACAGGATTGCCACTGTAGCGCTCATGGGCTTAAGAAGCGGAAATATAATGCGCCAAAAGGTCTGGAACGTATCCGCCCCGTCGATCCTCGCCGCCTCCTCTAATGCCACAGGCAGGGATTTGATGTAACCTGAATAAAGAAACGTATTCATGGGCAGTCCGAATATAATATAAATTAATGTGATGCCATAGATGTTATCCAAGTGAAAGGCTGAGGCCTGTTTTACCAGGGGAAGCATAATCACATTAAAAGGGATAAACATGGCGCTGATAAAATAATAATACATGAGATTGAAAAATCTGCTTTTATCCTTATTCCGTATAATGGCATAAGCCGCCATGGAATTAGTCAGGATGGTAAACACCAGATTGATGCTTGTGATAAAAAATGTATTTAAGAACTTCTTTGGATAGTCGGTAAGCACCCATGCCCTGGAAAAATTCTCTAAGTGCAGGGAAGTGGGAAGTGCCAGTACATGTTCCATGTCTGACGGTGATTTCAATGCTATTACCACCGTAATATAAAGGGGGCCCAGGATAACGAAAACAGCGATTGCCGACAGAAGGATTGTCAGGAGCCAATTGGTCTTTTCTTTCTCTTTCATCAGTTTATTTTCGCCTCCCTTTTTTCTAAAATCTTTAGCTGGAATACGGAAATTGACGACACTACCAAGAATAAAATAACGGCATTGGCTGACTGGTAAGCAAACTGTCCGCCATCAAATCCCCGCTTATAAATCAACATGGAGATCGTAGTGGTCGCAGTTCCGGGCCCTCCCCCTGTCATTGCCATAATCTGGTCAAATGCCATAAGAAAACTCTTAACACTTAATACCATATTGATGGTAAAGAAAGGAGCGATCAGCGGGAAGGTGATCTTGATAAACCGCTGGAGGCCTACGGCACCGTCAACGGATGCCGCGTCATAAATATCCTTATCCACCGTCTGAAGGCCGGAGAGATAGATCATGGTGTTAAAGGCCATGGATTGCCAGACGGTAACGAACAAAACCCCAAGCCATGCTTTGCTGGTACCAAGGATATTGACACTCAGCCCATCGATACCCGCCAATTTTCCAAATCCCGGAATGATATTTCCAAAGATAAAGTTAAATACAAAACCGATGATCAGAGTACCCAGCATATATGGCAGGAAATACAGCGCCTTTAAAAAATTCTTTCCACGAATTTTCCCATTGAGCCCGCATGCCAGCGCCAGACTTAATACGTTGACAAGGACAGTGGCGGAAAGTGCAAACTGAAAGGTAAAGCCATAGGCCTGCTTTATGGAAGGATCCTTAAAAAACTGCAGGAAATTTTTAAAACCGATAAATTCCCAGTTCCCATAGCCCTTCCAGTTGGTAAAGCTGTAAAAGATACCTTTTAGAAAGGGAACCGTATGGAGTAAAAAGAACAGTGCTGCCACGGGAACCACCATAAGATAGAACGCTGGACTGATATGGTTACTTCTATGTTTATTCAATGCCTTATCCTCCTTTTACCAGGCTTAACGGGTATTGAGGATATCATATTGTTCATCGCACTTTTTCAGTATTGCAGCAATGTTTTCGCTTTCATCCATACCATTTGCCTTGTTTAAGAAAAACTCGGATAAAATAGCAGACAGATTATAACCGTTGGGATAATAATGGTCTACAAAATCCGTAACCTTTCCATCTGCAATATCCTTTGCCAGTCCGGCCACCGAAGCATCCTCCTGTACAACGCCTTCCACCGGAGAAAATGCAAACTGCTCGTTAATGTAAAGCTGACTGTTTTCCGGTTCCAACATAAATGACACAAAACGCTTGGCAGCTTCCGGGTTTTTGCATTGGTTTGTCACCATAAGCATGACATCGATTCCGGATACAACCTTATTTTTACTCTTATCATTGGTTGCCGGATAAGCAAACATATCAAGATTAATGGATTCATTGGTTTTTTTGATTTCAGGTACGGTCCACACGCCGTTAATCAGCATTGCTGCTTCGCCATTTGCAAAGCTGCGGTTTCCGTCATCATAGGAAGTTCCCATAAAATCTGCCTGGGCATAATTCACCAGAGTGCTGTACTTTTCCAAAACTTCTTCATGGGTGCCAAGGAAAGTGGTGGTTCCTTCTTTCTTCGCATCTAAAAAGCCTTCAGGCTGTGTTGCCGGCGCCAGAGAGTTCCAGGAGGGTAGGATGGTCCAGCTATCCTTAAAGCTTAATTCAAAGGGCTGGATGCCTGCTGCGGACAGCTTTTCACATACCTCAATGAGCTCATCCCAGGTCTCCGGAATCGTTACACCTGCTTTTTTAAACAGATCTGCATTATAGATAATTCCAGAAGCGTTGGCAGCAAACGGGATGCCGTATGCTTTTTCTGCTTTATCCCCATTGATATCATAGACCATCTGCATATATGAATCGTTTATGGTCTTTAAAACCTCCTGATCGCTTAAATCCAATAAGATCCCTGCTTCTGTAAGTTCCGTATAGATGTTATCGCCGCCATAGGCAATGATATCCGGCAAATCATCCTTAGTCATCCTGGTTTTTAATACAGTTCCCGCATCTGCCGGGGAATTTAAGGTAACCTGGACATCGGTATTTTGTTTGTTGAATTTGTCCACGAGCTTTTGCATGGTGGATACATTTTCCATCTTTGATGAGAAAAACTCCAGGTGTGTGACTCCCGAATCGGAACTCTTGCCTGAGGTTTTACCTGATTCACTGCATCCCGCAGCAAGCATCGCTGCCAGAGAGCAGGTCAAACCAACTGCCAACATTTTTTTCATTTTCATATAAATCATCCTCGCCCTTTCTGTTTCCTGTTATTTGGTGGTTCCATTATACAAAACAAATTGTGGCCACCTATATAAGGTATCTGAGATGTTACGTAAAACATTTTTTACCTTTTTTCTACCTGGGCGCGATATTGCTCGGGAGTCATCTGATAAAGGCGCTTGAAGGTGTGGATAAAATAGGAGGTATCATTATAGCCTACATAATCAGCGATTTCGTTTATCTTAAAAACTGTATTTTTTAAAAGCTCCTTTGCCCGTTCCATGCGGTAGGTAATTAAGTATTTGGAAAAATTCATCCCTGTTTCTGATTTAAACAGACGGCTTAAATAACTGGAATTCATAAAATACTTATGGGCTGCCAGTTCATTTAAGGAAATCTCGTACCGGAAGTTAAGGGATACGTAATTCTTGATCTCTTCGATGATGCTACCTTTTTCCACCTGGGAGCCGCAGGTGTTTTCCAGAATTTTAAACATATACCGCTCAAGCTCTTCCATGGTCCGGAACTGATAAAGATCTGATTTGAAGGAAAACAAAAGATACCGGTTTACCTCTTCTGATTCAGAAGAAGCCTCCCTGCTACAATAGGCTCTGCTGATCACGGAAAAAATCTGCATGATACCGCTGTATAAGGAATATACATTCCAGCTTCCCTCCTTGCATTTTACAAAAAACTGTTGGAGAGCAGCCTCAGCCTGCTGGTAGCTTCCCTTCATCACACTTTCGTAGATCAACAGCTCCTCCTGCTGTG
Source organism: Lacrimispora sphenoides (assembly GCF_900105215.1). Taxonomy (NCBI): domain Bacteria; kingdom Bacillati; phylum Bacillota; class Clostridia; order Lachnospirales; family Lachnospiraceae; genus Lacrimispora; species Lacrimispora sphenoides. The sequence continues at coordinate 258,844 of NZ_FOIP01000001.1, read as the reverse complement.
TCAGGATCTGTTCCATAGAAAGCTCCGGTTCATATTCAAACACTCTGGTTTTTTCATCAAGCAGTCTTCCGTTGATGGCATAAACGCAGTCCCGGTATGCATCTCCCAGCAGTTCTTCCCCTTTATAAACCCTGCTTATGCCACAGGTGATTTCTATTTTCCTATGGGATAGTTCCTGCTTCAGACGGAGTAAAAACTTTTGATCCCACAGCACCTCCTGCCCGTCAAACTTCATGGCGATCACCTCATCCGGCTGCTGAAAATAAAAGACCTGGATATTGGCGTGGTCTGATGCGGATTCTAAGAATTCTGCCAAGATCTTTGCCTCCTCCCGGCTCATACGCTGTTTCCCTTGCAATAAGAGCATCTGGTAGGAGCGTTCCCTTAGCTGTCCGCCGCACAGGTTACGGAAGGTATCCATCAGGGCCCGGTTTGCCAGAATGCCGGAGATATTCACATATTGGAGGGATTCCTGCAAAAGCCTCCGGTCCACCTGTTTTTCAAGCAGCCTTTTTTTTTCTTCTCTGGTTTCTGTAATATCCCGTATGGCCTTTTCCAGTTCCTCGGGTTTTACCGGTTTGGTAAGGTAATACCGGACCCCATATTTCATTGCTTCCTTGGCGTAGTTAAAATCTGAATAGCCGCTTACGATAACCACATCCGTTGCCGGGCAGTGTTCTTCTACATATTTTGCGAGGGACAGCCCGTCCATTTCCGGCATGCGGATATCGGTTATCACAAGGTCTGCGTCCTCGCCGGCAAGATAATCTGCCGCCTGTTTCCCGGTTTCGGCTTCCAGACATACGGTGATATCCATATCAATCTTAGTTAATAGTTTAACGAGCATTTTTTTTGCGTAATATTCATCTTCCGCAATGATGACCTTCATTCTAACCCTCCTTCGTTCTCTTGATCCGCATGTGAATGCAGGTAAAGCTTCCGTACCGGCTTTCCACCACAATTCCGCAATCTTCTCCATAAAAGTTTTTAAGCCTTGCATTAACATTGGCTAATCCGATGCCAGTTCCATCCTCTCCCAGCAGGGTGTTGGCTTTTGTATTCCATAATGCATGGTTTAATTCATCCACCTTCTCTTTTGACATACCGCACCCGTCATCGTACACGGAAATCATAAGATAGTCTTCCGAGTCCGGTGATACGGAGATTTTTAAAAAGTCCTGGTCCCGTTTACTCTTAAACGCATGTTGTATGGAGTTTTCCACAATGGGCTGCAGGATGAATTTAATAACCCCATTATTCTCGTATTCCCCGGGGATATCATACTCCACTGCAAAGCGCCCGGGGAACCGGATGGACTGGATTCGGATATAGTTCTTTAGCTGAATCACTTCATCCTTTACGGTTACAAAATCAGTCCCTTTTATGTTATAGCGGAACATATCCGACAGGCTTTCTGTAATGGCTGGGATTTCTTCGATTTCTTCCAGCCTGGCAATGGCTGTAACCGTGTTCAGCGCATTATACAAAAAATGGGGATTGATCTGGAACTGAAGCATTTTAAGCTCTGCCTGCTTTTGATTGATCTGCATAATATACAGTTTGGTAATGCTGTCATTGATCCTCTTTCCCATTTCATTATAGATTTCAATTAAGTTTCCGATTTCATCCTCCCTGGGCTCTAATCCTGTTAAAAGCTTTACTTCTCCCTGCCTTGCCTGGTTCATGGTTTCTGCCAGTGCTTTGATCGGCCGGCTGACCTGCTTGGATAATATGAGGCTTAAGATCCCGGCTGCAGTCAGGATAAGCATCACCCATGCCATGACATTTAGCATGCTTTCCATGCTGGTGTTGATCAGCAGGTGCTTTGGGATATACTGCACCAGATACCAGCCGGTGGATTCATTTTTTAAAACAGCAGCAATGCAGAGGGTACCATTTAGAGAAAGCTGCCCTGATCCCTTTCCGGAGGCCTCAATCTGCTCCAGATGAGGAAAGGCCTCCAGCTTTTCCTTTTCTGAAAGGTCGGTCTCCAGATTGATGTGGGCGTTTCTGGAATTATAGATGACCTGGTTTTTATATACAATGGCAAAGGAAGACGCCAGACCGTCAGCTGCATCAGTGGAATTAAAATCTTTTGCAATGGATCCAAAATCCAAGTCTGCCAGCAGATATCCATAGGTTTTATACTCGCCGATATCCGAAAGCTGGTGGTATACCGTTACCAGGGAATAGCCGGTATTGCCTATTTTCTGGGGATAAGGGATTGTATAGTATTTCTGGCTCTTTGATTTCCAATCAACACTTTCGATGGCCTTCCATGCATTTTTTATATAATCCTCTGATATATTGTTTATGCTGCAATAGGTGTCTCCTGCAGATGTCAGGATGGTTGTCCTTTGTACATGGGGATTGATGACCGTGAGCATTTTTAGAACGGTCTGCATATAATAGTCTCTTTCGTAACGGTCTTTGGGGGACATGTTACTGGACTTTTCATGGAGTATGACATTGATCTTGGGATCGATGAGATGCAGAAGATTTAAGGAGCTGTTATTTCCCATGGCAATATCTAAGTTCATGTTTTTTTGCTGGTTAGACTGTTTCATGTACTCGATGTTGTAGGTAAGGGCAGAAGAGACCCCCTGAATATAGCAGATGGCAAAAATAACCACGGTAAACAGCAGTAAGAGCAAATAGGTAAGCAGTATTTTGGACTGAAAAGATAATCTTCGGAATCGTTTGAGCATAGTATTCCTCCTGGTATTCTGGCTTGGTTATGTTACTAAGTGTACTATAAACATAACTTCTTGACCAGTATGCTTTTGCTTGAATCCCTTTCCCTCCCTGTGTTATGATACACGTAATATACCGTATATTTAACCGAATCAGGCAGGGAAGCGGATTGCGTAATATACCTGACGAAAAGGCATAAAAACGGCCGGGAAATGAGGATAATCATGAATCCAGAGACAAAATCCAAATTAAAAGAGGGACGTCCCCATGGTACCAGTTCTTTTCCATGTGGAATCTACCGGACACAATCAGCGCAAAAGGGCATCTTAGTAAAGCACCACTGGCACGAGGAAATTGAAATGATCCACTTCCTTAAGGGACATTTTCGCTTATTAGTCAACATGGAGTCCTATGAAATTACGGATGAATGTATTTATTTTATCAATCCGGGGGAGCTTCATGGAATCATCAGTGAATCCAAAAGCTTAAAAGAGGAACATGCCATCGTGTTCCAGCCGGGTCTTTTAAGCTTCGACGCTTATGATTCCGCTCAGATGTACTTAATCAATCCCCTAAAAAACAATAAACTTTCCTTTCCCAGATGCCTTCAGCCAGATCATCCGTCTTATGCTTCTATCCTGGAGTGCTTTAAGAATGTTACCGATTCCTTTGGCGGAGAGGAAGGCTTAGAGCAGGAGGAAGACGTTTTTGAAGCTGTGATCTCCCAGCTTCAAATCAAAGCTTCCCTCCTTAAAATGCTTGCCACTTTGTTCCAGTTCCACCTGTATTCCGATTCCCACCGCAATACGGATACGCGGGTAGAACTGATCAAAGCCTCTATTACCTTTATCAGGAACCATTACAGGGAAAAGATTTATATCCGTGACCTTGCTTCTCTTGCCAATATGAACGAACAGTACTTCTGCCGCTTTTTTAAAAAGGCCCTTGGCAGGACTCCCACCGAATACATCAATGATTACCGGATCCGGAAGGCAATCACGTTGCTGGAGACAACCGACCTGCCGGTCATGAACATATGCCTGGATTCCGGTTTTTTTAACCTTGGAAATTTTTTAAAAATATTCCGGAGGTATACCGGAACGACTCCCTTACAATATCGGAAAGAAAAGTCAAAATAGTGAATTTTTTAATCATAGAAGTGTAAGACAAATCTTATTTTGAGAGGTAGAATGAAGCTACTACTGAAAAGAGAGGTTGACATACGATGACTAAGAAATGGTGGCATGATAAAACAGCTTATCAGATTTATCCAAAGAGCTTTCTGGATACCAATGGGGATGGCATTGGAGACTTAAAAGGGGTTATCAGTAAATTGGATTATTTGAAGGACTTAGGTGTGGATATCCTGTGGCTTTCCCCGATTTACGTTTCCCCTTTTGCAGATCAGGGATATGACATTGCCGATTATTACAACATAGACCCTAGGTTCGGGACCATGGAGGATATGGAGGAGCTCATTGAAAAAGCGAAAGAACGAGAGATGTATATCGTCATGGATCTGGTCGTAAACCATTGCTCCGATGAGCATGAATGGTTTAAAAAGGCATGTGCCGATCCGGATGGCGAATATGGAAATTACTTTTATATCCGTGAGAAAAAAGATGGTAAATCACCGACCAACTGGCGTTCCTACTTTGGGAATTCTGTATGGAGCGATATTCCCGGTACCACTAAGCAGTATCTCCACTCGTTCCATAAGAAACAGCCGGACTTAAACTGGGAAAATGTAGCAGTCCGGGAGGAAGTCTATAAAAATATCAATTGGTGGCTGGATAAAGGATTGGGCGGTTTCCGGATCGATGCAATCATTAATATAAAAAAGGCCCTTCCCTTACAGGATTATGAACCGGACCGGGCGGATGGTTTATGCAGCATCCAGGAGATGCTGTCCCGCGCCAATGGAGTCGGTGAGTTTTTAGGCGAAATGCGGGACCGCTGCTTTAAACCTCATGATGCCTTTACCGTTGGGGAGGTCTTTGATGAAAAGCCGGAAGAATTAGAATCCTTTATCGGTGAAAATGGTTACTTTTCCAGCAAATTTGATTTTAATGAAACCATATTCGGAGGAAGTGAAAAGGGCTGGTATGATGCCAAAGCGATCACTCCGGAAGATTATAAGCATTGCTGCTTTTCTGCCCAAAGGCATGTGGGTACAACCGGATTTTTATCCAACATCATTGAAAACCATGATGAGCCAAGAGGGGTCAGCCATTACCTTCCGGAAGGAGAATGCAGCCTGGAAGCCAAAAAGATGCTTGGCGGCTTAAACTTTATGCTCCGAGGAATCCCTTTTATTTATCAGGGCCAGGAAATCGGTATGGAAAATACTGTTTTTTCCAGCATTGATGAAGTGGATGATATTGCCACCCTTGACCAGTACAAGACCGCCCTGGAGGCAGGGTACTCACCGGAAGAGGCGCTTAACATTGTAAGCCGCTATAGCAGGGATAATGCAAGAACTCCCATGCAGTGGGATGCATCGGCCAATTCAGGATTTTCGGAAGGAACTCCCTGGCTGAAGGTAAATCCTAATTATAGGGATATCAATGTGGCTGACCAGATGACCGATGGTCATTCAGTTTTCATGTTCTATAAAAAACTGATCCAGTTAAGGAAACAACCCAGGTGGAAGGAAACCATAATCTATGGAACCCTGGAACCTGTGCTTGAAGATGAAAAGAATATTATGGCTTACTACCGGAAAGGGCCGGAAACACTTCTTATCATTGGAAATTTCCAAAAGGATGCACAGGAAGTACCTCTTCCCCGGATGCCAAAGACCGTTTTGATCAATAACTATGAGGAAGTATCTTTTGACGAGACCAGGATTCATTTAAAGGGCTGGCAGTTCCTTGTGATGGAAATTTAATAGAAACTATGATGGAATGCAGAAAACGTGTGAAAAAGAAAGGCGGTAATTATGACCCAGATGAATGAAAAAGATTTTTTCTGGATCCGCAAGCCAAAGCTCTGGGATTTCTCTGATGATGTTCTCACCATGACAACCGAACCAAACACAGACCTCTGGCAGCGGACCTATTATGGTTTCCAGGTGGATAATGCACCTGTATTTCTGATGAAAACAACGGAACCCTATTTTTCATTAGTTGTGAAAGCAGAGTTTGAAAGCAAACGCAGATTTGATCAGTGCGGCATCGCCGTTTATTTAGACAGTGATAACTGGATAAAAGCTTCTGTTGAATATGAGAATGAGCAATATCAGAGGCTGGGCAGTGTAGTAACCAATCACGGATATTCAGACTGGGCGACAACTGATATTGATGCATCGATTAAGGCGATGTGGTATCGTCTGAGCCGGCGTGAATCGGATTATTGTCTGGAATACAGCTATGATGGCAATTGTTTTAAGCAAATGAGAATCCTCCATTTGTTTCAGGGAGCTAAACAAATACAATTTGGATTCTATGCATGCAGTCCTGAAAATTCCTCATTCAGAGCAACATTCCGCAATATCCAGATAAGCGAATGCAAATGGGATGCTCATAAATAAAAGACAAGAAGGCTGGGAGAAGGAATCCTTGATTTTATAAGTGATTTGCAGGGAATAATAGATATAAAAGAGGATAGCGTTGACACTCATATCATAAAAGGATTTGAGTATTAACGCTTTTTTTATGCCTTTTACTCGATCTGGCATCAAAATATATCATGAATATAAGTAAATATGTTCACTATATGGTCAACATGTTGTGAATAACGATTAAAATATTTTGATTTGTATTCAAGTATGATAAAATCCCACCACAAGGTAATTACCAGTGTAAACAACTATATATGGAGGAATAAGAGATGAGGGATAAAGTAGTAAAATCCATGCAAAGCTTTTCCAAAGCGATGATTGGACCAGTGTTATTTTTGCCTGTCGTAGGTATGATGATTGCTTTAACAGCGATCATGACCAATACTGCATTTGTTTCAGAAGGTGGACTGATGTGGACGGTAGGCAAATTTTTTAACAGTATGCTGAATTCCATAATGGGGAATTTAAGTATTTTATTTTGTGTGGGAATTGCAAATGGTATGGCAAAAAAGAAAAAAGCAGATGCATCATTCGTAGCGCTTATGTCATACATCATGTTCTTAGGCGCCAACAGCAAGTGGCTGGAGTTGTCAGGAAAGATGGTGGAAGGGGCAACTGCCGGTGCCTTATATGGTACAGGACAAACGATTCAGTTAGGATTTCATGTAACAGATATGGGCGTGTTTCTTGGTATGATCATCGGTGTTCTGGTGGCCCTGGTTCACAACAAACACTGTGATACCGAGTTCAAGGGCGGATTCGCTCCTTATGGCAACAGCAAGCTTGTTTACATGATCATGATCCCGGTGATTGCAGTATTAAGCATTGGCGTGACTTATGTGTGGCCGGGAGTTGCAAATGGAATATCCGCTTTAACCGGATTTATGAGTACTGCGGGAGCAGCAGGTGTATTTGTATACGGATTCTTAAACCGGTTCCTGATCCCTACCGGTCTGCATCACTTAATCTGGTCACCGTTCCTTTATTCGGCGGTTGGCGGGCAGGCGGTGATCGGTGGAGAAAACGTAATTGGAGCAAAGCCGATCTTCCTGGCACTGTTAAGTGATCCAGCAGCCGGAATGATGCCGGATACCAGCCGTTTCCTGACCTATGGCCTGATGAAGACATTTGGTATCATCGGTGTGGCACTGGCTTTCTATGTAACAGCCAGGAAAGCGAAAAAGGCGAACTTAAAGGCTCAGATGATCCCGGCTACTTTAACTGCTGTGATCGCCGGAATTACGGAACCCCTGGAATTTACCTTTATTTTTGCAGCTCCATTATTATGGCTGGTATATTCCGTTCTGGATGGCTTTTTTCAGATGGTAGTTTATTTGATCGGCGTCCGTGTCTGTGCCACCAATGGAATCCTGGATTTCCTTGTATTAAATCTTCCGGCAGGAATCGGCAGAACCTTATGGCCTTTGTATGTACTGGTCGGCCTTATTGAGATCGTTGTGATTTTCGTTGTCTTTAAGTTTATGATTGAAAAGCTGAACTTAAAGACTCCGGGACGCGAGGATGATGATACGGATATGGCTTTGGATTTAAATGCCAATGCAGCAGCAGTAAAAAAAGAATTAAAGGCAAAACAGTCCGAAACCGGAGAGACAGAGGAAGACCGGTTGAACCAGGGCAGGATCATCGTAGAAGCATTAGGCGGGAAAGAAAATATTTTAAGTCTGGAAAACTGCTTTTCCAGATTAAGAGTAGAAGTTGCAGACAATTCAAGGATTGATGAAGAGGCATTAAAGGGCACCGGAGCAGCCGGTATTATGAAAAAGGGAAATGATGTCCAGGTAGTTTACGGCCTTAGCGTCTCTAAAATGAGAACCTTGGTGGATGATGCGTTAGAGAAGATGGAATCACAGAAATAGGAGGAATCACTATGAACAGAACGTTTAAATTAGTCATTGTAGGCGGCGGAAGTACTTATACGCCGGGAATAGTCAAGAGCCTTCTGGACCAGAAGGATCAATTTAAACTTTCCGAATTAAGACTTTATGATAATTTCAAAGAACGCCAGGACAAAGTTGGAGTTTTGGTGAAAAAGGTTATTGAGATGTTTGATCCGGATGTGAAATTGGTTCTTACAACAGATCCAAAAGAAGCGTTTACGGATGCAGATTTTATATTTGCCCAGATGAGGGTCGGATTGTATCATATGAGAGAGCTTGATGAGAAGATCCCTTTAAAATACGGTGTAGTGGGCCAGGAAACCTGCGGACCAGGCGGCCTTGCCTATGGTTTAAGAACCATTTATCCGATGGTAGAAGTCATCGATTATTGTGAAAAATATGCAAGCAAGGACTACTGGATCGTAAATTATTCCAATCCGGCGGCCATTGTCGCAAAAGCAATGCATAAACTCCGGCCAAATGCCAGAATCTTAAATATCTGTGATATGCCGGTTGCGATCATGAGAAACATGGCTAACATTTTGGATTGTGACAGAAAAGACATTGTGCCGGATTACTTTGGACTGAACCATTTTGGCTGGTTTACAAAAATCCGCGTTGGGGAAGAAGACCGGACGGAAGAATTAAAGGCTTATGTAAGAGAACATGGCTATATGCCTCCGGATGACAGAAGTGAAGTACGGCATAATGATGCATCCTGGAAACATACCTTTGACAATGCAAAGAATTTAATGAGAATGTTCCCGGATTATCTGCCCAATACCTACATGCAGTACTATTTGTTAGGGGATGAGATTGTAAAACATTCCGATAAGAACTATACAAGAGCCAATGAAGTTATGGATGGAAGGGAAAAGCGGATTTTCCAGGCAGCAGAACAGTATGAAACAACCGGAGAAATTGATATGACTCCATTCTTTACCGGTGTTCATGGGGAATTTATCGTGGAAGTAGCGATGAGCCTGGCATTTAATTTAAAGAAACGTCATCTGGTTATGGTCATGAACAATGGTGCTGTTAAAAATTTACCAGACGACGCCATGGTAGAAATTCCTTGCTATATTACCAACGAAGGACCGGAAGCTACCAGAGTAGGGGAAATCCCGACTTTCTTTAAAGGAATGATCGAGCAGCAGGAGGCCAGCGAAAAATTGATCGTAGAGGCGGCAATAGAAGGAAGTTATGACAAAGCATTAGCAGCATTTACATTAAATAAGACCATACCATCAGCAATGGCCGCAAAGCATATTCTGGATGAAATGATTGAGGCAAACAAGGATTACTGGCCAGAGTTAAAATAAAATTATTATCAGAACAGATCCGGCTCTGATATTGCATAACAGGGGAGTATTTATTGCGCCGCGGTATACTGAAATTCAGTATTGCCGCGGCGTTTTTGCCTGATCCTTTTTACCTGACGTTATATTCTTCGGATTTAGAAAAAAGTCTTTGGTACGGGAATGAATTATGGTACAATCAATGTAAGAACGGCGGGCAGAAAAAGCCGTAATACATATAAATCGGAGGAAGATTATGCAATATCGTGATTTTGGAAAAACAGGAATTAAGGTATCGGCCCTGGGGTTTGGAGCCATGAGACTTCCGATTCTTCAGGAGGAACAGGTGGATGAAGAACGAGCCGTATCCATGATCCGCCATGCCATTGATGAAGGAGTGAACTACATTGATACGGCATATCCTTACCATTTGGGAGAAAGCGAAAGGATCGTAGGAAATGCTTTAAGAGATGGCTACCGGGAGAAAACATATCTGGCTACCAAATGTCCTGTATGGAAGCTTGAAAAGCCCGAAGATTTTGATGAGGTCTTAGATGAGCAGCTTAAAAAGCTTCAGACCGACCACATTGATTTTTATTTGCTTCATGCTTTAAGCAGGGACCGCTTTGAAGATAAAATCAAAAAATTCGATCTTGTATCGCGCATGGAAAAAGCCAGGGAAGAAGGCAAAATAAAATATCTTGGATTTTCCTTCCATGATTCATATGATGTATTTCAGGATATCCTAGATTATTATGATGGATGGGATTTCTGCCAGATTCAGTATAACTACGTGGATTTAGAGCATCAGGCCGGAGTAAAGGGACTGAAGGCTGCGGCAGACAAGGGACTTGCGGTAGTTGTCATGGAACCGCTTCTTGGAGGAAAGCTGGCTGATCCTGCGGATCATGTAAAAAAGGTATTCCCTGAGGGAAAATCTACTGTGGAATATGCCCTTGATTTTTTATGGGACCAGCAGGAAGTGAGCCTTCTTCTAAGCGGAATGAGCGACGAAAAGCAGCTTGAGGAAAACCTGGTTTATGCAGACCGCAGCCATATCAGAATGGTAAATCCGGAAGAAAAACAGGTCTATAAAGAGGCAAAAGAAATCTTTGATTCCATGGCCCTAGTAGGCTGCACCGGATGCCGTTATTGCCTCCCCTGTCCCTTTGGTCTGGAGATCCCAGAGATTTTTTCTTATTACAACATGACTGCCGCCCATAAAGAAAGCGAGGCAAAGGCCGGATACGAGGCTATGCTTGTAAAGGCGGAAGGCTGTAAAGCATGTCATCACTGTGAAAAGGAATGTCCGCAGATGATAAAGATCAGTGAAGTTATGCCGGAGGTAGCTCACGTGTTTGCAAAGCTTTAAGCTTAACTGTTTAAACAAAGGAGGGACGGTTTATGCTGGAGAAACTTGATTTATCGAAAAAAATAGACAAAGAAACCTATAAAGACACTAAAACTAAGCAAGGCGAAAGGCTGGGTCTTTTGCAGCGGGAGTGCAAGGAGGCAGGAATTCCTGTCATGATCGTGTTCGAGGGCATGGGAGCATCAGGAAAGGGCACCCAGATCAACCGCCTGATTCAGGCGCTGGATCCCAGAGGTTTTGATGTGTATGCCAATGATAAATCAACGGAAGAGGAACGGATGCGCCCGTTTTTATGGCGCTTTTGGACCAAGCTTCCGGCCCAGGGCAGAATCGCCCTCTTTGACAGAAGCTGGTACCGGCAGGTGACCATCGAACGGTTTGTAGGCAAGATTCCGGAGACGGCTCTGCCAGAGGCTTTTCAGGATATTCAGTCCTTTGAACGTCAGCTGACCGATGACGGTATGGTTATCATAAAGCTGTTCCTCTATATTTCTAAGGAGGAGCAAAAGAAGCGGTTTAACCGGCTGGAAACTTCCAAGGAAACCAGCTGGCGTGTGACAGAAGAGGACTGGCGCAGGAATAAGGAATACGGACGTTTTCTGGAAATTTCCGAGGAAATGCTTCAAAGGACGGATATGGACTTCGCCCCATGGACCATCATTGAAGGTACTGACAGAGATTATGCCTCCGCAAAAATCATCACACAGGTGGCGGACTGCTTAGAGGATGCCCTAAGGCAGAGGAAGCTTAGGGGAGAGAGAAAAGAAAAAGAGGTGCCGGTGCGTTCGGAGAAATACCAGAGCGGAGTCTTAACCGGGGTGGACTTATCAAAGACCATGACAAAGGAAGAATATAAGAAGGAGATGAGACAGCTAAAGGAAAAGCTGGAATCCCTTCACAGCCAGATATACCGGTTAAGGATCCCTGTAGTGCTGGGCTTTGAGGGCTGGGATGCAGCAGGAAAGGGCGGGGCAATCAAGCGCCTGACCAGCCATCTGGACCCCAGAGGCTATAAGGTATATCCCACTTCGGCTCCCAACGATATGGAACGGGTCCACCATTACCTGTGGCGTTTCTGGAATCATGTGCCAAAAGCAGGCCATATCGCCATCTTTGACCGGACCTGGTACGGCCGGGTCATGGTGGAGCGGATCGAGGGCTTTTGCAGCGAGGCTGAGTGGAAGCAGGCTTATCAGGAAATCAATGAGATGGAGAACCACATGGCAAATGCCGGAGCCGTTGTCATTAAATTCTGGCTTCATATCGATAAGGATGAACAGGAAAAACGCTTTAAGGAGCGTCAGGAAAATCCGTCCAAGCAGTGGAAGATCACGGAGGAAGACTGGAGAAACCGGGAAAAATGGGATCAGTATGAATCCGCGGTCAATGAGATGCTGGTACGTACTTCCACCACCTATGCTCCCTGGGTGGTCGTGGAGGCGAACTGTAAGTATTATGCCAGGATCAAGGTGCTAAAAACTGTTGTGGAAGCTATGGAGTCAGAGATAAAAAAATGTAAGAAAAATTCATGACCGCTTGTTTTTTCGCTCTTTTTCGTGTAAAGTAGAAAAATAGTAAACGAAAGCAGGAGAAAACATCCTGCGGGTCTACTTTAATGCCCAAATAACATGGGCGGAAAAGAGGAAATCCCTTCCAGGGTTAGAAAGAGGAATAGGCATGAATACGGTTTTAATCGTGGGCGGTGGCGCTGCAGGGATGCTGGCTGGAATAGCAGCAGCCATGAAGGGCGGTACCGTCCACATTTTTGAGAAAAATGAAAAACTTGGAAAGAAGGTCTATATCACCGGCAAGGGACGCTGCAATGTGACCAATGCTTGTGATACAGAGGAGCTGTTCGGAAACGTAGTGACCAATGCCAAATTCCTTTACAGCAGCTTTTACGGCTTTACCAATTTTGATATGATGGACTTGTTGGAAGATCTTGGCTGTTCCTTAAAGACAGAGCGGGGCAACCGGGTATTTCCGGCTTCTGATAAGTCTTCAGATGTAATAAAGGCTCTTACAAAAAGGCTTTTAGATCTTGGAGTCTCCATCCATTACAGAACCCAGGTGGAGAATCTTTTGATAGAGAATGGCACCCTTCTGGGGCTGGAGATAAAAGAGGTCGGGAAAAAGGCAAAGGTGTACGGAGATTCCGTGATCGTAGCCTGCGGCGGATTGTCCTATCAGGCCACCGGCTCCACAGGAGACGGTTATGAGATGGCAAAAGAAGCCGGCCATAAGGTTACCACTCTTTCTCCCGCCCTGGTTCCCTTTGTGGCAGAGGAGCCGGTGGTAAAGGAGCTGCAGGGCTTATCCCTTCGCAATGTGGAGGCATCCATATTAAACGGAAAAAAGGTGGTTTATAAGGAATTCGGGGAAATGCTGTTTACCCATTACGGGGTCAGCGGTCCGGTACTTTTAAGCGCCAGCAGCTATGCGGTAAAGGAACTGAAGAAAGGGCCTTTGACTCTTTCTATTGACTTAAAGCCGGCTCTTTCCGAAGAACAGCTTGACACCAGGATTCTGCGGGATTTTGAAGAGGCCGCTAACAAGCAGTTTAAGAATTCACTGGATCATTTGTATCCTTCCAAGCTGGTGCCGGTCATGGTGGATAGAAGCAAAATACCGCCGGAGAAGAAGGTCAATGAAATCACCAGGGAAGAGCGCCAGCGCCTTGTCCGCGCAACCAAAGGCTTTCTTCTGACGCTTACAGGACTTCGGGGCTACAATGAAGCCATCATCACCCAGGGCGGTGTTTCTGTTAAGGAGGTTAACCCTTCCACACTGGAATCCAAGCTCCTTCCCGGCCTTTACTTTGCCGGAGAAGTGCTGGATTTAGATGCAGTGACCGGAGGCTTTAATTTACAAATCGCCTGGTCTACGGGGTGGGCGGCCGGAAATGCTGCCGGAGAGGAGAAATTCAAAGGATGAAAAAAGTTTATAATATAGCCATCGACGGACCGGCCGGGGCAGGAAAGAGCACCATTGCAAGGTCTGTTGCAGAAAAACTTCATTTTGTTTATGTGGATACGGGTGCCATGTACCGCGCTATGGCGCTGCATTTTTTAAGAAATGGGATCCCGTCAGATGATGAGGAAAGGATTTCAAAGTCGGCCGGAGAGGTGAACGTCACCATCTCCTATGAAAACGGGATGCAGCAGGTGATCTTAAACGGTGAAAATGTTTCCGGACTGATCCGCACAGAGGAGGTCAGTGCCATGGCTTCTGCGGTTTCCGTTTACATGCCGGTGCGCAATAAACTGGTGGAGCTTCAGCAGAATCTGGCTTTAGAAGAAAATGTTATCATGGATGGCCGGGATATCGGAACCTGCGTGCTTCCGGAGGCGGATTTAAAGATCTATTTAACAGCCAGCAGCCTGGTCCGGGCAAGAAGGCGGTATGAGGAGCTTAAGGCAAAGGGAGAGGAATGCAGCCTTGATGACATTGAAAAGGATATCATTGAACGGGATTACCGGGATATGAACCGGGAGAATTCTCCCCTTAAGCAGGCAGAGGATGCAGTCCTTTTAGATTCTTCCGACATGACCATTCCCCAGGTAGTGGACCGGATTCTTGCACTTTTTCAGGAAAGACAAGTAGAAGGAGGAAGCCTATGGAAGTGATTGTTGCCAAATCCGCCGGGTTCTGCTTTGGAGTAAAGCGGGCGGTGGAACAGGTTTATGAACAGCTGAAAAGAGATGACAAACCCATCTATACCTATGGCCCCATCATCCATAACGAGGAAGTGGTACGTGATTTAGAGGAAAAGGGAGTAAAGGTCATACATTCGGAAGAGGAGCTTGAGAAGGTCAGGGACGCAGTCGTTGTTATAAGGTCCCACGGAGTAGGGAAGAGGATTTATGAGATCATGGAGCGAAACGGGATCGAGATTGTAGACGCAACCTGCCCCTATGTGAAGAAGATCCACAGGATCGCTGAGGAGCAAAATCAGGCGGGAAGGCGGCTTCTTATCATCGGGAATGAATCCCATCCGGAGGTGGAAGGTATTAAAGGCTGGGGAAATGACAATACTTTAGTGGTGGAAACACCCGAGCAAGTGGAAATATTACCTCTATCGGAAGGGGAAAAGCTGTGTATTGTATCACAGACGACATTTAATTACAATAAATTTCAAGATTTAGTTGAAAAAATTTCTGAAACGCGGTATGATATACTTGTTTTAAATACGATTTGCAATGCAACACAGGAAAGACAGGTGGAAGCAAAGCGGATAGCTTCAGAAGTGGATGCCATGATTGTTATAGGCGGAAAAAGTAGTTCCAATACCCAGAAGCTGTACGACATATGCCGAAGGGAATGTAAGAACACTTACTATATCCAGACACTAGGTGATTTAGATCCTGATTGTGGAAATTCTGTGCGCAGCGTAGGTATTACAGCCGGGGCTTCAACCCCGAATTATATTATCGAGGAGGTTCATACTAATGTCAGAGTTAAGTTTTGAACAAATGTTAGAAGAATCATTGAAAACTATACGTACAGGAGAGATCGTCACTGGTAAAGTCATCGACGTAAAGGAAGATGAAATCGTCTTGAATATAGGTTACAAGTCCGACGGCATCATTCCGCGTAGCGAGTACACGGATGACCAGAATTTAGATCTTACAACTGTTGTACAGGTTGGTGAAGAGATGGAAGCCAAAGTCATCAAGGTAAACGATGGCGAAGGTCAGGTAGCCCTGTCTTACAAGAGATTGGCAGCAGACAGAGGCAATAAGAGATTAGAAGAAGCATTTGAAAACCACGAGGTACTTATTGCAAAAGTTGCGCAGGTACTTGACGGTGGTTTAAGTGTGGTTGTAGAGGGAGCAAGAGTCTTCATTCCTGCAAGCCTGGTATCCGATAGCTATGAGAAGGATTTATCCAAGTATGCAGATAAGGAGATTGAATTTGTCATTACAGAATTCAATCCTAAGAGAAGAAGAATCATCGGCGACAGAAAGCAGATCATGGTAGCAAGAAGAGCCGAGCTGCAGAAGGAATTATTTGATAGAATCCGTACAGGTGATGTGGTAGAAGGTACCATCAAGAATGTAACCGATTTTGGTGCATTCATTGATCTTGGCGGTGCTGACGGCCTGCTTCATATTTCCGAGATGAGCTGGGGCAGAGTAGAGAGCCCGAAGAAAGCTTTCAAGGCAGGAGAGAAAATCAAAGTCCTGGTTAAGGATATCAACGGTGATAAGATCGCCCTCAGCTTAAAGTTCCCGGAGACAAATCCGTGGAAAGATGCTTCTACAAAATATGCAGTAGGCAACGTAGTAAGCGGAAGAGTTGCACGTATGACAGATTTCGGCGCATTTGTTGAGCTGGAGCCAGGCGTAGATGCACTGCTTCACGTATCCCAGATCTCCAAGGAGCATGTGGATAAACCTTCTGATGTTTTGGCAATCAGCCAGGAAATCGAAGCCAGAGTGGTTGATTTCAACGAAGGCGAAAAGAAAATCAGTTTAAGTATTAAAGCACTTCAGTCACAGGATGAGGCTGCAGACGACGGAGCAGTATATTCTGACGGAGTTTAAGCATAATAGAAGATAGAACCTATAAGGAAGTGGAGAGATCCACTTCCTTTTTAGTGCAAAAAAACCTGTAGAAAGAAGTGAGGTACAATATGAAAAACAGGATTAAGTTCTGTCTGGCAGCCGTTCTTATGCTGTCTCTTCTCCTGACCGGGTGCAGGAAGAAGATAGAGACACCTCCGGAGCAGACAGCAGCCCAGCCGGTCAACGTTCAGGGAGAAGCGGGAAGTGCTGCATCGGATGAGTCAGCGGTCGTGCGGCTGGAGGATGACTATTATGATCATGTGGACCGGCAAATCCTGGACCAGGTGGAAATACCAAAGGATTCCAGCGGATGGAGTTATTTTTATCAGCTGGAAAAGGACTCCTATGAAGTTCTTGAGGGGGTATTGGAAGAGGCTGTAAAAAACCGGAAACAGGCAAAGCCAGGTTCCCTGGAGCAGAAAATTGCGGACTTATATTTATCGGCTCTGGATATGAAAGGGCGGGAAAAAGCGGGATTTGGCCAGCTTAAGCCCTATCTGGATGAGTTAAATAATGCCTCAGACATCGATGGGTATTTAAAAGCAGTGGGAAACATCTATGGGGATCTGGGAGTAAACAGCATTCTTACGGTACAGTGGATGGAAGATATGAAGGATTCCAGCCGGTACGCCCTGTATGTGGATGGGGCGGATCTGGGTCCAGGAAAGGAAACACTGGAGGATAGGACCCAGGCAAAGCTGATGGACCAGTACCAGGATTACATCAGAAGTACCCTGGAATATACGGGCATGAGCCGAGAGGAGGCAGAGAAAGCTGCTGCTGATATTATGGCGCTCCAGAAGGATTTAGCTGCAAGTGCCCTTCCTTTAAGCCAGCAAAATGACCCTGATATCATATACAACCCCTATTCCATGAAGGATATAAAGGGTTTGCTTCCGGAAGGTGCTGCCGATTCTTATCTTTCGTCGGCCGGTCTGACCGATGTTGATACCTTAGTGGTAACCCAGAAGGCACAGATGGTAAAAATCGGTAAGTATCTGACAAATGATCATCTCCCTGTTTTAAAGAACTATTCCATATTCTGCCTGGTGGATAATTTTGCACCATATCTTACCCCTGAAATCAGAGATAATTATCAGGACTGGAATAATACCCAGAACGGTATTAAGGAAAGAAAGACCGACCAGAAGCTGGCCAGTGAAAGGACCCAGAATATGCTTGGGTTTGAATTTGGCAGGCTATATGTGGAAAAGCGTTTTTCAAAAGAAGATAAGACGGCCATTGAAGAGATGGTCCGCCATATCCTTGAGAATTATAAAAAGCAGATTTTGGGTCTGGACTGGATGGGAGAAGAAACAAAGTCAGCCGCAATTAAAAAGCTGGACAACATGACTCTTAAGATCGGATATCCGGATAAATGGCCCAACGATTATGCAAAAGCCACCATTACACCGGTTGAAAAAGGAGGGAGCTTAATCAACAATGTCATTTCCCTCACAAAGGCTCAAAATGCTGTGAACAGGGAAAAGGTTCGTAAACCGGTGGATAAAACGGAATGGGGCATGACGCCTCAGACGGTGAATGCCTATTATAATCCCACTGGAAATGAAATCGTATTTCCAGCCGCCATTTTGCAGGCACCTTTCTATGATGCTGACAAGGATTATGCATCAAATCTGGGAGGGATCGGAACGGTCATTGCTCATGAAGTCAGCCACGCCTTTGATTCCTCCGGTTCTCTTTATGATGAAAATGGAAATTATCATGTATGGTGGACCAGTGAGGACAGAGCTAAATTTAAACAGCTGGCGGACCAGGTGGTGGCCTACTATGACGGGCAGGAAGGTTATAAAGGACGTCACGTAAACGGAGTACAGACTTTAAATGAAAATATCGCGGATCTCGGTTCCATGGCCTGCATCACCTCCATTGTGGGAGATGATGCAGAGAGCCTGAAGCTGGTTTTTGAGCAGTTCGCAACCATATGGGCGGCGAAATATACACCGGAAAGCATGATCAGGAGGCTAAACACAGATGTTCATTCTCCGGCTAAGGTGAGGGTTAATGCAGTGCTTAGCGCTACCGACGCTTTCTATAAGGCTTATCCGGAAATAAAGGAGGGAGATGCCATGTACGTGGCACCCCAAAAGCGGGTGAAAATCTGGTAAAACAAGATAAGAGTGGCTGCGGCAAAATTGTTATGTTATTTTGCCGCAGCTTTTCTTTCTGAGCTTTTCTGTTATGGACAAAAAGATTTCACAAAAATCTTGACAACTGCCCTGCGTTAGTGTATACTAACTATTGCGTAATGGGAATGATTCTCATTAATATTATTAATAAACATTTCATAGGTATACCTTTACGTCCCGCAATGCGGAGCTGGCCCCTGTCCCAAATGCAAGGGCAATATGAAAAAGAAAGAAGATGATGGATGATGCCTCTGACAATGGTGAGAACAGGCGAACCGAATGTGATCCGCAAAGTAGGCGGCAAGGAAGAAACAAGACGTTTTTTAGAGAATCTGGGCTTTGTGTCCGGAGGAGTTGTGACGGTTGTTTCTGAAATGGGCGGTAATATGATTGTGAATGTTAAGGATTCCAGAGTGGCCATTGGCAAAGATATGGCCAATAAGATTCTGGTGGAATAGAGAGGGAGGAAGACAATGACATTAAAGGAAATTCCATGCGGAAAAACGGTTAAGGTAACAAAGCTTACCGGGGAAGGACCAATCAAGAGACGGATCATGGACATGGGAATCACAAAAGGTGTGGACATTTACGTGAGAAAGGTTGCTCCCCTTGGAGATCCGGTTGAAGTTACGGTAAGAGGATATGAATTATCCCTGCGGAAAGCGGATGCGGAAATGATTCTTGTAGAGTAATTTTTGCAAGTAAGTTAGTTTAGACTAATATCCGATAAATCAGATGCTGACAGGCAGAAAGAGGTAGAGTATGTCAATTAAGATTGCATTAGCAGGTAATCCAAACTGCGGAAAGACAACACTGTTTAACGCGCTTACGGGATCCAATCAGTTTGTGGGGAACTGGCCGGGCGTAACAGTAGAGAAGAAAGAAGGAAAGCTGAAAGGCCATAAGGATGTGATCA
Source organism: Lacrimispora sphenoides (assembly GCF_900105215.1). Classification (NCBI taxonomy): domain Bacteria; kingdom Bacillati; phylum Bacillota; class Clostridia; order Lachnospirales; family Lachnospiraceae; genus Lacrimispora; species Lacrimispora sphenoides. Next base: position 239,387 of record NZ_FOIP01000001.1, on the reverse strand, counting down.
TCATGGACCTTCCCGGCATTTATTCACTTTCTCCCTATACCCTGGAAGAGGTGGTAGCGAGAAATTATCTGATCACTGACCGGCCGGATGCGATTTTAAATATCGTAGACGGAACCAATATTGAGCGTAACTTATACTTGTCCACACAGCTTATGGAACTGGGGATTCCGGTGATCATGGCAGTCAACATGATGGATATTGTTGAGAAAAACGGAGACAAGATACATATCCAAAAGTTGAGCCAGAAGCTGGGCTGTGACGTCGTGGAGATTTCCGCATTAAAGGGAACCGGAATCCAGGAAGCGGCAAAAAAGGCCGTAGCCCTGGCTAATCTGAAAAACAATACGGTTCCAGTCCATAAATTCGCACCGGAAGTGGAATCTGTTCTGGATTCTATTGAAGATAAGCTGGAGAATGAGATTCCGGAAGAGCAGAAGCGCTTCTTTGCCATCAAGCTTTTAGAAAAAGATAATAAGATCCAGACCCAGATGAAGCATGTGCCGGATGTATCGGAAGAAATCAACCGGATCGAAAAAGAAATGGATGACGACACCGAGAGCATCATCACCAATGAGCGTTATGTTTATATTTCCTCCATCATCCATGAGTGTTTTACTCGCAATAAAGTAGAAAAACTGACAGTTTCTGATAAGATCGACAGGATCGTAACGAACCGCTTCCTGGCTCTGCCTATCTTTGCGCTGGTTATGTTTCTTGTATATTATGTTTCTGTAACAACCGTTGGAACCTGGGCAACTGACTGGGCCAATGACGGCTTATTCGGAGAGGGCTTTAGTTTCTTTGGCCTGGAAGTTCCTGGTGTGCCTGTTGTTGTAGAAGGCGTTTTAACTGCTGTAGGCTGTGCAGATTGGCTGCAGGGACTGATTCTTGACGGAATTGTAGCCGGTGTCGGCGCTGTTCTTGGTTTCGTGCCTCAGATGCTGGTGCTCTTCATCTTCCTGGCGTTTTTGGAGGCCTGCGGCTACATGGCGAGAGTTGCTTTCATCATGGACCGTATTTTTCGGCGGTTTGGTCTTTCCGGCAAGTCTTTTATCCCGATGTTAATCGGAAGCGGCTGCGGTGTGCCTGGAATTATGGCTTCCCGTACCATTGAAAATGACCGTGACCGTAAGATGACAATTATGACAACTACCTTTATTCCCTGCGGAGCAAAGCTTCCCATCATCGCTTTGATTGCAGGTGCATTGTTTGGCGGAGCAGCCTGGGTGGCTCCAAGTGCTTACTTTGTAGGAATAGCAGCCATCGTTTGCTCGGGAATTATTTTAAAGAAGACAAAAATGTTTGCAGGAGATCCGGCGCCTTTCGTTATGGAACTTCCGGCTTACCATATGCCTACCGTTGGAAATATTTTAAGAAGTATGTGGGAACGCGGCTGGTCCTTTATTAAAAAAGCAGGTACCATCATTCTTTTAGCAACCATCTTTGTTTGGTTTACTTCCTTCTTTGGCTGGGTTGACGGCCAGTTCAGGATGTTAGACGCTTTGGAACTTGATCACAGCATTCTTGCGGCAGTTGGAGGAACAATTAGCTGGATCTTCGCACCTCTTGGCTGGGGTGACTGGAAATCTGCGGTTGCAGCCATCACCGGACTGATTGCAAAAGAAAACGTAGTAGGTACGTTCGGTATCCTGTTCGGTTTTGCGGAAGTTGCAGAAGACGGATCTGAAATCTGGGGAACGCTTGCAAGCAGCATGACTCCTTTGGCAGCATATTCCTTCCTGATATTCAATCTTCTTTGTGCCCCTTGCTTTGCTGCTATGGGAGCCATCAAAAGAGAGATGAACAATATCAGATGGTTCTGGTTTGCTGTCGGATATCAGACACTTCTGGCTTATGTTGTATCCCTGTGCGTTTTCCAGATCGGGTCCCTGATTTACACAGGAACTTTTGGAATCTTTACTATCGTTGCCTTTGCCCTGATCGCAGGATTTATTTACCTGCTGGTAAGGCCGTCAAAGGAACAAAAGGTATCAAACATTCATTTAAACAAAGTGGCAGGAGCGAAATAGGCTTGCCCCATGAGAGCCTGCACCTTGTCTGCAGGCTCAAACTATAAGGAGGTACTTTATGGGAACACTGGTTGTTTTTATTGTTGTTGCCGGACTGGTGTCATTGGCAGTAAGAAGCATGGTCAATGACAAAAAGAACGGAAAATCCATTCAGTGCGGCGGAGATTGTAAACACTGCGGAGGCCATTGCCATTAAAAGAGGCGGCAGCTGGAAGAATTAAGCGGAGGCGCGCAAATGGAGAAATTAACGAACATCAATGAAAAAAGAAAAACGCCTGATTCCAGAAGCTATCACAGGACCAGAATGCAGAAAGAGCTGATCATTGAAAAGCTGAAGGAAAAGGGCTGCAGAATCACAAAGCAGCGCAGTACGCTGTTAGATATCATACTGGAGCATGAATGCTCCAGCTGCAAGGAAATTTATTATAAGGCATCAGGCGTTGATGAGACAATCGGCGCTGCGACCGTCTACCGGATGGTCAATATCCTGGAGGAGATCGGAGCCATCAGCCGAAAGAACATGTATAAGGTGGTTTATTCGGAAACCTGCCCCATGGAGGAGGCATGTACTGTAGTTTTAGACGATGAGACCACCTATCAGCTTTCTGCAAAGAACTGGAACTCAGTGGTTCAGGCCGGCCTTGCCGCCTGCGGATACTTGGATGGTCAGAAAATATCCTCCATCATTGTCAGACCCTGTGATTGTGAAAACGCTGACTGCATCTGATATCTGATATGAAGTTGACGATAACCAACTAAAGGAACAGGTTTAGAAACCTATGAATAGAGGATCAGAATTAAAGTTATGCACAGGCGGCATTGATTATCATGAAATCATCGAGTGCATAGTGAGCGCATTGGATGCAAAAGATCCCTATACCGCAGGGCATTCCCAAAGGGTGAGCGATATGGCGCTGACCCTTTCGGAGTTATTGGAACTTGATAAAGATGAGATAGAAAAAATACATATAGCTGCCCACCTTCATGACATTGGAAAGATCGGAGTTCCGGATTCTGTTTTAAATAAACCGGATAAGCTTTCCGAGGATGAGTGGGAGTGTATGAAAAAGCACCCAAGGATAGGAGCTGATATTTTAAGCAAATCCCGTCATTTAAAGGAGCTGAAAGATATTGTCCTGTACCATCATGAACGTTTTGACGGAAACGGATATCCGGAAGGCTTAAAAGGGGAGGAGATTCCTCTGGGAGCCAGGATCATAGCCATCTGCGATTCCATCGATACCATGACCTCAGACAGGGGGTACCGGAGTGCCTATTCTTTGGAGCACTGTTATAAAGAAATTGAAAAGAATTTGGGAGTAATGTACGATCCGGTGATCGGGGCCCTGGCATTAAAGCATTGGGTTCACTTGACTTTCTGACCGTACCGTTGTATACTTGCAATGAAAATTAAAAGGGGTGCTGGAGAAAGTCCGGCTGAGATAAGGCAGCATTGCTTTAAACCCTGTAACCTGATCTGGATAATGCCAGCGTAGGAAGCTTTCAGGCTAAGCCTGTTCACCCGCCCGGATATCCGGGCGGGTTTTTGATTTCTATTAATGATAAAAGGAGAGAGATAACATGAATGCAAGTGTAGCGATCCAGACATTGCCTGAGGCAAAGAATGATGAGGAACTGATCCGTATTGTTGACCAGGTGATCGATTATATTAAGAGCACAGGACTGAACTATTATGTGGGGCCTTTTGAAACAGCCATTGAAGGGGATTATGATGAACTGATGGACATTGTTAAGGAATGCCAGCACATTGCCATAAGGGCAGGTGCTCCCTCTGTTGCCGCTTATATCAAAGTCACCTACCGGCCGGAAGGGGAGGTTCTTACCATTGAAAAGAAAGTCACAAAGCATCACAAGTAAGCTTTGGTCCTGCTCTGCGGTTATTGGGCTTCTGGTTTTGTGGCAGGGGACCAGTTCTTTCGGTCTTGTGGACCGCTTTCTGCTCCCTTCGCCCGTCAGTGTCGGAAGGGCATTCGTCACGGAATTCCCGGTACTGGCAGTCAATGCGGGAATCACCCTTGCCGAGGCGTTTACCGGGCTTTTCCTGGGGGTAGCAACCGGTTTTGTGATCGCTGTGATCATGGATCATTTTGAAGGACTTTACCGGGCTTTTTATCCGCTTATCGTTCTGACACAGACCGTTCCCACGGTAGCCATTGCCCCTCTTTTGGTATTGTGGTTTGGCTACGGAATGGCTCCTAAGGTGATCCTCATTGTCTTAACTACCTTCTTTCCCATTACCGTGGGCATGCTTACCGGTTTTAAATCAGTGAATCCGGATGCGGTGAATCTTTTAAAATCCATGGGAGCCGGAAGAGTAAAAATATTTCGCTATATCAAGCTTCCCGGAGCTATGGGACAGTTTTTTGCAAGTCTTCGGATCTCGGTTTCCTATGCCGTAGTCGGAGCGGTCATCTCCGAATGGCTGGGAGGCTTTGGCGGACTGGGGGTATACATGACCCGGGTGAAAAAATCCTTTGCCTTTGATAAGATGTTTGCGGTCATTTTTCTCATATCGGCCATCAGCCTTCTTCTTATGAAAGGGGTGGACGTGCTTTCTAAGAAATGCATGCCATGGGATAATCAGTGATATGATACAATTGGAGGAATATATGAAAAAAACAGGTTTGGTAATCTTAATGGCGGCAGCGGCTGCCGCAATTCTCACTGCCTGCGGGGGAACCGGGAAACAGGCAGCAAATAAGGATTCATCGGATTTAAAAAAAGTAACATTTGTCCTGGACTGGACTCCCAATACCAATCATACCGGACTTTATGTGGCTGAGGAAAAGGGATATTTTAAAGCCGAAGGGCTTGAGGTAGAAATCGTTCAGCCTCCTGAGGATGGGGCGGCAGTTCTGGTAGCCTCCGGAAAAGCCCAGTTTGGAATGTCCTTTCAGGACTCCATGGCACCGGCTCTGGCAGGGGAAAACGCCCTTCCGATAACGGCAGTGGCAGCGGTCATCCAGCATAACACCTCCGGTATTATTTCCAGAAAAGGCGAGGGGATGGCATCTCCAAAGGGAATGGAAGGAAAGAAATATGCCACCTGGGATATTCCGGTGGAAAAGGCCATGGTAAAAGATGTGGTTGAAGAAGGTGGAGGAGACTTTTCCAAAGTGCAGCTGATTCCCAGCACTGTTACGGATGAGGTTTCCGCATTAAAATCAAAATCAGTGGATGCCATCTGGATCTTTTATGCATGGGCTGGTGTCAAAATGGAAGTGGAAGGTCTTGATACGGATTACTTTGCATTTGCAGATTTGAATCCAGTGTTTGATTATTACACGCCGGTCATTATTGCGGGAAATGATTTCTTAAAGCAGGAGCCTGAGACAGCCAGAGCCTTTTTAAGGGCTGTGAGCAAAGGATATGAGGATGCAGGAAAAGACCCGGAGGAGGCAGCCCGTATCTTACTTAAGGCGGCGCCGGAGCTTGATGAAAAGCTGGTAATGGAAAGTCAGAAATACCTGGCGGATAAATATCAGGCAGATGGGAAAGCGTGGGGATCTATAGATCCGGAACGGTGGAACAGGTTTTATGGCTGGCTGAATGAGAATGGCCTTTCCGATCCTGAGATTCCGGAAAATGCCGGGTTTTCAAATGATTATCTGCCTCAGTAAGTTTAGAGGATTTGATCTTTGCATCATTCGCATGATGCAGGAAAGCCTGCAACCATAAAGGAGGAAACCATGACACACTTAAAGGTGGAAGGCATTACAAAATCCTTTGATGAAAAGACGGTCTTAAAAGGCGTATCCTTAGAGCTTAAGGAAGGAGAGCTGGTATCTCTTCTTGGAGTCAGCGGAGGAGGAAAGACTACACTGTTTCATATCATTGCAGGCCTTTCTCTGCCGGATGAGGGACATGTTTATCTGAATGGAGAAGAAATTACCGGAAAGCCGGGGTCTGTCAGTTATATGCTGCAAAAGGATCTTTTGCTGCCATACCGTACCATCGTGGACAATGTGGCCCTACCCCTTTTAATTAAGGGCATGAAGAAAACAGAGGCCAGGAAAAAGGCGGGAGAATATTTTAAACAGTTTGGGCTGGAAGGGACGGAGAAACAGTACCCTTCCCAGTTATCCGGCGGTATGAGGCAGAGGGCAGCTCTTTTAAGGACGTATCTGTTCTCCAACCGCATCGCTCTTCTTGATGAACCTTTTTCCGCTCTTGACATGATGACCAAGCGTGGGGTGCATGAATGGTATTTAAAGGTAATGGATGACATTCATCTTTCCACTCTTTTTATCACCCATGATATTGACGAAGCCATTCTTTTATCAGACCGCATCTGTATGCTGACCGGATCTCCCGGCAGGATTACAAAGGAAATCATCATAAAGGAACCAAAACCGCGGGATAAGGATTTTAATATTTCAAAGGAATTTCTGGAATATAAGAGGGAGATTTTAAAGCATTTGGAAGGGATATGATTGTATGCGGGCTTTTTTAAAGCCCGCAGTTTTTATTTTAATTAAGCCTTATTGAGAATATCTGTTTTAAGCTCGATTTCTTAATCAATTTCATCCTCTAACTGCTGTTCCAAACGAAAAAGCTTCATATATTCTTCCAGAATCAATTCTGTCACCAGATAAAAACCAATTCTTGATGTAATATCGGCATCTCTGTAGTTCATTTTTCTAAAATAGGCATACAGGCTAACCACACTGCTGCCGGAAATCGGGTTCTGACTCATTCCTGTAAGGGTTACGATAGGAACTCCCCTGGTCTGGGCAATGTAAGAAAGCTTGCATATGATATCGGTACTACCAGAATAACTGATGAAAAAAGCGATCTGTCCTGGTGCCAGGTTATTGGCATACAAGATACAGTTATCACGGTCATCGGGGACAATAATGATCTTATTCAGATGCTCAAGCTTTTTTGCCAGATCCAAAGCTACGATCCTGGAAAGGCCCAGTGCAAAAAATATCACCTGACGGCTTTCATAAATCAGCCTTGCCGTTTTCTCAATATTCTGTCGTGAATTAATGGCCAGTGTCTGTTTTAAGCTGTCCATAACAGTGGTCTGCTGCTCAGCGGCCTCTATTCCATACTGTCTCCGTTCATGTATGATCTGGTATTTCAACTCACTGAACCCGTGATAGCCCAGTTTTTTACAAAGTCTCACAATAGAGTTTGGCGACAGATATAACACTTCCGCCACCTTTGCGATCTTTAAATCTTGCAATATGCCGTAATGTTCCAGTAAATAATTGACAATTCTTTCTTCTGTAGGATTCAGCTTTATTCCCCTGTTTGACAGCTGGTCAAAAAAATTCATCTTTCACCCTCCGGAGTCCTTTTCTTGATGTGAAATATTACACATTTTGTGTTTATTGATACCTTTCGTATATAAATAATAATATACTTCCAAACACTTGTAAATTAAAATTAATCCATTATTATAAAGTTATAATTTCATACCGGTATTGAAATCATAACTTTAAGGAGATGGAGGATCTTAAATGAAAGAGTTTTGGCAAAAATTTGGAAAATCGCTGCTTCTGCCCATTTCTACCATAGCAGTCGCCGGTATATTCAGCGGTCTTGCGGCAGCAATGCAAAACAGCGCAATTGTAGGGGAAACTTTTGCAAATCTTGTTTACGTCCAGAATTTTATTGGTTTTATCCGTAAGCTGGCTGGACTGGTATTCGGAAATCTGCCTTTGTTTTTCTGTATGTCTATCGCTATAGGCATGGCAAAGGATGAAAAACCGACCGCGGCATTTTCCGCTGTCCTGGGCTTCCTTGTATTCCATTACACGTTAAATTACATTCTGGGACTGAAAGGTATTACCGCTGAATCCACCAGCATCAGCAAGCTTATGGAGCAGGGGATGTCACAGGTGGATGCAACCATTGTAAATGCTAAGTATGAGACCATGCTGGGATATTTCACACTCCGCATGAATGTATTCGGAGGCATTTTGGTAGGACTTCTTGTAAACGTTTTACATAACCGGTTCTACACGATCACACTTCCAAGCGCCGTTAATTTTTTCGGCGGAAAACGCTTTGTCCCGCTGATTACCATTATCACCATCCCACTGGCAGGAATCGCTTCTTACTTCATCTGGCCGTTCTTTAACACATTCATCGGACTGATTGGCAACTGGATCAACTCCATTGGTGTATTCGGACCTTTTGTATACGGTGCTGCCAACAGGCTTTTGATCCCTACCGGCCTTCATCATATTCTAAACCAGGTGGTACGCTTTACACCGGTAGGCGGAACAGCAACCATAGATGGCCAGACTGTCATGGGCGCGTTAAATATTTTTAATACTGCCATTGCATCAAACAGTCAGGTTCCAAATGATGTATTCCAGATGGGCGCCCGCTACGTAGGCCAGGGGCACTCCCTTATCGTTATCTTCGGCCTACCGGCTGCTGCCTTTGCAATGTACCGGTCTGCAGATGATAAAAATAAAAAAAGAGTCAAGGCACTGCTCTCCGCAAGTGTTACCGCTTCAATCCTTACAGGTGTTACAGAGCCGCTGGAATTTTCCTTTATGTTTATCTCACCGGTGCTTTTCCTGTTCCATGTAATTATGACAGGGATCGGCTATATGGCGGCCGCTTTGCTCCATTGCAGCGTTGGGGGCGTACAGGCAGGACTGATTGATTTTACGATTTTCGGGATTTTCCGGGGAGCACAGAGTAAGTGGTACCTTGTGGTACTGATCGGTATCGGTATGGCGGTTATCTACTACTACGGCTTTACCTACCTGATCCAAAAGTTTAATATTTCAACCCCCGGAAGAAATGAAGGGGCTGATGCAGAAGACGGGGAAACGGCACTTGTGAATTCTGGAAGCGGCACAAAGCTGGCGGAACAGATCCTGGAATACTTGGGCGGAAGAGAGAACATCGGTGAAATCAACAACTGCTTTACCAGACTGCGTGTTACCATCAAGGATATGTCTCTGGTTCAGGAGCATAATTTAAAATCGACCGGCGCATCAGGCATTGTCTGTCCTTCTGCCAATCAAATACAGGTCATCTACGGATTGAAAGTTGAAAGCATTGCTAGAGATGTGAAAGCATTGTATCACGCGAAGCATACAGGAAAGGATTAAATAAATGGAACATAAGTTAAAGATTACGATCGTGGGAGGCGGTTCCACATGGACCCCCGGAATATTGAATGCATTTATCCGCCACATGAATTCTCTCCCGGTCACAGAGCTGGTACTTTTTGATGTTAACGCAGAACGTCAGGCTCCTATTGGAGAATATGCACAGCTGTTATTCCGCCTGCACGCTCCTAAAGTAAAAGTCACTTACACAACAAGCAAAGACGCGGCCTACGATTCTGTGGATTTTGTTATGGTTCAGATCCGTACAGGTGGATATCCTATGCGGGAAAAAGATGAAAAAATCCCCATGGAATACGGAGTGCTCGGTCAGGAAACCTGCGGCCCCGGAGGTTTTGCCTACGGGATCCGTTCCTTAAAAGACATGATTGAAATTGTAAAGGATGTGCGCAAACACAGTAAAAATGCCTGGATCCTGAATTATACCAATCCAGCCGCCATTGTAGCCTACGGCCTGCAGCGGGAGTTTCCTGATGACAAAAGGATTCTAAATATCTGTGACCAGCCGATCAACCTGATTCATTCTTTCGCCAAGCTGCTCGATGTGCCTGCCGAATCCCTGGAACCCACCTATTTCGGGCTTAATCATTTTGGATGGTTTACCCATCTTTACAACCAGAACGGCCAGGATTTGCTTCCCCTTCTAAAGGAGCGGATAAAGGATAAGGGATTTCTGCCTGCCGATGCCGCCGAGCGCGACCCTTCCTGGCTGGATACTTATGCACTGGTACAGGATATGGTACATGATTTCGATGAGTATGTGCCTTCCACTTACCTCCAATACTATATCTATCCCGAGTACAAGGCTTCCAAATTAAACCCGGATTATACCAGAGCAAACGAAGTCATGGATGGCCGTGAGAAACAGGTGTTTTCCGAATGCCGCCGCGCAGTCAGTCAAAACAGTCTGGATGGAATCCATGTAGTAAAAAATGAAGCTCACGGTGATATGATCCTTTCCATAGCGGAAGCTATTTACTTAAATAAAAATGCGTACTATATTATCATGGTTAAAAATGAAGGAATCATCGAGAACCTTCCGGATGATGCAGTCGTGGAAGTGACCTGCCTGCTGGGCAGCCGCGGACCTAAACCATTCCACACCGGACCTGTCTCTGTTTTTTATAAAGCATTGCTGGAAAACCAGTATGCCTACGAACGCCTGACCTGCGAAGCATATTTTGAAGGCAGTTATACAAAAGCATTGCAGGCGCTGACGTTAAACCGCACCGTTACAGACGCCAAGAAAGCGAGAAAGATCCTGGACCGCCTGATTGAAGAAAACAAAGGCTATTGGCCCAAACTGACCTGACAGAAAGGATTGTATCTATGTGCAAAATGATAATAAATGCAGATGACTTCGGTTATTGCCGGGCTGTCAATTATGGGATCATAGATGCTCATCTGCAAGGGGTACTTACATCCACTACACTTTTAACCAATACTCCAGGCTTCCAGCACGCTGCCTACCTGACAAAAGAATGCCCCTCACTGGGAGTTGGCCTGCATTTAAACATCGCCCTTGGGCAGCCTCTTACCAAAGGCAGCACCCTGACCGGAGAAGACGGGTTTTTTATTAAACCACGAAATCTATCCTCCTCCCACAAGTATCTTCCGGAAGATATCCTGGTAGAACTAGAGGCTCAATACCAACGGTTTGTGGAGGTAATGGGGAAAAACCCGACCCATCTGGACTCCCACCTATTTACAACGGACAGCAATCCTGTTATGGCTGCTGCCGCCAGGACACTCGCTGAAAAATACCGGCTGCCGCTGAGAAATCACGATATAACAGGTTTTCCCCACGTGGATTTTATACAATTCCGCACGTACCATGGGGAACCGGGGCTGTCTTATGTATACGATCATATGGACGATATCTCTTCCAGGCCATATGTGGAGCTGATGAGCCACCCGGCCTATGTGGACTCTTACCTGCTTCAATCCTCCTCTTACAATTTACAGCGCCTTGCAGAACTGGATTTTCTGGTTAGTAATAAAACAAAAGATATGCTGCAAAAATATTCGGTCCAATTGATCAATTACAGTCAGTTGTGATCATGTAACAGAGAGTTGTCCGATCTAATGCATTAATATCTGGTAAGCTAAGAATTAAGGATAAATAAAGACCCGCAGAGAAATCATACTCTGCGGGTTTTTGGCTTGGTAAGTTCTACAATTACCTCTGCCAGGGGATCCGGAAGATAAAAGAAGTTTTCTCACCAGGCACTGATGTAGCCTCGATGCCGATGCTATGGCGGTCCGCAATCCGTTTCGCAATTGCCAGACCAAGACCGGTTCCCGTCCGGTTGGTTTCACCAATAGACATATAATACTCCTCGAACACATGGGGCAGATCCATCTCTTGAATGCCGGTACCCCTGTTGTTGATTCTTGTAGTGCAGCCGCTGACATCAATAGTGACCGTCACCTGGATTGGCTCTCCCGGTATCGAAAACTTGATGGCATTGTCCAACACGGTTCCTAACATCTGGCGCAATCTGCCATAATCCCCGCAGAAAGGAAATATTTCACCGTCTTTTATATTCAGTTCTATGACATGCCCCGCATTTTGTGCGATATGCCGCAAAGTCCGGACCGCATCCTCTACGACCATCATAAAATCAATCGGCTGCTTTTCTATATGATAGCTGGGGTTTTGTAGCCTGGACAGTTCCAAAAGATCATTGACCATACGGTTCATATGAACGCTCTCCGCGAGCATCTCCCTATAGTATGCCTCCACCTGCTCCTGACCGGTCACAACCCCATCACAGAGTGCTTCCAGAGAACTGCGGATCACTGCCACCGGAGTACGTAATTCATGGGAAATATTAGATATATAAGTCTTCCTCAATTGTTCTAATTCCGCCTGCTTCCGGTCCGCTTCTTTAAGGCGTACAGATAGTATGTCGATGTTATTAGCAAGAACTCCAAGCTCGTCCTGGCGTTTCACGCCGGTTTTTGCCGTATAATCGCCTTTGGTCATACTTACGGTAATTTCTACCATACATTTCAGCGGATTTACAATGTTACGGGAGAATATGAGACACGGAACGATTAACACCAGCAGTGCCAGGAGCATACTTCCGGCCAATACCCAGCCTGCTTCCATAATTGTGGAAAACATGTCGCCGGTACGGGCATGGATGACCACCACCGCCACCGTCCTGCCATCAGAGAACTGAACCGGTGAAGCAATAATGAAGTTTTTTTCCAGCATTCGGTCAGACCACCGTTCACTGATGGAGGTTTCTCCTTCCATGGCCTGATCGATAAGTGTCCGCACTTCTGCGGGAATGGAGGAGTAGGTAATATTATATTTGCCAAATTCCACGTGGATCGTCTGTGTGGCGCTGTCCACAATCCAGAGGTTACTTAAGGCAATGTTATCCATGAAATCCAGATAAATGCCCAGCCTTAAGTTGGACTGCTTCATTTGCTCTTTAAGCCCCGACTCGATCGGATAATACTCTGGTAACTCCTGCTCAAAATATACGCTTAGAGAGTGAGCGATGGCCTCTGTTTTCTGTAGAAAGCCTGAACGATAGTTATGTACTGTAGTTCTGGTATAAATAATCAGAAAGATCCCTCCTACCGTACTGCACATCAAAACTAGTGCTGCGGTAAAATAGAGGAGGATCTGCGCAGTTAGCTTTCGTTTCATTCGATCACCGATCCTGCCTGATCTCAAACTTATATCCGGAGCCCCAGACTGTCTTGATCTGCCAGTTTGGGTGGCTTAAGTCAGACAGCTTGAACCGGAGACGCTTGATGTGGGTGTCTATAGTCCGTGGGTCACCAAAATAATCTACGCCCCACACCAGATCCAGCAGATTGTTTCTTGTATATACCCTGTTACGGTGGGTGGCCATCAGCCAGAGAAGTTCAATCTCCTTCTTTGTCAGATTGACAGGGATTTCATTTACCGTTACCGTAAGGGTGTCCAGTGAAATCTTCAGATTGTCATACATGAATAACTGATGCTGATGCAGATTTCCCGAAGCCTGATCGATACGCCGCATAATGGCACGTATCCTGGCCATCACCTCGCCCGGTGAAAAAGGCTTCACAATATAATCGTCGGCACCGATATCCAGCCCCATGATCTTCTCAAAGTCCTCTCCCCGTGCCGTGATCATGATAATGGGAATCGTGGAGCTGCTGCGGATCTGCCGGCACACCTCGAATCCATCCTTGACCGGCATCATGATATCCAAAAGTACCAGATCGATATCTTCTCTTTCATATATCTCAAGTGCCTGCTGTCCATCATGAGCCCTGTGTACCGTGTAACCCTCCTTGACACAATACTCGGCCAGCACGGTAACAAGCTGCCGGTTATCGTCACAGATCAGTATAGTTATCATTCATGTACCTCCCTTTCTATAACTACTATAATATGAATTTATGACATTTCCATGTCATTTTTGACATAAAGTTCACAAATTTGAACGCAAAATGCCACATGATTGCCATAAATATATTTTATTATAAAATTAACAATAAAATCAATATATGTGATAGAACTTTGTAGAATCTACACATATCACAAAAAGTAACAGGAGGAAAAGATGAAAAAATGGATTAAGTTACTGTTTGCTGCAGGTCTTACTATGTTCGTTCTGACGGGCTGCGGGGGAAGCCAAAGCACCAACAAAGCAGAGAGCCAGGCCCAGTCTGGGGAGGGCACCTCTTCCCGAAAAGAGGAACTGATTATCGGAACCGCCGCCGATATTAACAACCTGGATTTACAGAAACAACAGGATGCTACCAACAACATTGTATTAAAGCTCACTCACGAAACTCTGATTTTCTTCACAAACGAAGGCACGATTGAGCCGCGTCTGTGCACCGGCTGGGAGTTTAAGGACGACACTCACATCGTGTTCAAACTGTATGATAATATGTGTTTCTCCGATGGAACTCCGCTGACTGCAGAGGATGTTAAGTTCACTTATGATATGGGCCTTCAAAATGAGCTCAGCGTATTAAAGGGACTTGTTGAAGTCAATGTTATCGATTCCCTGACCGTGGAGCTGGTTATTGACAGTTACTCAAACGAGTTCTTACAGTCCCTTGCCTCTGTTCCGGTGAGTATTCAGTCCAAAGCAGCTTATGAGAGCGGTATGGACGAGCCATATCTGATTGGTTCCGGCCCGTACAAGCTGGATAAATGGGAACCGGATGAGCAGGTAACCTTCGTAAAGAATGAGAACTACTGGGGAGACAAGAAGGGGGGCTCCGACCGCATCACCTTCCGTCCGATCAAGGAAGCTTCAACCAGAGCCATTGCCCTTCAAAACGGTGAAATTGATGTCTGTATCGATCCATCCATGGACAACTTACCGGATCTGGAAGCTGATGACAACGTAACCGTATTTGAGAGACCTGGTACCCGTCTGTTCTATCTTGGCTTCAATGTAACAAAAGAACCGTGGGACAACTTAAAAGTAAGACAGGCGGTGGCACATGCGATTGACCGTGAATCAATCATTGATGTTGTTTTGATGGGGAAGGGACAGACTCAGACTACCATTCTAAACCGTGGCCTGTGGAGCTTTTTCGATGAAATGGAAGGTTATCCGTATGATGTGGATGCAGCAAAAGCAGCATTGGCTGAGAGCGGCTATACCCCAGGCGGAAAAATTCCACTACTTATCTCCAACGAGAGCGATTACGGCCAGGTAGCACAGTTGATTCAGGCGAACTTAAAAGTAATCGGTATGGATATCGAAATCCAGACCGTTGAGCCGGCGACACTGAAAACCGAGTGCGTAAATGGTACCCAAGGCCTGTATTTGTGGAGATGGAACGAGGACAGTAAGGTTGATTTCGTATATCGTGACCTGTACTACACCGGTTCCGGCAGCAATTATCATCACTACTCCGATCCGAGAGCGGATGAGCTGACTGATTTAATTCTGACTGAAAAAGATCCGGACAAGCGCCTGGAATACTCCAAAGAGCTGCAGAAGTACCTGGTTGAAGCAGTTCCACAGGTCCCGCTGTACATTAAGAACTTAATCATTGCTTACAATAAGAATCTTAAGGACACCTACTTATATGGCGGCGGAAACCACGACTGGAGATTCGCTTACGTGACAGAATAGAAGAGGTTTGCTTATGGGACGATATTTACTAAACAGACTGCTTCTCATGATCCCGGTGATCCTGATAACTTCGTTTCTGATCTATTCCGCTATGAACATGACGGGAGGAGATCCGGTCCTCGCTCTGGCCCCTGACAATGCGTCAGAGGCCCAGATCGAGATAATCCGAGAGGAGCTAGGGCTTAATGACCCCTTTGTTATTCGTTATTTCAAGTACATGGGCGGAATGCTAAAGGGTGATCTGGGCACCTCCTATGTAACCAAAAAAGATGTCTTCGAGACTTACATACAAAGACTGCCAGCCACCATGCAGCTGGCCTGCGCCTCTGTTTTCGTGTCCGTGTTGATTGCCATTCCCCTTGGCATTTACACTGCCATACGACAGAATACCTGGAAGGATAATCTTGGGATGGTATTTGCACTTTTCGGTGTCTCGATGCCCAACTTCTGGCTTGGCCTCATGCTCATGCTTTTGTTTTCACTAAAGCTTGGCTGGCTGCCATCCAGCGGCCGCAATGGACCATTATCCCTGATTCTTCCTGCCGTGACAGTCGGCATGGGTCTTGCCGCACTGATTACCAGGACCACACGCTCTTCCATGTTAGACGTGCTTCGTCAGGATTACATGCGCACTGCCAGGGCCAAAGGGGCGGATGAGAAACGGGTGATTCTCCGCCACGGTCTTAAAAATGCCCTGATTCCGATTATCACTGTAGTCGGTATGCAGCTAAGCAACGTTTTGACCGGATCCGTGCTGGCCGAGACCGTATTTGCCTGGCCAGGGGTCGGACGGCTGATTTTTGATTCTATTTCCAAGCGTGACACGCCGATGGTTACCGGGGCGATTATCATGTCCTGCGTCCTAATGAGTATCGTAAACGTACTGGTGGACGTAGTATATGCATTCTTTGATCCCCGAATCAAGGCGCAGTATATAAAAAAGAGGTGATATCATGGCAGCAGAGACTGTAAAAAGCCGTTCCCAGGCCCAGGAGGTCTGGAGAAGGCTTAAGAAAAATAAAGGTGCCATGATCGGTCTGGGTTTTCTGGTACTTCTTGTTGCGGTTGCCATTGTCAGCGGCTTTATCTTCGATTATGACACGGAAGTGATTGGGATCAACCCTGCATTAAAGCTGCAGCCGGCGAATTCGAAGCACTGGTTCGGCACCGACAACCTGGGACGTGACATATTCGCCAGAGTCTTATACGGAGCCCGTTACAGCCTGGTAATTGGTGTGGGAAGCGTGGCCATCGGTCTGGTGGTAGGAGTTATCTGCGGCGCCTTAGCCGGATACTACGGCGGCATAATCGATCAGGTGGTTATGAGAACGAACGATATCCTGTATGCAGTGCCGAATATTATGATCGCAGTCGTTATTGTTTCCCTGTTCGGAACCAACACAATGAATCTGCTGTTGGCACTGTGTGTGACGGTTGCCACGGCATTCACAAGAATCGCCCGTGCTTCTGTTATGACGATCCGGGGACAGGAATATGTGGAGGCAGCCTATGCGATGGGGCTTCCCACCTGGAAGGTTATCGCAAAGCACATCCTTCCCAACTGTCTTTCCCCGATCATTGTTCAGATTACCCTTTCCATCGGTACGACCATCATTGCTGCCTCTTCCTTAAGTTTCCTGGGTATTGGCATTCCAAGCCCGGCACCGGAATGGGGGGCAATGCTTTCTGAGGGACGTAACTTTATCCGAAATTCCAGTTATATCTGCGTAATACCGGGACTTGCCATCATGTTAACGGTACTGGCTTTAAATCTTTTGGGCGACGGGCTGCGGGATGCGCTGGATCCAAAACTGAAAAAGTAGGTGATGAGTATGAACGAAATTATATTAGATATCAAGAACCTGGTGATCAATTATGAGACAGATGACGGCTGCGTCCGGGCTGTTAATGGCCTCGATCTGCAGCTTGGCAAGAAAAAAACACTGGGTCTGGTAGGGGAAACCGGTGCTGGAAAGACGACCACCGCCCTTTCTATTCTGAATCTGGTGCCGAATCCGCCGGGCGTTATTCGGGATGGAGTCATCATGCTGGATGGCGACAATGTGCTGGAGAAGAGCCCAAAGGAATTGGAAAAGATGCGCGGCAACGATGTTGCCATGATCTTCCAGGATCCTATGACAGCTTTAAATCCGGTTATGACCATCGGTGAGCAGATCGCAGAGAGTATCCTTCTGCATGAAAATATTTCTGAGGAAGGAGCCATGGAGCGGGCGAAAGAAATGCTTAAGATGGTCGGCATTGCAGAGAGCCGTGCCTGTGACTACCCCCATCAGTTCTCTGGCGGTATGAGGCAACGTGTAGTCATCGCCATTGCGCTTGCTTGTAATCCGAAACTGCTGATTGCAGATGAGCCAACGACTGCCCTGGATGTGACGATTCAGGCACAAGTGCTGGAGCTGATGAAGGGACTGATCAGACAATATGAGATGTCAATGCTCTTAATCACTCACGATCTTGGCGTTGTAGCCGAGATCTGTGATGAAGTGGCGGTTATTTACTCAGGAAAGGTCGTGGAAAAAGGTACTGCCGATGAAATTTTCAATCATACCCGTCATCCATACACAGAAGGCCTATTCAACTCCATGCCCAACTTAAAACAGCGCGGCGAGGAGCTGGAACCGATTCAGGGTATGATGCCAGATCCCATGAACTTACCGGAAGGCTGCTCTTTTGCAGAGCGCTGCCCTTACGTGTCAGATCGCTGTCTGCAGGTACAGCCGGAGTTAAAACCAAATGGTGATACCCATTTCGTGGCCTGCCTGGCTTATGAGGACAAAAATTTCATGCTCAGGAGGTATCAGGATGCCGGGAAGTAAATATGTATTGGAAGTTGAAAATCTGACAAAATATTTTAATACACCGGCCGGACAGCTTCATGCCGTAGACGGTGTCAGCTTTAAGCTGGAGTATGGAAAGACGTTGGGAATCGTTGGGGAATCCGGATGCGGCAAGTCCACCACCGGCCGGACCCTCTTAAAGTTGACCCCGCCGTCCTCCGGCAAGATTATTTTTGACGGTGAGGACATCACCGCTTATCGCACTTCAAAGATGCGTAAGCTGCGTACGGAAATGCAGATAATCTTCCAGGATCCCTTTTCTTCTCTGGATCCCAGACAGAGCGTTATGCAGCTCATCAGTGAGCCAATGATCCAGCACAAACTGGTCAGCGGCAAAGCGGCCATTGAGAAAAAGACACGGGAGCTGATGGAGATTGTTGGCCTTTCATCCCGTTATGTCAATACCTACCCCCATGAGCTTGATGGCGGCAGACGCCAGAGAATCGGCATTGCCCGTGCTCTGGCTGTAAACCCCAAACTCATCGTCTGTGATGAACCGGTATCTGCCTTGGATGTATCAATTCAGGCACAGATTTTAAACCTGTTAAAGCAGCTTCAGAAGGACCGTGGCCTTTCCTATATCTTCATTACCCATGATCTGTCGGTAGTAAAATACTTTTCTGACGATATCGCAGTCATGTATCTGGGGCAGATGGTTGAGAAGGCAAACTCCGACGATTTGTTCGCAGAGCCGATCCACCCATACACCAAAGCACTGCTGGCAGCAGTTCCACAACCGGTAGTGGGAAAGGATCGCCCGCAGCGTCAGCTGATTAAGGGCGAGATCACCTCCCCGGTAAACCTGCCTGACGAGTGCCGGTTCTCCAAGCGCTGTGACTTCACCTGCGACCATTGCCTGCAGAAGAACCCGGAGCTTAAGGAGCTGCGTCCGGATCACTTTGTGGCGTGTACGCTTGCAAAGTAATAAAGCTATAACACCGTAGGACACCATACCACAAGGAATCCGTGGAGGAGAGGGTATTTTCAGATATTTGTTTAACGATAAGAATCAAAAACAAACTGTGCGGGCTATTTTTAGCCCGCTGTTTTTGTTTAAACTATGTGAAGAAAATATCAAAAACCTTATTGTAAGTATCAAGTTTGTTTTGTATAATAAAGAGAGAAACTACCATGATTGACTGCGGAGATTGATGAATATGATAAAATTGACTAATTTTGATGTTAAAAAAATGACGATTGGAGAAATGGCTAAAATCAATCACATATCAGAGCAGACCTTAAGACTTTACGACCGGGAAGGGCTGTTTTCCCCCGTAAACAGGGATGAGAACACCGGATACCGCTACTATGACATTCGCCAAAGCGCCCAGCTTGACATGATCCGGTACATGAAAGCCTTAGGGATGCCCTTAAAGGAGATCCGGGTTCACATGAAAAAGTGGGATATGGGGCGGGTAAAACAGCTTCTCAGGGAGAACCGGGATGCCATTGACCAGAAGATTGTGGAACTTAATCTTCAAAAGCGCGCCATAGAACGGACTCTTGACAGCTATGACCGCTATGAAGCGGCTCCTCCCGATGGGGCCATTGTTATGGAGTACATACCAAAACGCCGGATGTATATTAAAGAGACGAAAACTAATTTTTATGACTATGAAATCGATGAATACGAACGTCTTTTACGCAGCTTAAAGGAAGATATGGGAGCCCGTAAGATATCTCCGTTTTACTTTGCCAATGCAGGGACCATATTAAAGCGGGAGAATTTTATGAAGCGAAACCTGTATTCCACCCAGGTGTTCGTGTTCGTGGATCAGGAATACGTTGAGGAAGAACTGATTACCGTCATACCGGCCAATTCCTATCTTTGCATATACTGTGACCGATTTTCCAAAGAAAAAGAATACATTGACCGACTGCTGGCGACCATAGAAGAGAATCACTACACGGTAATCGGAGATTACATCTGCGAAGTCATTGTTGAGATGCCTCTTGACTATAAGGAAAGGGGCATGTTCCTGCGCCTGCAGGTACCGGTCCGTATGTCCTGATATTTGGTGATTTTGCTCCATTGACCTGATACCGTCTATAACCTTTATAATGAATGCATCAGGAGCTTGGCTCCATAACAGGTTCTTATATAGAAAGGATGACGACGATGATGAATAATGAAAAAATCCGTGTGGTACAGTATGGCTGCGGAAAAATGGCAAAGTATATTCTAAGATATTTATATGAAAATGGCGCGGAAATTGTAGGCGCCATTGATGTGAACCCTGATGTGGTAGGCATGGATGTAGGTGAATTTGCCGGCCTTGGATTTAAAATCGGTGTTCCCATCCGAAGCGACGCAGATGCGGTTCTTGACGAGTGCGATGCAGACATCGCCGTCGTGACCCTGTTCAGCTTCATGGATGATGTATACCCTCATTTCGAGAAATGTGTTTCCAGAGGAATCAATGTGGTGACGACCTGTGAGGAAGCCATTTATCCATGGACCACTGCTTCCGCCATTACCAACCGTCTGGACCGGCTGGCAAAAGAAAACGGATGCACCATCGTTGGAGCAGGAATGCAGGATATTTACTGGATCAATATGATTGGCTGTGTGGCAGGCGGTGTACATCGGATCGACCGCATAGAGGGAGCGGTCAGCTATAACGTGGAAGACTACGGACTGGCCCTTGCCGAGGCTCACGGAGCAGGCCTTACTCCTGAGGAATTCGAAGAAAAAATTGCCCATCCAACCACTTTGGAGCCTTCCTACGTATGGAATTCCAATGAAGCGCTGTGCAATAAGATGGGCTGGACCATCAAATCCCAGACACAGAAATGCGTTCCTTACTTTTATGATAAAGACTTATATTCCGAAACTCTGGGAGCTACGATCCCCAAGGGAAACTGCATCGGCATGAGCGCGGTTGTAACTACGGAAACCTTCCAGGGACCGGTCATTGAAACCCAGTGTATCGGCAAGGTTTACGGCCCGGATGACGGTGACATGTGTGACTGGAAAATCATTGGAGAGCCGGACACCACCTTCTTTGTAAAGAAGCCGGCTACGGTAGAGCATACCTGTGCAAACATTGTAAACCGCATTCCAACCATACTGAATGCTCCGGCAGGGTTTGTAACGGTTGAAAAGCTTGACGATGTTCAGTACTTGTCCTATCCAATGAATTTATATCTGGAAAGCTAAGAATTAAGGTTAAATAAGAATTAAGGATAAATAAGAATTAGAGATAAATAAGAATCAGGGATAAATAAGAATCCGCAGAGAAATCAGACTCTGCGGATTCTTTGCGTCCTTTAACATAGACGGCTTCGACAGAACGGGCATGGCAGTCTGACAGGAAAAAGTTATCCCTTTTCTCGCCCGCTGGAAAATGGTATTATGGGAATAAGGCTGCTGTTATCGGCAAGCAGCCGGAGACTTGTTTGGTTTTTTCCTAAATAAGAAAGGAAAAATTACAGGAGGTAAGAACATGGAGCGATTTGAGTACAAGACATTGTTTACCGATGCAAAGGGAATGCTTGGTGGAAAAGTAGACCAGGGTGCATTTCAAAAAGAGTTAAATGAGTTAGGCCAGCAGGGTTGGGAGCTGGTAAATACAGTTCCTGCCGCACAAAGCTATGGGAGCACAAGGTGGATCATCTCGATATTTAAACGGAAGGCCGAGTAAGCCTGTAACGTGACGAATGATGAGCGATATATAATAGATAGATGTAGAAATATAAGTAATTATGCATGAAGAGAGTTGAAAAACCCTAATAATCAACAGAATCCAACAATGAACCCTAATGGACAATCGAAAAAACATGATAAAAATGATATGGATCAGCAAACATTGATTTTCTTTATTTCCTTATAATGCTTTGACAATACCGGAAGTGATGCTATAATCAGGAGGCATATATTGAGACAGGATAACAAAGGAGAAGAAAAATGAAAGTTCTTGAAAAGCATCCCATGGTCATGATCGCAATCGGTGTCATAGGAATTTCCCTCTCTGCGATTTTTGTCAAATATTCCGATGCACCTTCCGTGGTGACGGCTGCTTACCGGCTCTTGTGGACGGTGGGGCTTATGACACCGGTGGTATTTGGGAAAGCCCAGGTCCGGGCGGAGCTGAAACAGACGAATGGGAAGACCATTGCATTATGCGCAGTGAGTGGAATATTTCTGGCTCTTCATTTTACGTCATGGTTTGAATCGTTAAAGCAGACTTCTGTGGCAAGCTCGACGGCAATCGTCTGTACGGAGGTCATCTGGGTGGCTTTGGGATTTGTCGTGTTCTTAAAAGGAAGGATTGGAAAAACTGCCCTTATAAGCATTGCCATTACCGTAATCGGCAGTCTGCTTATTGCCCTTTCTGATTATTCGGCAGGAGGAGATCATTTGTCCGGAGACGGGCTTGCACTGGCAGCGGCAATTTTTTCTGCCGTCTATACCCTGATCGGCCGGGAAGTGAGAAAAGGAATGTCGACAATATCTTACACCTATATTGTCTATTTCTTCTGTGCATTGGTGCTTTGCATATCTACGGCAGCGGCTGGAATTCCTTTCCATGGTTATGGGATGAGCTCTGTGGTGGTAGGTCTTCTTTTGGCGGTATTCTCTACCCTTCTTGGACACAGTATTTTCAGCTGGTGCTTAAAATTCCTGTCTCCCTCTTTTGTATCGGCTTCCAAGCTCTGTGAGCCGGTGGTTGCGGCCATATTTGCCGTGTTCCTTTTTGCTGAACTTCCGGCTCTTTTACAGATAGCCGGAGGACTGATCACCATAGGCGGTGTACTGCTGTACTCCAGGGTTGAGAAAATTGGGGAATGATTTTTCTTGTGATTCCATTAAAATAGTGATAACCTAGAAATTGTGGAATTAATTTCCAAATATTTAGTAAAGGATTCATGGTAAATGTGCAGAAAAGGAAGTCATGCAGGTACGATGAGAAAGGGTGTCCTTCTGGCAGTCATATTGATGTTTGCAGGGACGACAACTGCACTGGCAGATGACACTTCTAAATTTGTCCCGGGAACCAAAATAAACGGAGTTCTTGTGGGAGGAATGACAGTTGAAGAAGCGAAGATACAAATAGAAGGCTTTTATGGCAGGGAATATCGCCTTTCCATCAAGGAGAAGGGAGAGGTGACAGAGGTCATAAACGGTCCTGATATCGGCTATCAGGTAGTTTTTACGGAAGGGCTTAAGACGGTTTTAGAAGAGCAGAACACTTCGGGGCGGGTGACAGGCCCTGCAGCTGATAATACCTATAGCCAAAAGGGAGCAGTCAGTTATGACGAAGGGAAGTTAAAGGAAAAGCTGAATTCTCTTTCATGTATAAGCGGCGAGGGTATTACGGCTACAACGAATGCCCGGATTTCTGACTGGCAGCAGGGAGTCCCTTTTGCCATCCTGCCGGAAGTACAGGGGAACAGCGTAAGCCTAGAAAAACTGGAAGCAACCGTCAAGGCTGCATTAAATGAAGTACTTCCCCAAATAAACATTGAGGAATCAGGCTGTTATGACACTGTAACTGTCACCTCAGAGGATACCGGATTGATCGCCCAGCGGGATGCTCTCAACCGTGTCAGGGAAATGGAAATCACCTATACCTTAGGAGACCAGTCGGAGGTTTTAAAAGGAGAGGAAATCTGTTCCTGGATATCGGGGATGACGGGAGAAGTGATCAACGTAAGAGGAGACAAGACTTCGGCTTACATAAAGACTCTGGCGGACAAGTATGATACTGTAGGCAAGGAACGGGCATTTCGTGTTACAGATGGTAAGGCCCGTCTTCTACCTGGTTCCTATGGCCAGAAGATAGACCAGGCGGGAGAAAGTGCGGCACTGGCTGCTATCATACAATCCGGGCAAAGCCAGAAAAGAGAACCGAAGTATGTTCAGACAGTGGCAAACCGGAGCAATGCCTGGGGCGGGTCTTATGTGGAGGTAGATATGGCGGCCCAGCATGTTTACATGTATAAAGATGGTGTTCTGGTATGGGATTCTCCGTGTGTCACAGGAAATGTTTCTAAAAAGTACACAACTCCGGAGGGCATTTTCACCCTTTACAATAAGGAGACAGATCGAATCCTGCGGGGAAAGAGACAAGCGGATGGTACCTACGAATATGAAAGCCATGTGAATTACTGGATGCCGTTTAACGGAGGGATCGGTCTTCATGACGCAAACTGGAGAAGCAGGTTCGGCGGAGATATCTATCAGACAAAGGGAAGCCATGGTTGTATCAACCTTCCGCCGGATAAGGCAAAGGCTTTGTATGGCCTTGTTTATTCCGGAATCCCCGTAATCTGTCACTATTAAGTCAGGTGCATGAAAAGAGAGAAACGATGCGAAAGCCGGTTCGGGTATTATATCCGAACCGGCTTTTTTAATAGGACTTCTGAAGGATTCTCCGGAGTCCGTTTTTTTATCTCCAAAAATACAGGAAACATTTGCGGAACCTCTGCTTCTCGTGAGAGAATCTGAATGGTTTTTATTCAGTATCTCCGTCATTTAGTGCAGGCATTATCTCTGTTAGAAATTATAATTACAATGAAGTGAAAAATATTACTATAAGAGTAATAAATGTTGAAATATGGGATCGTATCCGTATGCATGTGAAACTATTTACACGTTAAATGAAATAAAGTATTATAAGGCCATCAGATAAGGATAAGTAGAAAGAGGAAAAGGAGAAAAACAATGAGAACATTTAACGTATGCATCGTTGGAGGGGGAAGTACTTTTACATTAGGTTTCTTAAAGTCCTTTGTCAGACTTAAAGAGGAGTTCCCCTTAAATAAGCTGGTGCTGTTCGATATCGACAACGACCGCCAGGAACCGATTGGGAAGTATGGTGAAATTCTATTTAAGGAAAGATTTCCGGAGCTGGATTTTTCTTACACAACCGATGTTAAGGAAGCTTATGAGGGAATGGATTTTATATTTATGCAGATGCGCTCCGGAGGGCTTCCAATGCGTGCAAAGGATGAGCACATTCCGCTGAGCATGGGAATCATCGGACAGGAAACCTGTGGGGCAGGAGGGATGGCTTATGGTCTCAGGTCCTGTGTGGATATGATCAAGGCCGTACACGATATCCGCACCTATGCGCCGGATGCATGGATATTAAACTACTCCAATCCTGCTGCAATCGTTGCGGAAGCGCTCCGCAGGGAATTTCCGGATGACAAGAGAATCTTAAACATCTGCGACCAGCCGGAGAATGTGGTACGTTCCTGCAGCAGACTATTAAAATGCAGTTGGGAGGATTTAGACCCGGTTTACTTTGGACTGAACCATTATGGCTGGTTCACCCATATGTATGATGTTCATACAGGAGAAGACTTACTTCCAAAGATCAGGGAAATGGTTGCCCAGAACGGTTTCCTTCCCCAGGATGCGGAACAGAGAGATAAGTCCTGGCTGGATACCTATGGAATGGTAAAGACAATCATGGAAGATTTCCCGGAGTATCTGCCCAACACCTACGACCAGTATTACTTATATCCGGAATATAAGGCCAGCCATCTGGACGCTGATTTTACCCGTGCGGATGAGGTTATGGCGGGGAGAGAAAAACGGGTATTTAGCGAATGTGCCCAGGTGATCAAAGAAGGAAAGCTGGGAGATAAGTTTGATGAGATTTCTGATGCCCATGCAGAAATGATGATTAAGGTTGCGGAATCCATTGCTTTTAATATAAATGACAGGCATATCCTGATCGTTGAGAACAACGGTGCGATAGCCAATATGCAGGACGATGCCATGGTAGAGGTTGTATGTGAACTTGGAGCAAATGGCCCACGCCCCATGAGAGTAGGAAATATTCCTCAGTTCTATCTGGGACTTTTGGTTAACCAGGTATCCTGTGAAAAGCTGATTGTAGATGCTTATTTTGAGAATTCTTATCAGAAGGCTCTGGAGGCATTTACCCTTAACAGGCTGATAGGCGATGCAAAGAAAGCAAGAACGGTACTGGATGCTTTGATTGAAGCAAATAAAGGCATGTGGCCGGAGTTAAAATAAGGGGAAGCAAAAACTTGGCGGGAGTGAAATGAAATGTGCTCCTATGGAGAATCATAAGAAAACAGGATGTAACGTTGCAGGGCAAGGTTGCCTGTGACGGGAGAGGATATTATCATGAAAAAAAACAGAGCAATGGATTTTTTCTCGGCCCTCGGACGTAGTTTGCTGATGCCGATTGCTGCTTTGGCCGCATGCGGTATCGTTTTGGGGTTGACCTCTGCGCTTATGAAAGCGCAGGTACAGGCGGCTGTTCCGTTTTTACAGCAGGGGCTTATCTATTTCATAATTTCTACTTTAAATAAAATATCAGGTGTTGTATTTACATTGATTCCGGTGCTGTTCTCCATCTCCATTTCTTTCGGCATGGCGAGGGAGGAAAAGGAAATAGCAGCATTTGCAGGATTTATCGGTTATTATACGTTTCTTGTAGCATCGGCATGTATGATCAATTCCGGCTTTATGAATTTCGGCGCTTTAAAGATATCCACGATTCTGGGCGTAGAAACCCTGGATATGGGTGCGGTCGCAGGTATTGTTGCAGGTATCGTCACCGCCTCACTCCATAACCGGTATCATAAAGTTACATTTCCGGTGGCAATCTCCTTTTATGGAGGAAAACGTTTTGTTGCCATTGTTGTTATTATGGCTATGGCAGTTGTTGGTCTTGCCGCACCGATCCTATGGTCACCGGTTTCCATGGTCATTGACGGGCTGGGAGGTTTGATTTCTGCTACAGGACTGGTCGGAGTATTCGGATATGGATTCCTGGAGCGGCTGCTGATTCCTACCGGTCTGCACCATGTATTAAACGGCATTTTCCGTACCACCTCCATTGGCGGAACCTATGAAGGAGTAGAAGGATGCTTAAATATCTTCCTTCAATTTGTCGATAAAGTAGACATCTCAGAGCTGAGGCCGTTTACGGTATTTTTAGGACAGGGCAAAATGCCGATGATGATGTTTGGTCTTCCGGCAGCAGCACTGGCTATTTACAGGACCTCTCCTCCGGAGAAAAAGAATAAAGTAAAGGCTCTCATGATTGCAGGCGTCGCAGCCAGCATTGTGTCAGGCATTACGGAACCATTGGAATTCTCATTCATGTTCATTGCACCGCCGCTGTTTTTGTTCCATGCGTTGATGGGCGGCTTGTCCTTCATGCTGATGTCGGCATTTAAGGTTGTTATCGGCAATACTGGCGGCGGTCTGATTGACTTCCTGATCTGGGGCGTATTCCAGCCAGGATCCCGCTGGTACTGGGTGATCATTACCGGACCGTTCTTCTCTGTTATTTATTATTTTGTATTTAAAAGCTATCTTACGAGAAAACAGCTTTCCATTGATGTATCTGACGAAGAGCAGGAGGCGGATGCGCAGGAGAGCACCATGGAAGAAAAACAAAAAGCCCTCGCATCGAAAATCATAGAGGGACTTGGCGGATATCATAATATCACGACAGTGAACAACTGCCTGACCAGACTTCGGGTAGATATTAAAGATATGGCAATGGTGAGTGATGAACTTTTAAAGAAAACAGGCTCCATGGGAATTGTCCGCACTAGTGATACACATATCCAGGTGATTTATGGGCCGAAAGTGGAAGGAATTGCATCAAATGTAAGGGAAGTATTAAAATATTAAAGTAATAAAGAGGAAGCTGCCCGGCCATGGGAAACATGGAACCGGGCAGCTTCCTTATTTTTGTTAAGACAGGGAATCAAATGTATCACCGTCTGTCTGGGAATTCTTGATCCTGGCGGCCAGTTCAATCAGAAGCTGGACAATCGTCAGGATTCCAAGTCTGGGATTGATATCTACATGACGGTACTCCTCATTCCGGTCATTGGTGCAGAGTGCGATGGTGCTGTAGGGGATCAGAGGGCTGTCCTTCTCGCAGGTGAGCAGAATCGTGATGGTACCGCGGGCCTTGGCCTTCCGGAATACAGACAGATACCGCCTGGCATCTCCATGGGCCGTGATGATGAAAAGAACGGCATCACTGTTTATCTCATGTACAAGACCATTTAACAGGCGCCGCCACTCAACCAGAATACAGGGATAGTCAAGTGTGTTTAAGACCGTCTGGAGATATTTGGCGGCAAGGGAGCTTAAATTGGAGCCATAGATATAGATGGGCCGGTCACTGGTTAAAAGCCCGGCGATCTCTTCCAGCTTCTCTTCATCGATCTGATCTAAATTATCCTTAAACAGGGCGAGAGAATGATGGACCAGATCATCAGTACGGAAGTTCTGGGGATGAAGCTGCTTTAATTCCTTTCGTACCTGATATTTGAATTCGTTATAGCCCTTCAGTCCCAGCTTTTGGCAGAAACGGACAATGGTAGCATTGGAGGTATACAGGCTTGCACTTAAGTCATTTAAATTGGTATACACGGACGAGGGAAGATTGGATTCAAAATACTTAAGGATTTCTTCCTCCGTATCCGTAAGGTGCAGCTCATGTGCTTTTTCAAATAAAGGAATCATTGTTTTCCCCCTGTTCCGTTTGTTCCCGGCCGGACAGCTTGTACTGAAGGTAACAGCGTATAATGGCGTTGATCATATAAAACACCGGAAGCCTGGAAGTGAACTCCGCTCCCCGGTTCTCGCGCTGGTTGGTGAAGAAGCGGAAGTTGACAGTGGCTAAATTGGCAACTTCATTGTTGGTATATGGGGTGATGGATAGAATCGGGACATTGTTCATCCGGGCGATTTTGCCAAGACGTACGGTCGGGCCGAAATCCCCGGTGGTGCTGATTAAGATCAGCAGGGATTCCGAGTGGATATTTCTTAAAATGTGTTCTCCCATTTTACTGGATTCGATTTTGTATACATTCTGGCGCCCGATGGAGAAAAGAAGCTTCTCAAAGTAGTCGCTCAGAATAGAAGTGATCCCTCCCGGGGCCCATAAGTAGATGGGACAGTTGCTGTCAAAATACCGGAACGTATGGCTGAGCTGATCTTCCGATATCAGATTGGAGGTTCCTTCCACGTTGGAACACAGACTGTCAATCATGATCCGGGTATTAAAATCCTGGGCTTTTGCAGCCGAGGGTCCGGGATTTTCTTTTCTTTCCTCGGCACGGAGGGCATATTTGAATTCCGCAAAGCCGGAATACCCAAGCTTCTTGCAGAAGCGCAGAATTGTGGCAGAGGAATAAGAAGTCTGGGTGGCCAGAGTCTGTATGCTCATATCCAAAACCTCAGCCGAGTGTTCATAGACATATTTCAGGACATTCAGTTCATTGTTACTCAGGCTTTTGATAACAGCGTCATCCAGATGAAGTGTGACCATTGAAAACCTCCTCGTAAATCTCTCAGTCCATTTTAACACGAATACATGATAAGTCAATGCAGCCGGGTGGAAATAGACGGACTGTTTCGTGAAAAAGGTATTATTATCAGGTTATAGTTTGTGCCAACAGATTGACAGGATGCCCTCTTTGTGCTACATTCAGGACATAAAAAAGGTGAAAGGAGATGATACCTGTGGCTGAGATCATGCCTCATATCAAGCTGTCAAAAGAACATGCCGTTCCCTATGCGCTGCTGCCGGGTGACCCAAAACGTCTGGACCGGATTGCAGCCTGTCTGACGGATACGGAGGAACTGGCGTTTAACAGGGAATTCCGAAGTATTAAGGGAAAATACAGAGGAGTACCTGTTATGGCGGTATCTACAGGGATTGGAGGTGCGTCTGCGGCAATCGCAGTGGAGGAACTGGCAAGAATCGGGGTTAAGGCCATGATCCGAATCGGAAGCTGCGGAGCGCTTCAAAAGGGGATCCGCCTTGGCGATTTAATTCTGGTGAATGGAGCTGTCCGGGATGATGGAGCCTCGTCCTCCTATGCAGATTCCATCTATCCGGCGATACCGGATACAAAGCTTTTGCTGGCCTGCATGGAAAGTGCAGGGGAATTGGGAGCGAGATCTCATGTGGGAATAGCCAGAAGCCATGACAGCTTTTACATTGATGAGGAAAAGGAGGTCTGCGCTTACTGGGCAGGTAAAGGTGTCATGGGTTCTGATATGGAAACTGCCGCATTATTTGTGGTAGGCGGACTGCGGGGAGTAAAAACCGCCTCCATATTAAACGTGGTGGTGGAGTCTGAGGAGTCCATAGAGGAAAACATCAACAGCTATACGGGCGGAGAGTCCGCCATGATGAGGGGAGAGCATTTGGAGATCCTTACGGCATTGGAGGCCTTTGTCCGTATGGATAAAGGTTGAAAGAAAAAAAAAATGGAGGAAATTGAGATGAAAAATTTATTTAAAACCAAATTGAATGCAGCCTGTTTTGTATTGATTCCGGCTTGTATTGGAATTAATTATTTAGGAAAGCTTTTTGCGTCTGTTTTAAAGCTTCCGCTTTGGCTGGATTCTATCGGTACCTGCATCGGCGGTATTCTTGGGGGACCCGTGATCGGGGGAATCTGCGGTGCGGCTAACAACTTAATTTACGGCTTTACCACCGGTGATTCGATCACTCTGGTATATGCCTTAACCAGCTTAGGAATCGGTGTCGCTGTAGGAATCATGGCAAGGCTTGGCCGTATGGAAAAGCTCTCAGGAGCCATTCTTACCGCATGTGTGGCAGGCCTTACGGCTGTTGTAATCTCCACTCCTTTAAATATCATTTTCTGGGGCGGAACAACAGGCAATATCTGGGGAGACGCTGTCTTTGCCTGGTCACAGGCTTCAGGGCTTCCCGTTGCTTTTGGCTCCTTCCTTGATGAGGTCCTCGTGGATGTGCCGGATAAATTAATCACCCTTTTGATCGTGTACGCCATCATCAAAGGTCTTCCAAAGAAACTGACTTCCCTTTACGAACTGGATGATGAAGTGGCAAGTCTGGATTAAAGCAGGAAAGGCAGAATTATATGAAAAGTATCAGTCTTTACGTGGATAAAGATACCTACTTAACCAGGCTGCATCCATTTGCCAAGATGTTTTATATTCTGGCAGCTGTCAGCGCACCCCTTATTGGGGGTGCGCTGTGGATATACGGCCTTTTTCTGGCCATCAGCCTAGGGCTTTTGATCAGCGGTAAGATCATCAGAAAGGTTTTCCCTCTGATTGCCTTTTCTTTTACCATCATAATCACCATTTTTTTGATCCATGGCCTTTTTAATCAGGAAAACCAGAAGGTTCTCTTCCATATAGGGCCTCTTGCCTTTTATCAGGAAGGGCTTCTTTATGCTACCAGGATCGGGCTTAATATCTTAAACATGCTTTTGGCCTTTGCTACGTTTGTATTGACTACCAAGCCTGCGGGCCTGGTGGAGACCATGGAGCAGGCGGGCTTTTCACCCAGGTTCGGATACATGATCAGTTCTGTTTTTCAGATTATTCCCCAGATGATGGGGACTATGAACACCATCATGGATGCCCAGAGAAGCCGGGGAATGGAAACAGAAGGCAGCCTGCTTGTAAGAGCCAGGGCATTTATTCCGTTAATTTCGCCTGTAGTCAGCAGCTCCCTGATCAACACCAGAGAAAGGGCCATTGCCCTGGAAGTGCGGGGATTTGATTCAAAAAATAAAAAGACATTTTTAAGGGAATACAGGCTGGCAGGAGGAGACAAGGCATTCATGTCGTTGATGGCTCTGCTCATTGCGGGTTCTATTGTATGGAGGGTGCTTACATGGCTTTGATCGAAGTGACAAACTTAAAATACCGGTATCCCCATACGGAAAGTCTGGCTCTTGACGGAATTGATTTTCAGGTGGAAAAGGGGCAGTTTATCGGGATCGCCGGTGAAAATAAGTCTGGAAAAAGCACGTTGTGCCAGGCCTTTGCCGGTCTGGTTCCTACCATGTTTCGCGGAGCATACGGCGGGAAGCTCCTCATAGACGGAGTAGAAGCGGCGAAAACTCCCATAGCCGAGTTGTGCCAGAAGGTTGGCCTTGTGTTCCAGAATCCTTTTAACCAGCTTTCCGGAGCAAAGGATACAGTCTTTGAGGAAATCGCTTTTGGACTTCAGAATCTGGGAATTCCCAGGGATGAAATTTTTAAGAGAGTGGAAGAAAATTTAAAGCTTCTGGATATTGAAGAATACAGGGACAGAAATCCCTTTGATTTATCAGGCGGGCAGACGCAGCGGGTGGCCATTGCCAGCATCCTTGCCATGGAGCCTAAAGTCATTGTGCTTGACGAGCCAACCTCCCAGCTGGACCCTCAGGGAAGTGAAGAGGTATTCCGGGTGGTTGATAAGCTGGCAAAAACAGGTATAACCATTATCATGGTGGAACAGAAGATGGAGAAATTGGCTTCTTACTGTGATAAGATCCTCCTTCTTCATAAAGGAAAGCAGATCGCTTATGATACTCCGGAACGGATTTTTTCCAGGGATGATTTAGAGGAACTGGGCGTTAAACCGCCGGTCTATACCCAGGTTTGCAGAGCGCTGGGAGTGAGCAGGAAAGAGGGAGAGGACAGGCTTTATCCGGTCACGTTAGCGCAGTTGGAGCGTTTAAGGGACCAGTTTCCTTCAAAGCTTTCCGGCAGGGCTTCTATAAAAGACCGGGAGGAGATAAATGATCAGACAGTATTTAAGATCCAGGATTTAAAGTTTCATTACAATCCTGATATTCCAGTGATTGAACACCTGGATCTTTGCCTTGATGCAAGGCCTACCGCAATCATCGGCCAGAACGGCGCGGGAAAAACCACTCTGGTCAAGCTGTTAAAGGGACTTTTAAAGCCAAATGCAGGGAGTATTTCCTTTGAAGGCGAGGATATATCCAGAAGAACCGTAGCACAGCTTGCCGGAAAGGTGGGATATGTGTTCCAGAATCCGGATGACCAGATATTCAAAAACCGGGTGATGGAAGAGGTCATGGTAGGACCATTAAATTTAGGAAAGAGCCGGGAAGAGGCGCAAAAGCTGGCTGCTGAGGCTCTTGAGATGGTAGGGCTTATGGATGCGGCGGAAGAAAATCCCTATGACCTGGATTTATCGGAACGGAAAATGGTAGCCATTGCTTCGGTGGTGGCGATGGATCCTAAGGTGCTTATCTTGGATGAACCGACCATTGCCCAGGATGCAAAAGGCCGGGCGGTGCTGGGTAGGATTGTCCAAACCTTAAGTGAAAAAGGAAAATTTGTGCTGGCGATTCTTCATGATATGGACTTTGTGGCGGAATACTTTGAACGTGTTATTATTATGGCTCACGGGAAAGTGCTTAAAGACGGGCCGGGGGAGACGGTCTTTTATGAGAAAGAAAGTCTGTTAAAGGCCCGGCTGGAACAGCCCCATACTGCCCGGTTGTGTGAACTCCTGGGGTATGAGGGTGCTTTTATGACAGCGGAAGATATAAAAGCTTAAGGAAGATAGCCTCCTGAAGCAATTTTGCTCCGGCAAAGAGTCTGCGATGCAGACTCTTTGTTTTTTGCCGGAAACAGGGGCTTTCTTAAGTTTTCTTCTCAGGAGCGCAGAAGACCACAATCGTCTGGGGAGTGGTAATTGCCGGAATGCTGCGGGTGGTGAATGCATAAAAGACAAGAAGAAAATGGCCGCCTGGGTGGTAAAAGAAGGTCTGACCGTTGGAAAGGAGAATCGTTGTCTCGCTTTGGTCGGACAGGCTCAGCTGCAGAGTTTGTGATGAATTTAACAATTCGTCATCAAAATAATCAAAAACAGCCTCATACCCATCACTGTTATCCGCAAGGACGACTGCTGTGAATTGAGGCGGATAAATGAGGGGAACAGGCGCTTTTGTATCATAGAAGGCGACGATGGAATCACCTGGGTTAAAGGTGTGCTGGTTAAAAACGTAGGTTTGTGGAGTGACAATAAAGTTGGTCTGTCCTATGCTCTCGCTCATTATGGAAATGATCATAGAACAGCTTTTGTCGTCAGAGGAGGTCCTTAGAGGGTTAACAGAAGTTACTGATCCGTAAACAGGGGTATAGCGTGCCATTGGAAGAATCCTTTTTCATTATTCTTAATCTTATATTTATGAAGGCGCCGGGGGGATTATGAAATATTTTGTCACCAAGGAGTGCCAGAAAAATCGTAATAAAAATGTCAAGAAAAATACCGTAAAAATTTAGACAAATTTCGCGGTTTTCATGTATAATGAATACTGAATAAAAAGGCTGGTAAAGAGGTAGATAGTAAATGGAAAATGTAAAACCGCGCAGCAGAAAGAAAAAGCCACTTGGATTAAAGGGCTTGGCAGCAATTGGAAGCGGGACTGTAGCTGCAGCGGCGCTGATTGCTGCTCTTGTCTATCTTCAGACGGGCAAGCAGTATGAGAAGGTGTTTTTCCCCAACACCACGATCAATGGAATGGATGCATCAAAGAAATCTGTTGAAGAAGTAAAGAAGTCGATTGCTTCCGGCGCACAGAACTATGTGTTGTCAATCGGGGAAAGAGGAGGAAGCACACAAGAGATAAAGGGACGGGATATCGGCCTTGAGTCAGTTTTTGACGGAAGCCTTGAAAAGCTGTTGGCGGACCAGAAGACTTATGAATGGCTGAAACATACGAAAACGCCCCAGGAATTTGATATAGGAACCATGATACAGTATGACCAGGACAAATTTGAAACGGCTGTTTCAGGCTTGGACTGTTTAAAGGATGAACTTGTGGAAAAGCCGGAAAACGCACAAGTGTCCGATTATGTAACAGGACAGGGCTACCACATTATAGCTGCCAAGGAAGGAAACCAGCTTGACCCGGAAAAGGTGAAGTCAGGAATTTCCGAAGCTGTGATGGGCTTAATCCCGGAAATTTCCTTAGAAGAGCTTGGGGCTTATGTAAAGCCTCAGATTCCTGCTGACGATCCCCAGTTGATCGAGCAGGTACAGACATTGAACAAATATGCCAATGCCACGATTACATACAGCTTTGGAAATGAAAAAAAGGTGTTAAACGGTGATACGATTTCCAAGTGGATCGGGATCGGAGAGGATGGCAAGGTTTATTTAAGCAGCTCCTCTGTTTCTGCATACGTGAAAGAGCTGGCTTCCCAGTATGATACGTCCACCAGGGCCAAAAACTTAAAGACCTCCTATGGGCAGACCGTAAGGATCACGGGTGGCAGCTATGGCTGGAAAATCGATCAAAGCAAGGAAGCGGATGAACTGGCAGAGCTGATCCGTTCCGGGCAAAGCCAGGTAAGAGAGCCTGTCTACAAACAGAAGGCAGCCAGCCATGGAGACAACGATTACGGTACCACGTATGTGGAAATCAATTTAACAGCCCAGCACCTGTATTTTTATAAAGACGGAAAGCTTTTGGTAGAAGCAGATTTCGTATCAGGCAATGAGTCAAAGGGCTGGTCCACTCCTGCAGGCGTATTTCCCCTTACCTATAAGCAAAGGGATGCGACACTAAAGGGAGAAACTTACCGGACTCCCGTATCTTACTGGATGCCATTTAACGGAAATATCGGCCTCCATGATGCCACATGGCGCAGTACCTTCGGCGGAACCATCTATAAGACCAGCGGTTCCCACGGTTGTGTCAATCTGCCCCCGGCTGTGGCAAAGACCATCTTTGAAAATATAGCAGCAGGAGTTCCGGTTCTTTGTTATCATCTGCCTGGAACGGAATCCCAGACAGCTTCTAACGGAACGTCAAAGCCGGCGGAGACAAAGCCTGCGACTGAGCCGACCACTGCAGCGAAGCCGACGGAGGCGCCGACGACGGCTCCGCCTGCAACAGCAGCGCCAACGACTGCGGCTCCTCCTGCGACCAAGGAACCGGAGACAGAGACTTCAACAAGCGCTCCTTCAAAAGACGGTGAGGTGGGACCTGGAGTTTCAAATAGCTCAGGAAAGAAGAAAACAGGGCCTGGCGTGCATAAGTAATGCAAGCCCTTTGGCTGCGGTGCCGGCTGTTTACATGAGCCTGTGCCGCAGCCTTTTGTTTTTACATGGTAACATAGGATTTTCTTGACAAGGGCATAATACTGGTATAGGGTTTCAATAGATAAAGCCATATGTAAGGAGGAATATAAAATGCTTAATAAAGATACCTTCGTACCCATACAGTTTTTTAAAAAAGAGGCTTACACCGGAAGCATGAAAGGAATGCGTTACCGGGTGGCAAAGGAGGAAGAGGAATTTTCAGCCGTGGTATATCCGGAACCCTATTGCTATGAAGCGACTCCTGAGGAGCAGAAAATAAAAGCCTTATTTCCTTTTACAGAAGAGGGACGGGGACAGGCTGTGGAGTGGATCAATGAGCAGTATGAAAAAAACCACCCGGCCTGGGAAAAAGCCGCAAGAAAATGAATGTTCGATCCGCCAAAAGCCCGGTTCTTTGCTGTATTTTCCCCCTTTCCTAAATGGATGAAGTATGGTATGATAGTGTAATATTGGGATTACTGACATGGAGGAAGAGAAATGGAAGAGAACAAAGAAGAAGTAGTTTCTAAAAACTTTATTGAACAGGAGATAGATAAGGATCTTGCAGAGGGTGTTTATGATCATGTGCAGACCAGATTTCCGCCGGAGCCTAACGGCTATCTGCATATCGGACATGCAAAATCGATTTTACTTAACTATGGCCTGGCTCAGAAGTATGGTGGAAAGTTCAACCTCCGTTTTGACGATACAAATCCGACAAAAGAGAAGACAGAATTTGTAGAATCCATCATGGAAGATGTGAAGTGGCTGGGTGCTGATTTCGAGGACCGTCTTTTCTTTGCGTCCAATTATTTTCAGGAGATGTATGATTGTGCTGTCCTTTTAATAAAGAAGGGAAAGGCATTTGTCTGTGATTTGACTGCGGAGGAGATCAGGGAATACCGGGGAGATTTTAAGACTCCTGGAAAAGAAAGCCCCTACCGGAACCGCAGTGTAGAAGAGAATTTAAAGCTTTTTGAAGAGATGAAGGAAGGCAAGTATCAGGATGGGGAAAGAGTTCTCCGAGCCAAGATCGATATGGCATCTCCCAACATCAACATGCGTGATCCGGTCATTTACCGTGTGGCCCGCATGACGCATCATAACACCGGCGATGAATGGTGCATTTATCCTATGTATGATTTTGCCCACCCAATCGAGGACGCCATTGAACACATCACCCATTCCATCTGCACTCTGGAATTTGAGGATCACAGACCGCTTTACGACTGGGTAGTTGTGGAGTGTGAATTCGTTCATCCTCCCCGCCAGATTGAATTCGCAAAACTGTATCTTACCAACGTGGTAACGGGAAAACGTTATATCAAGAAGCTGGTAGAAGACGGTATCGTTGACGGCTGGGATGATCCCCGCCTGGTATCCATTGCAGCTTTAAGAAGAAGAGGCTATACGCCGGAATCCCTCCGCATGTTTGTGGATCTGGTAGGTGTCTCCAAGGCTAACAGCTCTGTTGACTATGCGATGCTTGAATACTGTATCCGTGAGGATTTAAAGTTAAAAAGACCGAGAATGATGGCGATCCTGGATCCTATTAAGCTGGTCATTGATAACTATCCCGAGGATACCATAGAGTACCTGGATGTTGCAAATAACCTGGAAAATCCTGAATTAGGAGAGAGAAAGGTTCCCTTTGGGAAAGAGCTTTACATTGAACGGGAAGATTTTATGGAAGAACCCATTAAAAAGTACTTCCGCCTTTTCCCAGGCAATGAAGTCCGCCTTATGAATGCCTATTTTGTGACCTGCACCGGCTGCGAAAAGGATGAGGACGGCAATGTCACTGTGGTTCACTGTACCTACGACCCGGAGACAAAGAGCGGCTCAGGCTTTGAAGGCAGAAAAGTAAAGGGAACAATTCACTGGGTAGCTTCCTCCACCGCAGTACAGGCAGAATGCCGTCTGTATGAAAACATTGTGGACGAAGAAAAAGGAAAGCTTAACGAAGACGGCAGCTTAAACTTAAATCCAAATTCTTTGATCATCTTAAAGAACTGTTTTGTGGAACCGGGTCTTCTAAGTGCAAAAGCTTATGACAGCTTCCAGTTCGTTAGAAACGGATTTTTCTGTGTTGACTGCAAGGACAGCGGACCGGAACAGCTGGTATTCAACCGGATCGTTTCATTAAAGAGTTCATTTAAAATAACAAAATAATCGTTGACAGGCCAGGCGGCAGGTCAAACAAGTAGAATGCTGCATGACCGGGAGAGATAAGGACGTGCGGCATTTCTTCATATCCGGTAAAGTGACAACCTGTGTACACAACATCTAAATGCCAAAAAGCACGGGCAGGAAAGGAGCTTTTTTATGGAGCTGATGATACCTTTAAAGAACCAGCCTGGGTCGCCCTATTACAGCCAGATTTACAGCTATATCAAAGAAGAAATAAAAAAAGGGAATCTAAGGCCGGCCAACCGCCTTCCTTCCACAAGGAGGCTGGCAGAGAATTTAAAAGTCAGCCGCAGCACCACCCAGATGGCTTATGAACAGCTTTTATCGGAGGGATACATTGAGGCTGTCCCCTGTAAGGGATATTTTGTATGCAGAATCGAGGATCTGGTGTATACCGGACAGGAACAAAGGGATAAAATCCCCTCCCTTCTTAGTCCCTCATCCGTTGATAAGGAAAAAGTTCCGGACTGGAAGGTGGATTTTTCACCCAGAGGCATTGATCTTTGTGCATTTCCTTTCAATACATGGAGGAAGATATCGAAAAACACTCTGGTAGATGATAACCGGGAGATGTTCATGCCAGGAGATCCCCAGGGAGAACCGGCCCTCAGGGAGGCCATCCGTTCCTATCTCCATTCCGCCCGCGGGGTAAACTGTCTGGCAGATCAGATCATCGTAGGCGCCGGAAGCGAATACCTTTTGATGCTGCTGTCCCAGATCCTGGGAGCTGACCGTGTGATTGCCATGGAAAATCCAACGTATAAGCAGGCATACCGGGTCTTTGACAGCTTAAAATACCAGGTGGTCCCTGTTGCCATGGACCGGTCCGGCATGGATGTGGAGCTTTTGGAAAAGAGCGGAGCGGATATTGCCTATGTTATGCCTTCCCACCAGTATCCCACCGGCATCGTTATGCCGGTAAAGCGGAGGCAGGAGCTTCTTGTCTGGGCTTATGAAAAGGAAGGGCGGTATCTCATTGAAGACGATTATGACAGTGAATTCCGATACAAGGGAAAGCCTATCCCTGCCTTACAGGGAATGGACGGAAGAAACCGTGTAATTTATTACGGAACCTTTTCCAAATCCATTGCCCCGGCCATCCGCGTAAGCTATATGGTACTGCCCGGCCCTCTTTTGGCTGTTTACCGGGAGGGGATGAATTTCTATGCTTCCACTGTATCCCGCATTGACCAGAACATTCTTTATCAGTTTATGGCAGAGGGGTATTACGAACGCCATTTGAACCGGATGAGGGCAGTCTATAAGGCAAAGCATGATGCATTGGCCGCAGGTCTGAAACCTTTTGAAAGCCAGTTCTTGATCAGAGGAGAACATGCGGGACTCCATCTTCTTTTAACTGACTGCAAGGGAAGAGCGGAGAGCCAGCTCATCCATATGGCAGCAAAATATGGGGTTAAGGTTTACGGTATGTCGGGATACTTTATCCATGAACAGCATAATACGTATCCTTCAACCATTGTTCTTGGGTTTGCAAGCCTTACGGAAGAAGAGATAAGGACAGGCCTTGCGCTTCTTTGCCAGGCGTGGTCTGTAGATGACGGGAAGGAGGGATTTTGTGTTTGAGAAATGGACGGATCCAAGAAAAAGAGAAAACCTCCGCCTCCTCCTTTGGATCGGGCTCATCACGGTGCTTTTGCTTCTGCTTAGTCTGGCAGGCACCATCAGGAATGGAAAACGATACGAAGAATACGCGGAACCAAAAGCATTGGCTGATACTATAAATGAGACTATCAGTGAGACTATCAGTGAGACTTTATCAGATGAAATAGCCCTTTCTCCCGGAGATAAGGAGTTTTTATCCCAACTGACCGGGTTCTTTGACCAGGGGGATTTAGAAGGAGCGGCCAGGCTCTTAAACAGTTATGACATCCCCTGGAAAGAGTTTCCCTGCATGTATGATGGAGCGGCGATGAGGGGGAAAATATCCACTGGCAAAGGCCTGGTATTTGTAAAGGCCTCCACCGTTTTTTACGGGAATTTTGATTATGGGAAGCCTGAGGGAGAATGTACGGCCCTGCAGGTCCTGGAACTGGAGGAGGGGAAGCGTTACGATTACTCCTATGGAACATGGGCGAATGGTAAGATGAACGGGAACGGAGAGTGCGGTTACAACTATTATGACGGAGTAACAGAGGATATCACGAAACTCAATGCAAAAAGGGGTATTTTTAAGAATGATCTGATGCAGGGAGAGATTACCTATTCCAGCACCAATGCAGAAGGGGAAACCTCCGTCTGGCAGTTTCAGGTTACAGATGGCGTGATTATTAAGGATGATCGATGGATCCAGGATACGGATAGCTCCGGAGCCGTTATTTACAAACTGATGGCAAAGGATGATATGATCCATGCCTATGCCTTGGGAGAAAGCGCCATGGGAGAGGACAGGTGGAAAAACCTGATACTATTTCCCTATGTTTCATAAAGGAGGCCTTGACGGATGAATCAGGAAATCTTAGACCGTCTGGGAGTCATTACAGACGAGGAACGGGAAATCATAAACGGACGGACAGAAATTGACCGCAACCGGTATACCGAGGGGCGGGATCTGGTCATTGACAGCAAAAAGATGCTGGAGCATGGGAAAATGATCAGCATCAGGCCTCACACCAGATTCGTCCATTTCCCAAAACATAAGCATAATTACATTGAAGTGATCTATATGTGCAAGGGAGAAACGGTCCATTATATTGATGGGGAAAAGGTGGTTTTAAAGACAGGGGAGCTGCTGTTTTTAAACCAGCATGCCACCCAGGAGATCCTTCCGGCAGGAGAGAAGGACATTGGAATAAACTTCATTATCCTGCCGGAGTTTTTTGATACTGCCTTTGAAATGATGGGAGAAGAGGAAAACCTGCTGCGGGATTTCCTGGTAGGCTGCCTCTGCTTTGATCCCCGTTACGCCAGCTACCTCCATTTTCAGGTGGCAGATGTGCTGCCGGTCCAGAATCTGGTGGAAAACATGGTGTGGACCCTTTTAAGCGACCAGCCCAATAAAAGGAGCATTAACCAGGTTACCATGGGGCTTTTGTTCCTTCAGCTCATGCATTATACGGATAAGATCAGCCATACTTTAGAAAGCTTTGAACAGAAGCTTATATTTCAGGTGCTCACCTACATTGATGAAAATTATAAGGATGGGGAGCTGACTGAGCTTTCGGCCCTCCTTAATTATAACATTTACTGGCTGAGCCGGGCGATAAAGCGATTGACCGGCCGGACCTATAAGGAGCTTTTGCAGGTAAAGCGGCTGAATCAGGCTTCTGTCCTTCTTTTAAACACCAGGCTTTCCGTAACAGATATTTCCATAGCGGTAGGGTATGATAATACCAGCTATTTCCACAGGATCTTCCGGAACTATTACGGAATGTCCCCAAAGGAATACAGAGCTTTAGACACTTAGGAGGTCAAATTTTCTGTTCTGATCTCATAGGTTCCCTGAAGAAGGTCGGCTTCCACTGCAGTGCCGTCAGAAAAAGTGGTACGCTGACGGAATGGGTCCCCGTCAATAAATTCATGGGAGAGCATTTCACACATGGCGACCCTTTCGTGAAGGGAAGCGACAATGCCGCAGCGGGCTGCCATTTCATCCTCTGAGAGGGTTTGATGGCCGCCAAAAGAGCCGTCAATGTTCTCATAAGCCCCATCCCGGATAAAATATGGGGCGCCGCCGTTTAAGAGGGCATAAAGCATGAAGTCCTCTTTTTCGTATTTTTCCATCATCCACGGTATGATCAGGCAGTCATGATAAACCAGGTTAAAGAGAGGTACCGGGATTCCCTGGCGATCAGCCCCTGGCTCGTGCATCATAAAGGAATAGGGGGCATAGTGGCAGAACACAAGACTTTTTACAGACCAGTCCGTCACTTCCTCAGAGCTTGGAAGGATCCCTTTGGAAAGTAGGTATTCAAAGCAAAGGCTACGGTAATCCAGACATTCCTTCCGGTTGATCCGGTGCCATGGGTGGTCGCATTCGTCAGGTTCATTGCACGTGAACACATCTAAGTAAGCACAGTCTAATTCCACACCGTTTTTCTTGATTTCAGTAAAATTCCTTTTTACATAATAGGGAGCCTGAGTGGCGCACAGATAGGTCTGAGGTCCGCCTGCCCAGTTGGCATGCTCCGTAAGGGTTCCGTCAGGCTTTTGCGCTGCAAAATTCTGATCAAAGGTTTTGGCCCTGCGGTAATAATCCCGGTACTGGTCATGGATGCCAAAGGAATATCCGTACCCGTGCATGGTATCCGCAAGCTCCTTCATCTTTTCCCAGCCCCCAGCCTCTTCACAGGCGGGAAGGTAGTCGGGATGCTGGTTATCATAACCTGGCTCCGCCCAGCCATCCAGATGGAGATACAGCTTTTTAAGACCAAGATCCTTGCGGAAATGATGGATCTCACCGGTTCGTTTCTCAAAGCTGTATACATGGTTATTTTTGTCCGGGTTTTCCGGGTCAAAGAAGCGGGAATCCGGCATGACCTTGGTTTTGATTCCCTTATGGATAAAGGAAGCGCCGACCAGCTTATGAACAGGTGCCTTGGCCGCCTTTTCTTTCAGAGAACAGAAGGTGCCCTGTTCCTTTACGTAGGTCCGGTAATGCTTGCAGATATCATTGTAATCACAGTCCGACAGAAAGGAATACCGCATCGTCCTGCGGCCATTCATTCTGCCCAGGCTTGGCAGCCACTTGATGCCGGTGTGGGTATAGGGGCCCTTTGCCGGATGCTCCGCATAATAAGCGGCATCCCAGGGCTGTTCACAGATGGCTAGGTAGCCGCCTCCCTCCTTTACCTGTCCAAACCATGGCATATAAGAGCCGGCTGTGCACATCATGCCGTCAAAGGGCAGCTTTTCAAGTGCCGTTTCCCAGGTATTTGGGATGAGAAGCCCTTGCTGGATATTTAATAGAGTATACCAGCGGTCACTTTCTTTTTCAAATTCCATGTATCCGGGCCAGTATATTTCTGAAACCGGAAGGCTGCTATCTGTCAGAGGGATCCATTCAAAATGAACGTCTTCCGTGGCATACTCGATCCATGTGACCGTTTCAAAGGCTAGTTCAAGATCCATGCCGTCCAGCTGAAAGCCCTGGTAGTGGCTGATGATTCCTTCCCCTATTCCTGTTTTCCATTGCCTATGAGTAATGGAAGCGGCACCCTGGAAATAGATGGTCTGTCCGCCTATTACAAGGCGGGGCCTGTATTCTTTGTCCCATTTCCAAAGCACATTCCCATGCTGAATGGAAAAAAGGAGGGAGCTTTCCTCAAAGCTCAAGGCTGTTTGATTGAATATAATATCGTGCATTGTCCATCCTCCACTGTATTGATGGTTCTAATATAGCACTTTTTCAGAAAAAAGCCTTACGGAATCATCACGGAAGCTTGTCAAATCATCCGGTTATCCTCTCTCCTTTTCTTACTTGCATTTGTGATTTCATTGGAATATTTTTTTACGGAATTAAAATATTCCAAAGGAGACATTCCGGTTGTTTTCTTAAACTGCTTTGAAAAATACTGCAGGGAGC
This sequence comes from Lacrimispora sphenoides, assembly GCF_900105215.1. NCBI lineage: Bacteria > Bacillati > Bacillota > Clostridia > Lachnospirales > Lachnospiraceae > Lacrimispora > Lacrimispora sphenoides. The sequence goes on along the minus strand of NZ_FOIP01000001.1, from coordinate 195,684 downwards.
TGTAGGAAAGGAAATATGCAATTTCCGTAAAGTTCATGTTGCCATCCCGCATGATCTCCTTAGAACGCTCGATTTTCATTAAATTGAAATAGTCGATAGCCCCGCAGTTTTTTTCTTTGTGAAACAGGGAGTGAAGGGTGGAACGGCTTATAGAGAATTCGTTGCAAATGGCTTTTATAGTAAGGTGTTCGCAGATGTGAAACTCCATAAACTGAATGATCTGTTCCAAATGGCTGGAATTGGAGGAAAGGACCATCTGCTCGGTCGGAAGGTTATGGATCGGTGTACCGCCTTCTTCAAAATGATTCCGCTTCACGTGGATCAGGAATACTTGTAAGTATAATAGGATGAGCTGGGCGGCTCCGAATGGCGGGGAAGGGGCCAGCTCCACCTTTTCCACGGAAGGAATGTGAAGGGGAGTGGAAAAGGCCTGTTTCGCTTCTGCAATAATCCTGGAAATGAGGAATCGCTCTTCCTGATTTAAGGAGCAGGATTTCTCTTCAAAAAACCTCATGCTTTCGCTGGAGCAGCGAAAGGACATGACTACCAGATTGGGAGCCTTGTTTCCGGACGCTTTTAAGGCGTGGAATTCATTTGGCTTGTGGAAAATTACGTCTCCGGCTTTTAGCTGATAGATGGATTGATTTGCCTGTACGGTAATTTCCCCCTTGTCCACGTAAAGAAACTCCCAAAAATCGTGGGATTCTCCCGAAAATACAAAATCCTTCATGTATTCAAAATAGTGGACGGTTATGATCTCATGGATTTCAAATTCGATGGTTAGCGCTGTGCTGCAATATGCCATTTGAAATACCTCCTTTGAACTTTATGGTAGCATGAAATGAAGCCGCTGGCAAGAATGGTTAATTTGATAACAAGACAGGACAATCCTGCAATTCAAACCCATTGAATTAGAGTATAATGAATAAAATATTAATTCGCCAATGGAGGCATTCATCGATTCGTATGGATGCCTCTTTTTGTATTTTTTATTAAAATCCGTTGAAATAACCTAATGATGGAATATTTTACAGGATGATTTGTGCACAATAACTGAAAAAACAAGGAATTTGGCAATGAGTCCGGATAATAGTATAAGCATATCAAACCGATTCATTATATAATTATTATACATTATAAAAGAACCAAGATAGAATGAGCGCAAGAGAGTGCAGATGAGTTTGCTCATCGGCGCGAAGGTTGAATGTCGATCATGAATCGCAGGTTCATGATACAGGAGGGGAAGATCATATGAAACGAATTACAGTTGCCATTGCGGGCCTTGGAAGCAGAGGCAAAGATAACTATGCACCGGTTGCAAAGCTGCTTCCTGAAAAGATGGAGATTACTGCCATAGCGGACATTGTCGAGGAAAAGGTAGAAGAGGTGTCCAGGGAATACGGAGTGCCAAAGGAACGGTGTTATTCCAGTGCAGAGGAGATGTTAAAACAGGAAAAGCTTGCTGATGTGATGTTCATTGCTACACAGGACAGACAACATGTGGGCCATGCGATTCCGGCCCTTGAAAAGGGATATGATCTTTTGCTGGAAAAGCCGGTTTCACCGGATTTAGACGAATGCAGAGAGTTATTAAAGGTTGCCGGCGAAAGTGGCCGGAAGGTGGTAGTCTGCCATGTTCTGCGGTATACTCCTTTTTATACAAAGGTAAAAGAACTCATCGATTCCGGAGTGATCGGAGATGTGGTCACTGTTATGGGGATTGAAAATGTAGGCTACTGGCATCAGGCCCACAGCTTTGTCAGAGGAAACTGGAGAAACTCAGAAGAGACCAGCCCCATGATCCTTCAAAAGTGCTGTCATGACATGGACCTTTTATTGTGGCTGACAGGAAAGACCTGCGAATCCGTTACCTCCTTTGGAGGCACCTATTTATTCAAGGAGGAAAAAGCGCCGGAGGGTGCGGCAAAACGCTGTCTTGATGGATGTGCCGCCAAGGCAGAATGTCCCTTTGATGCAGAAAAGATTTACATAACCAATGAAAAAACCGGCATTGCCCATGGTAAGTCTGACTGGCCATGCAACGTGCTTACCCTTCATCCTACGGAGGAATCGGTTATGGAAGCCATAAAGACCGGCCCTTACGGAAGATGTGTATACCATTGTGATAACAATGTGGTGGATCATCAGGTAGTAAATTTAAATATGACTGACGGCTCTACCATCAGCTTTACCATGACAGGCTGTACAGAAGAAAATTCCCGGTTTACCAGATTTATGGGAACAAAGGGAGAAATAGAAGCAAGTCTTCACTCCAATTTCATAACCGTAAGACCATTTGGTAAGGAAAAGGAAGTCATAGACGTTTCCAAATTGTCCGATGACTTTTCCGGTCATGCCGGAGGCGATAACCGGATGGTGGAGCAGTTACTTGATATGGTCAGGGAAGGAACCGAGCCGAATCGATCCATGACCACACTGGATAAGTCCCTGGAAAGCCACTATATTGCTCTGGCGGCGGAACAGTCCAGAATCTCGGGAGGAAAGCTGATTCACTTAGAGGATATTCGTTAAAGGGATATGCAGGCATATCCGCTTAATGTATAAAAAATATCAATAAAAAAGGAGAGAGCAGATTATGAAGAAGACGAGAGGAACCAAAGTTCTGGCAATGGGAATGGCATTAGCCATGGCAGCAATGAGTCTTACGGGATGTGGCGGCGGAGGCAAAGCTTCCGGAGGAGGCGCTACGACTTTAAGCTTGGGAATATGGGATGAAAAGCAGCGCCCTGTCATGGAGTCCATGATCCAGGCCTACCAGAAAACTCATGAAAATGTAAAGATTGATATCCAGCTTACCCCTTATAAGGGAGGCGAATACTGGACCAAGCTGGAGGCTGCGGCAACAGGCGGAACAGCACCGGATGTATTCTGGATCAATGTACTTCACGCAGAGGATTACTATGACGGAGGAATTCTTCTGGATTTAAATGATTATTTGAAAAAATCAGACCTTGATATAGAGAAGAATTTCCCGGAAGCCCTTATAAAGGCTTATAACTTTGAGGATAAGCAGATCGCCATACCAAAGGATTTTGATACCAATGCTCTTTGGTATAACAAGGATATCTTTGACAAGGCAGGAGTGGCATATCCAACCGATGACTGGACCTTTGATGATCTTGCAAAGGCATGTAAGGATTTAAAAGCAGCAGGTCTTGATTCAGGAGCATATCCTTTTGCCTGCCCTATCGATTTCCAGACATGGTATTATCCAACCGTATATGCGGGTGGCGGCTGGATCTTAAATGCTGACAAAACAGAAACCGGTTATACAGATCCTAAGACCCAGGAAGGAATCCAGTGCTGGATCGATCTGATCAATGAGGGATATTCCCCATCAGCTGCTGCATTATCAGAAACCAGTGCCGATGCCATGTTCGAAGGCGGACAGCTGGCAATGGTTTTAGCAGGCTCCTACATGACACCGGAGTATACTTCTAATGACGCCATCAACACCAAGATCAACCTGGTAGAATTCCCGGAATTTAACGGAAAAGAGCCAAATATCATAAACGGACTTGGTTATGCCGTGTTTGCAGGAAGTAAAAATAAGGACGCAGCAGCAGATTTTGCTTTATGGCTTGGAAGCGAAGAGGCCATGAAGATCCAGGGAGAGAGCGGAGTCGTTATTTCCGCACGGAACGATGCCCAGAAGTATTTTGCCGATTTCAACAAGGATTTAAACCTGGCGGCTTACACCAATCATTCTGGGGAAGCCAATCCCCTTCCTGTATGCAAATCTGTGGCAGAGCTCTATGATATAGAAGCAGAAGCTTTGAAGGCAGCTTATTCCGGCGATAAGACTTTAGCGGATGTATGCAGCCAGCTTAAAACAGACGCTGATGCGATTTTAGCAAAAAATAATAAGTAGGTGTTTATATGCAGGGTACGACAAAAAAGAAAATAGCAAAGCGGCAATGGAAAGAATGGGGAGAGGGGTACTTATTCATAACACCCCTGTTGCTTGGAATCTTTGTATTTTATATTTTTCCCTTTATTCAGAATTTCTGGTTCAGCTTTAATGAAGTGAATAAATTCAATGTAGCCACCTTTTATGGCCTTAACAATTATTTGGAAATGTTTAAGGATAAAGAACTGTGGAACTCTCTTGGCAATACACTTCTCTACGTCGGGATCACCGTGCCTCTGGGCCTTATGTTATCCTTGTTTGTAGCTGCCCTGCTCAATACGAAAATCAGGGGAACTTCTTTTTACCGGACCATCTATTTTCTGCCATCCGTGACCATGTCGGCCGCGGTGGCAATGGTCTGGAAATGGATTTATAATGAGCAGTACGGTCTTTTAAATGCGGCGTTAAAGGCTATGGGTTTTGCTCCTCACGGCTGGATCACCGACCCCAAAACAGCTTTGTTCATGATAATGATCGTTGGGATATGGGGAACTGTAGGTTATAACATGATCATTCTTTTAGCAGGCATGCAGGGGATATCAAGATCCTATTATGAGGCGGCATCTGTGGATGGGGCAAGCGGCATTCACCAGTTTTTTAAAATCACAATCCCCATGCTGTCACCGACCATATTTTTCGTCATGATCACCTCTATCATCAGCGGATTTCAGGTGTTTGATACCATTTATATGATGGTTGTAAAAACGAATACGGCCTATCGAAGCACCCAGACCCTGGTCATGATGTTCTACCGGAATGCCTTTGATTATGGCCATAAGGGCTATGCAGCAGCCATATCCATTTTGATCTTTTCTATCATCATGCTGGTAACAGTGATTCAGATGATAGGACAGAGAAAATGGGTCAATTACGACTAAGGAGGTGAAGCCGGATGATGAAATCGAGCAGACGTAAAAAACTATTGATCCACCTGATACTGATCGCAGGAATCGGTATTACCGTGCTTCCGTTTCTTTGGATGCTATGTACCTCATTTAAAACAAAGGGAGAATCCATGATGATTCCTCCCACGATTCTGCCTGAACGATTTGTCACAGAAGCCTATCATAATGTTCTGACCGCCCTTCCTTTTGGAAGAATTTATATGAACACGGTATTTTCTACGGTTGTAACGGTTGCGGGACAGGTAGTGATCTGTACCCTGGCTGCATATTCCTTTGCCAGGATTAAATTTCCGGGAAGAGATATCCTGTTTTTGGTGGTGCTTTCCGTCCTGATGGTACCGGGACAGATCTTTCTGGTACCTCAGTACCTTATCGTGCAGAAGCTGGGGCTTTTGGACACCATGTTTGCACTTTTTCTTCCAAACTTATTCAGTGCCTTTGGAACTTTTATGATGAGGCAGTTTTTCTTATCCCTTCCTGATGAACTGGAGGAAGCAGCCATACTGGACGGGTGCGGCAGGATCCAGATCCTGACCAGGATCATGGTCCCTCTGGTAAAATCAGGGATCGTGGCCCTTGTGATTTTCACGGCAAAGTTTGCCTGGAATGACTTTATGTGGCCTTTGATCGTAAATACGACCACAACAAAGATGACTCTGGCTCCGGCACTTTCTACGCTTCAGGGACAGCATACCAACGATTATCCCGCACAGATGGCAGGCGCTGTTCTGGCAGTCATTCCAATGGTTGTCTTGTTCTTTGTTTTCCAGAAACAGTTTATTGAAGGAGTGGCCCATACGGGAGTAAAAGGTTAAAGGACCGGCAGGGAATCGTTTTAAGAATTGATAAGAGGATTGTTTGGAACAGGGAAAGGAAAGCGGATCATATCCGTTTTCCTTTTCTTTTAATTTGTGGACTTTAGCCTATTGAACATTCTACGATTGAAAAACAGTATATAATTATGTTACAATACCGATGCATTCTTAAATATATTGGAACGTATGAATACAGTGAATAACCTTGAACGCTGGGGCTGTCCCTGGAGGAGTTTGGCAGGGCATTTCTTAAGACGGTGTTCCCACCATTACATTACGATAAATGTAAATATCTTTAAGGAGAGATGCAATGAAATTACAGATCACAACAGATTATGCAATTCGAGTCATCATTTATTTAGCCCAGAATGAGGATAAAGTGACGACCGTAAAAGAAATGGCTGAGAGGCTGGGCATTACTGGTAATTATCTTATTAAAATTGTTACGCGTCTCAAACAAGAGGGTTACATAAAGTCTATACAGGGACCTACCGGGGGATATTATCTGGTGAAAAAAACGGAAGATATTACACTGTATGATATCGTTCTGGTGATAGAGGGAGAAATTCGTATTAACCGCTGTCTGGAAGAGGACGGGTATTGCAGTAGAGATGCTTCGCAGTACTGCCCCGTACATAAAATTTTTGAGTCTGTCCAGAATGATTTGATTGCCAGTTTAAAAAGAGCAAAGATCAGTGAGATTTTGAAAGCCGGGGATGAGATGCTATAGACGATGGTCGAAAAGCTTTTTTACCGTATAAGTCCGGGCGCTGGCTGTGAACTTTATTTACAGTCTGAAGGAAAGTAATCGGATTATATCCGTTTTCCTTACCTTTTATTGAGCCATAAACGGACCTTTAAAACCAAAAAGCTTTCATAAAAGTTCTTCCTGGAAATTTTTCATTAATGGAGTTATAAAGTAATAAACAAATGAAACTTTGCATATACTTGGTAATATATGGTTGATAAAAATATTTCTGTAAAGGAGAGAACCAGTATGCCAAGAGGAGTAAGAAAGACACCACTTGAAAAACTTCAGGAAGAATTAAAAGAGGTCCAGGAATCGATTCAGCAATACAAGAACAGTCTGGTAACTTTAGGCGAAAAAGAGAAAGATATTCAGGATAAAATAAAGCTGGAACAATTTAAGGAAGTATCAACAATATTGGACGAGCATGAGATGTCGATCATGGATTTAAAGGAATTGCTTATTTCATCAAAGGCAGATTGAAAAGCTTAGAACGGATCTACAAATAAGGACGCAGTTTAAAACAAAGTACGACACAACATTGAAAAATGTCGCAAACACTGTAATTACGGCATTTTTCAACAATATGAAGATAAAAATTTGCCGTTATAAACCGTTTCGAATCAGCATAAACCGAAACAATTTGGGGCAAAATTTGGGGCAACTTTATATTACAATCAGGACTCATTTAAGCACGTATCTATTTTATGGTATAATGTAAATTGTGTGATATGATCTATATGTTTATATGACCAATTGTAAGGAGGGTACTAATATGCCAAGAGGTGTTCGCAAATCATCGTTTGAAAAATTACAGGAAGAACTAAAAAGAACACAAGATTCGATAGAACAATATAAAGCTGCAATCAAAACACTTCAGGAAAGAGAGAAGCAAATACAAGTAGAAATTAAAGTTGAACAGCTTAAGGATTTGTCTTCCGTACTTGAAGAGAATAATATGTCAATTTCAGAATTAAAGGATTTAATTGTAAACAGTGATAAAACTAAATAATAAGACAAATAGGCTGGTCGAAATGACTGGCTTATTTTTTTTGTAATAAACTAAAAAATATATAGCACAAGTGTCTGCTTTTCCAGAACATTTGCCTTATTCACCAAATATAAAAAAAGCGGTCGTTGGTGTATTGGAAAATTAGCACTTATGAAAACCACAAGTACCTATCCAATCAACTACCAACGACCGCTTAAAGCAATCGAATTTCATTGATGTTAAATTTTGAATATAGCATAAACGATAAGTTAATCTATGTCAACTTTATTTAATACAAATTGCTATTAATAGGAGTAGTGATTTTATAAACTTAAGCCGTTGAATACGCCCAGAATATTAATTTGCCCGTATCCCCATGTGGAATTTGGGTAGGTGATAGCAGGACTTCGGACAGCCCCACGTACCATAAGTCGGCTGATGTTTCTCCCAGTAATGGTTGTATAATTTCCGCGGTTGATTGCCCATTCCATAAGCATGGCAGCAACGCCGGAGGCGTGTGCGGCTGCAGCCCCCGTTCCGGTTGCACTTCCATAGCGGTTGCCGGGCAGAGGACATGTAATCTGATATCCGGGTGCTGCAAGATCCGGAACAGTCCCGCCGGATACGGAAAATCCTCTGCTTGAGTTGATTAGAATACTGTCATTTGATTGATCGTAAGCGGTTACGGTAAGCGGATTGCTGGTATTTCCTGGATTTGTCACGGTAATATCCGGGGTTGATTCAAGAAAAAATGTTTCTTCGGAGATAATGGGGCCCGAAGGCAACCAGGCGTCAAAAATTGCCGGCTGAAGGTCTTTATTAGCGATACTTATCTTCCATATTCCAACATTAGCCTTCTGAAAACGCACAATGATGAGCTGGGCTCCAGTATTTTCCTCCAAGATAAAGTTATTGACGTAAAATACGGTGGATTCAAAAATAAAATCAAATTTCAAGCACTCGTTTAAACGCGGATAAATGACCTGCGTAGTTTCACCGGTTGGTGCAGTAAGTTTTATGGTCAAACGGAACGGAGAGTAATTCCAAAGTTCTAAAAAGAAATCCGTGTCATGATCTCCGATGCGTAGTTCAAAATCCCTGTAGAAATCAGGCAACATAAGTTCTCCCCGGAAATGTCTTCTGTTACCCCCTTCATTCCCGGCGGCAATGCATATCGATACACCGGGATATTTTGTCAGATTGTTTATGTGTTCCGAGAATAGGTCGTTTCCGTTGTGCCCTCCCTGGCTTGTACCGACTCCAATGCACAGGACCAGCGGTCTATTAAGATGCATGGCCACAGTACGGATATATTCAATCCCCATTATAATATCTGATTCCTGATAGCAGTCAATATCACTCCTGACAGAAAAAATTTTTCGGTTATATTCCTTTGCCTGTTTCAGTTTTACAACCACCAGTTCCGCTTCAGGAGCAACTCCTTGGAACTCCTCAGCCATATTAGGGGTTCCGGCAGCGATTCCGGCCAGCATGGTTCCGTGCCCATTATCATCCCTGGTAGATACGATGGATGTAGGGGTGGAAGCTCTCAGCGCAAGATTAATAATCTCTTTATTAAATTCTGATCCAAAGGTAAATCCCTGAGGAGGATCTCCTTCTTCCAGTGTCTGGTCCCAAATGGAATATATCCGAGTGGTTCCGTCCGGGTTAAGAAATGCCATATGTTCATAATCAATACCTGTATCAACAAAGCCTATTAGAATTCCCTGCCCAAACAGAGAAAGATTAGGATTTTGCTGAACGATAGGAACACCAGATTTTTCCTGGCTGATAATGGAATCACGCGTAAAAAGAAGCGGAAAGATAGTATAGGGCTGAATTCCGAGAAAGCACATGTCAAATTCACTGACTGGCATATGATAGATAGAATATTTTTCATCGATCGTAGTAAGATTTCCATTCTCTCGAAGTAGATCTGTGTATTCATTGTTTATAATCAAATCAAAATAACTTTCATCTACAATTTTAATGTCAACGCCTCCTATGTATTAGGTTTCTTTTCATAATTATATTATTGGATAGAGCCTGAAATGATAAATAAATGTGAATTTGATAATGGATAGAAAAAGGACTCCAGCTTGGAATACCATATTTATTAACCTTGTACCATCATATTTAAATGGTGCTAAAAATATCACTTGGCAGAATCGAGCACACGCTCTATGATTAGAATCACAGACATCCAGACAAATATACTTTAACTACACCAGAAGGGGAAAAGCTAAATTTTAATGACTTAAACGGCTATCAAACGGGTTGTATTTTAGGAGATTGTTATTCATATTATGAAGAAAAAGAGTATTGCCACAAAAGTGAAAGTCCTTGCGGAGTGGTAGAGATAAAAGAAGAAGCGGTTTAGTTGCCATAAAAAGTAAGTTTCATGGTAGAAAAGGGGAAAATCAACTTTTGTGAGGTGTTTTTTTTCCTATTCACTCATAAAATAATAAAAAGTAAAATCTGATGTATTGGGGGGTTTGACATTAAAAATATTGATGAAAATTATTTCGACCTGATAATAAACACTGAAATCATGGATCAGTATCGCGGAAATGGGGATCTGACTAAGATCAATGACAGATATTCTATCTTTCATATGCCAGTTAGCGAATTTGCTATGTGCTATCTCGGAATTCAGCCGTATGCTATTTTTCCGCGTCTTTATACACTAAATTCCATTATTAGCCTGGAAAAATCCGGTGTTACGGCCGTTCAGTACCACACTCATTTTTCTTTGTTTGGACAGGGAATATTAATAGGTTTTGTTGATACGGGAATTGAATATGAGCATAGGGCATTTCTTAACCCGGATGGAACCACCCGGATATTTTCTATTTGGGACCAGACACTGGAAGAAGGGGTCCCTCCTAAGGGATTTACCTTTGGATCAGAATTTAATAAAGAGAGTATTAATTTTGCGCTGAGTGCCATTAATCCTGCATACATCGTACCCACTCGAGACGACAATGGTCACGGAACCATGCTGGCAGGTATTGCCGCTGGGAACCCTAATCTGGCTGAGGAGTTCCAAGGTGTTGCGCCGGAAGCGGAATTGGTAGTTGTCAAATTGAAACAGGCAAAGGAGTATAACCGGAAAATTTTATGTGTCAGAAATGATATTGACTGCTATCAGGAGTCAGATATTTTGCTAGGAATTGAATACATTCGATCTGTGGCTGCACGTATTAACAGACCGCTAGTTCTATGCATTGGAGTTGGCACAAGCCAGGGAGGACATATCGGACGTGGACGATTATCGGAATACATAAACAATCTGGCGACTTATCCCGGTGTATTGCCATGTATTGCCGCTGGGAATGAAGGGAATAGTAAAAGACATTTCCGTGGAGAACTTATGTCGCCTAATTTCTACACGGACTTTGAACTACACATCGGAGATCATGATCCGGATTTCTTCTTTGAACTCTGGAATCACTCTCCGTTCCGGATGACCATTAAGCTTACCTCATCAACCGGCGAAACTACGCAGGATATTTATCCGCGTATTAACGAGTGCCTTGAATATGATTTTGTTTTAGAGTCTACCATACTTTACGTCAATAACTTTGTCTTGGAGGAAGACACCGGAGCCCAACTCATTATTGTGCGATTTCAGAAGGCTAATGTCGGAATATGGAAGATAAGAATCGCTAATATAGACCTTCAGCCGGCAATTTTTGACGCCTGGCTGCCTTCAGGCCCCATTATCTCAACTGATACATTCTTTCTTGAATCAACTCCAGATATTACTATAACGAATCCGGGAAATACAAGCAATCCGCTTACTGTAGCTGCTTACAATCAATTCAATGACAGAATTCAAATCAACTCAAGCAGAGGTTTTTCCGTATCCGGTGTGGTTGTCCCGGATCTTGCAGCCCCCGGATATCAGATTACATGTCCCCTGCCCGGCAACCGCTATGGAAGTGCAACCGGAACGGGGGCTGCAGCTGCACACGCCTCCGGCGTTGCTGCCATGCTTATGGAATGGGCAATCAACCGCGGAAATTTTACAACCATTACTGGGAGAGATATCAGCCGTCTTATGGTACGAGGGGCCACCCGGAGTGACAATATCACCTATCCAAATACCACATGGGGATACGGACGCATTAATATTCTGGGTGTTTTCGAAAACTTAATTTAATATTTTTTCTTCCATCATATAAACAGTCTCCTAACGGTTAATACAAGTATTATACCATATCTGAGACTGTTTTTATTGATTGTCAATATGTCCTTTTGTCCACTGACTTAACTTTGTCAATTTAGAAATGGATCTCTGATCTGCGCTTAATTGTTTATTCCCTCTATAAAAAAGTCCAATCGACTAGATAATATCCGAAGATAACTTGCTTTCAGAATTGAAAGACTATAGCTATGAGGGTATTTTTCAGACCAAATTGGAAGCATTTTATCAGGTGAGACTTGTGCACGTTTGATGGTGAGCGATCGGAGAATATAACCGGTTGCTTTTATTATGCTTAAAATTCAGTGAGGAGATTACTATGGCGAAGTTTACGAATAAAGAACTGGATTTTATCAGTAATGGTTTAATAAGTCTTATTGTGAATGCTGCGAAGGAAAAGGGCTTGTAACTGATACAGCCTCAAAGAATAGTATTAATAATTACATGAATACTTAACAGGCACTTAATTCTAAGGTTTGCAGAATGGACGGAAAGGAGGAATAATATAGATAATCTTGCCTTGACAATATAAACGATAAAAGGTAAAATTGAAAAAAAGTTTGCTAATGTTCATGTCTAAATGGACGGAATTCTGATGGTTGCCGTTAATGTTTTTGAGTATTTGTACATTGGCTGTTTCTAGCCATTTAATTTGATGATAGCACGGGGAGATTATCATGGAAGGTGAAACTATATATAAAATACTCATTGTTGAAGACGGAGAATTAAGCCAGAAAGTATTGGTGGATACCTTACAAGGTACATATAATGTCAGGGTTGTCTCAACTGGAAAAGAAACAATGCAAATGGTCAAACAATTTCGGCCGCATCTGATTTTGCTTGATATCATACTACCGGATACCAACGGGTTTGTTGTTCTAAAGGAATTAAAAGGAACCCAATCCACTCAGAACATTCCCATTATTGTTATCACAGGACTGGATAACGATAAGGACGAGGAGAAAGCATTATGTTTAGGTGCGGTCGATTATGTACGGAAGCCTTTTAATAAAGTTTTGGTGAGTGCACGCGTGAAAATCCATATTAAAATCGTAGAACAACTGCTTACCATCGAAAAACTTAGTTTTTATGACGCGTTGACGGGCCTTGCGAACCGCCGTAAGTTTGATTATCATATGGAATATGAATGGCAACGGGCCTTGCGGAAAAAGACTACCATCGGGCTGCTGCTGATGGATTTGGACAACTTTAAGAATTATAATGATACATATGGCCATAGGCAAGGCGATATTATGCTAAAATCTGTTGCAGGGGTTTTGAAAAAATCATTAAACCAGGCCACTGTCTTACCGTGCCGTTGGGGTGGCGAAGAATTCGCTGTTCTCGTACCAGAAACCAGTCTGGAAAAATTATCATTAATTGCGGAGAAAATACGTTCAACTATCGAGGCTATGGAAGTACCAAGGAATAATTCGGATGGAATTACAAGGATAACTGCCAGTATTAGTGCGATCTCCGCCATCCCATATCAACGCGAACAACTGGAAGGCTTCCTTGAAAGCGCTGACCGTCTCTTGTATCAAGCTAAAAAAGAAGGCAGAAACCGGGTGTGTCTTTAACTGTTAACCCATGAGAAGTATGACAGCTGTTTTTAGTCTTTTGAATGAATTATATGAAAACTACTGGAACCAGGACGGAAACTGGACTTTGACGGCTTTGTTGATAATTGTAAGCGCAGCTTTATTCACACAGACCGGAGGATTAATTGGGGCAACATTCAAATTCAATAAAATATGATTAATAAAACGTAATAAATACAAGCTTTTAGAAGGATATGCAAATAAGGACGCAGTTTAAAACAAACAGCGTCCTTATTTTTTTTGTAGAAATCCGTTATGATTAAAGTAGAAAAATCCTGCAGGCATATCTTTATGCCCGAAAGAACGGACAGGAAAGTAGGCATACCCTGCGGATATACCTTTACACCCGGTAAAGCGGGGGGGCCCTGCCCGGAAAGCGTGGGCGGGGAAGAAGAAAATAAAGGGAGAGTGGTTTACATGGAGAAGTATTATCTTGCCGTGGACATTGGCGCATCCAGCGGCCGCCATATTCTTGGGACCGTAAAGGAGGGAAAACTGGTCCTTCAGGAGATTTACCGGTTTGACAATGGCATGAAGCAAAAGGATGGACATTTGTGCTGGGATGTGGAAGCCTTATTTCATGAAATTAAAGAGGGCATGAAGCAATGCAGGAAGCTTGGTAAGATCCCGGCTGCCATGGGGATCGATACATGGGCTGTGGATTTTGTCCTCTTGGATGGAGAGAGCCGGATCCTAGGTAATGCGGTTGGATACCGGGATGACAGAACTAAGGGAATGGATGAAAAATTATATGAGATCATTTCCTTAAAAGATTTATATGGAAGAACCGGAATACAGAAGCAGATCTTTAATACCATTTATCAGCTCATGGCAGTCAGGGAAGAAAATCCGGAATATCTGGAGAAAGGGGAATCCTTACTTATGATTCCGGACTATTTCCACTATCTGCTGACAGGGGTGAAAAAGCAGGAGTATACCAATGCAACAACCACCCAGCTGGTCAATGGGGAAACCGGAACCTGGGATTATGAACTGATCCGGAAGCTGGGCCTGCCTGAAAGGCTGTTTGGGGAGCTTTCCATGCCAGGAACATCAGTGGGACCATTGGCAAAGGCCATTGAAGAGGAAGTAGGGTTTAACTGTCAGGTAGTCCTTCCGGCAACCCATGATACCGGCGCTGCCGTCATGGCGGTTCCCCTGGATCCGGACGGAAAGGATTCCATGGACGGTCTCCTTTACATCAGCTCAGGAACCTGGTCTCTGATGGGAACGGAGCTTCCTAAGGCGAATTGTACTATGGAAAGCATGGAAGCAAATTTTACCAATGAGGGCGGCTATGATCACCGCTTCCGGTATTTGAAAAACATCATGGGACTTTGGATGATCCAGTCTGTGAAAAAGGAGCTGAAAGAAAAGGGAGAGGCTTACTCCTTTGCAGAGCTTTGCCAGATGGCCTCTGAGGAAGTGATCCATTCCATTGTGGACTGCAATGATTCTGTATTTCTGTCTCCGGAGAGCATGATCATGGAGGTGCAGGATTTCTGTGGAAGGTCTGGGCTGGAGGTGCCAAAGACTCCGGGACAGATCGCGGCAGTCATATACAACAGCCTTGCAGCCTGCTATGGAAATACGGTAAAGGAACTGGAATCCATCACCGGAAGGATCTATCCGGCTATCCATGTGGTAGGAGGGGGCTCCAATGCGGAGTATTTGAACCGACTGACGGCAGACCGGACAGGTCGGACCGTTTATGCCGGACCGGGAGAAGCCACTGCCATCGGAAATCTTTTGGCCCAAATGCTGGCTGCCGGAGAATTTGACAGCTTAAAACAGGCAAGGGAGGCAGTATACCGGTCCTTTGCCGTAAAGGAGTATAAGCCAGGGAATTAGTTGGCGCAGAATGGAGGAAATTCATGATAAGAAAATCTTTTAAAATGTACTTAAATAAAGGAATGGCCGAAGAATACGAGAAAAGACACAATTTGCTCTGGCCGGAAATGAAGGACATGATCAGCCGGCACGGGGGACATAATTACTCTATTTTCTTAGATGAGGAAACCAATGTCCTCTACGGATATATTGAGATCGAGGATGAAGATAAATGGGCAGAAACGGCGGATACACCCATCAACCGAAAATGGTGGGATTATATGGCTGACATTATGAAGACCAACCCGGATAACAGCCCGGTTTCTATCGGCTTAAAGCCTGTATTTCATTTAGACTGAACGTTATCATAGGAAGCCCCGGCCTTAAAAGCCCGGGCAGAAATTAAGAAAAGGAGAAGAGAGCCATGACAATAAAAGAAAGATATGAAGCAGCAAAGGAAGCATACAAGGCCGTTGGTGTTAATACAGATGAGGCGCTGGAGGCACTGAATAAGATTCCTATCTCCATGCACTGCTGGCAGGGGGATGACGTAATAGGATTTGACGGAGCCGGCGGGCTCTCAGGCGGCATTCAGACGACTGGCAATTACCCGGGACGGGCCAGAAATCCTCAGGAGCTGATGAATGATATGGGCAAAGCGCTGAGCCTGATTCCTGGAAAACACAGGATTAACCTTCATGCAAGCTATGCCGTATTTGAAAAGGGAGAATGGGCGGACCGTGATCAGCTGGAACCGAAGCATTTTGCAAGATGGGCAGAATTTGCAAAGGAAAGAGGGATTGGCATTGATTTTAATCCCACCCTGTTTTCCCATCCAAAGGCAGAGAATGCCACCTTGTCCAGTGAAGACGAGGAAATACGCAGCTTCTGGATCAGGCACGTAAAGGCGTGCATCCGTATTTCTGAATATTTTGCCAAAGAGCAGGGAACTCCATGTACCATGAACATCTGGATTCCTGACGGTTTTAAGGATATTCCGGCGGACCGTACCTCCCCAAGGGCACGGTTAAAAGATTCTCTTGACCAGATCCTTTCCATGGATTACGATAAAACCAAGGTATTTGTAGCCGTGGAATCCAAGGTGTTTGGAATCGGTGTGGAAAGCTGTACGGTTGGTTCCCATGAATTTTATATGAATTACGCTTCCAAGAACGATATCCTATGCCTGCTGGACAGCGGCCATTATCATCCCACGGAGGTGGTTTCCGATAAGATATCCTCCATGCTCCTGTTCTTTGACAAGGTGGCCCTTCATGTGACAAGGCCGGTGCGGTGGGACAGCGACCATGTGGTGTTGTTTGACGATGAGACAAAAGAGATTGCAAAGGAAATCATCCGGGGTGGAGCTGACCGCGTTCTTTTAGCCCTTGACTTCTTTGATGCAAGCATCAACCGCTTAAGCGCCTGGATCGTGGGAATGCGCAACATGCAGAAGGCGTTGTTAAATGCCCTTCTTCTTCCGAATGAAACGCTTGCCTTGTTACAGAAGGAACGAGAGTTTACGGAGCAGATGATGCTTCAGGAGGAGCTTAAGCTATATCCTGTGGGCGATGTATGGAATTATTTCTGTGAGATAAACGGAGTTCCGGCAAAGGAAGACTGGTTTGAAGAAATACGCAGCTATGAAAAAGAAGTGCTGCTTAACCGGAAATAAGGAGAAAAAGAATATGAATATTTTAGTTGCTGAATTTGTAAAAGGCTTTATCCGCTTATGTGACGACGGCTTTCGTCAGAACTGGCATGAGAGAAACGGCGGCAATTTAAGCTACCGCATCAAGGAGTCAGAGGTAGAATCAGTGAAAGAGGGCTTTACGGATAAGAATCCCTGGCAGCCCATCGGAACCTGTGTAAAGGGTTTGGCAGGAGAGTATTTCATGGTGACGGGAAGCGGGAAGTATTTCCGCAACGTAATCCTGGATCCGGAAGCCAATACCTGTATCATTGAGGTGGATGAAAGCGGTGAGAATTACAGAATCCGCTGGGGATTAGTAAACGGCGGGCGTCCCACCAGCGAGCTGCCTTCCCATCTTATGAACCATGAAGTAAAAAAAGAGGCTACATCCGGTAAACACAGGGTGATTTACCATGCCCATCCTGCCAATGTAATTGCCCTTACCTTTGTTCTTCCCTTAGAGGATAAAGTCTTCACCCGGGAATTATGGGAGATGGCAACAGAATGTCCGGTGGTTTTCCCGGACGGCGTAGGTGTGGTTGGCTGGATGGTGCCAGGCGGACGAGACATTGCAGTGGCAACCAGTGAGCTGATGAAGAAGTACGATGTGGCTGTATGGGCTCATCACGGCTTATTCGCTTCCGGAGAGGACTTTGACCTGACCTTTGGTCTTCTGCATACAGTAGAAAAGTCTGCAGAAATCCTTGTTAAGGTGCTTTCCATCCGTACGGATAAGCTTCAGACCATCACACCTCAAAACTTCCGTGACCTGGCGGTTGATTTTAAGGTGAATCTGCCGGAAGAATTTCTGTATGAAAAATAACCTGTATAAATGGCACTGGAGAGCGTAAGCTTTCCGGTGTTTTTTTTATGGGTTTTAGCCTGTTGGGCGTGAGTGGCCTTCACTTTAGGAGAGATACGGTATGCTCATACCCATTATGGAATTTCTTCTTATGAGGATTATCAGAATGGCGTACGGCTGGCCTGCGAAATATTGAAGCGTTTGAATGAAATGGTGATCCGCAGTTTTTAAGATGATGTAAAAGGATCCGGAGGATGAATCAGATGAAAAAAAGCCACTGGAGAGCGCAGGCTTTCCAGTAGCTTTTATGATTAATCCATCTCTTCTTCCACAATGGTAGTAGTTTCATCGGCCAGTTCTTTCATCGCTGCTCCGGTGGACTTCGCCGCTTCTTTTGCCGCATCAATCCCATCCTTTGCCGCATCTTTTACTGCTTCGGCAGCAGTTTCTGCTGTTTCTTTTATCGTATCTGCAGTCTCTTTGGCTTTTTCTGCCAGTTGGTCTGCGGCTCCGGCAGCGTAATCCAAACCGCCATCTTCCGTAAACTCTTCGTCGTCTAAAAACTCATCTGTCTGTTCTTTTGCAGAGTCAAACATGTCCTTTGCGGTAAATGCCACGGCTGAAGCCGCTTCCTTTGCCGTATCAGAAACAATGCTCGCTGCATCCTTTACTAAGTTTCTTGCTGCACTTACCGCATCCTTGGCAGCATCTGCCATATGGTCAGTGGCAACCTTAAATTCATCCTTATTGGCATGCAAAGAAACATAGTTGCGGTTCATCGTGCTGTCAATTTTGGAAATGTCGTCATTTCCCTCATCCTCAAAGTCGTGAAAATTTTCTTCCAGTTCTTTGTGGAAGGATTTGTATTTCGTAAAGTAAGAGATGCCGGCAGCAACAACGCCGGCCACAGTGGCCAGTGCCACGAATTTTCCAAACCCATTACCCTTTTTTGCCATTTGAAACACTCCTTTCCTTATTACCGTCCATGTATTCTGGGCATAGAGGTATGCCTGCAAGGTGCTTCCTTGTCACGGCTTATGCTTGATGGGCATAATGGTGCGCTTGTAAGGCGCTTCATTCTCTTAGTTATTGTAATACGTTCATCCAAAAAAATAAAGGTATATAATAAGAAAATTTCTATAAACTATGTAAGTAAAGGAGAAAATCGTACAAATATGGTAAAAATGTAAAAAAAATATAAAGTTAGCACTCAACTATTGACAGTGCTAATAATGAGTGATATAACTTAGTATGTGAATAAAATAAAACTTCTTTCGGATGGCCAAAGAAAGAAATAATAAGCAGAAAGTTATGAGGAGGAATTGCAATGAAATTAGTACCATTATTTGACAAAGTTGTGTTAAAACCATTGGTTGCAGAGGAGACAACAAAGTCCGGTATTGTTCTGCCGGGTCAGGCAAAAGAGAAGCCGCAGCAGGCGGAAGTCATCGCAGTAGGACCTGGCGGTCTGGTAGACGGCAAGGAAGTTACCATGCAGGTTAAAGTGGGCGATAAAGTAATCTTCTCCAAGTATTCAGGAACAGAGATAGAGACCGAAGAAGAGAGCGAGAAATATGTGATCGTTAAACAGAATGACATATTAGCAGTGATTGAATAATCAAGAAGGCGATACCGCTTCGTAAGGTTTTAGATAGTACGTATATTTATTTTAACAGAAAACTGGAGGAATGAATCATGGCAAAGCAGATTAAATATGGCGTAGATGCCAGAAAAGCACTTGAATCTGGAGTGAATCAGTTAGCAGATACTGTTCGTGTAACTTTAGGGCCTAAGGGCAGAAATGTTGTACTGGATAAATCTTTTGGATCACCGCTCATTACAAATGACGGCGTTACCATTGCAAAGGAAATTGAGCTGGAAGATGCTTTTGAGAATATGGGCGCTCAGCTTGTTAAAGAAGTTGCAACTAAGACCAATGACGTAGCAGGAGACGGTACTACCACAGCTACCGTTTTAGCTCAGGCTATGATTAATGAAGGAATGAAGAATCTGGCAGCAGGTGCAAACCCAATCGTTTTAAGAAAGGGTATGAAAAAAGCGACTGAAGCAGCAGTAGAAGCGATTGCAAAGATGAGTGAGCCGATCAAAGGCAAGGCATCCATCGCAAAAGTAGCAGCTATTTCCGCATCAGATGATGAGGTCGGCGAGATGGTAGCTGACGCTATGGAGAAGGTTTCCAACAACGGCGTTATTACCATTGAAGAATCAAAGACCATGAAGACAGAGCTGGATCTTGTGGAAGGTATGCAGTTTGACAGAGGTTATATCTCTGCTTATATGTGCACCGATATGGAGAAGATGGAAGCTAATTTAGATGATCCATATATTCTTATTACTGATAAGAAGATCTCAAACATTCAGGAGATCCTTCCTTTATTAGAGCAGGTAGTTCAGTCCGGCGCAAGACTTCTCATCATCGCAGAAGATGTGGAAGGCGAGGCTTTAACAACCTTAATCGTTAATAAATTAAGAGGAACTTTCAATGTAATCGCGGTAAAGGCTCCAGGCTATGGCGACAGAAGAAAAGAGATGTTACAGGATATTGCTGTTTTAACGGGCGGTACTGTGATCTCTGATGAACTGGGATATGAGCTTAAGAATGCAACCCTTGATCTTTTAGGACGTGCAAAATCCGTAAAGGTTCAGAAGGAAAATACCGTAATCGTAGACGGCTGCGGAGATAAAGAAGCAATCACTGCAAGAATCGGTCAGATCAAGGGCCAGATCGAAGAGACTACTTCTGATTTTGACAGAGAAAAATTACAGGAAAGACTTGCTAAATTATCCGGCGGTGTAGCAGTAATCCGAGTAGGCGCTGCAACAGAAACCGAGATGAAGGAAGCAAAACTCCGTATGGAAGATGCTTTATCTGCAGCAAGAGCGGCAGTTGAGGAAGGCGTTATCGCAGGCGGCGGTTCTGCTTACGTTCATGCCATCAATCAGATTGAAGAACTTGTTAAGAATTTAGAAGGCGATGAGAGAACCGGCGGAAAGATCATCTTAAAGGCTCTTGAATCCCCATTATACCATATTGTAGCCAATGCAGGACTGGAAGGAAGCGTCATCATCAATAAGGTGAGAGAGTCTAAGGTAGGAACCGGCTTTGACGCATACAAGGAAGAATACGTAGACATGGTAGAAGCAGGCATCCTGGATCCGACAAAGGTAACCAGAAGCGCCCTTCAAAATGCTACAAGTGTTGCATCTACCTTATTGACAACAGAGTCCGTTGTTGCTAATATTAAAGAAAAAGCACCTGCAATGCCAGCCCCAGGCGGAATGGATATGATGTAAACATTCACGTAAGCAACGAGCAGTGCGAAACAGAACATGAAAAAATTTACGTTGTGCCTGCACATAAGAAAATTTTTTCATGTTCTGTTTCATAGGGCGAACACCCGTGAGCGGGTAAAGCCAAAGGCTTTACCCACTGCACTGCGGACTTCTGGTACCCCACCCACCCCACCTAACCATATCCTAAATCAGGATAAGCTCCTTCCACTTAAGCAGCCATGCAGGAAACAAGAAAGGACCCAAATCGTTATGAATGAAATGTATGCAGAATGGCTAGTGAAGCGAAAATCACCGGCCTATACCATGTTGATAAAAATTGCGATGGGAATCCTATGCGTAATTGCATTTTTCCTCTCCATGTCTCCGGTTTTCGGAATCTTTGGAGTGCTTATTCTGCTTGCAGCCGCAGCCGCCACATACTTTGTATTCCGCAACAGCGAAGTAGAATTTGAATACTTATTTGTGACTAACTCTCTATCCATTGACCGGATCTACGGCAGAAGCAAGAGAAAGAAGGCCTGGGAAGGCTCCATGGAAGGGATCCAGATCGTAGCTCCCACCGGTTCCACAGAGGCCAGGGATCATGAAACAAAAAACATGAAACTACTGGATTTTTCATCCCACGTACCGGGAGCAAAGACTTATACATTAATCAGCCAGTCCGGTGCTGAAACAACAAAGATCATATTTGAACCTAACGATAAGCTGCTCCAGTGCATGAGGATGACAGCGCCCCGTAAGGTTATGAAAGAAGTATAACGAAAAAGGAATCAGTCGGTTTTGCAAAAAACCGCCCGGTTCCTTTTTCGTTACAGGAGAGACTTCTTTACTGTCCATGAGTGACGGAAAGAAACCGGAAAATGTCCGTTGACAACCCCTGTAAAATTTGTTAAACTATGTAACTAACAAGTAAAAAGACTTATTAGTTTCATTAATAAAAATATAAAGAAGGAGAGGAAAAGTTAATGGGTACAATAATTGGCGAAGGCATTACTTTTGATGATGTGCTGTTAGTTCCGGCTTATTCAGAGGTTATTCCTAATCAGGTTGACTTAACGACCAACCTTACAAAAACCATCAAGCTCAATATTCCGCTTATGAGTGCAGGCATGGATACCGTTACCGAGCATCGCATGGCAATTGCCATGGCAAGACAGGGAGGTATCGGAATTATCCACAAGAATATGTCCATTGAAGAGCAGGCAGAAGAGGTTGATAAGGTAAAGAGGTCAGAAAACGGCGTCATAACGGACCCATTCTATCTTTCCCAGGAGCATACATTAAAAGATGCGGATGAACTTATGGGTAAATACCGCATTTCCGGAGTGCCGATCACAGAAGGAAAAAAACTGGTGGGAATCATCACCAACCGGGACTTGAAATTCGAAGAGGATTTCAGCAGGAAGATCAAGGAGTGCATGACCTCTGAAAACCTGGTAACAGCCAGAGAAGGCATCACCCTTATGGAGGCAAAAAAGATCCTTGCAAAAGCAAGAGTAGAAAAGCTTCCGATCGTTGATGAAGACTTTAATTTAAAGGGCCTTATCACCATCAAGGATATTGAAAAGCAGATCAAATATCCGTTGTCCGCAAAAGATGGACAAGGAAGACTTCTGTGCGGAGCTGCCGTAGGAATTACAGCCAACGTGCTTGACCGTGTAGACGCCCTGGTAAAGGCAAAAGTGGATGTGGTAGTTTTAGACTCCGCTCACGGTCATTCCGAAAACGTTCTCCGCTGCGTAAAAATGATCAAAGAAGCTTATCCGGCTCTTTCCGTTATTGCAGGAAATGTAGCAACCGGAGAGGCCACAAAGGATCTCATAGAAGCAGGAGCTGATGCAGTGAAGGTAGGAATCGGTCCTGGATCTATCTGTACTACCCGTGTGGTAGCCGGCATCGGAGTTCCCCAGATCACGGCTGTTATGAACTGCTATGCAGTTGCTAAGGAATACGGCGTACCAGTCATTGCTGACGGCGGAATCAAGTATTCCGGAGATTTAACAAAGGCCATTGCAGCCGGCGGAAGCGTATGTATGATGGGAAGCATGTTTGCCGGATGCGACGAAAGCCCGGGAACCTTTGAACTGTATCAGGGCAGAAAATACAAGGTATACCGTGGTATGGGTTCCATTGCTGCCATGGAAAACGGAAGCAAAGACCGCTACTTCCAGACGGATGCCAAAAAGCTGGTTCCGGAAGGAGTGGAAGGCCGAGTGGCTTACAAAGGATTGGTAGAAGATACCGTATTCCAGATGCTTGGCGGCTTAAGGTCCGGTATGGGATACTGCGGAGCAATGAATATTAAGACCATGCAGGAAACCGGAAGATTCATAAAGATTACGGCAGCTTCCCTTAAAGAAAGTCATCCTCATGACATCCATATCACAAAGGAAGCACCAAACTATAGCATTGATGAATAAATAGCTGCTTGATGAACCGAAGGTAAATCTAACATATCATAAACAAAGAGGTGGAGATCATAAATGATTCTCCACCTCTTTGATTACCAGGGCAATGGATTCCGTTAAAGTCAAGTTTTCACAGCCCACTACATAATGATTGCATTTGTTCACCGGAATAAGGATCTTATATGCACGGCTTTTTCCGATGGCCTCAGCCATGGCTGGAGTGATCTCTCCCAGGAGAGAATCGGCAATGACGATCCCAATAGGACCGATGATAATATCTGCATCCCGGCTGGCCACAAGGACCGGATTCTCACCGGTTGCTCCTGCATCGGCTCCTGCCTTTAACATGGCAGAAGTAGCAATGGAATTGGTCCCGATGGCAATGACTGAAAGACTGGGAAAGGACTTTTTTAACTGAGCGATGACGGACTGCCCCATTTTGCCGCCCTGCCCGTCAATGATAACGATTTTCATGTCTTCGTCCTCCTTATCCCTCTATTGTATTATAGGGAAGGACAGAAATCAAGTGAAAGGCCAGGGGGCAGTCTGATAAGGGCTCCTATTCAGCCGGAAAGCTTAAGCTTTTGCAACTTCATCTTCCTTAATAAACAGGCTGGTAATGATAAATCCGGCAATGTAAGCAATCACCAGGCCCATAAAATAATTGAGCATATTAACAGGGCTGCTCATGATGGGAATGGCTAACAGGCCCGAAGGGCTCCAGGCAATGCTCCTTACATGCATGAGCATCACATAGGCACCGCCGAATCCGGCTCCCAATCCTGCAGTTATGAAAGGTTTACCAAGCGGAAGAGTGACTCCATAAATAAGCGGTTCACCGATGCCTAAGAATCCGGAAGGCAGTGCACCGATGATGACGCTCTTTAAGCGTTTGTTTCCGCTTCGTTTTGCTTTAAAATAGATGGCAATGGCTGCACCTACCTGCCCTGCACCTGCCATGGCCAGGACCGGGAATAAGGAGACTCCGCCCATTTGTTCCAGCTGAACCGCATAGATGGGAACCAGCCCATGATGCAGTCCCAAAAGGACCAGGGGAAGAAATACGGCTGACATAATGTAACCGGATAAAACGCTGACGACCGGATTTGCGGAATTTACAAGGAGGGATAATGCCCAGACCAGCCCGTCAGATAAAAAGCCGGCAGCCGGCATCAGCACCAGTACAAACAAGGTTCCTGTGATTAAAATGCTTAAGAATCCGGTCAGCATGATATCAAGGACATCGGGAACATGTTTGCGCACCCAGCGCTCTACTTTGGAGAGGACCCAGACACCGATGATCACGCCGATGATCCCGCCCTTGCCGCTAATTAAGGTTGAGCTGTTTGGGATCTGTTCATTGTAAAGACCAAAGAACTTTGATATATCCGTGATCTGTGACATAATGCTCATAGAACCGATCATGCCGCCCAGGGCAGGCGTCGCTCCAAAGCTTTTTGCTGCATTGACACCGGTAAAAATTGAAAAATAACCGAGAAATGCACCGCCGAACAGCTTTAGCATGGTGACAAGAAGAGTCCAGAAGCTGCCTCCCAATATCTGCGCTTCCACGCCCTGGCCGATGATATTGGCCACACCGTTGCATAAACCGGCTGCAACGATAGCAGGAATCATCGGAATAAAGATATCGGAGATAACCCGTATGCTGCTCTTTAACCCGTTTCCTTTCTGGCCGGCCTTTACTGCTTCTTTGTTTTGCTGCCAGGAAGCATTGGTGGAGAGCCCTTTGCCGCCAAGCTCACTAGGGATTCCTAAGCCGAGGCAGATATCCATGAGCTTTCTGGCCTTTCCAGGTCCAACGACCACCTGAACATCAATTCCGTTTGCAACTAGGCCAAGAACTCCGGAAATCTCTTTCAGTTCCTTCTCCTGCACCAGATCAGGATTCTTTACCTTTAAACGAAGGCGTGTCATGCAGCTGGCCGCGGCTGCAACATTTTCTTTCCCTCCCGATAATTCCAGGATCTTTTGAAGCAATACTTCATTTGTCATAATAGACACCTCCAAAGTTGAAATGAATAAATTGATAGTTAATCAGAATCCCTTTTCATGCATGCACGGATATGCCCACGGGATTCCTTTAATTTCTTTTCTGCTTCTTTTGGCCCTGCGCCTGTTCGTTTCATTGCTATGGCTAACTTCACGCTCCCTCCTGCTTCCTCTAACAGTCTTCTGGCTTCATCACGTGTTATTTCTGTGGCAGCCATCAGGATGTTTTCTGCCCTGGATCGCAGCTTCTCATTGCTCTGCACCACATCTACCATCAGGTTCTGGTATGCTTTTCCGATGCCCACCATGGCTCCGGTGCTGATCATGTTAAGTATCATCTTCTGGGCGGTCCCGGCTTTTAACCGGGTGCTGCCGGTCAAAACCTCCGGTCCCACTACCGGTTCGATGGCCAGGTCTGCATAAGTTCCAATGAGGCTTCCCTCATTGCAGGCTATGGATACGGTCCGGCAGCCTATGCTTTTTGCATAGCTTAAGGCAGCCGATACATAGGGCGTCCTTCCGCTGGCCGCAATACCCACCACCACATCTTTTGGGGATAATGGTAGGGTTTTTAAATCTTCAATGCCAAGGGACTCAGAGTCCTCGGCTCCTTCCACTGACTGCCTGATGGCCCTGTCCCCGCCGGCAATCAGGCCGATGACCATACCCGGGTCAACCCCAAAGGTGGGAGGGCATTCGGAACTGTCTAAGATACCGAGTCTCCCGCTGGTCCCTGCTCCCATGTAGATGAGCCGGCCTCCGGCCTCAAAAGCTTCACAGACCCATTCCACTGCTTTGGCAGTCTGTGGCAGGACTTTTTCCACAGCCTCCGCCACCTTCCGGTCTTCCTGGTTCATGGCCGTCACCAGTTCGAAAGGTGTCATGGTGTCTAAATCCATGGTATCAGGATTGCGGCTTTCTGTTGTCATCTTACTTAAATCTACCATGATTGATTTCCTCCTCATTATACACTTCGTCGAAAGGTTCAAAATACGACGGATTTTTCTTGGAAATGTGCGTTTTGCGCCACTGCGACAGGGAATATTGGCTGTTGTGGTTGGCGTATGCAGTATACAGAATATCAATGATGTTTAACTGGCTGATCCTGCTTCCCATGGCTCCGCTCCTGAAGATGGATTCATTGGCAGCCACATAAAGGTTGTAATCCGCCATTTCCGAAAGGGGTGATACGGCAAAACGGGTGATCAGGATAAATTTTGCCCCTACCTGCTGTATGGTCCTGGCGCACTCGATCATCTCCATGGTCCTGCCAGAATAGGAGATCATCAGTCCTAAATCATCCCGGTTCATGTTACGGGCCTGCAAAAGCTGGGAATGCCAGTCATCATTTAAGATGCAGGGCTTATTGATCCGGAGGAATTTTAAATAGGCATCCCGGGCCACCAGAAGGGAAGAACCGATTCCGAATAAACAGATGGTTCGGCATTGGCATAAGAGGTCAATGCAGTTTTTAAGGGCGGATAAATCGGTTAAATTTCTGGTATCCTCTAAGGAGGCGATGTTTTTATATGTAATTTTGTCGACGATCTGTTCCAGAGTATCGTTCTCTGTAATCTCCTCCATTTTTTCCCTGGTATTTTCCTGCCGGATGGCCAGTTCACAGATCAGGGCAGCCTTCATTTCCTTGTACCCGGAGAAACCAAGTTCATGACATAGCCGGATAACGGTGGAAGAGGAAGAAAACCCTTTTTCTGCCAGAGCGTGGACGGAAAGCTTCACCGCCTGTTCTGGCGTGTCTAACAGGTACCGTACGACGCCGGTCTCCGCAACACTCATCTCTTTTTGATATTCTCGCAAACGAACCAGTACACTTTTCATTTTTATTTCCCCTTGTTGTGGTATTAGTATATGCAGCTTGGATTAATAGTTCAAGACATTAGGCTTCTTATGAAACTTTATACCATATATTGGAGGAAATGTCTGGTTTTTGTCTTGTCCTATGCCAAAAATTGGGCAATTTGTTGACCTATATATAAGATAAGTCTATAATGAGACTATTAGAACCCTTACGTTTAAGGAGGTCATTGATGAAAGCGGACTTTCATATGCATTCATGTTTTTCTGACGGAAGTGAAAGTATAATGCAAATTTACTCCCTGGCAAAGGAGCAGGGCCTTAGGGCAGCAGCCATAACGGATCATGATACGGTATTGGGCCTTAAAGAAGAAGAAAAGGCGTCAAAAAAGTATTGTATTCCTTTTATACCGGCTGCAGAGTTTACGGCGGCAGAGAATGGAATGAAATTTCATGTGCTGGGATATGGGATCGATCCGGAGAATCCGGAGCTGCGTAGGTATTCCATCAGCTTTCTGGAACAGATGAATGAACGATCAAGGCATCAGATCTTAAAGATGCAGCAGTCTGGAATAGAGATTGAAGAAAAAGAGTTTTTCGAAAAGGCTGGAGGCGGACCGCTTTACAGGGCAAAGCTATTAGGAGTTCTGGCTGACCATGGACTCCTTAGAAGAGAAGATATTATGAAGAGCCTGCCCCTCTATTTTGGAAAAGGAGCTCCCTATGAGGAAGAGGATCGTTTTTCTTATAGAAGTTTCTATAAGATATGTAGGATGATAAAGGAGGCTGGGGGAAATGTGGTTTTGGCTCACCCCGGGAAAATAAAGAGAAAGAACATACAGCTTTATGATACCCTTTTAAGAGAAGAATGTCTGGATGGTGTTGAAGTGTACCATCATGATAACCCGGAGGAGGTCCGGGCAGAATTATTGGCTGTGGCAGAAAACCGGCATTTAATGGTTACCGGCGGCAGTGATTACCACGGTATTTACATGAAGAAGCCAGCTCTTCCGGGGGCTGAGGAGCTGCCGGAAGAACTAGCGGAAGGATTGAAGCATCTATTATTAAGTAAAAGAGCAAATTCATTTGATTCAACCTTCTTCTAATCATAAAAACTGGGCGGTATACCTGTATCACCCAGTTTTTTATTGAATTCAATTCATTCTTCAAATGGTTTATCATGTGTGCAGGTTGCTTCTTGTATATTTTTGTGTGATAGTTCAACATAGAGGGTGGTTTATATTTCGCACCTATGCGTGCTTAATAGGGCCACGACCCAAAAAAAAGACACTGAATCAGCAGTGTCCTGGCATGTCGATAATCTTACCGGTTCGTAGAAAACGATACAAGGTGCTGTGAAATAAAAATCGGTGCTGTGTTAGCAACCGATTTGACCGAATGTTTTGGGATTTGTCTGCTATTTAAATACAGCTCTATATGCAACCCTTTATTCATTTCGGCAGCACAATCAAATCATTTCTAATACAATGTTTGTTATGATTCCGTCTTTATCAACATAAAATATTAGCATTTTAAAATCGTAATGGTACACAAGTGTACGATCATAAGTTTCATCATCTAAACCATATTTTTCAGCAATATCTGATATAGAATTGCCTACGCCGATTCCCCTAGAAGTTTTAAGTTCAGGAGTCACCAAATTGATAGAGAATACCGTATTATTAGCCGGTGAAACTGATACAATAAAATTTTCGTACACATAAGTATCGAAAACATGGTCCTCGTTAAGATAACTAATATATGAAATTTCCTCATTTGTAATTAAGTTTTCATAACTACTCCTCAATTCGATAAAGGTATCTTTATTTTTCACAATAAAATCTTCATCAGATAAGGCTGTAGGTATATTTTTGTCTGTGTTATCTGTAATGTGGGGCTGCTGAGTCATATATTCTAATGTTTGATTTTGTTCCTTTTTTTCACTAGTTGACTGAAAAGTATTAGTGCAGCCCGTTAAACTAATAAACAGTATAACAATGATTAATAAGGAATGGAGCTTAATCATTATAAAACCACCTTCCCATTCACAGCATCAATAGGCATATAACCATAATTGCCGTCAAAAAATATATCAAGCATCTTTTCAGTTCTATTATACCATCCATCTCTATATAATTCATTTGCAGGATTTTTTTTAATAATCGCATCATAGTAAGAATTTACTATTTTTTTTAGCTCACTTCTTTTATATGCGCCATTTTCAAGATATGGCAATAATCCATCAACTACGCCTAAACTCCCTATATTATATCTCAATCCGACTAAAGCATTGAAGTGGTCTTGTGTAAAGCAAGCATCAATATCAGCAATTGCTCCTATGTAGTCTTTAATCTTGTCTACCTTACCATCGGGACCTATGCCACTAAGATCTTTTTTTAGAAGTTCATAAGCTTTAGACGCAGTCATTGATGTAGGAACAGTAGGTAAAGGGTTTTTAATATAGTCATGGCCATAACCAACATCTGTAGATGTTGTAGGAATGCTTATTATTAATCCGGTTTTCTTATCATATCCAATCAGGCTTAAATTTCGTTCCATATTAGCTATCATATTATAACCTGTCGAGTTGAGAGTAGTTACTTTTCCCGCCCTCCTAGTTCCATTTACTGTTGGAACTTCTACAACCTCTATTATCCCTCCATAAAGGCACACTAAAAAATCTCCTGTAGTAATGGCATCAACATACCTTCCTACCGACTCATCCCATACTTTTACTTTAGAACTCTTGGTCCTACTCCAACTTCCATCTAACATAGGAATACATTTATGCATGATAAACGGGAATTTGGACTTTAGAGTTGGAATCACAATAGGTCTTTCCGGGTATCCTTCGGGCGTAGGTATTTTACATTCTCCAAACGTATGTATGTTTTCATTCGCTTTACAATCAGTGCATATTCCTAAGGGGGAACCAGCCTTTTCCACCCCGTGATCATTCAGGATATCGAATGTAATCATTTTATTCCCTCCGCTGCACCGTAGAATCGATCCCCTTGTTATATATTCTTTTTCTTTTTGTAATTGCTCATAAAATGCATAATGTTTAACCATCAGCTCCATGACTTCCTTTTCATACTTCTCCAGGTTGCCAGCATCTTTCATTTCAATATATTTACCAATGAGATTGCCCTGAAAGTTAAACTTAAAATCTCCAATAAACGCAGCATCGTGGGTAATTTTAACTCCAGCCTTTACCGATTCATTTGCCATACTATTACCTCCTTAATATACTTTTTTATATTTTTCCCAGAATATCACACCATTTCATGATATCCAATATGATAGCTGAATTTGGTCACTAACTTTCCGAATTCGGTAGGCATAGCTGCTGTAGCTCAAAAAATACTCTATATCAGCAATGTCCTAGCCTGTTGATAAACTTGACGGTTCGTAGAAAATCTATTTTCCGCGTAAGTAAAGAAGTAGAAAAGACAGTTTCTTCGTCTTTTTTTCAGGGACTTGAAGCGAAAGAATGGTTTTCTACGAACCTCAATATACTTTGTCTGCAGTTTAAGTCATGTGTCATTAATTCTACACACTTATTATCTGGTTACTTCTCCCTGTGAGGAAGCCTTCCCCGGAAGAACCGTTTTTTCAGTTCTGAAAGGTGGAATGGAACCAGGGGATAGATATAACTTTTTCCGGCTATGGTTTTATTAAACACAATTGCGCCTATGGAAAGCGCAACGCCTCCTACGAATCCCCAGAAATTCAGCAGGGCTGTGGTGATCAGCATGATCAGACGCATAAATTTAAAGGCATAACCCAGCTCAAAGCTTGACTGGGAATAGTTGGCAATAGTCACAAAGGCCATATAAAGCATGGTCTCACTGTTAAACCAGCCGGATTTTACTGAATATTCACCCAGTACAATACCGGCGATCACACTGAGGGGAGTAGTCAGCATACTGGGAGTATTGACAGCTGCAAGCCTCAGACCGTCAATGGCAAATTCCAGAATCAGGAGCTGAAAAAGCAGGGGAACCTGGGGCTGTTCAGATAAGCGGATAAATTGCAGCCAGGAAGGGATCATTTCCGGATTTTGCATAAAAAGCAGCCACGTAGGTGTTAAATACAGGGTTAGAATGGAAATGACCAAGCGGGACAGCCTAAGGTAAGTCCCGGTCACAGGAGGAAAATAATAGTCATCGGCTTCCTCGATGATATCAAAGACAGAGGAAGGTAAAATCATGGCTGAGGGAGAGTTGTCCACCAGGATGATAATGTTTCCTTCCAGTATGGAAGCAGCGGCAGTATCCGGCCGCTCGGAATATTTGAATTTGGGGAAAGGGTTAAACCATTTATGGGGATATATGCACTCCGCAAGGCTTTCCTGGTTCATGGTAAGGGCATCGACTTTAAGCTTGCTGATCCGGTCCTTTATCATGGTTAAAAGATTTTCATCATTCCGCCCCTTGAAGTAGCAGATGGCGATATCCGTGTGGGAGCTTTCTCCGGCATTCATGACTTCTATGGTAAGCTTGGGATCACGGATCCTGCGGCGGATAAGAGCGGTATTAAAAACCAGGGTTTCCACAAATCCATCTCTTGATCCTCTTAGAACTTTGTCTTTTTCCGGCTCTGAGACGCTTCTGGCTGGATAACTGCGGCAGTCCACGGTCAGGCATTTGTCGTATCCGTTAACGAACAAACAGGATACTCCGGTCAAAAGCTGTTTGATCATGGTTTCATCGTCTTTTACAAGACCCACCTGACCATAAGGGAGAAACCTTTTGGAAAATTCATGGGCATCCGGCGGCATATCCTCAGCCGGAATGGATAATAAGTTGTCCAGGATCTTCTGCCACGCATCACTCTGGGTAAACCCTTCAATGAAGTAAAGGCAGGCTTCCTGTTCCCCGATATAAAAGGTCCGGTAAACGATGTCATAGTTTCCGGCTACATCAATCTTTGTGTTTAAGTAGTTCATATTATTGGAAAGGCTGTTGGAAAATTCCATGGCAATTATCTCCTTGCAAATAAAAAGTGTCCATAGTGAGGGCGGTAATAAAATAAGTATGTGCATTTTCCATGAAATTATGTTTTATAAATTCTGTACGTATTCCGAGGACTTTCGACTTGATCTTGTATGAAAAGATATTAAAATGGCCCTTTTTTACAAAAAGTCTTTTAGTAAAATGTACTAAAAACGTTGACTTTTTAGGCAATAGATGGTATTATCGTCCATGTGAGAAGCACAAAGGAATTCCTTGTGTGCGTGATTTTGGCATGGGGATGCCAGGTAGCAGAACTGAATAATGTGACGGTTCAGATCGTGACGGGGGATTGCCTTCTGTGGGGGAAGGGCAATCCTCTATTAATTTAAAAAAATTTGATACAAGAGAAGGATTTACATATAATATCATGTAATGATGAGGAGGAATTTTATGTGGAAGAATCTTAGGAGAGATAAGCGTGTCCGCAATGCGATGACGACCATGGCAGTTGTATTCTCCGCACTTTTACAGACCTATGTTATCCAGGCGTTTATCCAGCCTGCAGGTCTTCTGTCAGGAGGATTTACGGGCATTGCAATTTTAGTTGACCGGGTGACGTCCCTGTATGGGTTTAATTTTTCTACTTCCCTGGGCATGATCGTTTTGAACATTCCGGTTGCATGGGCCTGCAGCAGGAATATCAGCAAACGGTTCACTTTTTTTTCCTTGATGCAGGTTTTTTTAGCCAGTGCATTTTTAAGGATATTTAATTTTTCACCTATATTTGATGACAGAATTTTAAATGTTATTTACGGCGGTGTCCTCTATGGGTTTGGCATTGTTCTTGCTCTTCGCGGCAATGCTTCCAGCGGGGGAACGGATTTCATCGCCTTGTATGTTTCCAATAAGACGGGCAATTCCATCTGGACCGAGGTTTTTATAGGAAATGTGATTCTGCTTTGTATTTTCGGAGGAATCTTCGGGTGGGATTATGCGGGGTATTCCATCTTGTTCCAGTTTGTAGGAACGAAAGTTATCTCCACCTTTCATCACAGATACGAAAGAGTTACCCTTCAGATCACCACAGCCCAGGGCCCAAAGCTTGCGGCTAAATACGTAGAGGCATTCCATCATGGAATATCCTGCGTGGATGCAGTGGGAGGCTACAGCAAGAAGAAGATGTACCTTCTCCATACCGTAGTGTCTTCCTATGAGGTGGCCGACATTTTGGCGCTGTTTCATGAGGTGGATGAGCATGTGATCGTAAATATGTTTAAAACCCAGCAGTTTTACGGGACTTTTTACAGGGCGCCCATGGAATGATCCCGGAGTTCCTTAAACCGGAAGCGAGACACTTACTGCTTAAAAATGCAGTAAATGTCTCGCCAGGTAAGGTTTTATAATTATTATTTTTTTAAAAAAGCGGGGAGCCGTTTTCTCTTTAATTTGCCAAACCAGTTAAAGTATATGATAAACAATATCGAGGTAACAGCCCAGGTCATTGGGTAACTGAAAATCACGGTCTCTATGGTGGGACGCAGGGGAACTGCCACGCAGATCCAAATAACGCGAAGGGCACAGACTCCAAGGCTGGTGATAATCATGGGAATCCAGCAGTCACCGGCTCCACGAAGGGAACCGGAGTAAATCTCGATGCAGACGTATGTAAAAAATGTGGGAGCAAGGTAACGGAGTATTTCCGTTCCTTTTTCAATTACGGCCGCATCGGTGGTAAACAGCAGATAAACGTAATTTCCAAAGGTATAAAGGAGAACGCTGAGGGCGATGGCTGCAGTAAAACTCATGACCATGCAGACCCGGATCCCTTTGTAGACCCGGTCTTTTTTTCCGGCTCCGTAGTTCTGCCCCACAAAGGTAGTGATGGAGATGCCGAAGGCGCTGATGATCATCCAAAACACGCTGTCTATCTTTCCATAAGCTGTCCATGCGGCAATGGTGTCGGTCCCCAGAGTATTAACGCTGGACTGGATGATGATGTTGGAAGAGGAGTACATAACGGATTGAAGTCCCGCAGGAAATCCGATCCTTATGATGCGCCTCAGCATGTCCCGGTCAATTCCAATGGCTTTTGGCACCAGCCGGTAAGCCTCTTTTGACCTTATTAAAACCAACATCACAAGAACGGCACTGACCAACTGGGAAATGATGGTGGCAAGAGCCGCTCCCATGACGCCCATGTGCCAGTAAACCACAAATATAATATCCAGAATGATATTTGTGAAGCAGCTTGCAATCAAAAAATAAAGGGGGCGTTTGGAATCCCCAATGGCTCGCAGGATTCCCGCACCCATATTATAAACAAGATTTGGGATTACTCCCACAAAATAGATCCGTATGTACAGGACTGCGTAATATAAGATCTCGTCAGGCGTTCCCATGGCCATTAAGGCATAAGGCGCTGTCAGGATGCCAACTGCCATCACGATCACTCCGCATAGGATGGAGAAGGCAATTGCGGTGTGGACCGCCTTGTTCACCTGTTCCTCCTGCCTGGCACCGTAAAACTGGGAAATAATGACCCCGGCACCGGAAGAAAGCCCTATGAAGAACCCGATCAAAAGATTGATAAGGGGTCCCGTAGGGCCTCCAACGGCTGCCAGTGCTTCCTTTCCTACAAACCGCCCGACAATGACTGCATCAGCGGTATTATAAAGCTGCTGAAAAAAAGTTCCAAATAAAATGGGAAAGAAAAACAGAAGAAGCTGTTTCCAAATCACTCCCTCTGTAATCTGATTCTGCTTAAGTGCATCTGTTTTGACCGTATTCTGGTTCATCTCCGTTTCCTCTTTCCTGCCCATGACTTCTGGACATGGAGGTATACCCGCCGGGTGTTTCCTCATTCAAGTAATTATGTATTCTTTTTTTCCATTATACTGTCAAAAATGGAAAAATACAATCCTCGCCTTACTCCGTTATCTGCGCTTTCGCAATGGCCTGATCCACGGCTTTTAGAAGCACGCCCGAAGTATAGCGGGATTCGGTTGCATAGGATACATTCTTTGTGGACTGATTATTAATAATCTGCTGTGATAAGTTATCCATGGCCGGCTGCATCAGGGGATACATGGTGGTGACGGCTTCGCTCAAAGGAACCAGGGTAACGGAAGTGATTTTTTTGGAGTCAACCGTAACCTCCACATTGATATCCTGACTGTTCAACGTAATGACAGAGGAATACACTCCCGGAACATAGTGCACAGGATCGCCGGAAGTCGGAACAGCATCCTTCTTCGGGCGGAACATGACTAAAAACAAAGTGATGAGTAGAATTCCAAGGCCAACGAAGATTGCAGTATAGATGATTTCTTTCATTCGTAAAACAACTATTTTTGTTTTAGAGCTCATAAAAAAGGCCCTCCGTACAGTTTTGTTATAATGTATGAATGAGTCCGGGGGTTTCATACCTAAGATTTCATTGTTGGAGAAGGAAATCTGTGTTAAGATGATAAACGAACACGAGTTTTGGTTTTGCAAATAGAGGAAACACCCTGCGGGTATCCCTTTATGCCCAGAGAACATGGGCAAATTACAAGAAAGGAGACGAAAAAGTTATGTCCCTTCAATTGATATTGGGCGGTTCTGGTTCCGGTAAGACCTTCCGCCTTTATACGGAATTGATCCGTCAGTCCATAGAACAACCGGATACCCGGTACTTCGCCATTGTACCGGAACAGTTTACCATGCAGACCCAGAAGGAAATCGTTTCCCTTCATCCAAACCACGGGGTCATGAATATTGATATCGTAAGCTTCAAACGTCTTGCCTACCGGGTATTTGAGGAGCTTGCCATTTCAAGTCCCCAGGTTCTTGACGATATGGGAAAATCCATGGTGCTGCGGAAGGTAGCTGCCAATAAGAAAAAGGACCTGGTCCTTTATAAAGAACATTTATCAAAGTCAGGGTTTATCTCCCAGCTAAAGTCCATGCTGTCAGAGCTTTACCAGTACGGCATAACACCGGAGATGTTAAATGAGGAGATACCTGATACCATTAGTCCTATGCTTCGACAGAAGCTTTCCGATATTTCTGTCATTTATCAGGGTTTTAAGGACTACATAAAGGATAAATATATTACCACGGAGGAGATTCTAGATGTGCTGTGCAGGATCCTTCCACGGTCAGAGCTGATTAAAAACAGCGTGATCACCCTTGATGGCTATACCGGTTTTACCCCAGTCCAGTACCGGATCCTGGAGCTGTTTCTCCGCTACAGCAAACGGGTCATCGTCACAGTGACCATAGACCCTGCCGAAAACATGAGCAGAAAATCCGGTGTTCAGGAGTTATTTCACATGAGCCGCCAGATGATCCGTAAATTAAATGAGCTGGCAAAAGAGACAGGGGCCGGGAAAGAGAAGGATATTCTTCTTAAAGACCATCCGGCTGTCCGTTACCTGGGAGACGCCGGTGGAGAGAACCGGGAAGGACAGGGCTGCGGGGAAAATGCCCTGGATTTTCTGGAACAAAACCTATACCGCTATAGAGGAAAGTCCTGCCGGGAAGGTTCCGGTTCCATACGTCTGGTCAAGGCTTTAAATCCAATGGAGGAAATCGCCTTTGTGATCCGCTCCATGGAAGAGGAGATCCGGGATCAGGGACTTCGTTACCGGGATATGGCGGTCATCACCGGAGATATCCAGGGCTATTCCAACGAAATCATTCATCAGTTTCAGTTAAATGGAATCCCTTATTTCCTGGACAATAAAAAAAGCATATTAAAAAATCCAATGGTGGAGTTAATCCGCGCTGCCATGGAGATCATTCAAAAAGATTTTTCCTATGAATCTGTTTTTCGTTATTTGAGAACCGGCCTCATTGCGGCCAAAGAGGCTGAGGAGAAAATAGACCGCTTAGAGAATTATGTCATTGCCATGGGAATCCGGGGATTTAAAAGATGGGATGCCCAGTGGGAAGGTTGGTACCGTGGAGGCAAGGAGCTTAATCTGGAAGAACTAAATGAATTCCGGGAAGCGCTTATTACCCCTTTAAGAAGCTTACGGGAGGCCTTTAGAAACCCGGAATCCACGGTGGCTTCCATGACCGCGGCCGTTACAGCCCTTCTTATGGAGACAGGGATCGAAGAAAAGATGCTGATCTTTGAAGAAAAGTTCCGGGAAATGGGAGATTTCACCCTTGCCATGGAATACAGCCAGGTTTATGGGCTGGTCATGGACTTATTTGACCGCCTGGCAGGGCTTTTAGGAGAAGAGCATGTAAGCCGCAGAGAGTATGGGGAAATTCTGGACGCCGGATTTTCGGAGATCCAGGTGGGCCTGATTCCAGCCACCGTGGACCGAGTAGTGGTGGGTGATATCACCAGAACCAGGCTGGATCATATTAAGGTATTGTTTTTTGTAGGGGTCAATGACGGGATCGTGCCGGTAAAAAAGGAAAAAAGCAGCCTGTTTACGGACCGGGAAAGAGAATTTCTGGGAACTCATGATATGGAGCTGGCTCCTACTGCCAGGGAAGAGGGATTCCGGCAAAGATTTTATCTTTATCTGGCCCTTACAAAACCGGAGAAACGGCTGGTTTTATCCTATGCAGCCATGGATGGCAGCGGGAAAAGCCTGCGTCCTTCCACTCTGGTGGGCGAACTGAAAAGACTGTTTCCTGGACTTTCGGAAGTCTCCCCTTTAAGGACGGCAGTTCCTCTGTCTATGAGAGAGGCAAAGGACCGGCTGGCGACCGGACTCCGCGAGTTCGGAAAAACCGGGGAAGACAGAAAGCTTTTGGAACTTTTTAAGGCATTTCTTTTATCGGAGGACCATAGGGAGGAAGGAAAGAGACTGGCAGAGGCTGCTTTCTATGCCTATGAACAGAGGGGAATCGGAAAAGCGGCGGCAAAGGCTCTCTACGGTTCCGTCATAAGCGGAAGTGTTACGAGAATGGAGCAGTATGCCTCCTGCGCCTATGCCCATTTCTTAAATTACGGGCTGGAGTTAATGGAGAGGCAGGAATATGAGCTGGCTGCCATGGATATCGGAAACCTGTTTCACGATTCCATTGACTTATGGTTTCAGCGCATGAAAGAAGAAGGAAGGGATTTTAAAACCCTGACTGAGGAAGAGAGGAAACGCCTGGTCCATGAATGCGTGACCAAGGTGACGGAGGAATATGGCAATACCATTTTAAAAAGCTCTGCAAGAAATGCCTATCTGGCAGGCAAGGTGGAGCGGATTACGGACCGGACGGTGTGGGCTCTTTCCGAGCAGTTAAAAAAAGGAGATTTTGTTCCGGTGGGATTTGAGGTTTCCTTTTCTGCTGCCGATCAGTTAAATGCCATGAGGATTCCTCTCTCAAAGGAGGAAGCCATTCATTTAAGAGGCAGGATCGACCGCATGGATTTATGTGAGGATGAAGAAGCAGTCTATGTGAAGATCATTGATTACAAGTCAGGAAGCACAGCATTTGACTTAACGGCCCTGTATTACGGCCTTCAGCTTCAATTGGTCGTCTATATGGATGCGGCCTTGGAGATGGAGGAGCGGAAAAAACCGGACAAGCCTGTGGTTCCTGCCGGGATCTTTTATTATAACATCAACGACCCTGTTATCGAAAGAGAAGGCGAAATGACAGATGAGGAGATAAACGGGAAGATATTGAAACAGCTTCGCATGAACGGCCTGGTCAACAGTGATTTAGATGCCATCTCTCACCTGGATCATGAGATCGAGACGGAATCCGACGTGATTCCTGTTGCCATGAAAAATGGGATCATTCAGGAAGCCAGGTCATCGGTTGCAGGCGGCAATCGTTTTTCTGCACTCAGGCAGTTTGTGCGGGAAAAATTAACGTCAGAAGGAAAAGAGATCCTTGAGGGTGCCATTGATGTAAATCCCTATAAGCAGGGGAACCGCTGCGCCTGCGATTACTGCCCTTACCATGCGGTCTGCGGATTTGACTTAAAGACGACCGGATATGGTTTCCGGAAATTTAAAGCCTTAAAATCCGAAGAAATATGGCCGGTCATTGAAGGAGAAGAAGAGGAAGGAGAGTCAAATGGCGATTAGCTGGACAGAGGAACAAAAGGCCGTTATTGAGAGCAGAAACAGAAATCTCTTGGTATCGGCGGCAGCAGGAAGCGGTAAGACGGCCGTATTGGTAGAACGGATTATCCGTATGATCACGGAAGGAGAAGCTCCTTTAAGGATCGATCAGCTTCTGGTCATGACCTTTACAAAGGCGGCTGCCGATGAAATGCGGGAACGGGTGTTAAAGGCCGTAGATGAAAAGCTTATGGAGAATCCGGACAGCTCCCATTTACAGATGCAGGCAGCCATGATTCCCTATGCCCAGATCACCACCATTGACAGTTTCTGCCTGGGACTTATTAAAGATCATTATAATAAGCTGGATATTGACCCTGCCTTCCGGGTGGGGGATGAGGGAGAGCTTATCCTTTTACGGGCTGATGTGATGAAGGAGATGCTGGAGGAGTATTACGAGAAAGCAGATCCCTTATTTGAGAAATTTGTGGAAACCTATGCCACGGGAAAGTCTGACAGGGGAATTGAAGATTATATCATGCAGGTGTTTACCTTTTCCCAGAGCAATCCCTGGCCCTCCCAGTGGCTTGACCGGTGCAGGAAAGAGCTTGAAACTTCTGATATGGATCAGATCATGGATACGGGCTGGATGAAATTTCTAATGAAGGATGCCGGGCTTCAGCTTTCGGAATTAAAATTTCAGGTGGAAAAGGCCATGGAGGTCTGCGAGGAAGAGAACGGGCCGGAGGCCTATCTGCCCATGCTGGCTAATGACCTCCAGCTGCTGGATCGCTTAAGCCTTGCCGAGGATTATGAGGCGTTTAATGAGCAGTTAAAAAAGGCCTCCTTTGACCGTCTGGCTTCCATTCGGAGCAAGGATATTGATGCAGAGAAGAAAGCGTTTGTAACGGGAATCCGTGACCGGGTGAAAAAGGCGGTTGGAAAGCTTCTTGATTTATACTGCTTTGAATCGCCGGAGGAGGTCCTTTCCGATATCAGGGGAACCAGGGACGCGGTGACGACCCTGCTTCATCTGGCAGGAGAATATGCCCGAAGGTATCAGGAAAAGAAACGAGAAAAGAACCTGGTGGATTTTAATGACTTGGAGCATTATGCTTTGGAGATACTGTTGACCAGGGAAGAGGGCAACACTGTGGCCACTGAGGTGGCAGATGAGCTCAGCAGGCAGTTCGAGGAAATCCTGGTGGACGAATACCAGGACAGCAATGATGTACAGGAAGCCCTGATCGGCAGTATTTCCAGAGAACGGTTTGGAACTCCCAACGTATTTATGGTTGGCGATGTGAAGCAGAGCATCTACCAGTTCCGTCTGGCAAGGCCCCAGCTGTTTTTAGAGAAGTATGACTCCTACTTGAAAGAGGAAGGAAAATACCAGAAAATCGAACTGCACCAGAATTTCCGAAGCAGGGATGAAGTCCTTAGAAGCATTAATGAGGTATTCTACCAGATCATGACAAAGAATTTGGGGAATATACAGTATACAAAGGATGCAGCACTCCATCCGGGAGCAGAATTTCCTGAGGAAGAGGGCCGCGCGGGAGAGAAAACAGAATTCCTTATGATCCATGGGTCAGGGAACTTATTAAAGCAGCTTGATGACGATGCCGTCGATTATACCAGCCGGGAGATGGAGGCAAAGGTCATTGCAGGGAAGATCAAAGAGCTTACGGATCCGGTAAACGGTCTTTTGATCTGGGATAAAAGGTTCGGAGGAAAGGGAGGCTACCGCATCGCAGGATATGGAGATGTGGTGATCCTGCTAAGATCTTTAAGCGGCTGGGCGGAAGACTTTGTGAACGTCTTGATGAATGAAGGGATTCCGGCCTATGCGGAACGGAAAACCGGATATTTTACCGCTCCTGAGGTGGAAACCATTCTTTCCATGTTAAATATCATTGACAATCCCATGCAGGACATCCCTCTGGCTGCAGTATTAAAGTCCTCCATTGGCAGGGTGACGGATGAAGAAATGGCCCATTTGATGGCTGTCTGGAAAAAGACGGCTAAAAAAGGCCAGGACAGGGGATTATATGGAGCATGGCAGCATTACAGAAAAGAATATGGGGAGATAGATGATCCGGAATATCCGGAACTGTTTCATAAGCTGGAGACTTTTTCTGAATTGCTTTCCCTTTACAGGGAAAAGTCAACCTATCTTTCCATTCATGAACTGCTTTATGATCTGTATGAAGGAACCGGATATTATGATTATATTTCCGCCATGCCGGCAGGAGAAGTCCGGAGGGCCAACCTTGCCATGCTGGTGGAAAAGGCGTCTGCCTATGAGAGGACCAGTTATTCCGGACTGTTCCATTTTATCCGCTATATAGAAAATCTGAAAAAATACGATACGGATTTCGGGGAGGCTTCCCTTGCCGGAGAGGAGAATACGGTCCGGGTTATGAGCATCCATAAGAGCAAGGGACTGGAATTTCCGGTGGTATTTCTTGCTGGTATGGGGAAAAAGTTTAATAAGCAGGATTCCTATGGAAAGATCCTCATTGATCCGGACTTAGGGATAGGAACTGACCATCTGGACCTTGAACGGCGTGTCAAAGCACCTACCTTAAAAAAACATGTCCTGCGGAGAAAAATGGATCTTGGAGCCATGGGGGAGGAGCTTCGCGTGCTCTACGTGGCTATGACAAGGGCAAAAGAAAAGCTTATCATGACCGGACTTGACCGGTATCTGGACAAAAAGCTGGAACGTTTTGCGGATATCATAAGAGTAGAGGGCCAGATCCCCTTTACCATTCTCGGTTCCGCGGATTCCTACCTGGACTGGATGCTCATGAGCCTGTCGGGAAAATATTCTCCTTCCCAAATCCTGAGGGAGGAAGGGGCAGACACCGGGAATCTGATTTTAAAGGAATTGTCGGTTTCTGGTCTGGTAGGAGAAGAGATTGAACGGCAGGCTGAAAAAAAACTGACAATGAACGCTCTCCTTTCCCTTGATACGGTCAGGGTTTATGATCAGGAGTTT
This sequence comes from Lacrimispora sphenoides, assembly GCF_900105215.1. Taxonomy (NCBI): domain Bacteria; kingdom Bacillati; phylum Bacillota; class Clostridia; order Lachnospirales; family Lachnospiraceae; genus Lacrimispora; species Lacrimispora sphenoides. Next base: position 153,641 of record NZ_FOIP01000001.1, on the reverse strand, counting down.
GCGAAAGACCTAAGAGCTGCTTTTGATTACCGTTATCCCTATGAGGCGGATACCAGACTTCATACCAAGATGACCGTATCCGAGTTAAAAAAGCAGGGACAGTTTACGGATGAAGAGGAAAGCGGGTTTCTTCCCACGATTCCTTCATTCCTTAAGGACGAGGGTAAGGAAGATCGCCCGAAAGGTGCATTCCGGGGAACTGCCTATCACAGGGCTCTGGAGCTTTTGGACTTTGGAAAGGTAAGAACAAGAGAAGACCTTCATCATGCCCTGGACGGATTCCGCAGGGATCAGCGGATGGATGAAGAAAGTCTTTCCCTTTTATCAGAGGATATGCTTCTGGCCTTTTTAAATTCTTCTCTGGGAAACCGGCTGGCTGCAGCCCAGTTGTCAGGACGTTTAAAAAAGGAACAGCAGTTTGTAGTGGGAATTCCTGCCCGGGATATGGAGGCAGGGGATTCCGATGAACGGATCCTCATCCAGGGAATCATAGATGCCTATATGGAAGAAGAGGGAGGCCTGGTTCTGGTGGATTATAAGACGGATCATATCGGCCCGGGAGAAGAGAACGTGCTGGTAGGGCGGTATCAGATGCAGATGGATTATTATGAGCGGGCGCTGGAACAGATGACAGGGAAAAGGGTAAAGGAAAAAATTATTTACTCCATGACTTTGAAAAAGGAAATCCCCTTGGCTTAAATGCTTTGAAGGGTTGCTAAAAAACGACAATATGTTAAAATAATGATAGAAAATATCTATAAATACAAGGAGAAGAACAGGTATGATACCAGATCAAGAAGTGAGACTTACCCAAATGACGAAAACTGCTGGCTGTGCCGCTAAAATCGGTCCTGGAACCCTTGCCGGGATTTTAGAGAACCTGCCCAAATTTGAGGATCCAAATCTGCTGGTGGGGATTGAAACCTCTGATGACGGTGCCATTTACAAGGTGAACGAGGAGACCGCATTGATCCAGACCCTTGATTTTTTCACCCCTGTGGTGGATGACCCTTATACCTTTGGCCAGATTGCGGCCGCCAATGCACTGAGCGATATTTACGCCATGGGTGGAGAACCAAAAGTGGCCCTTAATATTGTGGCTTGGCCAAACTGCGTAAATCCCGCTCTTTTGGGAAAGATTTTAGAAGGCGGGGCATCAAAGGTTCTTGAGGCAGGAGCCGTTCTGGCAGGCGGTCATTCCATTCAGGATAACGAACCAAAATACGGCTTAAGTGTCACCGGGTTTGTTCATCCGGATAAGGTTTTTAAAAACTGTGAAGCCAGACCAGGAGATGTTCTCATTCTGACAAAGCCTTTGGGAACCGGGATTGTTAACACGGCAGTCAAGGCGGATATGGCATCAGAAGAGGCGAAGCAGGAAGTGATCCGTGTCATGACCTCTTTAAACAGGAAGGCAAAGCAGGTGATCGAGCATTATGAAGTTCATAGCTGCACCGATATCACAGGCTTTGGCCTGGCAGGCCATGCAGTCGAGATGGCGGAGGGCAGCGGGGTCACGATTGAGATTTCCGTGAAAGATCTACCCATACAGAAAGAGGCGAAAAGTCTTGCCCAGATGGGACTTATTCCGGAAGGGGCTTACCGGAACCGTTCCTATACAGAGGATAAGCTGGATTTTGGAGAGACAGAGGAATATATCCGTGATATTTTTTGTGATCCCCAGACTTCAGGAGGACTATTGATCAGTGTTTCTCCAGAGGATGCAAAAAACATTATGAAGGATTTAAAAGCGGCACAAATGGAGACAGCCTATGGCATCATCGGGCGGGTTGTGGAACAAGAAGGAAAATCAGTAAAGTTGAGGTAAGGCCATGATTTATCTGGATAATGCGGCAACCTCCTGCCAGAAGCCGGAGGAAGTGATAAAGGCGGTAGCAGACGCCATGGGCTCTCTTGGGAATTCCGGCCGGGGTGCCCACGGGGCGTCTCTTGATGCGTCCCGCCTGATTTTCGATACCCGGAGGCTCATTGCAGAGCTTTTTCATGCAGGAGATCCTTCCCGGGTGGCCTTTACAGCCAATTCCACAGTCAGCTTAAACATGGCCATCCAGGGCCTGTTTAAACCGGGTGATCATGTAATCACCACCATGATGGAGCACAATTCCGTGCTGCGTCCTTTGTACCGTATGGAAGAGCAGGGGCTAGAGCTTTCCATCCTTCCCGCAGATAAAAAGGGTAGGATCCGGTATGAGGATATTGAGAAGAAAATAAAGCAAAATACAAAGGCAGTGGTCTGTACCCATGCCTCCAACTTAACTGGAAATATAAACGACTTAGAAATTTTTGGAAGAATCTGCAAAAAGAACGGACTTCTTCTGGTGGTGGATGCTTCCCAGACAGCCGGAGTGTTTGATATTGATATGGAAAAAATGGGGATCCACGTTCTATGTTTCACAGGACATAAGGGACTTTTAGGACCTCAGGGGACCGGAGGAATCTGTGTCCGTCAGGGAGTTGCCATACGCCCTTTTATGGTGGGAGGAAGCGGAGTGAAAAGCTACTTAAAGACTCAGCCGGAGGAGATGCCGGAGGCTTTGGAAGCGGGAACCTTAAACGGACATGGGATTGCAGGCCTTCATGCGGCTCTTTTGTATCTTGAGAAAACTGGAATCGAAACCATCCGGGAGAGAGAGCTTCTTCTTATGAGACGGTTCTATGAAGGGGTTAAGGATATTCCGGGAGTGAAAGTTTATGGAGACTTTTCAGAAAAAGCCCTTCTTTGCCGTGCTCCGGTGGTGGCTCTCAACATAGGGGATTACGATTCCGGAGAAGTAGCTGACGAGCTGGCCTGCTCCTATGGGATCTATACCAGGGCGGGAGCCCACTGTGCCCCTCTTATGCACCAGGCTCTTGGAACTGTGGAGCAGGGGGCAGTGCGTTTTTCCATGTCCCACTATAATAAGGAAGAAGAGATTGACGAAGCCATTCTTGCTGTGAGGGAACTGAGCCTATGAATTTAAAACAATTGGAAGCGTTTGTATGCGTAGCGGAAGGAAAAAGCTTTTCTGCGGCTGCCAAGAAACTATATTTAACCCAGCCTACGGTAAGCGCCCATATCAGCTCTTTGGAAAAGGAATTGGGAGTCAGGCTGTTTGTCCGCACGACGAAGGAGGTGGAGCTGTCCAGTGAGGGAGAGCTGCTTTATGATAATGCAAGGCGGATGCTGCAGCTGGAAAAAAATATTCTGAGGGATTTCACTCAGAAGGATTCAAAAGCGGCCAATAAAATCATAGTGGGCGCTTCTACAGTGCCCGGTCAGTATATTCTGCCTCAGATCCTTTCCCTGTTTTCCAGAACCTATCCGGGAAATCAGCTGGAGTTAAGGGAAGCGGACAGCATGGAAGTGGTCCGTATGGTTCAGGATGGACAGGTGGAAATTGGTTTTACAGGAACCACAGGCTCTGATCCCACCTGTGTATTTGAACCTTTTTATCATGACCGTCTGGTGATTATTACTCCCAATAATGACAAATACCGCCAATATGAGAAAACCGGGTTTCCCATAGAACAGTTTTATGAGGAGCGGTGGATCGTCCGGGAAGAAGGCTCCGGAACGAGAAAAGAAGCGGAACGTTATTTACAGGATATGGGAGTCGATTTAAACCGTCTGGAGATTGTAGCGACCATCAGCAATCAGGAAACCATTAAAAAGTCGGTGGAAGCGGCAATGGGGATTTCCATCATATCCGGAGCAGCTGTGGATGATTATGTAGAGCAGGGCTCCCTGCTTCGGTTTCCGCTGGGGGCCGAGGAGGTTTACCGGAAATTGTACATGGTTTGGAGCAAAAATCACAAGCCTGGTAAGGCAGCCAGATTATTTATACGTTTTGTCCGGGAACTGTATGCTTATTTATAGAGGCTTCCTATAAGGTTGGAATAACCTATGAAACAGGTATTATTAACGCAGCGCAGGTAAGAGATTATGAGAAAAAAAGAACAAAAAATTGTGATTACGTTTCGAACAACGGCAGAGGCCATTGCCATGGAGTCCCAATGCCAGAAGGAGGGGATACCGGGACGGCTCATTCCGGTTCCCAGACAGATTTCTTCCGGCTGCGGACTTTCCTGGGCTATGCCAGTTAACTGGGACGGAGAGATAGAAAAATGGATGGAGACGAGGGGACTCCGATTTGAGAAGTGCGGGGAATATTTGATCTGATCGTTTCAATAGAGTACGTGAAAATTTTAACGGATTTAAACAAAAAGAGTCAGAGGAGAAGGGCTGCGGTTGCTTCTTTATGATTCTTTTTTTTTATGCATGCAGGAATAAAAGTTATTTATAGAAAAAATCTATGAATTATTTACCGACAATTATTGGTTAAGTTGGGAAGAATACTACTAATTATAAAAAATGTACAAAAATAAAATGTGTATTGACAAATAGTTGTACAATATGATATAGTCAACCTGTCACAAATTACAGGATTTTTTAGTATCAGTAAGGAACTTATATATGCTCATAATTGGTTGAGCGTCTCTACCAACTACCGTAATAGTTGCCTATAAGTTTCCACGCCATAATAAGTCCGGCTTTTTTGCCGTATATTTATGATGTGCGTGTGAACAATGGAAATAGCGGTAGTTTTTTATTGCGTATAATTTTCAGAATGAATGGAACGCCGCAATTATGGCTGCCGTATTTTTAATTTTTCTGGTACGGAATAGGAGGTTCTATGACTGGTGGTAAAAATTTTGTTTTAAAAGGGAACGTTTGTTACAGTGAAGATGTCCACTCGTTAAAGACGGTGGTGCAGGGGTACCTGGTTTGTCAGGATGGGAAGTCAGCAGGAGTTTACAAAGAGCTTCCGGTGCAGTTTGCGGATTATCCTCTGGAAGACTTTGGAGATATGCTCATTGTACCCGGACTTGTTGATCTTCATATCCATGCGCCTCAGTTTGCCTTTCGCGGTTTGGGAATGGATCTGGAGCTTTTGGATTGGCTGAACACCAATACATTTCCGGAGGAAGCCAAGTATGCCGATCTGGAATATGCAAAAAAGGCATATGGAATATTTGCAGAATCCATGAAAAAAAGTGCTACTACAAGGGCCTGTATCTTTGGAACCATTCACAGGCCGGCCACAGAGCTTTTAATGGACCTGATGGAGGAAACCGGTTTAAAGACCATGATCGGAAAGGTCAATATGGATCGGAATTCGCCGGATTACTTACGGGAACAGGGAGCAGAAGAGTCGGAGCAGGAAACTCTCCTCTGGCTGAAAGAAACCGGATCCAAATATGAGAACGTAAAGCCTATCCTAACACCCCGGTTTATTCCGTCCTGTACCGATGATTTGCTGGAACGGCTGGGAAGGCTGCAGAAGGAGCAAGGACTCCCGGTTCAGTCCCATTTATCGGAAAACCAGGGAGAGGTTGCATGGGTAAAAGAACTTTGCCCGGCTTCAGAATTTTACGGAGATGCTTATGATCAGTTCGGCCTGTTCGGAGAAAACGGGAAAACCGTTATGGCTCATTGTGTTTCTTCTTCCGAAGAGGAAATTGAATTAATAAAAGAGCGTGGGGTTTATATCGCTCATTGCCCTCAGTCTAATACCAACTTATCATCAGGGATCGCTCCGGTCAGAACTTATCTGGACCGAAAGCTTAATGTTGGGCTTGGAACTGACGTGGCAGGAGGAAGCGGGGAATCCATTTTCCGCGCTATGGCAGATGCTATTCAGGTGTCAAAGCTTAGATGGAGGCTAAAAGATGAAAGCTTAAAGCCACTTACCGTGGAAGAAGCATTTTATTTAGGAACCTTAGGCGGAGGCTCTTTCTTTGGAAAGGTGGGTAGCTTCCTGGAAGGCTATGAATTTGATGCTTTGATTTTGGATGACAGCGGTTTGCCTCATCCTCAGGAACTTAACTTAAGGGAGAGACTGGAACGGTTCATCTATCTGTCCGATGACAGGCATATAAAGGGGAAATATACGGGGGGAAATAGAATTTTTTAGCTTTATTAATTTAAAAAGAACTGCATGGGGCAGATCTTAATACAGCAAAGAAAATATTCTAACTATCAAGGAGGTAAAGTATGGAAACACAAAAAAGCGGGGGATTCTTAGAACGGGTATTTCACTTATCTGAGAATCATACAGATGCAAGGACCGAAATCGTAGCCGGTATTACCACATTTATGACCATGGCTTATATTTTGGCAGTCAACCCAAGCATCTTAAGTGCCGCGGGAATGGACAGTGGAGCTGTATTTACGGCTACTGCACTTGGATCACTGTTTGCCACCCTTTTAATGGCAGGACTTGCAAATTATCCTTTTGTACTGGCACCAGGTATGGGACTTAATGCATATTTCGCATATACCGTAGTCCTTAACATGGGCTATACCTGGCAGATCGCATTGACCGCCGTATTCGTCGAAGGTATTATTTTCATCATTCTTTCTCTGACGAATGTGCGAGAGGCAATTTTTAATGCAATTCCTATGAATTTAAAGCATGCCGTATCCGTTGGTATCGGTTTGTTTATCGCATTCATCGGACTGCAGAATGCAAAGATTGTTGTAGATGGCGCAACTCTCGTTACCATGTATTCTTTCAAGGGCGCCCTTGCGGATGGTTCCTTTACTACCGTTGGTATTACAGTATTATTAGCAATTATCGGCATTTTGGTTACAGCCGTTCTGGTAGTAAAAAATGTAAAAGGCAATATATTGTGGGGAATTATTATTACATGGATTCTGGGTATGATCTGCCAGGCTGTCGGTTTGTACACACCGAATCCGGAGCTGGGAATGTTCAGTGTATTCCCTGATTTTTCAGGCGGTTTTGGAATTCCGGATATGTCCCCAACCTTTTTCAAACTTGATTTTACCAAAATCATTTCTCTTGATTTCCTTGTAGTAATGTTTGCATTCTTGTTTGTAGACGTATTTGATACTCTGGGAACCTTAATCGGTGTGGCCTCCAAAGCAGATATGCTGGATAAAGATGGAAAACTTCCACAGATCAAGGGTGCATTATTGGCAGATGCCATTGGAACGACCGCAGGCGCATTATGCGGTACCTCTACTATCACTACCTTTGTAGAAAGTGCTGCCGGTGTTGCAGAAGGCGGCAGAACCGGATTAACTGCAGTGGTTTCAGCCCTCCTGTTTGGCTTGTCCCTGTTCTTATCCCCGATTTTCTTAGCCATTCCGTCCTTTGCTACGGCTCCGGCTCTTGTAGTGGTGGGATTCCTGATGCTGACTTCCGTCACAAAGGTTGATTTTGTTGATTTTACAGAGGCAATTCCATGCTATATCGCAATTATTGCTATGCCTTTTATGTACAGCATTTCCGAGGGAATCTCCCTGGGAGTTATCTCTTATGTCGTTATTAATGTGATAACAGGCAAAGCAAAAGAAAAGAAAATCAGTACCCTTATGTATGTTTTAGCGGTATTATTTGTGCTGAAATATATATTAATATAAAAAAAAATTAACCAATAAAGCAGTCTGATTAAAATCAGAATAACCGGTCAACAGACACAGGGACTGGCGGCGACATCACTTTGATAAGCATTTTACGCTTTGAAAAAGTCTCGTCTCCGTCAGTCCTTTTCATAAGGGAAAGACCGGGAAGCTGCTTACTATCAGAATTAAAAATAGGAGGAGTAACTATGATAATCGGAAAAAGTGTTACCCGTGTCGACGCGCTTGATAAGGTCACGGGAAGATCCAAGTACACCGATGATCTTTGTGAGAGAAATGCTTTGATAGCTAAGATTTATCACTCAACCAAAGCCAATGGGGTTGTAACCTCCATTGATACCTCAGAAGCAGAAAAAATACCGGGAGTGGTCAAGGTAGTGACTTGTTTCGATGTACCTAAGATCTATTTCCCAACAGCAGGCCATCCATGGTCAACAGATCCTAGTCACCAGGATGTGGCGGACCGGCTTCTTTTAACGGACCGGGTTCGTTTTTGCGGCGATGACGTGGCAGCAGTAATCGCAGAAAATGAAATAGCTGCAAAGCAGGCAATCGCGGCTTTAAAGGTGGAATACGAGGAATATCCCTTTGTTCTTGACGTCCAAGAGGCTATGGCAGATGGAGCTCCCTGTCTTCATGAGAAATACCCGGGTAACGTATTGGGACATTCCAGCATCAGAAGAGGGAATCTGGAAGAGGCCATTAAAGAACCGGGGCTGACCAAAATTGACCAGTGGTATGACACTCCCGTTGTTCAGCACTGCCATATTGAAAACCATATTTGTTTTGCCAGTATGGAAAACGGAAAAATAACGGTAGTATCTTCTACCCAGATTCCTCATATCGTCCGTAGAGTAGTGGGGCAGGCCCTTGGTATCCCATGGGGAAGCGTCCGCATCATCAAACCTTATATAGGAGGCGGTTTTGGAAATAAGCAGGATGCGTTGTATGAGCCTCTTTGCGCCTATCTTTCAAAGGTCGTGGGAGGACGGCTGGTCAAGCTTGATGTAACCCGGGAGGAAACATTTGTAAGCAATCGTACAAGACACGCGATCCGCAGCCATATCATCAGCTGGGTGCGCCCTGACGGTACATTTGCCGCACGTAAACTGGAGTGCTTTTCCAATCAGGGAGCCTATGCTTCTCACGGACATGGAATTGCAGCAAAGGGCATGAATGCCTTCCCACAGTTATATCCCTGCGAAAATATAGAATGCGATGCATATACAGTATTCACCAATATGCCTGTGGCAGGCGCCATGCGTGGCTACGGAATCCCTCAGGCTATGTTCCCAGTAGAAAGCCAGACCCCGATGACATTGCTTTGGCTATCGGCATGGATCCGGTGGAATTCCGCCGTAAAAATCTGATGCCCGTAGGCTATGTGGATGGTTTTTCTAAAAACGAAAACTTCTATGACACCTTTAACCAATGTTTGGAAAAGGGAAAGGCATATATAGATTTTGACCGGAAAAGGAAGGAATACGAAAACCAGACCGGTCCCGTACGCAAGGGTGTTGGCTGCTCAGTATTCTGGTATAACACGGCGGTATGGCCTATCAGTCTGGAATCCGCTTCCTGCCGTATGGTTCTCAATCAGGATGGATCGGTACAGGTGCAGCTGGCGGAGACGGAGATCGGTCAGGGTGCTGATACGGCATTTGCCCAGATGACAGCAGCTTCCCTGGGAATTCCTTTTGAAATGGTTCACGTAATTTCTTGCCAGGATACGGATATCACTCCCTTTGGTACCGGTTCCTATGCCTCAAGGCAGACCTATGTAGGAGGCTTTGCCATAAAGCAGACGGCGCTCTTATTAAAAGAGCGGATATTAAAATATGCTTATGAGCTGACCCGGATGCCGTCCTTTAACCTGGATATCAGAGATGGAAAGATCGTGCGGACCACAGATGGAAGAGAACTTATGACCTTGGGTGAACTATCCACGGAGGCTCTTTATAGCCTGTCTCACAGCGAGCATTTGACCTCTGAGAGTACTTATCAGATAAAATCCAATGCCTATTCCTTTGGATGCTGCTTTGCCGAGGTAGAAGTGGATATTCCCATGTGTAAAGTGAAACTGGTTGATATCATCAATGTCCATGACTGCGGCCAGCTGATCAACCCGGCCCTTGCTGAGGCTCAGGTCCATGGAGGAATGAGTATGGGAATCGGCTATGCCCTTTCAGAACAGCTTCTTATTGACGCAAAAACTGGAAAAACTTTAAATGACAATCTGCTGGATTATAAATTGTCTACTACCATGGACCACCCTCATCTGGAGGCCCAGTTCGTGGAAAATTATGAACCTACCAGTGCATTTGGAACAAAGTCTCTGGGTGAACCTCCGGCCTGTCCGGTGGCTCCGGCAATCCGTAATGCCATTTTAAATGCAACAGGCGTGAGCATGTACCAGATACCAATGACATCCCAGGCTTTATTTAAACGGTTCAAGGAAGAGGAACTTTTCTGAACTGTAACAACTTGATAGCAAGGAGGAATGCTCTATGTATGATATGAAAGCATTATATGAAGCAAATACCGTAGAAGAGGCGGTAAAGCTGCGTACGGAACATCCGGAAGCACAGATCATAGCTGGCGGCAGCGATGTTTTAATACAGATGCGAGAAGGAAAACGTGCCGGTAAGGAATTGATCAGTATTTATATGATCGATGAAATGAGAGGCGTGAAACTTGACGAGGAAGAGGCCATACGCATAGGCTCTCTCACCAGTTTTTCCCATATTACGAAGGATCCGATCATCCAGGAATACATCAACGTTCTTGGAGAAGCAGTAGATATGGTTGGTGGTCCCCAGATAAGAAACATTGCAACAATCGGAGGAAACACCTGCAACGGTGTTACATCAGCGGATTCGGCATCTACGCTTTTTGCATGGGATGCAGTGATCGAGCTGACCGGCCCGGTAGGCATTCGTCGGATCCCTATCAGCGATTTCTATATTAAAGCGGGAACCGTGGATATTAGAGAGGGAGAACTTCAGACGGCGGTGATCATACCAAAGAATAGCTATGAAGGATATAAGGGCCATTATATCAAATACGCCAACAGAAACGCCATGGATATTGCCACCACAGGATGTTCCGTAAATGTCAAGCTGTCAGAGGATAAAAAGACAGTAGAAGACATCAGGATCGCTTTTGGAGTAGCAGGTCCGATTCCCATGCGCACGAAAAGCGCAGAACGACTGGCAAAGGGACAGCCGGTATCGAAAGAACTGGCAGAAGCCTTCGGAAAAGAAATTCTTGAAGATATCAATCCTCGTGATAGCTGGCGGGCCTCAAAGGATTTCCGTAAGCACATCGCCGTGGAAATGGCAACCCGTTGTTTCATAGAGTCAGTGAAACTTTCAGGAGGTGAGATCTAATGCCGGCACAATATAAATTAGTAAAATGTACCATCAATGGAAAATACACAGAAACAATGGTGGATGTACGGGCTTCCCTTACCGATATGCTGAGGGATGATTACCGCCTGACTTCCGTAAAAAAAGGCTGTGAGGTAGGGGAATGCGGAGCCTGTAACGTGATCATAGATCATGAATGCTTCAATTCCTGCATCTATCTGGCTGTTTGGGCAGATGGAAAAAGTATCACAACCCTGGAAAGCCTTATGGGTCCAAATGGAGAGCTTTCCGACATCCAGCAGGCATTTATCGACGAGGCAGCGGTCCAGTGCGGATTCTGCACGCCGGGATTTATCATGTCAGCGGTAGAAATTTTAGAAAGCGGAAAAGAGTATACCAGAGATGAGCTTAGAAAACTGATGTCCGGCCATTTATGCCGGTGCACGGGCTATGAGAATATCCTGAATGCGGTAGAGAAAACCATGCTCCGCAGATTAGGAAAATTACCATCCTAAATGCAGCTAAAAAGGAACAGTTGAAAAGGAGCAAGGCCAAAGCAACAGAAACGTTGCCGTAGCCTTGCTCCTTTCTTCATTCAATTAAGAAACATAATCCCCAGGTTTAAGTACCCGGTAAATGTGATCCAAAGTAAATAAGGAACTTGCAAAACTGCTGCATCCGGATTGACAGTCCAGAAGGCAGATATCATTTTTACAACAGAGTACCAAAGGAAAAGGAGAATCAAAAATGCCAGCAGATAGTTTTTTAAGTTAAAAAACACCAGGCTCCGGAGAAAGTTCAACAGCAGTTGGATTCCATATAGCCGGAGAGCCTCTCCCTTTCTGTGAGACGGCGAGGAGACGGCAAGATAGGAGCCGAACCCCATGAGGATATATAATGCAGTCCATATGATCGGAAGGAGCCATATTGGGGGAGAAAGGGCAGGGTGATTTAAGGTTTTATATATGGACAAGCCGTTTCTCGTCAAAAATGCTGTCAAAGCCCCAACTCCTAAGGGAATAGCGGTAAAAGCGGATAATTTTATCTGATTTTTATCCATATGGCTTCACCTGTCTATGATTTGTTACTATCTTATTCAGCTGGAGGGTGGAATATCCATATGCCGTCTGAATTCCCTGGGGGTTATCCCGAATTTTTCCTTGAAGATCCGGTTAAAATAGGACAGATTGTTAAACCCCGTATCCCCTGCAATGGTTAGTACCGAATCCTCAGAGGATAAGAGCAGCCTGGAGGCCATGGTCAAACGGTAATCATTCAAGTAAGCGGTAAAAGGCATTCCCATCGTGTTCTTAAAAAATCTCATAAAATGAGACTGGCTCATGCCGCAGGCGTCGGATACTTCTTCTATGGAAAGCGGCCTGTTGTAATGCTGTTCCAAATATTTAAGGATCTGCCTGGTCCGCTCCAGCTCTTTTTTGGGGCGGGGAGGAGAGGAAGATGCTGCTTCATTGCTCCAGAAAAGAAAAAACAGTTCCAATAATTTCCCTTTGATTAACAGCTCATAGCCCTCAGGGAATGTCTCACGGACCTGATCGATCTGGTCTAAGCAATAAGCGATTCCACTGTAAAAGGGAATGTCTTTTGTCATGTGCACCGGAAGATTTTTCTGTCCACGGCTGATGGGGGAGAGATAGGATTCCCAGCAGACATCCGGATGCCTGGAGCGCAGCAGATTTAAGTCAAAGATGATATTCTCATACTCCATGGATTCCTGCTTCCACTTTTCAATGGTATGAAGCTTACCAGGGCTGACGACGATGATGTCACCCCCATGGACCTCATAGGGAACAAAATCCACCGATACCAGTCCGGTCCCTTTCTTAATGTAGATGAATTCCATCTCATCGTGCCAGTGCAGTGGAACCTTGCTAAAATCCAGGGGTATGGTGCAGGGGTAAGTCAGGTAAGGAAAACCGGAAGGGTCCTGTTCCCGCTTTTCCTGATAGTTTTCGTACTGTATGATATTCATAAAACACCTGTTTTTCGTAAAAGTTAAGTGGTTGATGATAGTATTGTATCATAATATGCCAGAATGCTGCAAGATAAACACTGCCTGGGATACTATAATACAAGAGTAGTGGTATAGAATGCAAAAAAGGAGTGGATTTTATGAATCTTGAGCAACGGATTATTGAAATATACGGTAAAGCGGTAAATCAGTGTTCTAATAAGGAGATATATTCTGCATTGCTGAAAATCGTCCAGGAGGAAGCGGAAAAAAGACGGCAGGAGGAAGGAAAGAAAAAGGTATATTATATATCTGCGGAATTCTTAATCGGAAAACTTCTTTCCAATAATCTGATCAACCTTGGAATGTATGAGGAGGTCCGTCAGGTTCTTATGAAAAATGGCAAAAATATTTGCGAGATCGAGGAAATGGAGCCAGAGCCTTCTCTTGGAAACGGCGGACTGGGACGTCTTGCCGCTTGTTTTCTGGATTCTATGGCAACCCTTGGCCTAAACGGAGACGGCATTGGTCTTAATTATCATTTTGGTTTATTTAAGCAAAGCTTTGAGGACCATCTTCAGGTGGAGGATCCCAATCCCTGGATAGAGCAGAATGGCTGGCTTACCCGGACAGAAGTCAGTTATCCAGTGACCTTTGGAGGGCTGAGCGTTCGTTCCAGAATGTATAATATAGGAGTGACTGGCTATCAGGGACGGACTAACCAACTTCATCTGTTTGACCTAGAAACCATTGATGAGGAGATCATACAAGATGGAATTTCCTTTGATAAAGAGAACATTAAAAAGAATTTGACCCTGTTCCTCTACCCGGATGACAGTGACGAGGCCGGAAGGAAGCTTCGCATTTACCAGCAGTATTTTATGGTCAGCAGCGCTGCCCAGTATATTCTTGATGAGTGTGCCAAAAAGGGCTGCAAACTTTATGATTTACCAGATTATGCGGTGATCCAGATCAATGATACCCACCCCTCCATGGTGATCCCGGAACTGGTACGTCTTTTAACCCTGCGAGGGATTTCCTTTGAAGAGGCAGCGGAGATTGTCAGCAGGACCTGTGCTTACACCAATCATACCATTCTTGCAGAAGCCCTTGAAAAGTGGCCTATGGAATATTTAGAGGAGGCTGTGCCCCAACTGGTGCCTGTCATAAAGAAGCTGGATAAACAAGCCCGCGACGTTCATCAGGATCCTTCTGTAGCGATCATTGATGAAAAGGATCTGGTGCACATGGCCCATATGGATATCCATTATGGCTTCAGCGTCAATGGAGTGGCGTACCTTCATACAGAGATTCTGAAAAAAAGTGAATTGAAGAAATTTTATGATATTTATCCAGAGAAATTTTCCAATAAAACAAACGGGATCACCTTCCGCAGGTGGCTTCTCCATTGCAATCCTTTGCTTACACAGCTGATTACCTCCAGAATCGGAGAGGGGTATAAGAAAAACGCCATGGAGCTAGAAAAGCTGGCTGCATTTGATGATGAAGCAACCTTAAAAGCAATCCTGGATATTAAAAAGCAGAATAAGACAGCGTTAAAGGAATATCTTATGTCAACCCAGGGTGTGGATATCAATGAAAACTCCATTTATGATATTCAGGTCAAGCGCCTCCATGAATATAAGAGGCAGCAGATGAATGCCCTTTATGTGATTCACAAGTATCTGGAGATAAAAAAAGGAAACTTACCGTCCACCCCGGTCACCGTGATTTTCGGTGCCAAGGCAGCCCCTGCCTATGTGATTGCAAAGGATATCATTCACTTGATCCTGTGTCTCCAGGAGCTGATAAACAATGATCCCCAGGTAAGCCCCTACTTGAAGGTGGTGATGGTGGAAAACTATAATGTATCCAAAGCAGAAAAGCTGATTCCTGCCTGTGATATCTCTCAGCAGATTTCCCTGGCATCCAAGGAGGCCAGCGGGACCGGAAACATGAAGTTCATGTTAAACGGGGCAGTGACTCTTGGAACGATGGATGGTGCCAATGTGGAGATCGCAGAGCTGGTGGGAAAGGACAATATTTATATATTCGGAGAATCCAGTGAAACGGTGATTCAGCATTATGAAAAAGCGGATTATGTGTCTAAGGAATATTACGAAACGGATGGGGAGATCCGGGAAGCTCTGGACTTTATGGTAGGAGCGGAGATGACTGCTATCGGCCATAAGGAGAGCTTAAAAAGGCTCTATGATGAGATATTAAAGAAAGACTGGTTCATGACCCTGTTAGATTACAAAGCTTATTCGGCTGCCAGGGAAAGAATTTATAAGGATTATGAGGATTCTTTTGTATGGGCGAAAAAGATGTTAATTAATATCAGTAAGGCAGGGTATTTCTCTTCGGACAGGACCATTCTTGAGTATAACCGGGATATTTGGAAGCTGTAAAATAATAAATGCCCTTCCGCTGAAAGCTTTGGCTTAAAGCGGAAGGGCATTTTGTTAAAGTTTTTTTTAATTACGCATCCTGCATAGCAGCTTTTGCCATCTCTTTATCTTCTTTACTCATTGGGAAGCAAAGGCTTGCGCAGATTGATACGATACAGCACACGGCAGCCGGTGCACTTGTTAATGGCGCAATGGCTTCTAATAAAGGCTGAATGAACGCTGGGAAGGTTTCCACGGCCAGACTCATGGAGGTAAGTCCAATACCAAATGACAGTGTAATACCGATAATGGTTACGTTTCTCTCGGAGAAACCTGCCTTGGCAATCATCTTAATACCATTTAATGTAATCATGGCAAACACAGAAATAATAGCGCCGCCCAAAACTGCATCCGGGATGGTTTGGAAAAGAGCTGCCAATTTCGGAATGAGTCCGCACAAAGCCAAAAATATAGCTCCTACGGCAACGCACCATTTGTTCACGATTCTTGTCATGGAGATAATGCCCGCATTCTGTCCAAACGCGGTGTTTGGCAGTGCGTTAAATACAGCAGCTAACATGGATCCACCCGCATCTGCAAGGATGGCACCGGCTGTTTCTTCGGAGGTAGGTTCCCTGTCAAACGCTGCAATGGTGATACCGCCGGTGTTACCGATGGTTTCCAGTCCGGAAATAACATAAAACAGGGCAAAGTTTAAGATACCAGCTAAGGAGAATTTGAGGCCGAAATAAAACGGCACTGGTACGGAAACGACTTTAGCAGCTGTAATCGGCGCAAAATTCACCATACCTAAAGCAATAGACACCACATATCCGATAGCCAGTCCAAAAAGTAAAGCGGAATTCTTCACAATACCTTTGCCATACTTTTGGAGCAATAACACAAGGACAAACACAAAGAACGCCATGCCTACATTTTTCATCGAACCAAACACGCCTGTAAATTGATATTTAGCCGGATTCTCGTTATATGCCGCCAAATTAGCTGCCGCGCCTGAACCGCCGTTAAAGTAACGTGCTCCCGCGCTTAATAAGTTTAATCCAATGGCAATAAGCGTTGTTCCAACCACGATCGGTGAAAACAGATTGGCAAGTCTCTTATAGAAGAACCCCATAAATACTTCAACAAGACCACCAACAAGTGAACAGCCAAGAACCAGCGCGTATATATCACGTGGATCGGTCAGCCCCATGGAAGGTGCAATTTGAGTGGCAACTATGGCAGCCACGGAAACAAATGCAAAGGATGTACCCATGACTATGGGTAGATTCGCTCCTATGCGGTAGCTCTTCCCGAGCTTGAGCGGATACAGCTGAAATAAGGTGGTTATACCGGATACAATCATTGCGGAAGATAACATAACGGTCTTATCCGCTGGCTCTAACCCACAGATACTGGCAATGATAAGTATGGGAGCTAAGTTGCCCGTAAACATGGCCAGTATGTGCTGCAAACCTAGTGGGAATGCAGTTTTAAAACTTGGTCTGCCTTCCAGTTGATAGATCAGTTCTTTGTCGTTTTGCTTATTCAAAGATAGTCCCTCTCTTTACTATAGATTTTCAAAGTCTTATAGGGGACTGTTTAGAAGTAATTTGACAGTCCCCAGTCCCCCTTACAAAACCCCTTTTGTAATGACTAATCATGTCTTCTATGATAGTCGACGACTTTGAATCTTGGTATTTTACCTAATGTAAATATTCTATTATAATAAAAAAATTCATAATTTTACTTATGAATGTGAGTTCCGGTCTTCTCTAAGATTCCATCTTTTGCTTTCTCAAGCAAGGTAATGAGCGCTTTACGCCCTTCCTTGGAATCTGCAAATTTCACGGCAGCCTGAACCTTTGGCAGCATGGAGCCAGGAGCGAAGTGTCCTTCTCCAATATACTTGCGGGCATCGTCTGTTGTGATATCGTCCAACCATTTCTCTTCCGGTTTACCGAAGTTTATTGCTACTTTCTCAACTGCTGTGAGGATGATTAAGAAGTCTGCATCCAGTTCCTCTGCCAGCAATTCACTTGCAAAATCTTTGTCAATAACTGCGCTTGCGCCTTTTAAATGATTTCCCTGAAGGGTAACGGGAATGCCGCCGCCGCAGGCAATAACCAGCTGTCCTGCTTCCACAAGGGAGCGGATTGCGCCGATTTCAATAATTTCTGAAGGGCTTGGAGAAGCTACCACACGACGGTATCCACGTCCGGCATCTTCTTTTGTGATGTATCCGTACTTTTCCTCAGCCAGTTTCGCTTCTTCTGCAGTCATAAAGTGACCGATTGGCTTGCTGGGAGAGTTGAAAGCAGGATCGTTTTCATCCACACGAACCTGTGTGATCATGGTGGTTACAGGAATGTTACTGATGTTCCTGTTTACCAGCTCTTCTCTTAAAGCATTCTGTAAGTCATAGCCGATATAGGCCTGGCTCATGGCTACACAGACGGAAAGAGGAGTGTTTGGCTGTTTGGGATCTTCCCGTGTTAAAGCGCTCATTGCGTTGTTAATCATACCCACCTGTGGGCCGTTGCCGTGAACCACCACTACTTCACAGCCTTCTTCGATCAAATCAACGATTGCTTTTGACGTGATCTTTACTGCAGCCATCTGCTCTGATAAAGTATTACCTAAAGCATTGCCGCCTAACGCAATAACAATTCTTTTCTTCTTTTCCATTTAGTTATCCTCTTAGTTAAGAATTATTTAAAAGGCACACCCGTATCCATTGGTAGGCTGCAGGTGCGCCTAATATTCTTAAATATGGGGCAGCTGCCCCGATGTGAAATTATTCGAAAATTCTTGGTGTTTTGCCAGATTCCAGCTTCTTTAAGATTTCCTGTGGATTCTCAAATTTGCTTAAGAAGATCATAGCTGCGATTACATATGGCTTGTAGCTTGCTTCTTTGTATAATGGATCGCGGTAACGATCGAATACGGAAGCTACAACTTCACCGTCCTTGCAGCTTACATCGTTGATGTCAGCTGGTAAGCAGTGCATGTAAAGAGCCTTGCCATCTTTTGTGGTCTTCATAAGCTCTTCTGTACAGCACCAGTCTTTGTGGCTAGCGTTCTGAGCCAGTAATTCTTTCTCAAGAGCCTTGATGCCGTCTGTATCGCCTTCACCATAAAGGTTGGTTCTCTTTTCCATAGCTGCGAATGGAGCCCAGCTCTTTGGATATACAACGTCAGCATCCTTGAATGCGTCAGCCATATCGTTGGATACACGGAAGGTACCGCCGGATTTCTCAGCGTTCTTCTTTGCAACTTCAACAACTTCAGGCATAACTTCATAGCCTTCCGGATGAGCTAAAACAACTTCCATACCCATACGTGTCATTAAGCCGATGATTCCCTGAGGAACGGATAATGGCTTTCCGTAGGAAGGAGAGTAAGCCCATGTCATAGCCAGCTTTTTGCCCTTTAAGTTCTCGATGCCGCCCATCTCATGGATAATGTGAAGCATATCAGCCATACTCTGAGTTGGATGGTCAATGTCGCACTGTAAGTTTACTAAGGTTGGTCTCTGCTCTAAGATGCCGTCTTTATTACCCTGGGTAACAGCGTCCATAAATTCATGCATATAGGTATTTCCTTTGCCGATATACATATCATCGCGGATACCGATAACATCTGCCATGAAGGAAACCATGTTAGCTGTTTCACGAACGGTCTCGCCGTGAGCTACCTGAGATTTGCCCTCGTCTAAATCCTGAACTTCCAGACCAAGTAAGTTACATGCGGAAGCGAAGGAGAAACGGGTACGTGTAGAGTTGTCGCGGAATAAAGAAATTCCAAGGCCGCTCTCGAATACTTTTGTGGAAATGTTGTTTTCTCTCATAAAGCGGAGAGCATCAGCAACGGTCCAGACAGCTTCCAGCTCGTCGTCGCTCTTTTCCCATGTTAAGAAGAAGTCATTCTCATACATCTCCTTAAAGTTTAAGGAATTCAGTTTGTCAATGTAATCCTGTAAGGTTTTCATATTGTAGTTAGCCTCCTGAATATTATCTTGTTTTATTGTTATCTATCCTTCATGCAGTCTGCCAGGCATTGATTGGGGAAGGAATGATCGGCAGATTGCAAAAATGATTGTTAGGAGTGGCGGCAGGCCCAAAAGGCCTGCTGCCAGAATTATGGTAAAATAGTTGATAATGGCTTGGTTAAATTATTTGCAATAAGCGGTTGGAAGTGCTGCATATACAGCTGCACAGGTAACCAGATCCTGTTTCCAGGTCTTCTCGTTAGGAGCATGAGCCTGAGCTTCTGCACCAGGTCCAAAGCCGATGCATGGGATTCCGTTACGGCCCATGATGGAAACGCCGTTTGTAGAGAAGGTCCACTTGTCGGTAAGAGGACGGGCAGTTCTCATAGCAACAGTTTCTTCTGCACCGATTCTTGCATCACCGTAAAGGTTCTTGTAAGCATCTTCCAGTGCCTTGGTAACATCATGATCCTCTGGAATAACCCAGGTTGGGAAGTAGCACTCGATCGGATAAGTAAGTCCAGTATAGGAAGGACGGGCATATTCGTACATGGTAACAGTAACGTCATTGCCGTATTTCTTAACGTTTGGAAGATTGCGGATCTCTTCCAGACAGCTTTCCCATGTTTCGCCTGCAGTCATACGACGGTCTAAGGATACGGAACAGGAGTCAGCAACTGCACAACGGCTTGGGGAGGTGAAGAAGATCTCGGAAGCAGTAACAGTACCGCGGCCTAAGAAGTTTGCTTCTTTCCACTCTTTGTTGTACTTCTCGTCAAGCATCTTTACAAGGCCTTTGATTTCCTTGTCATCAGCAGCATCGTTCTCGTTAAGAGAGCGAACGTTCTGAAGAATATCAGCCATCTTGTAGATTGCGTTGTCACCGCGCTCTGGTGCGGAACCATGGCAGGAGATACCCTTTACGTCAATACGGATTTCCATACGGCCTCTCTGTCCGCGGTAGATACCGCCGTCAGTTGGCTCTGTGGAAACAACGAATTCCGGACGAACCTTGCCTTCGTTGATGATATACTGCCAGCAAAGACCGTCACAGTCTTCTTCCTGAACAGTACCGGTAACTAAAACGGTGTATTTGTCATTTAAAAGACCTAAGTCCTTCATGATTTTTGCACCGTAAACAGCAGATACGATACCACCGCACTGATCGGATACGCCGCGGCCGCCGATTTCTGTATCATTCTCGTAGCCTTCGTATGGATCAAATGTCCAGTTGCTCTTGTTTCCTATACCAACGGTATCAATGTGAGCGTCAAAACCGATTAAAGTCTTGCCGGTTCCCATATAACCTAATACGTTGCCCATGCCGTCGATTTCTACTTTGTCGAAATCCAGCTTCCGCATTTCTTCTGCGATGCGGTCGATGTGAGCCTTTTCATCACAGCTCTCGCCTGGGAATTTAACGATTTCCCGTAAGAATTTTGTCATGTCGGCTTCATAATTTTTTGCTGCTTCTTTGATTTTGTTGTAATCCATGTTTTTGTCCTCCATATTTATAATTTATTTAAGAAGTTCGATTCGCCTTTTGCTCATCGAACGGCTAATTTTCTAAGTTCAGTCCGCACTGCGTTTGCCTTCACTAAGAAAATTATGCCTAACGTTCTTTTCCGTCCCAGACAATTGCTTTATAACGCTCTGGATCGGTGTCACCCTCAGTAGAGAAGAGGAGAACTTTTGAATCCTTATTAAGTCCTAAATGCTCTTTTAACTCCTTGTATTCATCAAGAAGCATGATGCAGGCAAGAACTCCGAAAGGAGCAGCGCCTGATTCGCCGGAAGTTACCGGTGCATCGCCTTTGATAGGAGCGGCAAGCATTCTCATGCCCTGGGCAGCTACCCAGTCAGGAGCAGATACAAAGGTATCTACGTGATTCTTTAAAATATCCCAGGAAATCGTGTTTGGCTCTCCGCAGGCAAGGCCGGCCATAATGGTCTGCATATCGCCGTCTACGATGCGGATATCTCCGTCGCCGGCTTTTGCACCCTTATAGAGGCAGTCAGCCACATCAGCTTCCACAACAACTACCTTAGGAGGATTCTCTGGATAGCGGTTTGCAAAATATCCCTGAACAGCTCCTGCAAGAGAACCTACACCAGCCTGAACAAATACATGGGTCGGTCTGTCGCAGCCGTTTTCCTCAAGCTGCTCATTCGCTTCCAGTGCCATGGTTCCGTAGCCCTGCATGATCCAGGCAGGAATCTCTTCGTAACCATCCCAGGCAGTATCCTGTACCACAACGCCGTTCTTTGTTTTAGAAGCAGCATCTGCAGCCATGCGGACACATTCGTCATAGTTGACTTCTTCAATGGTAACAGTAGCGCCTTCTGCTTTAATATTGTTGAAACGGGTGATCGTGGAGCCCTTTGGCATATAAACTACGGATTTCTGGCCTAACCGGTTTGCAGCCCATGCAACACCACGTCCGTGATTACCGTCGGTAGCGGTGAAGAAGGTTGCCTGGCCAAACTCTTCTCTTAATGCGTCAGATGTGAGGACGCTGTAGGGAAGATCGGAAACATCTTTTCCAGTCTGCTTTGCAATGTACTTTGCAATAGCAAAGGATCCGCCTAATACCTTAAATGCATTTAAGCCGAACCGGTAAGATTCGTCTTTCATGTAAATCTGGCCAAGGCCTAAAAAATCTGCCATGTGATCCAGCTTTACAAGAGGAGTCTTACTGTACTGAGGAAAGCTTTCGTGGAAAACTCTTGCCTTCTTGATTTCATCAGTAGCCATAACCGGTAAATTTTTATCATCGGTCTTTGGCATTGTGTTTACAACCCATTGGATTGGTTTCATGATTTTTCATTCTCCTTTTTTCTACATTAATATATTACTTTTCTTTATTTGTATCCATATAACTGTATAAAGTGAATTTGGATATGCCAAAATAATTGGAAACCTTGTCGCCCGATCTAGTAATAAGGAAAGCACCGGCATCATTTAAATACTGGATTGCCGCAACTTTGTCATCTTTGCTCATAAGAGCGACCGGTTTGCCAACCAAGGCAACAGACTGTTCGATCAGTGCGTCAAGTAAATCATTCACATTATGGGTGATTCTTTTTGGCTGCTTCTCATCGTCTCCTGTTTCCGAGGTGGAGAGAAGAGATTTTAAGGAATTGTCTATGGTAAGAAGTCCTGTGATATCATAATTAAGAGCCAGAATGTAATCAATGGTATTATTTTTGCCTCTTATATACATGGTGCTGGATTTTAGGATCCTGCCGTCATCGGTTCTTGTTAAATAGGATAAGCGGTCTTTTAAAAGATCCGGGTTCTTTTTTAATGTTTCAAGAACGATTTCAGAGGGACCATCCCCCAGCTTTCTGTTGCTTACCTGGCCGTTCTCAATATAGACAATGGAACTCTCTATATCTTCTTTCCTAATGTCGTGGATAACTACCTCACAGTTGTTACCAAAATGAGTAGCAATTCCACTAGCGATTTGCGTTAACAGTTCAAGCTTTGTATCCATCGTTTGCCCTCCCCTCATCGGAACATCTTATACACTCATCATAGCATAAAAAATTAAAATTACAAGTGGTTTTCTAAAAATTTTTTAGGTTCGCTAAAATTTTTTTGTTTTTTCACTTGCATTTCTTTATATGAAATGATACACTGTACCTAGTGAGGGATTTATGGTGTAATCTGTATAGAAAATGTCGAATTATAGGAGTGAGTATAAGCAGATTGCAAAAATTGAGTACAGGCATAGGATCGGTTCTTATGTGAGGTTTGTACAGTTGAATATTTTAAGGTTTAACCTAAATTATGATTAAAAAATGGAAAAAAGGAGATGGAAACATGCTGATTATCGGTAATGGAAGAATGATTACAAGAGACCCCGGGAATCCGTTTTTTGAGAACGGTGCAGTTGCAATGGAGGGGAACGTGATCCGCAAAGTTGGAACCACAGAAGATATGAAGAAAGCATACCCGGATGCGGAGTACATCGACGCAAAGGGCGGAGTTATCATGCCAGCCTTTATTAATGCCCACGAACATATTTACAGCTCTTTTGCCCGAGGCTTAAGCATCAATGGATATGATCCTCACGGATTCTTAGAGATCCTTGACGGAATGTGGTGGACCATTGACCGCAACCTCACTTTAGAAGAAACACGGTTAAGCGCCATGGCGACTTACATCGATTCCATTAAGAACGGTGTGACGACAACCTTTGACCATCACGCAAGCTTCGGCCATATTACAGATTCTCTGTTTAAGATCGAAGAGGCTGCAAAAGAGACCGGTGTCCGTTCCTGTCTGTGCTATGAGGTTTCTGACAGAGACGGCAAAGAGAAGGCAAAAGAAGCAGTTCTTGAGAACGAAGCATTTATTAAGCACGCTTTGGCAGATGACAGTGACATGATTGCAGGAATGATGGGTATGCATGCCCAGTTCACCATTTCTGATGAGACCATGGAGCTTGCAGCTTCCCACAAGCCTGAAGGTGTTGGTTATCACATCCATGTGGCAGAGGGGATCGAAGATCTTCATGACTGCTTAAAGAAATACGGCAAACGAATCGTAGACCGTCTCATGGACTGCAATATCCTGGGAGAAAAGACCCTACTTGGACACTGCATCTATATCAATCCTCATGAGATGCAGCTGATTAAGGATACGGATACCATGGTAGTTCACAATCCGGAATCCAACATGGGCAATGCATGCGGATGCCCGCCAACCATGGAACTGGTTCACAGAGGAATCTTAACAGGTCTTGGAACTGATGGTTATACTCACGACATGACAGAATCCTATAAAGTGGCCAATGTTCTGCACAAGCATCATTTATGCGATCCCAATGCAGCATGGGGCGAAGTTCCGAAGATGCTGTTTGAAGGAAATGCAAAGATTGCAGGACGTTACTTTAAGAAGCCATTGGGCGTATTAAAAGAGGGCGCGGCAGCAGACGTGATCGTTACCGACTATATTCCGTTAACACCAATGAATGGGGATAACTGCAACAGCCATATCCTTTTCGGAATGACAGGACGCAGCGTGGTAACCACAGTAGGCAACGGAAAAGTGCTGATGAAGGATCGTATCCTTACAGCCATTGATGAAGAAAAGGTGATGGCAGACTGCAGACAGGCAGCAGCTGAACTTGCAAACCGAATAAATTCCAGATAATATTACTTTCATAAAATTAAAAAAAAGAGTAATATAAATAAATATAGAATATTCACTGAGGGTTGTCTGGGGAGATAAAGCGGACAACCCCGTTACAGGAGGTAAAACATGGGAGATAGAATGACCCCGATGCCATTTGGGCAGTTAGTGGACTGGATCGTAAAAGAACAAGAAAAGAATGATACTGTTTTTGGTGTCTACAGACCTTATAAAGCAGACGAGAAAAACAACCGCAAAATATTCGGACGTAATTTGGAGACACCTATGGGACCGGCAGCCGGCCCTCATACCCAGCTTACACAGAATATTGTAGCTTCCTACTATGCCGGAAGCCGTTTCTTTGAATTAAAGACTGTTCAGCTCTTAGACGGAGAAGATCTGCCTGTAAGCAAACCATGTATTAAGGCAGATGACGAGTGCTATAACTGTGAGTGGTCTACAGAACTTTATGTTCCACAGGCTCAGGACGAATACATCAAGGCATGGATCCTGCTTCACATCATTGCCAAAGAATACGGCCTTGGAGCAATGGATGGCTTCCAGTTCAACATGAGCGTTGGATATGATCTTGAAGGAATTAAATCCCCGAAGGTGAACTCCTTTATCGATAACATGAAGGAAGCAAAAGATACAGAGATGTTTAAGGATTGCATAAAATATCTTTTCGATCATTTAGATCAGTTTAAGAACGTGACCAGGGAAGATATCGAGAGCATTCCTTCCGAAATCTGCAATTCCGTAACCCTTTCCACTCTTCACGGATGTCCTCCTCAGGAGATTCAGAGAATTGCTACTTACCTGATCGAGGAAAAGGGACTGAATACCTTCATTAAGTGCAACCCTACTCTTCTTGGATATGAATTTGCCAGAAAGACCATGGATGATATGGGATATGATTATGTATCATTTGGCGATTTCCACTTCCTTGATGACTTACAGTACGAGGATGCAATTCCCATGTTAAAGACTCTTATGGCTTTGGCTGGGAAAAAGAACTTAGAATTCGGTGTTAAGATTACCAATACCTTCCCGGTTGATGTAAAAAATAAAGAGCTTCCAAGCGAAGAGATGTATATGTCCGGAAAGTCTTTATATCCTCTTTCCATTACTCTGGCAGCCAGACTGGCAAAGGAATTTGACGGAAAGTTAAGAATTTCCTTCTCAGGCGGTGCAGATTACCACAACATCAAGGCAATAGTAGATGCAGGAATCTGGCCTGTAACCGTGGCAACCACTCTTTTAAAGCCAGGCGGCTATCAGAGACTTTACCAGATCGCAGAGAAGTTAGAAGGCGGCCAGGTGGAGTTTGCAGGAGTTGATCCGGAAAAGACTGCGAAGCTGGCAGCAGATTCAATTCATGATCCTCATCACAAAAAGGCAGTAAAACCACTTCCTATCAGGAAGATGCCTAAGAGCGTTCCCCTTATTGACTGTTATGTGGCTCCATGTAAGGAAGGCTGCCCCATTCATCAGGATATCACCACCTATTTACAGCTTTCCGGTGCAGGCAAATATGAGGATGCGATGAAGGTAATCGCAGAGAAGAATCCGCTTCCATTCATAACAGGGACCATCTGTGCCCATAACTGTATGAGCAAGTGTAACAGGAACTATTATGAAGATCCGGTAAATATCCGCGGAGTTAAGCTGGTCTGTGCAGAAGGCGGCTATGATGCCTTCATGAAGGAACTCAAAGCAGGCGAACTGAAGGGCAAAAAGACAGCAGTAGTAGGCGGCGGCCCGGCTGGTCTTGCAGCAGCTTATTTCCTGACAAAGAACGGAATGCCTGCAACTATCTTTGAAAAGAGCGGCAGCTTAGGAGGCGTGGTAAAACATGTGATCCCTGGATTCCGTATTCCGGATGAGGCGATTGACAAGGATGCAGCCCTGTCTCTGGCATATGGCGCTGAAGTAAGATTCAATGCTGAAGTGACAGATTTAGAAGCCTTAAAGAAGGAAGGATTTGATTATATTATCCTTGCAACAGGCGCGTCAAAACCAGGCGTGTTAAAGCTTGAAGCAGGAGAGACCATAAATGCTTTAGATTTCCTGGCTCAGTTTAAGGAGACCGACGGAAAATTAAACATCGGTAAAAATGTAGTAGTCATCGGCGGCGGCAATACTGCCATGGATACAGCCAGAGCGGTAAAGAGAACAGACGGCGTGGAACACTCCTACCTTGTTTACCGTAGAACCAAGCGCTATATGCCTGCAGATGAGGAAGAATTAGAGATGGCACTGGAAGACGGCGTGGAATTCAAGGAACTGCTGTCTCCGGTAGAGCTTAAAAACGGTAAACTCCTCTGCAAAGTGATGAAGCTTGGTGATACCGATGCTACCGGCAGAAGAGGTATTGTAGAAACAGAAGAAACTGTAGAGATTCCTGCAGATACAGTAATCGCTGCAGTAGGCGAGCAGGTTCCCGCAGAATTCTATGAAGCAAACGGCATTAACGTAAGCAACCGCGGCAAAGTCCTTGTAAACGAGGAAACGTTAGAAACCAGCGCTGCAGGAGTTTATGTGGTAGGCGACGGACTCTTTGGACCGGCTACAGTAGTAGAGGCTATGAGAGATGCACGTGTGGCTGCAGAAGCGATTTTAGGCAAGAAGGCTGCGGTGGACTTTGATGACACCGTAGATAACTTAGATAAGATTTATGACAAGCGCGGTATCCTTGAAGGAACAAAGGATTATAAGGTAGAAGATGCAAGATGCCTTGGCTGCTCCAACGTTTGCGAAAACTGTGCTGAGGTCTGTCCAAACCGTGCAAACCTGGCGCTGAATATTCCAGGCCTGTCCATGCACCAGATTGTCCATGTGGACTATATGTGCAATGAGTGCGGAAACTGTAAGAGCTTCTGTCCATATGACAGTGCTCCTTACCTGGATAAGTTTACCTTATTCGCCAATGAAGCTGACATGGAAAACAGCAAAAATGAGGGCTTTGTTGTATTAGATAAAGAAGCAGCAGCCTGCAAAGTACGTTACCTTGGCAATATTCTCAATTGGAAAGCCGGTGAAAAGGACAGCGTGATTCCGGAAGGACTTAGAAAAGTTATGGAAACTGTCTGCAGTGACTATGACTATATCTTAGGATAAAAAAAGTCCCGAAAGAAGCAAAAAGAATATGTAGTTGTATTGGTAATGAATCGGCGCAGTCGGAGAATGAGTTTCTCCCTGCGCCTTTCAAGCTTTGAAAATGACTGCAGCCAATACAAAAAATGAAAAGCAGGCCAAAAGAATGGCCGATACAGCTGAAAGAAAGGATGTAGATATTTTATGAAGACGCTATTAAAGGGTGGAACTGTAGTATCAGGAAGCGGCATAATCCAGGCGGATGTCCTTATGGATGAGGGAAAGATCCAGGCAGTGGAAGCAGGTATCCAGGCTGAAGAAGCGGAGGTTATTGATGTAACGGGAAAGCTTTTGTTCCCGGGCTTCATCGATGCACATACGCATTTTGATCTTCATGTGGCAGGTACCGTTACGGCAGATAATTTTGAAACGGGAACAAAGGCAGCTTTGTCAGGCGGAACTACGATGATCATTGATTTTGCCACCCAGTATCAGGGAGAGACCCTGGAAAAGGCGCTGGAAAACTGGCATAAGAAAGCAGATGGAAACGCATCCTGTGATTATGGTTTTCACCTGGCGATCTCCGACTGGAACCCTTCTATCAGCAAGGAACTGGAAGAAATTGTTGCAGGCGGCGTAACCTCCTTTAAGCTATACATGACTTATGATGAGATGTACTTAAATGATAAGAAAATCTATCAGGTACTGAAGCGGCTGAAGGAAGTCGGCGGAATTGCCGGTATCCATTGTGAAAATATGGGACTCATAGAAGCACTGGTGGAAGAAGAGAAAGCAAAAGGCAATTTGTCCGTCAGCTCCCATAAAAAAACCAGACCGGCTGCAGTAGAGGCAGAAGCCATTGGCAGGCTGTTAAAAATCGCAGGTCTTGCAGATGCTCCGGTGATCATTGTCCACCTAAGTTCCGGTGAAGGTTATCAGGAAGTAAAATATGCAAGGGAACGGGGCCAGGAGATTTATCTGGAGACTTGTCCCCAGTACCTGCTTCTTGATGAGAGTGTTTATGACCTTCCCGGTTTTGAGGGAAGCAAGTATGTGATTTCTCCTACCATTAAGAAAGAAAAGGACAGCACCAGACTGTGGAATGCCCTTCTTAAGAATCATATCCAGACTATTGCAACAGATCACTGCAGCTTCACCACCAGCCAGAAGGCGGTGGGAAAAGAAGATTTTATAAAGATTCCTAACGGAATGCCGGGAGTGGAATCCCGTCCTGTCCTCATCTACAGCTTCGGTGTGCTGGAACATAACTTAAAACTGGAGCAGATGTGCAGTGTGCTGTCAGAGAATCCGGCAAAGCTTTACGGTGTTTATCCCCAGAAAGGGGCCATTGCTCCCGGAAGCGATGGGGATATCGTCGTGTGGGATCCGGAAGTCCAGTGGACGATGTCTGTAGAAAACCAGGTGGCAAATGTGGATTATTGTCCTTTTGAAGGAACCTCTGTCAAGGGAAAAGCTGAGCTTGTATTCTTAAATGGCCGCCTGGCTGCAAAAGACGGTCAGGTGGTATTGGAGAAAACCGGCTCTTATGTTCCCAGAAAGAGACGTATGGAGCTGTATTAATGGGATTAAAGAAAGTCTATACCTTAAATGCCTGTGGAGAAAAGACGGCCGTGGTAAAAAGAGATTCCCTGTGGGAAGCCCTGGGATTTCCTCTTAAGGATCATATGGTCATTTGCTTAACCGGCGGAGGCGGTAAGACGACCACCATGTTTTCCCTGGCCGATGAACTGGCGGCCAGGGGAAAACGGGTGATAGTCACCACCAGTACCCATATCTTCTATCCTGAGGACCGGGAAGTAGTGCTGGCGGACCGGGCTGAAACCGTAAAAGATTACTTAAAAGACAGGAAAGAATGGTATTCCGGCCATACAGGCCAGGTTCTGGTAACAGGGCAGACTGCACTTCATGGAAAATTAAAAGGCATGGATCTCCTGGAAATGGAGCAGCTTTCAGGCCTTTCCGATGTGCTTCTTGTAGAGGCAGACGGAGCAAAACGTCTGCCTCTGAAGATCCCAAGGGAAGGGGAACCTGTTCTTTTAAAAGGGACCCATGGGGTGATTGGCTGCGCCGGTCTGGATGCCATTGGTAGCCCATGGGAAGAGACATGCTTCCGGTGGGAACTTGCGGAGGCCGTATTTGGCTGGAAGACGGAAAAAGAGCTAATTATGCCGGCCCAGGCAGCCAGAATTCTTGTAAGCAGCCAGGGAACCAGAAAGGGAGCGGAATCCATGGAATACCGGATTTTGTTAAATAAAGCTGATAATGAAAACAGGCTGTCCGATGGGGTCCGTGTCATGGAGTGCCTGGGAGAAGAATGGGCCGGGCGCTGTGTGATGACCAGTTTCTTTACATCGTAGAAAAGGATTGAAATGGAAGAAATAAAAAAAGAGGAAAGAAAGCTTAAGTATCATTTAAAGCTCCGCGTTTACTATGAAGAGCGCAACTTCGGTCCTGGAGTGGCAGCTTTAATGAAGCTTGTAAGGGAGAGGGGGTCCCTTTCGGCTGCCTGCCAGGAACTGCATATGGCATATTCGAAAGCGTGGAAGATTATTAACAAAGCAGAAGAGGATCTGGGACTTTCATTGATGGAAGGAAGAAGAGGTGGGGAAAATGGGGGAACCACCGTTTTAACCGATGAGGGTGAAAAATTCTTAAACCTGTATCTGGCTTTTGCAAAGGAAGCAGAAGCTGCAGTGGAAGAATTATTTTACAAATATTTTCCCGGATGATATAATGAACGGATATGAAAAAAATTCTGCAAAGATGGATATTCTTACTTGAGAATAACATTAATTTTCTAAGCTCAGCCGCGCTGCGCCTGCGCTAATAAGTAAATTATGCCAAGAACGAAAGGAGAGGGAAGATGAAGGAAATCAAGACAGTAGATGCGGTAGGACAGGTTCTCTGCCATGATATGACTCAGATCATACCTGGAGTTATAAAAGATGCAAGATTCAGAAAAGGGCATGTGGTGACAGAGGAGGATATTCCGGTGCTGCTGTCTATGGGAAAAGAACATATTTATGTTTGGGAAAAGGATGATTCCCTTTACCATGAAAATGAAGCTGCTGAAATCCTGTGCAGCCTTTGCCTGGGTGACCATATGGACCGCAGTGAGGTAAAGGAAGGTAAAATTGAATTGAAATCAACCGTCCGGGGCTTATTAAAGATAGATACCGGACTTTTAGATAAAATAAACAGCTTAGGGAATATGATGATTGCTTCCAGACATCCTAACACTCCCGTGGAGCCTGGGGACAAGCTGTGCGGGACAAGGATCATTCCCCTTGTCATTGATAAGGAAAAGATGGAAGAGGCCAGAGAAGTTTGCGCGGGTAAAAAGATCTTTGCCGTGCTGCCCTACCTGGATAAAAAGGTGGGAATCGTAACCACAGGAAGCGAAGTATACCATGGCAGAATAAAGGATTCCTTTGGACCTGTATTAAAAGCAAAGGTGGAAGAACTGGGCGGCCAGATTCTTGGTCAGACAATCACCGATGATAAGCCGGAGCATACGACGGATGCAATTTTTGACCTTATCCGTCAGGGGGCTGACATGGTGCTTGTTAGCGGAGGCATGAGCGTTGACCCGGATGACAAGACTCCGCTTGCTATCCGTAACACAGGTGCAGAGGTGATATCCTACGGCGCTCCGGTGCTTCCGGGAGCCATGTTCTTACTTTCCTACTACAGGCAGGATGGGAAAAATATTCCCATAGCCGGACTTCCCGGATGTGTCATGTATTCCAAGAGGACCGTATTTGATCTGGTGCTCCCAAGGCTCATGGCGGATGATCCGGTAACAAAGGAAGACCTTGATAAGCTGGGAAAAGGAGGGCTCTGTCTCTCCTGCGACGTATGCTATTATCCAAACTGCGGCTTCGGAAAGGGCTGGTAAAGCACTACAGAAGGAAAGGTTGAACGAAAATATGAATGGACTGACACATTTTGATGAACAGGGAAATGCCCGCATGGTAGATGTTGGAGAAAAGGCGGAGACAGACCGGATTGCCGTTGCCCATGGGTTTATTACGGTCAATCATGAGGTTTTTGAAGCCATTTCCCTTGGTACCGCGAAAAAGGGCGATGTTCTGGGAGTGGCCAGGGTGGCTGGTATCATGGGAGCGAAAAGAACTTCTGAACTGATCCCTTTGTGTCATGGACTGATGCTTACAAAATGCGCGGTGGACTTTGTACTTCATGAGGAGCGGCTTTCTGTAGAGGCGTTTTGTACGGTGAAAACCCAGGGAAAGACGGGCGTGGAGATGGAAGCTCTGACAGGGGTGAACATAGCGCTGCTCACCATATATGATATGTGTAAAGCCATGGACCGGGGGATGATGATCAGTGATATCTGCCTTTTGAAAAAGGATGGCGGGAAAAGCGGACTTTATGAAAAGTACTCAGGCGGCAGGGGGAGCGGATTATGAAAGACAGCTGCAACAGAACCATTGATTATATACGGATATCTGTTACAGACCGGTGCAATTTAAGGTGTCTCTACTGCATGCCGGAGGAGGGGATAGCCCCTCTTCGTCATGAGGACATCCTCACCTATCAGGAAATCGTAAGAATCTGTGAGGCCGGCGCCCGCCTTGGAATCCGTAAGGTAAAGGTAACCGGTGGGGAGCCTTTGGTGAGAAAGGGCATAGAAGTCCTGATCAAAGAATTGGCGGAAATCCCGGGAATTGAAGATGTGACCATGACCACCAATGGCTGCCTGTTAAAGGAAAAGTCAGCAGAGCTAAAAGCTGCGGGCTTATCAAGTGTCAATGTAAGCCTGGATACTCTGGATCCCCGGCGGTTTGCCAGGATCACAAGAAGAGACTGTTTTGAATCCGTTATGGAAGGAATTGACAGCGCATTGGCAGCAGGGCTCAAGGTAAAAATAAACTGTGCGGTCATGGAGGACTTAACAAAGGAAGAGGTACTGGCCTTTGCACGTTTTTCCATGGAACGCAGGATCCCGGTCCGTTTTATCGAAATGATGCCCATTGGTCAGGGGAAAAATTACAAAGCACTGGAAAATGATGACTTGGCAGGGATTCTGTCAGAGGCCTTTGGAGAGCTTAAGGAAAGCCGCGAGGTGAAAGGCAACGGTCCTGCCGTTTATTATACTTGGGGAGATGAAACCGGTTTTATCGGTTTTATCAGTGCTGTCAGTCACAAATTCTGCCATAACTGCAACCGGGTAAGACTGACATCTGACGGATTTTTAAAGCTCTGCCTGGACAGTCCCGCAGGAGTGGATTTAAAAGGGCCTTTACGGGAAGGAATTTCTGATGACGGTCTTTTCGATTTAATGAATGAAAGTATCCGGAACAAACCGGAGAGCCATCATTTTGAGGAAGACCAGGGAGAAACAGGCCTAAACATGAACCAGATAGGAGGATAAGCAGATGGGAAAGGTAATGGCTGTCTGTATCAGTGAAAAAAAGGGAACCCAGAAAACCAGAGTGGATGAAGGGCATTTTATAGAAGAATTCGGGATAGAAGGGGATGCTCATGCAGGCAAATGGCACCGGCAGGTAAGCCTGTTATCCTTTGATACCATAGAGGACTTTAAGGCCAGAGGCGCAGAGATCGGAAACGGAGCCTTTGGGGAAAATGTCATTGTCCAGGGAATTGACCTCATTCATCTTCCTGTCGGCACCAGGTTATCGTGCGGGGATATCCTTTTGGAGGTGACACAGATAGGAAAGGAATGTCACAGCCATTGTGAGATATACAAGAAAATGGGAGAATGCATCATGCCGACAAACGGAATCTTTACAAGGGTTCTCCATGGAGGACTCATGAAGGAAGGGGATGAAATCACAGTATGTACCGAGCTGGAATCGTAACCTTAAGTGATAAAGGGGCTGCCGGAGAACGGGAAGATGTAAGCGGCGCAGTCATAAGAGAGATATTGGAGAATGCAGGCTTTGAAGTGGTCAGCTATAAGCTCCTTGCCGATGAAGGAGAGGACTTAAAAGAGGAACTCATGCGCTTAAGCGATGAGGTGGAATGCGATCTGGTTCTGACCACCGGTGGGACCGGCTTTTCTCCCAGGGATGTGACCCCGGAGGCCACTCTTGCTGTTGCGGACCGCAATGCACCGGGAATTGCCGAGGCCATACGGGCTTACAGCATGACTGTGACCAAGCGGGCCATGTTAAGCAGGGGCGCCAGCGTCATCCGGGGATCGACCCTTATCATCAACCTTCCGGGAAGTCCTAAGGCGGTGAGAGAGAGTCTGGAATATATTCTGGATACTCTTTTCCATGGTCTGGAAATCCTGTCGGGCAGGGGCGGAGAATGCGCCAGAAAATAAACCAAAAGATCAGGAGATAATAATGAAGGTACTAATAAAAGGAGCCGGTGATCTGGCATCAGGCATTGGATGCCGGCTGCAGCGCTGCGGCTTTGAACTGGTTATGACGGATATCGCCGTTCCCACCACAGTGCGGCGGACGGTGGCCTTTTCAAGGGCAGTCTATGAGGGAAAGGCAATGGTGGAGGATGTCACCGGAGTATTATGTCACAGCCTGGAGGAAATCCATGAGGCCATAGCAGGGGATCAGGTTGCGGTTGTGGTCGATGAGGAATGCAAAATCCGGGAAACCTGGAAGCCGGATGTAGTGGTAGATGCTATTATTGCCAAAAAGAATCTTGGAACCAGGATAACGGACGCAGATGTGGTAGTAGGTGTTGGCCCCGGGTTTACGGCAGGACTTGACTGCCATGTGGTGGTGGAGACAAAAAGAGGCCATAACCTGGGCCGCTGTATCTGGGAAGGAAGCGCGTTTCCCAACACGGGAGTTCCAGGAATGATCGGCGGTTATGATAAAGAACGGATTATCCGTGCAACGGCGGACGGAACCTTTAAAGGCCAGGTCATGATCGGCGATCTGGTAGAAGAAGGCGGCCTGGTGGGCTATTCAGGCGATGCTCCCATATATGCACAGGTGGGAGGCGTTGTCAGAGGGCTGCTTCAGGATGGTGTAACAGTGACAAAGGGAATGAAGTCAGGTGATGTTGATCCCAGGGGAAACGCCCAAAACTGCTACACGATCTCAGACAAGGCGTCCTCCATCGGAGGGGGCGTCCTGGAGGCGATTTTAAGCATGAAGAAGAAAAAAGGGGCGGCGGATAAAACAGAAAAGTAATAAAAAGAGGAGGTTTGATGGCATGAAACTGGCACTAATCCTTCTGGCAGCAGGTGACAGCCGCAGATTTAACGGCAATAAGCTGCTTCATGAATTCAAGGGGAAACCCATGTACCAATACATTTTAGAGGAAGTGGAAAAGCTTCCGGACGGCATCTTTGACAGGAAAGTGGTTGTTACCCAGTACCAGGAAATCATGGAATGCTTGAACAATTATGGCTATGAGATAGTGGTAAACGAGGAAAGCAGCCTCGGTATCTCCCATTCCATTCATCTGGCGCTGGAAGTGCTTAAAAATGAAGAAACAGATTATTGCTTTGCGGTCTGCGACCAGCCATATTTAAAGGCGGCTACCATAAGAGATCTGGTGAATGGCTGGAAAAACAGCGGAAAGGGAATCGGATGTCTGTGTAACATGGGTGCTTTGGGAAACCCGGCCATCTTTTCCAGAAACTATTTAAAGGAGCTTCTGAAATTAGAGGGAGATGTGGGAGGAAAGCGGGTTATCCGGAGACATATTGAAGATTTGTACCTTCACGAGGTACCGGATGGCCTGGAACTGGTGGATATTGATGTGCGGAAAAATTCCGAATCCTGATCTTCAGATAAATTTGTTATATAATATGAGAATATAATGAACAAATATTAAAAGTATGGAGGTATTAACATGTTAAAACCAGTTGATCTAAAACAAGTAACCATGGATCCATTTACAATGATAGGAAAAGAGTGGATGCTGATATCCGCCGGCAGTGAGGAAAAGTATAATATGATGACAGCCAGCTGGGGAGGGCTTGGAATCATGTGGAATAAGAGCGTATCCACCATTGTGCTCCGTCCCCAGAGATATACCCTGGAATTTATTGACCAGAACGAGTATTACGCCCTTAGCTTTTTCGGTGATAATTGCAGATCCGCTTTAAATTACTGCGGCGCCCATTCCGGACGTGACGTGGATAAGGAGAAAGAGACTGGACTTACTCCTGTTTTTGATGCAGAGGCGCCTTATTTTTCAGAAGCAAGACTGGTCCTTATCTGCCGCAAGCTTTATAAGCAGAGGATCGATCCCAATGGTTTTTTTGATCAAACCATTGATAAGCAAAATTATCCGCAAAAAGATTACCATGATACGATCATAGGAGAAATTGTAAAAGTATTAAAGACAGATGAATAGGCTGATTTGGTAAATAAAATACTGTTAAAGCTATAAAAAGGAGGGTGCCGCTTGCCCTTCTTTTTTTGTTATGCCTGGTCATTATTAAGATGAAAAAAGTAGTAAAATGTTTCTTATGGTATTAAAATAGTGTATAATACCATTTGAAGGGGGAGTAGTATGATTAAATGGTTAATGGGCAAAATGGGTGATTTTAAGCGAAAAAGAGATCCTTTAAAACAGGAAAGAATTAAAATCTGCTTCATGTATTTGATTTTTGGTTTTGTCTGGGTTTATTTTTCCGACAGAATAGTGAACCGGCTCGTTTACAATCCTTCAGTAAAGATGGTGATTCATACTTATAAGGGAATGGTGTATGTTTTGTTTACCGCCTCGGTTCTCTACTTTTTAATTTCCAATCTTTTAAGGAAGGTGGAACAGGCTGACCAAAAGTTAAGGGTAAGCGAAGAGAAATATAAGGCTGTCATAAACGAGATGCAGTTAGGCATGGCATTGTATGAGGGGGCCTCCGGCGAAGATATATTTAAGTACAGGCTGGTGGACTCTAATCACAGCTATGAGATACTGACCGGATTAAAGAAAGAAGAGATAATAGGAAAATATTTTTTCGAAATACATGAAGATGTGTTGCCGGAAAACTTGGAAAAGCTGATCCGGACCATTAAAACAGGAGAATCAACCAGCTACGAACGGTTTCAGAAGAATACATATTATTACTACCAGGTCCTGGTGTCCCGCCCAAAGGAAAACCAGGTGGCCATTATCTTAAATGACATTACCAAAAGCAAGCAGGCGGAGGAACGGCTGCATTATTTAAGCTATCATGATCAGCTGACTGGATTATACAACCGGAGATTTTTTGAAGAACAGCTGCTGCGGTTGAATTCCCGGAGCTATTATCCGTTAATTATTACCATGGCTGATATCAATGGGTTAAAGCTTATGAACGATTCCTTTGGACACACAGCGGGAGATATCTATATTCAAAAAGTGGCCGAAGTATTAAGAGAGGGCTTCAGGGAAAAAGACATCATAAGCCGTCTGGGAGGCGATGAATTCATCATACTGTCTCCCAATACCGATATCGTGGAAATTAAAGAATTGATCGGCAGGATCAATGAACGGACAAAACATGAAGCCGTTAATAAGATCACTCTTTCCGTTTCCTTTGGATACAGTGTAAAATACAGGGAGGAAGAATCCATATTAGAAGTGCTCAGAAAAGCTGAGGATTATATGTATAAGAAAAAGCTGCTGGTAAGTACGGGAATAAGGGGAAAGACCATATATACGGTTATGGCGGCCCTTCATGAGAAAAATCCGAGGGAAGAACAGCATTCCTTCCGCGTATCAGAGTTGTGTGAAAAGATGGGGACAGCCCTCGGACTGCAGGAAGATGAAGTTAAAGAGTTAAAGACAGTTGGATTGCTCCATGATATCGGCAAGGTGGCAATTGAAGAAGGGATATTGAATAAAAATGGAAAACTGGTGGAACAGGAGTGGGCAGAAATTAAAAAGCACCCGGAAATCGGATACCGCATTTTAAGCTCGGTCAATGAGCTGTCAGAGATGGCGGATTACGTTCTGGCACATCATGAACGGTGGGATGGAAATGGCTATCCAAAGGGGCTTAAGGGGAATGAAATACCGGTCCAGTCCAGGATCATTGCCATTGCAGATGCATACGATGCCATGATCAGTGAAAGAAGCTACCGCCAGGCATTACCCAAGGAATATGCGATCAGTGAGCTGATTAAGGGAGCCGGTACGCAGTTTTGCAGGGAATATGTCCATGTATTTATCGATAAGGTCGTTTATGACGTAAAAGTCAGCGTTTAGAATAAAGAGAATTTTAAGAAGGCTCGTCCCGGAAATGGACGGGCCATTTTCTGTTTAGTTCCATAAAATATAAAACATACTTTTTCTGACTATGTTTCCTGATATTTGGAAACCCTATGTTTAGAATCAGCAATGATGAAAGAAAGGGACGAGATCCATCATGGAGATGAAAGATCTTAATAAAATCATAAAAACCAGAATGGCCAGATTAAGACATGCGTTTTTTCAGGGCTGGTATTTTAAACATCAGAATGCAGATACGGTCTTAGCCTTTATACCCGGCCATAGTGCAGACGAAAAGGGAGTGAAGCACCCGTTTTTGCAGATCATATGGAATGAAAACTCTTATTCTCTGGACTTTGAAGAGGAAGATTATCTGGTTGACAGAAAGAGAAAAAGGATCATTCTTGGAAATAATATCTTTTCTCTGACCGGCGTTAAGGTGGATATCCAGTCAAAGGATATTTCTATTCAGGGAATGATCCGTTACGGCTCCTTAAGTCCCATCGAATATACCATCATGGGTCCCTTCCAATGGATCCCCTTTATGGAATGCAGGCATGAGATCATCAGCATGTCCCACTCACTGAAAGGAAGCCTTACCGTCAATGGAAAGGTCCTGGATTTTGACGGGGAAAAGGGATATATAGAGGGAGACAGGGGCAGATCCTTTCCAAGGGATTATTTATGGCTTCAATGCAACCGGTTTTCACAGGAGGCATCAGTCATGGTTTCCATTGCCCACATTCCTTTTATCGGACACAGCTTTCAGGGCTGTATCTGTGTCATCCAGTATAAAGGACAGGAATACCGCCTTGCCACCTATCTGGGAGTTAAAGTGGTATGCAAAAGGGAAACTGCGGTCATATTAAAGCAGGGCCAATACACATTTAAAATATTTTTAACGAACCGGAACAGGATAAAGAAACCAGGGTTTTCCCACAGGCTTTTGGCTCCGGATCTGGGAAAGATGGTGCGCTTTATAAAAGAGGAGCATTTATTGCTGGCAAGGTTTTTGCTGTATAAAGAGGAGGAACTGATATTTGATTTAACAAGTGACCATGTAAGCTTCGAGTATGTTGATAGATAATTTCTATAAGTACGGCTTATTTATAGAGTTTATGAATTGGACGTAAGCCTTAAATCTTAATAGAATATAAGTATCAATAAACATGCAGGAGGATACAAGAGATGAATGTGAAACAGGCGGTTAGTGTGAAGAAAATCGGAGATGATGCGGAAGCTCTGTTTCGGGGGGGATTTTTTTGCTCGGAGGCAGTCGTAAGTTCCATGAGATCTAACTTTGAGCTGGATTTACCGGAGGAAATCATAGCTATGGCTTCCGGCTTTCCTGTTGGAATCGGACGCTCCAAGTGTCTGTGCGGGGCGGTTTCCGGCGGAGTGATGGCTCTTGGCATATTCTTTGGACGGACAAAGCAGGGAGATTCAAAGGTGGAAAAGAACTTAGAAGTGTCAAAAGAGCTTCACGACTGGTTTAAGGAAAGCAACGGGAAGAATGCACTATGCTGCCGGATCCTGACCAAAGAGTTTGATATGGGACAAGGAGAGCACAAGGAACAGTGCATCCGTTTCACTGGTATGGTAGCTAAAAAAGTGGCTGAGATCGTGGTGCGGGAATACGGCCTTACAAATACCGATGAGACAGAGTCTGCGGAGGAATGTCATGATTAAAAAGGTTCCCATTCCCATGGCAGGGCTTTCCCTTGGGTTTGCGGCCCTGGGAAATCTCCTTCAAAGCTATTCAGAATCCATCCGCCTGGTATGCGGAAGCCTCTCCGCTGTATTGGCGATTTTATTTTTGTGTAAATGTGTGTTTCATTTTGATATGGTAAAAGAGGATATGAAAAATCCGGTGATGGCAAGCGTATCAGGGACCTTTTCCATGGCAGTAATCCTGTTATCTGCTTATGCAAAGCCCTTTATTGGAGGCAGTGCAGTCTATATCTGGTATTTTGGAATTGCTCTGCACGTTCTGCTCATGTTGTATTTTACGGCACGTTTTCTTTACAAGCTGAATATGAAAACCGTATTTGCCAGCTATTACATCGTTTATGTTGGAATTGTGACAGCCAGTGTGACGGCTCCGGCATTTGGTCGCACAAAGCTAGGAACCGGCATTTTCTGGTTTGGCCTGATCTGGTGCTTCATTTTACTGGCTCTTGTGACGGCTCGGTATGTAAAATACAAAGAAATTGCAGAACCGGCAAGGCCGCTGTTTTGCATCTATACGGCTCCGGTGAGCCTGTGCCTGGCTGGATATCTTCAGTCTGTAGAAGCCAAATCCGTGGCAATGGTTTTCTTTCTCATGGTATTGGCAGGAATATTATATATAACTGTGCTGGTTTATCTGCCAAGGTTTCTTGCGCTGCCTTTCTATCCAAGCTATGCTGCCTTTACATTCCCGGTGGTGATCAGTGCCATTGCAATGAAGATGTCAACAGCGTTTCTGGCAAAAATGGGATATGCCTTAGGAATTTTACCTGTCATAGTGCTTGCTGAAACCGTGATTGCAGTCTGTCTGGTGTTTTATGTATTCATTCGTTATATGAAGTTTTTATTTAACAGATAAGCAGCTAATGTTATTGACATTTGATTCTTGTCTCCATGATATATTACATACAAATAGAAATTGCAAAGGTATGGAAAGGAGAAGATAATATGTCTGAATTATGTAATGAAAAGCATACTTATGGAAATTTAATCAATGGCAGGTGGGTGGAATCCGCATCAGGGAATGTCATTACCATAACATCCCCTGCAGACGGTTCTTTTATCGGTGAGATACAGGCAGTCAGCAGAGAAGAGGTCGATGAGGTCATCCGTTATTCCAAAGAAGGTCTTTCTTTGTGGGCCGGTGTTCCGATATTTGTAAAGGCACAGATCCTGTACAATGCTGCAGAGCTTTTGGAGGAAAGGTCGGAAGAGATAGCTGATATTCTGATGATGGAGATTGCAAAAGACAGGAAATCTTCCGTATCAGAAGTGAAGCGGACCGCAGATTTTCTCCGTTTTACGGCAGATGCAGGAAAAAGTCTGGAAGGAATCGCAGTAAGCGGGGAGAATTTTCCAGGTGGTTCCCGAAATAAAATATCCTATGTTAGAAGGGTTCCGCTAGGTACCGTATTAGCCATATCACCCTTTAATTACCCCATTAATCTATCCGCCTCCAAGATTGCACCGGCGCTGATGGGGGGCAATACGGTAATATTAAAACCGGCGACCCAGGGGGCCATCAGCGCCCTTCATCTTGTAAAAGCATTGCAGGATGCCGGACTGCCGGGGGGAGTACTGCAGACAGTTACCGGAAAAGGCAGTGAGATCGGTGACTATATCGTAACCCATGAAAATATTAATTTTATAAATTTTACAGGAAGTACGGAGGTAGGCAGGCATTTATCCAAGATATCCTGCATGACCCCTCTGTTGCTGGAACTTGGCGGCAAGGATGCGGCTCTTGTACTGGAAGATGCCGATTTAAAATATGCGGCAAGTAATATTGTAGAAGGTGCATTTTCTTATTCCGGCCAGCGCTGTACTGCGGTGAAGCGTATTATCACCACAGATAAGGTAGCGGATCAGCTGGTAGATATGCTGAAAACAGGAATTGAAAAACTATCGGTGGGAGATCCCAGGGATAATGTGGTGGTCACTCCTCTGATCGATCAGAAATCTGCTGATTTTGCAGAATTCTTGATTCAGGATGCCATTGCAAAAGGTGCAGAACTTATTGTTGGAAATAAGAGAGAAGGAAATTTAGTCTATCCTACATTACTGGATAAAGTAACCGTGGATATGGAGATTGCATGGAAAGAACCGTTTTCACCCATTCTTCCTATTATCCGGGTTAAAGATATGGATGAAGCGGTAGAGATTGCTAACCGCTCAGAATATGGCTTACAATCTTCCGTATTTACCAAAGATATTAATAAAGCCTTTCGTATTGCTGAAAAGTTAGAAGTGGGAACTGTTCAGATTAACAACAAAACAGAAAGAGGCCCGGATCACTTCCCATTTTTGGGAGTAAAAGCTTCCGGTATGGGAACCCAGGGAGTAAAGTATTCCATAGAAGCAATGACAAGGCCAAAAGCAATCACCATTAATTTAACAGAATAACTGGAATCAGGCTGTCAGTCAGGCAGATGAAATAGTGTGAAACCCGCCCCCATGTATGGGGCGGGTTTTTTGCAATATAGCTTTAGACGGTTGGGAGCGGAAAGCCTATTGCAGAAATCTCAAATTTTGCAATTCTATTGTTTGCGTTGGTCAGCATGGGGGAAATCAATGTGATAAAAAGAGGGGAAAACCGCTTCATCACAGGAGTGTAGTTCCATTCATCCTTTAGTTTCGCATAAGGGCACATGATTTCAAGCTCTTTGGATTCCTTCACGCCCCACCGGAACACAGCGCTGGTTTTTTTAAGCGTATCGTGCTTTTTCTGATTTCTAAGCGTAAATGACGACAGCAGTTCGATAAGAAGTGTACAGCCCGGAAAGGCATCGCGTATCATACCCATCAGAACTTTGATTTCATCCTCTGAAAAATACATGATCAGACCTTCCATAATGATGAGCACTTTGCCATCCTGGGCAATTTCATTGATCCAACTATTTTCCAGTGCGGAACAGGAGATCATTGTTTCCCGCTGCGTAACGGGTAAAAGCTGTGCTCTTAGATCCGCAATTGGTTGAAAATCAATATTATACCAATGGATTCTTCCATTGTCCACTCGATGAAACCGTGTGTCCAGTCCACAGCCTAAATTGATACAGGTACAATGAGGGTGTCTTTTGATAAATGCTTTTACTTCCCGGTCCAAAATGATTGTTCTGGCGGCGCAGCCCCATAAGCTCATTTTGCCTTTGTCAAATTTTGAAAAGTCATAGTCCAGTTTTTCCGTCATTTCTATCGCATACCGGTCAAAAAAGAACGGATTAGCTTTTTTGCTCTCGATTGCCCTGGCATACATGGGAATGAGCATGGTTTCCGGTACGCCTGATAATTGAACACGTAGTTTCATTGGGATACTCTCCACCTTTCAAGTTAGATACTAAATTGATTAGTTAGTAATGACTAACTAAAATATACCATATACTGCATATGAAAACAAGAGCGTAATTTGCCAGAGAAAATTTGAAGGACGCTTGAACGAAGAGAAAGCCAGCA
This sequence comes from Lacrimispora sphenoides, assembly GCF_900105215.1. Lineage (NCBI taxonomy): Bacteria > Bacillati > Bacillota > Clostridia > Lachnospirales > Lachnospiraceae > Lacrimispora > Lacrimispora sphenoides. The sequence goes on along the minus strand of NZ_FOIP01000001.1, from coordinate 110,871 downwards.
TCTTTATGTGCTGGCTGGTAACAGCGGTTTATATCTCAGAGCAAACAACGTCTTTTAGGCGTGGTTTAATTTTGTGACAATCGGAAGAAAGTAAGGTTGTATGGCTAAATTATGGTGAAAAAGTAATTCCTGCCAGTTCTTTGCTTATAAGAGGGAAGAAAGAGGGGAAGATAAGGACAGGACGGTTTTGGGGAGTAATGCGATGAATTTTATCTTTCTTTTAATGGCCTGGCTGCCAATCTTAATTGGAGCTTTGGGAATTGCTTTAATTTTTTATTATTTCTATCAATGGATGAAAGGCTTTCGGATAATAAAATACCGATTGGCAGGTGAAATCTGCCTATTGGCGGTACTCGTGTACTTTTTGGTATTCTTCATTTTCTGGTTCATGGGGCTGGGCCTGGCTTCTGGTTAAGCGGAGGAGGCAGGCCTTGCCTTTCTACAATTTATGAGAATTATAAAATACCTTTAATTCCTCTTTCCTCTCCTGAGGCAGGAGTAATTTTTTTATTCCCTGAATGGCCCCTTCCAGAGCATACAGACGATGGATGCAGGCGGAAGAGTCCATGGCCTGGATCTTCAGCCAGGCCTTTTCTGTGCCTGTTGCCTTTAATTCTTCATAAGTAAAGATTCCGGTTTCATTTAGCTGCCGTTCTACTTCTTTTCCGATATTAGGAAGGTTAGATAATTCTCCCATTGTACTCCTCCTTTTGTTTGCTTGTTTTTTTTCATTATAACTCACAGAAAAAGGGGAGTAAAGGAGTTCCATGAGTGATGTTCATGAGTTTTTCCCACTGTCCCGATGCTTCCTGGGTGTTATATGAAATTCTCTTTTAAACAAACGGTCAAAATAGCTGGTACTCTCAAATCCGGTATGCTCCGCAATGTCTGTTATGGAGTGGTCCGTTTGAAGGAGCAGTTTCCATGCCTGCTGAAGCCGGTATTTATTCAAGTATTCTATGGGCGATAAAGGAACGGAGCAATGAAAGCAGCGGAGGGCTTCCCGCTTGCTTACCCCAACGGATGCGGCGATTTCTTTCAGTGTAATCTTTTTCCAGTAGTTTTCTTCAATAAAACAGGTCATGCCTTTAAACCGGGCCTGAGAAATCCTGCTTACCCCCGTATTTTCCATGGTCGCAAATTCCAGCCTGTGTTCAAACAAGCTGTTCCAAACCATGCAGATGATGATATGGGCCTCCAGCTCCCAGGAAGGACCTGGATTTTCACATATGTCATATAGTCTTGAAAGAGAAGAAAGAACATCTTTTTGCCAGGAGTTACTTCTTTTCAGGACAATATGGGAAATACCCGAAGTGAGAAAAGGAAGCATGTATTTATCATAAATAGAACTGTTTTCAGGAGCAATAAAATCAGATGCAAACAAAACGTTGGGGATAACTGCGGTCCCGGCTGAAAGAAAACGGTGAATGACTCCGGAATTGATGAAAATCCCATCCCCAGCTTCCAATATGTAATTGATGTTGCCGATGGAACACTGAAGGATTCCTTCTTTTACAGACACCAGTTCAAATTCCCTGTGCCAGTGCCAGTCAATGCACTTGTTATCGAATTTTCCTACATCTTCATAATAATATTGAAATGGAAAGGTGGAGGAGCCGTGGGAGACAAGCTCCATCATGGATTCGTCGGTGAGTATTTTCGTGCTTTGCATAGAGCGTTCTCCTTTGGCTTTGTTTGGCTGATTGGCTAGATTGTATCATAAACTGGCGGTAAATTACAAGATTTAGAATAATAAATGCGGTATAATACAAAAAAATGAATAGCAGGTGATTCTCAATGAATAAAGATTATACCAAAACCGTCCATGCCTGTTTCATGAGCTATATCGTGCAGGCGATCATTAACAATTTTGTACCTCTTTTATTTCTTACGTTACAGTCAGAGTATGGCATTTCCTTATCCAGGATTACCATGCTTGTGACTTTTAATTTTGGAATTCAGCTGATCGTGGATTTACTGTCTGCGGGAATCGTCGACCGGGTCGGTTACCGGGCTTCCATGATAACGGCTCATATATTGTCAGCAATAGGTTTGGTGTCCTTAACCATTCTGCCCGGATTGTTTTCGGAGGCCTGGATCGGTCTTTTTGCAGCAGTGGTCATCTACGCAGCGGGAGGCGGCCTTTTGGAGGTTCTGGTCAGCCCCATCGTAGAAGCCTGTCCCACGGATAATAAGGAAAAGGCCATGAGCATGCTTCATTCCTTTTATTGCTGGGGGCATGTGGGAGTAGTCCTGGTGTCCACCATATTTTTCAGTATTGCCGGGCTAAAAAACTGGAGGCTTCTGGCACTTTTCTGGGCACTGATTCCTTTTGTCAACATGTTTTCATTTTTTAAGGTACCCATTGCACCGCTTGTGGAAGAGGAAGAAGGCCTTTCCTTAAAGGGACTCATTAGAAAACGGATATTCTGGGTATTCATGCTTTTAATGGTATGTGCCGGAGCCAGCGAACAGGCAGTAAGCCAGTGGGCATCCGCTTTTGCAGAGAAGGGTCTTGGAGTGAGTAAGTCCATAGGGGACTTAGCAGGTCCCATGCTTTTTGCTACAATGATGGGAATCTCCAGGGCTCTCTATGGAAAGTACGGAGAAAAGGTGAATTTAAAAAAGATGATGATTGCAAGCGGAATCCTATGCATAGGTTCTTATTTTCTGATCTCTCTTTCCCCCTATCCTGCGCTGGGCCTTTTGGGCTGCGGCTTGTGCGGTCTGTCTGTAGGAATCATGTGGCCCGGTTCCTTTAGCATGGCTTCTGCCTCCATACGGGGAGGAGGGACCGCAATGTTTGCATTTCTGGCTCTGGCAGGGGACCTGGGCTGTTCCGGCGGGCCTACCTTTGTAGGTGTTGTATCCGGGTTTTTTGGGAACAACTTAAAAATCGGAATATTAGGGGCTGTCCTGTTCCCAATTATTCTGGTCTTCACCCTGATCTACTTTTACAAAGCTGACAGAAAAACAGAGGGTTTCATGAAAAATAATCAGGAACAAATGAATTGTGACATATAGATGTCGTATTCGGTATGCTATCATCCACTTACCATAGAATGAAATGCCTGACAGATATCCTATTATGCTGCAAAACAGGCAGGAAAGAGGAAAAGAGGTAAGATAAATGGATTTTGAGAGGGTTGAGCTTAAGGAAAAAAAAGTAGTGGGGCTGATGGCCCGGACAAACAATGCATCACCGGACATGGGAAATGTGATCGGCGGTCTTTGGGAAAGCTTTTACGGGAAGGGGGTTTATTCCGCTATTAAAAATAAGAGCAATGATAAAGCCCTGGGGATCTATACGGATTATGTAGAAAATGAATTAGATGATTACAGTGTCATAGTGGCCTGTGAAGTAGAAGCAGCGGATGAGCTCCCGGAAGGCTCGGTGGCAAGGACCATTCCGGTAGGAACGTATGCCAAATTTGTTGTTAGGGGAAACATGATAGAGGCAGTAGCAAAATTCTGGCAGGAGCTTTGGAAGATGGATCTGCCAAGAGCTTTTGTATGCGATTTTGAAGAATATCAGAACGGGGACATGGAAGATGCACTGGTCCATATTTATATCGGTTTAAGGAATTAAGAAAAGAAAAGGAGGGAGCCGCAAGCGGTTTTCCCTCCTATTGTTTTATTAGTAAATGATTTCTTCATATCCTTCTGTGGAAGGAAATACAATGGAAACGGCTTTCCCAGGATTATTATAATCCAGATTCATATTCATGAGCATGCCCAAAGACTCTTCCTCTTCGGTGATGGTCATGTAAATGGAAATGGATTCTTTGGAAAAATAGCCTTCCGGGCTTATGACTGCTTTCCCGTCAATCCGGTCGATCTTATAATTGGAATCAGAAAGAGTCGGCCAAATTTCATCGTAGAAATTGGTGAGATATGTTTCAAGGCCTTCCGCTTTGCTGGAATACATAAGGATTTTATTACCGGCGTCACCGTCTGCAATTTGTACATTATCCAGGAATGCCCCAAACTGTCCGGTCAGTCCTCCCAAAGTGATGTTTCTTGTCATATCTTCATATCCGATGTTCATTTTGTATTTATCATACATTCCCGCATCTAGATAATAGCAGCCCCTGGTGTAGAAGGAAGTCTCTGACGTACTTATCCCCAGCATATCCATAGTAGTCTGGGAAAGAAACTCCATGTTTGGAGTATTTAAGTCATGATATTTAAGCTGCATATTCATGGAGACCGGGATATCCAGCCAGTCATAAGTAAGATTCATCTGGATGTCTGCAGTGATATCCAGGCCGGGCAGCCCGGAACTCTTCTGGTCTGCTTCCTGGTAAAGTTCCATCCCCTTCTGGTTTGTGATCCGCGCGGCAGCAGGATTAGCGGCCTTTTGGCGGATAATGCTCTGATCGGTCCATGCGCCGGATTCATTGACCGTGCTGCCGTCGGGGGCAGTGGTCCCGGTCAGGAGATAACCATTTTCATCAAAATAGTAACATTCTGCCATTCCATCCCCGTCAGAGTCGATCCATTTCCAGGCGGAAGCGGGATAGGACTTATCTCCGTCCTGCCACCACCATCCATGGCTGTCCTGCTTCCAGGCTCCTGCATGGGCGGTCGATGCTATGGATATGGATAGAAGCGATGCGACTGCAAATAATTTTATCATCTTTTTCATGCTGTTTTTATTCCTCCTGCTTGTTATATTCGCCCTTATGGTAAGAAAGGCTTGGACAAAGCTTCCGGGTTATTGCACTTATTTGTCCATTGTACCATAATTTGGTAAATACAACAAGAAAATGCTGTCTCATGTTCCCAACAATGAATTTCTTGTTCCGTACGACATTGATGAATATTTGTCAATGTGGTAAAATATGGAAGAACAAAAGAAAAGGAGAAAGGCAGAATGTACGAGTTTATGAGTAATTTAGAGAACAAACCTCTTTTTGCGGCGTCAGATTAAATCCGCTGAGGTGGGGACAGGTATAATTGGTACTTAATAATTTAAAACATATGGAGGAATTGAGCGTGAATAATGATTTATATGCTGTTTTAGCTGGATTTGGTATTTTACTTTTTGTATTTCTTTTAATTGTTTGTATTTTGCTTTTAGTTTCCAATTGGAAGATTTTTTCGAAAGCCGGTAAGCCGGGCTGGGCGTCATTGATACCATTTTATAATCTTTACATAATGTCTGATATCGCATTTGGAAATTTAAGCTATTTTATTGCAGTTCTGATTACAGGGGGAGTTTCTTTTTTTGGAGGATTTTTAGATAGCAGCATCTTAAGCAGCCTTGCAGGATTGGCTTCGTTTGTTATATATATCATTTATTGCGTTAAGCTTTCTAAAGCATTTGGAAGAAGCGGCGGTTTTGCAGTTGGCTTAGTGCTTTTGCCATTGATATTTTTCCCAATACTGGGACTTGGCAGCGCTGAGTACGCAGGACCTCAATAGAAGGAAAGCGCGAGATAAAACAAGACATGAACAAACAAAAATCTACTAAATATACATTTCTTCTTTGTATCATAGGGCTCATCTTATGTGGAAGTGCCGGCTGTGTGCAGCAGAAAAAAGTACAACCGGAAATTCTCTGGGTCAATGGTACTTATGCTGTTTTAACAGAGCTTAACGGTGGAGATTATACGCTCCTGGGAGGCATGAAAGCGAATGAATTCAATAAACGGCTTGAGCTTGCGTCATTGGAGGAATGGTGGGATGTGACGGACAGAACCAGTGCGGACGAAACCTTAAACTGGCTGCTTAACACAGGGCACCGGACCGACTATGCATCGCTGATGCAGGTGATGGAAGAGGACGATGCTTCGGGACTTGAACGGGAGGAGCTGGCCAAATATCTTAGTGAAATTGTGGGTGACGAAGAGGAAGCTTATTATCTCGTAAACGCGTATGATGACTACGTAAATTACGGAGCAGGGGCCATCGACGGCTGGGATTACTGCCGCGCTGTATCCTTGTGCGGCTGGTATTATATTGCCGGGTTTTATACGGAACAGGAAGCATTGGATAAGTCACTTGAAATAGCACAGATAATTCAAAAAAGGTTTTCATCATGGGATGAGATGATGGACAGTTACTTAAGAGGGTATGAATATTGGTCTTATGAAAGCGGAGATGACCGGCGGGAAGTCTATGAAGATATCAAAACAAGGAATGACAATCCCTATCTGCTGGATTGGAATCTGCCGTTGACATAAGATTAATTAATAAAGGAATTAGCATAAGCTAATTCCTTTATTGTATGCTCATAAACTACGTAGACGATCAAAGTACTATCAATTACTTCCTCAGCAAGTCCTGAAAAGTGCCAATTTATTTTAAGGAGTCTTTCCATTGTTCAAACAGCTCCAGATCAGAAGCCTTGAGCTTTAAATTAGTGGTAAGGGTTTTTCCTTCCGGCGGCGTAATATGGATTTCCACCACGCTTCCTTCTTTCAGAGAGCTTTTTAAGGCTGCTTTCAGGAACAGGGGAAATTTGGGGTGGTTATCTTTAAAAACAGCCCAGGATTCCTTTAACTGCATTAAGTTCATTAAATTCATTTAACAGGTCCTTTCTTTCTTGATTATTAGGCACATCCTAGCATAAATGGAAAAGGGAGTCAATGAGTGAGGATGGAAAGAACGGTCTTTTCTGAGACCTTTTGCCGTGATATAATAAGGACATCAAAGAAAGGAACGCCTATGAAGATTGACAGACTTATTGGAATTTTATCTATCCTGCTTCAAGAGGAAAAGGTAACGGCCTCTTATCTCGCAGAAATCTTTGAGGTTTCAAGAAGGACCATAAACAGGGATGTGGAGGCACTGTTAAGGGCAGGTATTCCCATTGCCACTTCACAGGGGCAGAACGGGGGAATATCTATCATGCCGGCCTACCGGATCGACCGGACCGTGCTGACCTCCTTTGAAATGCAGTCTATACTGACAGGGCTTAGAAGCTTAGACAGCGTGGCAGGGACGAACCGGTACCAGCAGCTCATGAAAAAACTGTCATCAGACCAGGCATCGGTGCAGGTTCCGGAAAGCCACATCATGATCAACCTTTCCTCCTGGTATAAATCCTCCCTGTCCCCTAAGATCGATCTGATCCAGAAAGCCATTGAAGCAGGCCATTCGGTAAAATTCTGTTATTATGCTCCAAGTGGTGAAACAGAGAGAACCATTGACCCTTATCTTTTGGTATTCCAGTGGTCCTCCTGGTATGTGTGGGGATATTGCAGGGACAGGAAAGATTTCCGCATGTTCAAGCTAAACCGGATCCAGGAGCTTTCAGACACCGGGGACCATTATGAAAAGCGTCCCTTACCTCCCATTGAGTACTTTCCGGAAAATCCGTATCCCAATCAATTCCATATCACTGCGGTTTGTGAGCCGGAGATAAAATGGCATCTGATCGAGGAGTATGGAATGAACAGTTTTAAGGAACGGGAGGATGGAAAGCTATTATTTGAGTTTGATTTTTCCAGCAAGGAGAATCTTTTTAGCTGGCTGTTAAGTATGGGTGATCAGATTGAACTTACGGAACCGGCGGAATTCAGAAGGGACATGGCAGAGCTGACCATGGGAATTTATGAGAAATATGCCGGTAAAAGGAAGGACCCTCTCCTTGCAACCCATAGAAAACAAAGCTATAATAAAACATAAATCGACAAAAGCAGGTGAAATTTATGTATATAGCAGATTTACACATCCATTCCCATTATTCCAGAGCGACCAGTAAGGAGTGTTCTCTGGAATATTTGGATTTATGGGCGAGGCGCAAAGGGATCGGCATCCTGGGGACCGGTGATTTTACCCACCAGGCATGGCGTGAGGAATTTAAAGAAAAGCTGATTCCTGCAGAGGAAGGGCTTTACATATTAAAAGAAGAATACCGTATAGACAAGGGAGCTATGTCAGAAGCCATGACTCCCCGGTTCGTGGTCTCCGGAGAGATCAGCTCCATTTATAAGAAAAACGGGAAAGTAAGAAAAGTTCACAGCGTTATATTGCTTCCGGGTATTAAGGAGGCAGAGCTGATTTCAAAAAAGCTGGAGACGATTGGGAACCTTCATTCAGACGGCAGGCCCATATTGGGACTGGATTGTCATGACCTTCTGGAAATATCACTGGAATTATGCCCCAGGGCCATCTATATCCCGGCACATATCTGGACGCCGCATTTCTCGTTGTTTGGGGCATTCTCCGGTTTTGATACGATCGAGGAATGCTTTGAGGATTTAACTCCCCATGTGCATGCATTGGAGACAGGTCTTTCATCCGATCCTTCTATGATATGGCGTTTGTCGGCTCTGGACCGTTTTCAGCTTGTTTCAAACTCTGATGCCCATTCTCCCTCAAAGCTTGGCAGGGAAGCCAATCTTCTGGATATTGACTTGTCCTATACCGGGCTGTGGAATGCCATACAAAAGGGAGAGGGATTAGAGGGAACCGTAGAGTTTTTTCCGGAAGAGGGAAAATATCATTATGATGGCCACCGGAAATGCAATCTCTGCCTCTCTCCGTCAGAAGCGAAACAATATTCCGGCAAGTGCCCGGTATGCGGCCGAAAGCTTACCACAGGCGTGTCCCACCGGATCGAACAGCTGGCTGACCGCAGTGAAGGATTTGTCCTTCCAGGCGGGAGGCCGTTTGAGAATCTGGTCCCTCTTACAGAAGTGATCGCGGCTTCTATCGGATTTACAACCGCAAGTAAGAAAGTCCAAAACCAGTATGAATCCATGATAAGGGATTTAGGACCGGAATTTCATATCCTTCGGGAGCTGCCTTTGGAGGATATCAGGCATGCTTCCGGCAATATGATATCAGAGGGAATCAAGCGGTTAAGAGAGGGCAAGGTTCAGTGCAGTCCCGGATATGATGGGGAATATGGAATCATTCGGCTGTTTGAGCCGGAGGAGATTGTCAAGAGGAGAAACAGCAGCCGAACCTGAAAAGGAAAGCAGATATTATACAGTGACGGAAGGTTGGGAAATACGTATGAAAAAGAAAGATGTCAGTTATATACTTGAAAAATTGGACCAGGTTTACGGTGTGACAAAGGAAGGGTTCTACCATCAGCAGCCATGGCAGCTACTGGCGGCTATCATGCTCAGCGCCCAAAGCACAGACAAACAAGTGGAAGAGGTGCTTCCCCAGCTGTTTTGGCGTTATCAGACCGTGGAGCAGATGGCAGAAGCGCCGCTGGAAGAAATCGAGGATTCCATACGATCCATTGGGCTTTATAAAAATAAAGCGAAGAATTTAAAAAAATGCTGCAGTCAAATCGCAGAGGAATATGGAGGCGAGGTCCCAAAGGATATAGAAGGGGTCTTAAATCTGGCAGGAGTGGGCAGAAAAACCGCCACCTTATTTCTGGCAGATGCTTACGGAATTCCTGGGGTCACTGTGGATACCCATGTATTTCGCATTGCCAGGCGGATGGGCTGGGCCTCCGGGAAAAATCCGGCGGAGGTGGAAGTGGAATTGCAACGGATACTGCCAAAGGACCACTGGAACCGGATCAATTTTCAGCTGATATATCATGGCAGGGCAATCTGCACGGCAAGGAAGGCAAAGTGCGGGGAATGCATGTTAAAGGAATGGTGCGGGCAGATAATGGATAAAGAAGAAAAAGGAGATATAATAATATCATGAAGCTAATGTTTAAGCAGCGATTTTTTTCCTGGTTTGACAGCTACGACATCTATGATGAAAATGGAGCTACCATATATACAGTCTGCGGAAGGCCCGCCTGGGGCCACAAGCTGGAAATTTATGACAACAACGATAATCACCTTGCCACCTTAAGAGAGCAGGTGCTGACCTTTCTGCCCCGGTTTGACATCCAGATCGGCGGACAAACGGCGGGAACTATCACCAAGGATTTTACTTTTTTCAAACCCTCTTTTTCCGTTGACTGCAATGGGTGGCATGTGGAAGGCAGCTTCCTGGAATGGGATTACCGTATTCTTTCCCAGACGGGCAGCGTTGTGGCCCGGATTGAAAAGCAGCTTTTTCATTTTACCGATACCTACTTGATCGACGTGACCGACGGACAGGACAGTCTTTTGGCACTTATGGTGGTCCTTGCCATTGATGCGATCAAATGCAGCCAGAACAAAGGTTAAATAGAAAATCATGAAATAAAACAGCCACCATGACGGATTCCTGGAACCGGCATGGTGGCTGTTTTATTTTTATACGTAATCCAGTTATGCTATCGTGTAGTTTACTTAAAAAGTTCTGAAAGCGGCCCCGACTTGGAGGAGTTCATCCAAAGCGGGGCCGTTTTTTATGCGCACATATGCCGGTCACGTGATAGGAAGACGATCTTTGTCATATCTCAGGAGCTTTGTCAAGCCTCCTATTGATGTATCAGCAAAACTTATACTCAAAAGGAGGAAATTCAGGACAATAATCTCGAGTTTTGGAACATTTTAAAAGACTTTTCAAATGAAAAATATTAATAATATATAATAAAATTTCTGGCTTATCTAAGATCCGTCTAAGCGGAGAGAAACATGGGGATGAATTGAGTGGCTTTTTCAAGGCTCGTATTACTAAGGATAAGAGGAAGCAGGTTCAAGCAAAAACATGGAAAGATTAAGAAAAAAATATCAGCCGAAACATGCTGCATCAATGGACTATATCAACCGGTCATTCTGGTTCCCGCTAATAAAAAGTGCAGTAATTGCGGTAGCGGCTGCGTTGATTTTTAATATGATGTTTGGCATTGGGGTTGTATCAGGGACATCGATGGAGCCGGCCCTTTATGATGAAGACATAATTGTATTCTGGAAACATTCCAGTTCATATGAAAAAGGAGATATTGTTTTTATTAAGGCGCATGGGCGGGAAGATTATGTTAAGCGTATCTGCGGTATTCCCGGTGATGTAATGGGATTTGATGATGATAACGGGCTTTTTCTTGTAAATGGAGAGGTGCAAAAGGAATCGTTTATCTATGAAAAGACTTATGGAAAGACGAAAGTCGATTATCCGCTCGCACTTTTTGAAAATCAGTATTTTGTTATGGGAGATCACCGAAGCGATTCACTGGACTCCCGTAACTATGGCGCGGTAAGTAAAGAACAGATTCACGGGAAAGCGTTCCTTATTTTTCGTGGTGGACTATAGATATATAAAATTAAAAGAAGAGGTAAAGTATGAGAAAAAGAAGCAGTAGGCGCATTGCCCTTTCTCTATTGCTAATAGGATTGTTGTTAGCGGGATTGCTGCCTGTTGCAGGAATCGCGCAGAATGACAGTGAAAAAGAAGTGATCGTGTCCTTTGACATGCCTGTAACGGAACTGATTGTACCATTAGGTACGAAAATCGCAGACATTCCATTGCCTGAAACCCTGGTGGCAACGCTGGAGGGAGACGCTGTTGCAGACATACCCGTAATCTGGGAAGCTGACGGGTATCATCAGGAGGCCGCAGGGACGTATTTGTTTACCGCCGATATCGGGACCTGGGTTTATCCACAAGCCCGTCCTGTTGCTGTTGTAACAGTAGTTCATCCAGGCAGGCATATCAGCGGAAAGCTGTGGTTGGATAAAAACGGCGACGGTATAAGGGATGTGGGTGAAACCGACATTGCCGGATACCCCGTCACGCTCTATGCGGAGGACGACTTGAATACCGAGGTTCAGACCACCTTAACCAAAACGGATGGTGCATACCGGTTTGAGGGCATGGAACCCGGCAGCTATGTGGTAAATGTTTCCGCCGAAACCATTGGCGGAACGGAATATCTGCTGCCACTGACTATTGAAAATGACAACAAATTTGCGATGGATGAGGAAGCCGCGGCCTCATGGACCGACCCGCTGGAGATTGCGGAGGACACGGCGGTTACCGGCATCGACGCAGGTATGCGTCTGCCGGAGGGCATCAAGCCGTTTTTGGAAGTAACGGTCTATGATTTTTCATCGATACAAATGCTCATTAACTATAACCAAGTACAGTCAGGGGACACCATAGTTATTGCTGATGGTGCGAACATTGTATTTACCAGTTCACTAACGATTAATAAAAATCTAACATTTAAGGCCTCGGATTTAGGAACCGTCACCTTTACATCCAAGAGTCAGCGCCATTTCATTATTCCCTCGGGCAGCAATGCCGAGCTTACGTTTGAAAACGTCATACTGGACGGCGGCGGTACAGGCGGCGGGATTGAGGTCAAAACGGGAGCAGCCTTTACGCTAAGAGACGCAAATATACAAAAGTGCACGGCGGAAAATGGCGGCGCTGTTTATGCCCTGGACAGCAGTCGCGTCACGATTGCTGACAGTATGATCACCAGCAATACTGCGACAAAGGGCAAGGGCGGCGGTGTCTGTGGAAAAAGCTCCCAAATTACGATTAGCGGCAGCACAATATCCGGGAATAAGGCCGAGGGTACCACCATCGCTTACGGAGGCGGATTATATGCCGAGAATAATAGCGTAGTCAAGATACAGAATGACAGCGCTGTTTTTGAGAATACGTCCAGAAATTACGGTGGCGGCCTCAGTATCTATAATGGTGGTTCGCTCACTGTAGAGGGCAGTAATATCAATAATAATAAGGCGAATGGCGACCCCAACGGAGGCGGAGGCGGTATATTTGTCGATGATAGCGTGGCCGTGGTACGAGATGGCAGTATGATTTCAGAAAATGCTTCGGCCTACTGCGGCGGTGGCGTGTATGTCTATGCAGGTGTCTCTGGCAGTTCGTCCCTAACTGTTCAGGGCAGCACAATCTCTGAGAATAACGGGGGAAGTCTGGGTGGTGGGATTATGGCTTATAGGGAGGGGGCACAAATTGTCGTTGACAACAGCACTATATCCGGCAATAGGGCGGCCTACAACGGTGGCGGTCTTTGTACCCCGGAAGGAAGCACGGTCACCATCAAGGGCAGCAGCGTTGTTTCGGACAATCGCGCAGACAGAGGGGGCGGTATGTACGCCAATATCAAAAGTGTAATCAAGGTGAACAGCAACAGTAATATAATGAACAATGCTGCAAGCTCTTATGGTGGCGGTATTTATGCTGGAGGTGCCAGCAAGGTTACCGTGGATGGCAGCACCATCTCCGGTAATTCCTCGGTCATCACAGGCGGTGGTATTTACTTTTCAGGCAGCAGCGTCACCGTTAATAGCAGTATGATCTCTGACAATAAGGCGGCGGAGTATGGCGGTGGTATTTATAGCATTGGCGGCACGCTTACCGTCAGTGGTGACAGTAAAATCAGAGTTAACAAGGCTAACAACAGCGGCGGAGGTGTGCATGTAACCTCCAACACCGTCTTCATCATGGAGGGGGGCGACTTCACCGGCAATATAGCCTCTGGCGGCAATGGCGGCGGTATTTTTGCTGATAGCAGCACAGTCACCATTAAAAACGGAAAAATATCTGACAATACAGCAGTAAATAATGGCGGCGGTATCTACACCAACGACCTTACTAAACTGTCTGTCTTGAATACGGTTAAATTCAGTGGAAATACAGCGTGGGCAGATGCCGAACCACTCCCGGATATGGTGACCAGACACCCCCAAATATCGGCTGCCGGAAGCAGCGTCTATGACCACCCGCTCAACAACTTCGATATCAACGTGCTAATCGTGAAGGTTTATTATATAGACCGGGGCGGGAGCCCCATAGACGGATTAAATCCGGTTGCATACGCCGCAGTTTCGGGCGAGTCATTTGCACTCCCGGATGAAAGGATTCCGTCCGTCTCAGGCTATGTGTTCATGGATTGGAAGGAGCACTTAAATGGAGAGTGGAAAGGAAATACCTCGGTCCAGCTGGCTAACGTGGTGGGCGATACGGATATTTATCTGGCATACGAAATGAGAAATATCACGGTATCCCAGAAGGTCATCGGTGATTATGCCGACAAGACAAGGGACTTTCTGTTTACAATATACTTTTTAGACGGCGGAGGGGTTCCACTTGCCGAAGGGACCCAATTGCAATATACAGGTGGAATCTTGTCCGGATCAGAAGCAGAGGCACCGGCCGCTGGAACGTTAACGCTTAATGAGGCTGGAAAAGCCACTTTCATGCTGAAACACGGCCAGCAGATCACCATTATGGCGGTACCACAGGGCAGTCTCCGTGTGACAGAAGCTGGCGATTCCAATTATAGGGTGTCTTTTGTGGACAGCTTAGGTCAGGTAACAGACAGTTCGGATACCGGTCAGGTCAGCTTGGTTGAAATAAATAGCCGGTTTGATTTCATCAATACAAGAAATGAGGAGGTACCAGCCGGTGTCCTGACAGGAAGCATTCAGGGTCCTATCCTTTTGGGGCTGTCCATGCTTCTGCTGATGGGGATTGCCGGTGCCGGTATGATTCATTCCCGCAGAAAGCGGGGTTTGTGATATGGCTGAAATACAAATACAAGAAGAAAATAAAGCAGCAGGTAAAAATCACAAATCTCCGGAAGAATTCTCCCTTGGAGTGGATATTCTATTTCTTCTGGAAAAAATTGCAGGGATTATTCTTGCTTTCCTTTTGGTATTCACGTTTCTGTTTGGGCTTTGCCGTAATCTGGATGCCTCCATGGGCCCGTCCGTTAAAGACGGAGACTTGGTGATGTTCTACCGTCTGGACAAAAACTATATAGCCCGTGATACTCTTGTGCTGGAATTTAAAGGACAGAAGCAGGTACGCCGGGTGGTTGCCACAGCAGGTGATACCGTGGATATTACGGAGGAAGGGCTGCTGGTCAACGGTGCACTTCAGCAGGAACCGGAGATCTATTCACCTACCCAGAGATATGAAAGTGGTGCAGAATTTCCCCTTACAGTGAAAGAAGGGGAAGTGTTCGTTCTTGGAGACAGTCGGTTAAACGCCACGGACAGCCGCATTTACGGAGCGGTGAAGGTGAAAGACACACTGGGGAAAGTGATGACGGTTCTCAGACGGAGAAATATATAAATATGAGGCATTTATCATTTAAATCAAAAAAATCAGCCATGTTTGATCTTTAGGTACAGGACGGCAAAATAACCGGAAATCTTGTAATCTATATTCAAAATAAGAAAATAAATTAAAAAGGAGTGTAAGACCATGAAAAAAAGATTAAAAGAATTACGAAGGAGACTGCCGGCTATAGTGCTTGCTGTAGTTATGTGCATGGGAACTGCTGCATCTGCATTTGCAGCCGGTGATCCGATCCTTGGTACAGAAGCTGCGCCTGCACGGGCTGCAATTACGAAAAAACTAACCATGCCCATAGGTACTCCAACACCTGGTGCAACGTTTACTTTCCATGTTCAGCCGATAAGCGTCGATGAAAGAATTACTACGTCGGATTTAGCCACAATGCCGGCCCTTGGCGATGTGACCATTGCATTCAATGCCAGCGATACCGGTGCCAATGATCCCAACACAAAGACCATAGTAAAGCAAACAGGCAATCTGTTTTCCGGCATTAACTTCCCGCATGCGGGTGTATATGTATACAAGGTTACAGAGGATCAAACGGTGTCAGGCTATGTACCCTCCGCTAACGAAGCTTATATGTTTTCTCCTGCAGAGTATACGTTAACAGTCTATGTAAAAAATGGCATAAACGGTCTGTACGTGGCTGCTGTTGCTTCACGCATTGCAGTGCTTGACAGCAGTAACGGCAACTCTGTAGTGGGTGATAAGGTGGACCCGACTCCGGATGGTGATCCTGGCATTGAAGGCGACTACAGCAAAATGATCTTTACCAACATCTATTCCAAAACTGCTGGCGGCGTTGACTCAACAGATCCAACTGACAAGGCCCTCACGATAAGCAAGGATGTTACCGGGGATTATGCCGATAAGACCAAATATTTTACTTTTGATGTGGTTGCGAAGAAGCCGGACGTAATACCAGGCGCTGTTACATATATGGCATATGTTTTGGATGAATCCGGTAACATTGTTACTTCACCAGAAAACTATGCGACACTGCAAACAGATGGTAATAACAAATATTATATTAGTTTTCCTGCAGGAACCTCTATGACTGTTAATCTCAAACACGGACAGAGGCTGGCATTCACGGATCTTCATATTGGTGCAAGCTATGATGTGACAGAAGCGGCAGTGCTAAATTATATAGCATCATTGGAGTACGTGGTAAATGGGGGAACTCCGGAGTCAGCAAACAATACTGTAGCTAATGTACAGCTAGGTATTAACAACAAATTTATTGGAGTAAACCAAAACAGTGCGGCATTTACCAATGCTTACCAGACCATTACCCCTACAGGCGTAGTCATTAACAACCTTCCCTTTGTTATGATCTTGATTCTGGCAGCAGGGTCATTCATGGCATTTATAGTAGTAAAATCCCGTAAAAAACACAGCCGTATTTAAACTTTATAGATCTTAACAAGCATTTAAAGATACCGGAAAGAGGGCTCATATGAACGAAACAGCATTAAAAAAAGCAGGCAGAATTGTAGTAAGAATCGTAAACAGTATCGTGGACTTTATGGTACTGACTGTTATTCTCCTGCTGGTAGCTGTAGCTGTCTATTCCATATGGGACTCTGACAAGGTATATCGGGCAGCGGCCGCTTCCCAATACTCAGTCTATAAACCGGATACAGCAGAAGGCGGTCAGTCATTTGAACAGCTTAAGGAGCTTAATCCGGAGGTGTTTGGCTGGCTCACGGTTTATGGCACGAATATCGACTATCCGGTAACACAGGGAAAGGACAACTGGAAATATGTAAATACCAATGCATTAGGAGAGTATTCCCTTTCAGGAGCTATTTTTTTAGATTATACCAACCGCAAGGACTTTCAGGATTTTAATAGTATTTTGTATGGTCATCACATGGAAAAACAAACTATGTTTGGAGAACTTGGCTCATTCAGTGACAAAAGTTTTTTTGAAGGTCATGAATATGGAAATCTGTATTATGACGGGAAAGACCACGGACTGGAATTCTTTGCTTTTATTAAAACGGATGCTTATGACGGAAGTATATTTACACCCAACGTCCAGGGCAAAGAGGCGCAGCAGGCGTATTTAAAATCCCTGTTGGATAAGGCGGTATATACCCGCGAAATTGGGGTAACGGAAGAGGATCGTATTCTGCTTCTGACTACATGTTCTACGGATGCGACCAATGGGAGAGATATCCTGGCGGCAAGGATTACAAAAGAATGTTATAGCAATCCATTTGATGAGGAAAAATCAAGCAATGCAAACACAGTATCAGTGGACCGTCAAGCCGGCCAATGGGAAAGCCTTCCCCGGTGGCTGCAAATCGTGCTTCCGGTTATTCTGCTGATCCTGTTTATGATTGCAGTTTATTATAAAGGAAGAGGAAAAAGAAGGAATCACGAAAAGGAGTAACGAAAATATGAACTCAAATAATAAAGTGCAGAATAAATGGATTACTGTGCTACGTCTGCTTCTCTTCTGCCTTTTGGTCATAGGATTCCCCTTGAATGTTTACGCAGAAGCGGATTCGGTTGCCGTCACGTTATATGTAGAACAGGTTTTTATAAAAAACAGTTCGGCTTCCGGTGTAAATCATGTATTTTCGTATGATCTCATTTCTCTGGATACGGGAAATCCCATGCCGCAGGGTAGTTTAAACAGCATCTATTCCTTTACAGCCGCCGGGACAGGTGTGAAAGATATTGGTCCCATCACCTTTTCCAACACTGGCATATACCGTTACGAAATCAAGGGGAATCAATCAGTCCCGGCAAGAGGATATTCTTATGATACACAGGTCTATTCCGTCACTGTCTATGTGAAGCAGACGGGGGTGAACCTTTCGGCTGAGATCGTAGTAAAAAAAAGTGATGGCAGCAAAGCGGGCAGCATTCGATTTGAAAACGTTTATACTCCCCTTTCAAGCGATCCTGAGATCATGGTGGACCCGCCGGTGAAAAAAACGGTATCCGGTAACCCGTTCACTGCCTCCAGTTTTACATTTTCATTAATTGCCCAGGATAAGGCAAATCCCATGCCAGAGGGAAGCGCAGATGGTATCAAGCACATAACTATTTACGGATCCGGAGAAGAGGATTTCGGTACATGGATATATACTCGGGAAGGTACCTATTTCTATACTATCTCGGAAGTGATTCTTTCGGATACAAGATATGTTTACGACCGTTCCGTATACACAATCACCGATGTGGTAAAAGACATAAACGGTAAGCTTGTGGTTACACGGACAGTGACAAATGATGCTTACAAACAGGTGGAGTCCTGCATTTTTATCAATAAGTATATCGGTGGAGGCGGAAGCAGTGGGAGCGGCGGAACAGGAAGCAGCGGAGAACCCGGCAGGCCCGGCGTGTCAGTGAGTAGTAATGGACCTGGAGTATCAGGAAATGGTGGAGGCTCCGGCCCTGTTGGCGGGCTTGGACCAAATGGCGGACCTGACTTCGGAACCGTCTTCGATAACAGCCCCGGAAGTGCGGCAGGAGGCGGCAGCAATGCTGCCGGCGTAATAAGCGTACCCAAAACCGGTGATGAAATCAACTACCAACTATATGAGGGAATGCTTTGGGTTGCTTCTGTTGTAGCGACTGGCTCAATGATTTACCTCATTCTTGCTGCCAAACGAAAAAAAACCTCAGAAAAATGACAGGTGAAGCATGAATAAAAGGCAAAAGATCATTACAACAGCAGTATGGTTCCTTCTGATTGGCTCAATCTGCGTCATCATATTTTCTGGGTATAAGCTTAAAAAAAGTCTGCTGATTTATGAAGCAGGGAATCAAAGTTATGAGACTCTAAAGGAGCAGGTCCGTCGTCGGGAAAGCGGCGGTGAGTCCGGAGGGGAGCTGCCGTCGGGCAGTGTACCGCCGGTCTTCATCGATTTTGAAGGGTTAAAAGAGATCAATTCTGACGCGGCCGCATGGCTGTACTGTCCAGGTACTGTAATAGATTATCCGGTAATGCATGCATACGATTACGACTGGTATCTCCATCATCTCCCGGATGGCTCTGATAATGCCAACGGGACATTATTTCTTGATTACAACTGCCCAGAGGATTTTCTCGGGGGTTTAAGTATCATATATGGACATCATATGAAATCCGGCAGGATGTTTGGTTCCCTGATAGGATACAAGAAGCAGGATTATTTTGATGAACATCCTTATATGTTTCTATACACAGAGAAGGGAAATTATCGGATCGATTTTAAATATGGCTGCGTCATCAGTGCAGGAGAATGGCGCGACAGGGCGTTTATGTATGAGGTGAATTTGGATGCGTTGTTAGCTTACGCTTCAACGAAAACGACGTTTAAAAGTGCCGCAGAATATGGAGATGACGATAGATTCCTTGTGCTTTCCACCTGCAGCTATGAATTTGACGACGCCCGGTATATCGTAATCGGTGTTATGCGGCCAGAATCAGGAAACAGTGAGGCAGAGGAGAGGAGTGAAATATGATATTAACGAAAGAAACGATCGATATGGTGAAGCTGACAAAAAGGTTCGGGAAATGCTATGATGCTCAGGAAGTGGATAGCCTTCTTGATGAGATTGGGGAAGCAGCTGAAAGGCAGTGCAAGGAACTGGAACAGCTTCGCAGCGTCCGCGCGGAATATTACCAGATGAAGAATCAGATTTCAGAAGCTCTTTTGGCTGCCCAGCAGACAGCGAAGGAAATGCTTAAGCAGACCTGGAGTAAATGCGATAACGAACTGACGGCGCTGCAGCAGCAGAAAATCACGCTGCAGCAGGAGATATCCAGTCTTGAAAGGTATAAGATTCTGGAAATTGAGAAGATCAGAAGGGACTTAGAAAAACTGCTGGGAGATTCAATATCAGAAAAGGCGTCTGAGAGGGAGGCGGCTATATCAAAATAAGGAGGAGTATCTAATGAAAAGGTATACTATATTTCTTGTTTCTGCGGTACTTTGCGCCAGCCTGATTACTGGGAAGATTGTTCAGGTATATGCACAACAGGAGGAAGTGCGTGCAGAAGAATCGGAACAGGAAGATAACGTAGAACAGGGAGATACCGTAATACAGGAAGATAACGTAGAACAGGAAGATAATACGGAACAGGCAGACAACGCGGAGCAGGAGAATAGTGCAGGGAACGAAAAAAATACAGAAGCTTCATATAATCCTGAAGAAACCATGAGCGGCGATGAACGGGAAACGTCTATGTCAGAGCCTGAGGAAAGCGATGGAGAATCTTCCAAGGATTCAGCTGAACAGGAACCCTCTGGCGGTTCTGATGAATCCGATGCTTCCAAGCCTGAGCAAAGCGATGGGCTGGAAGAGGAAGAGCCGCAGACAGATGCCGGCAAAGACAGGGAAAGTAAGTTTCCGGGTGAAAGCCAGGTCCAGGCTGAAACAATGGTTCCAGGTAAAAATGAAGGTAATCTTGATGTTGCAGCGGCCATGGAAGCCGCACATACGGCTCTTCTTGATCAAATTGATTATATTGCAGGTTTGCTTGATATTTCTGATGATTATACGCTCATAGAGGGTGAGGATAATTATAGCGAAGCACTTGCCGTCTATGCTATAAAACATAATCAGACCAGGAATTATCCGTATGAGGTGGAAATAACAGGCGAAGCTGATTTTGAAGAGCTTCAATCCATCTATTGGAGCCTGAACAGGATAAGCGGAGCCAAAAACGAAGAAGAATCAATTATCCGCGTAGCACGGCTGTCAGGTGAGGATGTACATTCCATGTCCGGTTCTGAGAAAAAGGTGTTTAAAATACTCATTTCTAACGAAAACAGAGATAAAATCAATGCACTGCTTTTGGACTGACAACCCGGGTTTGCCTATTTAAGCTATAATACGATACATTTTGGAGGCGACTAAAATGTCTGATATTATTACTCAAAATCAGATAGCTTCTAATGATGGTAATGAACTTTCAACAAAAGCTCTTGCGGAAATATTTGAGAACAACTTATATAACAGAAAAGATTATGTACCTGAACCATAAATACATAATAGTAGGCGGTGAATAGGATGGAATATTATTTAATTATGGCTGACACAGATATACATATTGCAGAAAGCCGGTTTGATATCTGGGATATAAAACAGGAGCGGGCGCATAAACTACCGGGGCGTGAATTACTGTTTTTCCATGGAAACTCATATACGACTTTTAATGATATTCTATTCCAGCCTTTCTTGCTGGTATCGGAGAAAATTCAAAGTGTTATTGCATTATATGAACCTGACACCATCTTTACGGAAATTGTTTTGATGGATACGTTCAATGAACTTGCAGAATTGTACTTCTGTCCAGAGTTACATAAAGTGGATTGCCTGTCCGAACAAAGCAAGTTCAATACGGATCGCAATATGATTAAAAAGGCAGTCATAGATGTTTCCAAAATCGGAGATAAAAAGGTGTTTTCTCTGGCAGGCGTTCAAGGATTTCATATAGTAGGACGGAGGGATTTCATTGAAAGCGTGCTATGTAGAGATATAAGAGGACTGATGCTCCTCCCAATTGAAACAATTAACGAAGGATAAGAAATCGTAGCTTTTGCAGTATGTGCTTCATGGCTGAATAAGGCCCCAGAAAAATTTTATTTCTGAGGCCGCTTTTTTATTTAATACTCTTTATTAAATCACATCTAAAAGAACTGGTAAGATATACTGTTCCATCTTCTGCTATTACTTGTATCAGCTCGCCTTCATAATCTGACCAGTCAATCATTTATTCGTTTCTTTTACGTGTTTTTAAGGAAAATATTAGATAATACCAACAATGAAATTCCTTATATAATACCAACAAAGGAGTATATTATATAATTGAAAAAATAGTTACAGAGTGTTATACTATTAATGCATTTTCATGAAACTGGAGGAAGAGTAAGGTGCAGAGCCAATACATAGGATTAAGGCTTTGATGAGATAGATTACCTTGTAGAAAGGTTGGTGAACAGTCATGTTGAAGATATTTTTGTGTGATGATGATCTGGAAGCCCGAGCTCAATATGCCGGGTTGATTAAAAAGGCTGCAAAGAAAAACAAGGTGGAAATCACCATTTCCTATTTCAAAAGCGGAGAAGAACTTTTGTTTTTTTTAGCAGATTCACCAAACCAGGCAGACATCATCTACCTGGATATATTGATGAACAAGCTGAATGGTCTGGACACAGCGAAGAGGCTTCGGGAACTTGGCTGCAGTTCAGAAATTATCTTTTTGACTACAAGTGAAGATTATGTCTTCGATGCTTATGATATTTCTCCTGTCCAATATTTAATAAAATCAAAAATTACTACTGCTAAATTTGAGGAAGTATTTAACAGGGCGATTACTTTGGCCTCAAAAAAAGAAAATGATATGTTCCTTTGTGAGACCGGGAAGAATATTAGAAAAGTAATTCCGTTCAGGGAAATCTCCTTCTTCGAGATCTGGAAACGAATTATAGCTGTTCACTATAATGGAGGGGAAGTCTTTCAATTTTATGCAACAATGGAGCAGATAGAGAATCAGTTACTCCATAGAGGGTTCGTTCGCATTCACCGTTCATATATTGTAAACATGTCCTACATTCTGCAATTTGAACAGAATATCTTGATTTTGAAAACAGGTGAAAAGATTCCGATCGGTGCAACTTATATCAAGCAGATGAAACAGGTTTTTGTCGATTATATCAGCCGTACCAACATTCACGATTGTGGATAGGAGAATATCATGATAAGTCTTGTTTCGCTGATTACATATGATACATTTACTCTTCTGCGTTTTAAAAAGCTGTTTCAGGTGAAAAGGGATCATTGGATTTATTATATTATTGCAATTGCTATAAATGCTATTACAACAGCAGCTGCCTATACACTGTTGGATTCAAGGTTCGCTGTATATTTGGTGTTTGTATCATTTATGATATCTTTCCGATTATTATTCAGTGGAACCACAACTCAAACTCTTTATGCAGGCAGTATTTATACGTTTTCCTTGTATTCCAGCCGGGGAATTATCTTTTCAATCTATTCTATTGTTTTGCATATTAGCATTAAAAATGTTCTTCAACAGTATTATGATATAATTTCTGTGTTAGCAGTACTTCTTGCAATTTTATACTTTTTGATGATCCGCGATATCATCGTTCCCAGACAAAAGGCCAGGTATTTAATGAACAATCAAGGCCAGCTGAAATTTGTAGTCATTTATCTGTTTTTTCAATGGTTATTTCTCACGCTTATTAATGATGGACGTTACTATGATGATGTCAGGCAATATTGGTATTCTTCTCTCTATATGGGCTCCTGCATCATAAGTAATCTGTGGCTGTTGGTTATCCTGAATCATGCATCAAGGATATCAGAATTGTTTGAATACGAATTATTTACTCATCAATTACAAGAACAGCTATCCCGTCAAATGCGTCACTATCAATCCTATCGTAAATATACAGAAAGCTATCGAGCCTTTCGTCATGATTATGAAAAGTTGATGGCTTCTTTAAAAACCTTAATGCGCCGCCAGGAATATAAAAAGGCAATCAAATTGCTGGATGATATTCACGATACGATGCAGCGGAGCGTGCAGATTCACAAAGACTATTCCGACAATATTGTCCTGGATGCCATATTGCAGGATGCTGCTGGTGTCTGTGAAGAAAAGAATATCCGTTTCCAGGCACATGCACATCTTCCTGAATCCGTGTCAATGACAGAGCTGGATATTGTCCGTGTTTTTTCCAATATCATTAACAATGCCATAGAAGCCTGTAGTAAGGTATCCGGCTCCGAACGTTTTATTGAGGTAACAAGCAACAGCACTCAGGATTGGACAATCATTGAGGTAACCAATTCCTTTGACGGAGAGCTGTTAATTGCGGGCGGTGAACCGAAGACTACAAAGAAAGACAAGGATTATCATGGTTTTGGGTTGCAAATCATAAGAGAAACGATTGAGGGAATGGGTGGACTGGTATTTATTGAACCGGACAGTGAAAAGGGGATATTTAAAATAAAGAGCTGCATACCTATAAATCCCCGCTCGAAAGCAATCGAAACAAAATAGAATGAGGCGGCGGTTTCATTGAGATGGAAGATGCCTTTTTATTTGTAATATTTATATTCAAAATCGATCCAGGATTTGGAAAACTCGTGGTTTTGGAAGGCTTCTTTCAATCCGCTGATTTGCTTCAGCCGAATGACTTCATCCAATTCCATGCCCAGATTTTTTTCTATTTTAGCATCTGACCACCCCATTGATGCCAGGCCGGCAACAATCTCACTCATCGAACGGATCTGGTGGGTTCCTCTTGCCCGGTTGTGGCGGATTGTAGAGCCAATGCGTTCGTCCAGAGGCTTATCAATGATGGTTAAGGGCAGGTAGCCATGGCGCTTTTTCGCAATTTCGGGATATCTGCCAATTTTGTTACGGTGAAATCCATCTGTGATCTCATAGTGATCATTGTCGATACGGTAGGATACGATAGGTTGGGTAAAATCATCCAAACGAATCGATGTGTAAAGCAGTTCCATCTCATCCGGAGCAACCTTATTGGGATTATAATCGTTTGCCTGTACCTTTTGGGCAGGAATCCACTCCACGAGATCTACGGGATCTTGAAACGGAGAACATTCACTTAACGCGCGGCGAATTTTATTTAGTGCCTGCACTTTTTCATGCAATCTCATTGTTTTAAGGAGCTGTGTCATTTTTTCAACACAAGCCTCAAGCTCCGAATAGCAGGTTTCTGTTGTTTTCTCTTTCTTGTATATCATAAGTAACCTCCTGAATCCTTCCGGATAAAAACCAGTAATTTTTCGTTTTTCTATATACTGAAAATCCCCGCCGCATATAGAAATCTTTGACCAATTCGATGCTGGTAGAGGTCCGCACAGGCATTTTGATTCCCTGGCAATATTCGAACCGGGCATCTGTTAAGGCTCTGAACAGGCCTTGTCTGCGGTATCTTATTTCCACATATTCTGTAGAAAATAAAATGTATTCATCCTTAATTACCAGAGAGGAAAAAGCGGCGACCTGCCCTTCTTTTTCAATCAGGAACCAGACCCGGTCAGGCTCATTGCGCAGGTAGGGCATCTGACGAATGTATCGCTCCTCTGCGAAAAAGCGCCCCATCTTTGAATAAAAAAGCGCTTTATCATAGTTCCCTTCAAAGCATTGTATCTTTTCCATCGTCTTCCTCCTCGGTAATGATCTTACGCATCTGCTTATCCTGGGCGTCGTCAAAATTAATAAAATTCTGATATTGCTTTCTAAGCTGCATCAAAAGCTTTACGTCTGACTTCGATGGCGCAAAGCTGAGCCGGCGCAGCCAGAAATCGTTCTTTTCGATAGCTCTGGCTATCCGCCGCCAGGATGGAACCTTTTTTTTGGTCTCCAGCTTCCGGTCTGCTTCGTCTGGTATCTTCTCTAACGGGAATCCGCGTGTGACCCACCACTCTATATACGTATTGATTTTACGATAGTAGTGATCCCTCAGCTCAGGTGAATATAGACCGAGACTTTCAAGCAATAATACAGTATACTGCTGCCAGGTCATTTCCGCGGGCTTTTCTGATTTTATGTTTCCGAGCAGTGATGATCTTGCATAGATATTTCCAAAATTCACGCCATGAACTCGATTGACCACCCGCTCCCAGGTTTCCGGTTCCAATGCCCGGAACTGGTTCAGCCCGTTGCGTTGGTCATCTCCATAAGGCTGGCAAAGCCGCTGCTGATGGATGCTCAGCCCGTTCTTGTACATCAGTTCATAAATTTCATTAAAGGCAAGATCCAGCTGGCTTACTGCGCCCCATATGTCTTCGGTCCGCCAATCGTATAACGGATAGAAATGATAAATCTCGCAATCGGGATCAGAAACACGAAGCTTTGTAGTCCAGCCATAATCCTGAAACCGCTCCTTCTTTTTACTGATGATGGTATTAAAACGGTTAAGGCTCTCATTGCTCCGGATGGCGATGCCCACGCCAACAGTATTGCCATGGGTTTTTTGAAACCATTGACTGAACCGGTATGTATATTCCTCAAACTCCATGCCTTTGTAAAACCATGTCCAATCTTCTGGCAGGTTGTTTTCATTTATTACGCAATCGTAATCAGGCATATCCCGTACCCATTTATCCTGATCATTACGGTCCCAGCAAGTCCATTTAGGCTGTATGACGGAAACCGCATTACGAAGTGACAGAGGCAGGCAGCACCAGTAAAACCTGTCTACCACGTCTGCCGTCATCCTGCGTAGTTCCTCAATATGCTGAATGGTTGCCTGATATTGTGCTTCCAGGTCAATATACTGAATGCTGAATTTCCTGCCCCTTTGCCGGGCTACGTGCGCACAGAGCTGAAGCATAACAGATGAATCTTTGCCGCCGGATACGCAGAGGTATAGATGGGAGAAATGTGAGAATGCGATGTTAATTCGTTCCATTGCTGCAGTTAAAACGTTTTCCGATGAATATATCTTGGGAATACAGATCACCTCCGTTTTATGTTCTGGTAAGCTTGGCTGGATGAGCGGCGGGAGCACCACATGTTGCCTAATTTCACGCTTAAAATATACTACTTTTAAAATATTTATAGGACAATTTGTTCCAAAATGCCGGAATAATGTTCTTAATTACAAAATATTCCAAATTAATTAATATGGTTATCAATATTTATCAATTATCGTTTGGTACAACATAAAGCCAGTTAGGAACAATATTTACTTAGGTAAGATAAAAAAACCATATAATATTGATCAAATCAGGTACCTGATCAGTTCTGTGTGAAAAGGAGGTGATTGATGGAATGGATAATAAATACTTTCAATCCGAAAAGTTTAATGGAATGCAAAATGATGAAATATATGGATATCTTGAAAGCAGCGATGATCTGCTCATCAAAGGTGAGGTGAATGGTGATGTTTTTTGCAGAGGGACAGTTTACTGCAGCGGTACCGTTACCGGAAATATCCGGGCAAATCAAGTGCAGCTATACCACTCCCATGTCGCAGGAGATATTACATGCAGAAAAATCATAACAGATGATGTAAGCGATGTACAAGGTTTTATTATTGCGGAAAGCGGATTGGTAAGCTGCCGTGTCGGCGGAGAAATCACGATCATAGGAACCTCTTTTTTATCTTTCAATCTGATATGAGCCATGCTATTATTATTTATGCCTGATTCAAATAAAAAAGTAATATATGGCAAAGGACTGCGCCAGATTGTAAAAGATAAACTTACTTTTATTTTTGTTAATTGTAAGTAGCGTTTTTCTATAAAGTTCTGAAGACAGAATAGAAAACCCAACCAACCGGCCATATTTATAGAATAACGCCACATACATTACGACATTTATTCCATTCATAACATTATCGCTCCAATTATTGCTGGATACAGTATTATTTATATTAAGAATCATAAAAGTCAGGAGAGGAGTGTACCAATGGAATTAAAAGAAGCAATTGATACACGCCGTTCTATCCGTAATTATGGGCTTTGCTGTGGAAGTTATCTCAAGAGGCGAAGAAGTATAAAACATGCTCCAAACAGCTTTCTGAATACAAATCTTTCTTCTGTTTTACAGAAAAAGGGAATATCAGAGCTGGTCATATGCGGAATGATGAGTCATATGTGCATTGATACAACTACAAGAGCTTGTATGGACTTTGGATTAAAGGTTACTTTGCTGGAAGATGCCTGTGCCACGAAAGACCTGATATATAAGAAGCAAACGATATCCGCCGAAACCGTTCATAATGTTTTCATGGCTTCATTAGATGGTCTTTTTGCACGTGTGATTAAGACGGATGAATTTATCAACTGATAAATAAAGATAATATAGCAACGAAGTAAAGGCCGCAGTTTTAATCTGCGGCTTTTGTCATGCCTGCATATATTATTTTTAAATTAGGAACAAAAAAATGCAGGTTAAGGACAGATTAAAGCAAAAAAGTCCTCTATTATTTTAATATAAAGAATATAGTAGTCTGAAACTTGATAAACTATGATATAAAAGAGGATAAGATTCGAATGATATATAGCGAAGAAATACTAAACGTCTGTCAAGGCTTGATTGAAACAGACCGCGTCAGTACAATGCTTATTTGTTTTCATGAAGAAAAAGATGGAAATTTAAATGGTGAAATTCTTAACTGCTACATCGATGAACCTGTCTGGTTTTCCAGCGCAGGCGATTTGATTCTTAAATTGGATGAAATATGCAACTGGATTGGGACCCCCCAACCATCCACGAATCCAAGGTTTCTTAATAGAAAGATGGCGGAAGAATATGCATACAGGACCCAAGGGAAAAACAGACTGCCAGCAAAGGCAAAGGTCCAGCTGCAGGATAGTAAGACCTTAGGTTCCAGGGCGCATCTGGCTAAAGAAACTTTGATAGTCAAGATAGAGTATCGCCAGAATGCCAGCATACAGGGAAGAGTGATTGGAAGGCTGACGAAGAAAAAATATGTGAGTTTTCGAAGCGCTTTAGAACTGATGCGCATGTTGGAAGAAATGGCTGCAAAAACAATATAAAAAGTTATGAAGAATGGTAAGTCTCAACTTTTTAAAAAGGAGGAATAATGCGCATTTATAAAGGAATGGTTTACTTTTTATCAATTATTGGACTGATGGCCTTATTAACATACTTTATTTTCGCACTGGTGCTTTTTAAAGAGGAATTAGAAACCGGAAGAATCATTCGGATCGGGCGCCGTGTATATGGAGTTGTTGCAAGAGAATTATGATGCAGAAGAAAAGCTTTGAAGGAACGGCGGGCAGTAGTCCGTCTTTTTTTAGTTTTTTAATTCCGGCAGGTATATCCTCAGTCACAATGGTTCCATCTGCGAAAAGTGAACATGAAGGAGTTAAGGTTTTAGAAGCATATGTCAGATAGCCCGGCAGAAGTTATACCGGTATCTGACAGGAGAACTGAGTGCATATGCAAGATGCACTCAGTTTTTTGCGCCTCCGCGATGGTTTAAAATCAAGTAAAAATAAATTGACAAATTTACCACATAATGCTAACATACTAAACATATATGTTATATAGATAAAGATCGGTTGAAATCATTAATAAACCGTATCATTAAGGTTATTCCTTGTGAATATACTTTATCAATCCGGGGGCGTATGGGTAAAGGAACATCTGATGCCGTAACAGTTCCAAAGCCGCCGTAGAATCATCGTACCATGAAAGATTTCAGTAGTTTCACAAACTCCCCGTCACTTTGCAAACAAATTTCTGATACTGCAGTGTTCAATATGTGTGATTTTTAAGGAGGAAAATGTATGGATTTGTTATGGACTTTGGTTATAATCGCTGTAATTCTTGTACTTATTGGAATTCTCTACTATATGCAGAAGAAGCATATATCGTTTGCTAAGAGAGTATTTTCTGCTCTGCTTATGGGAATTGTTATAGGCAGTATCATGCAGCTTGCTTTTGCATCTGACAGCCCAGTACTAAAAACTTCGTTGGATTGGATATCCATTATCGGTACT
This sequence comes from Lacrimispora sphenoides, assembly GCF_900105215.1. Classification (NCBI taxonomy): domain Bacteria; kingdom Bacillati; phylum Bacillota; class Clostridia; order Lachnospirales; family Lachnospiraceae; genus Lacrimispora; species Lacrimispora sphenoides. Next base: position 81,468 of record NZ_FOIP01000001.1, on the reverse strand, counting down.
GGTTATGTGAATCTTTTAAAAATGATTGTTATTCCACTAATTATGGTCTCCATTATATCGGCCATCGTTAATCTGAAGTCCCACACAAGCTTGGGGAAAATCAGTACATATGTGCTGGCAACATTACTGCTGACTGTGTTCATTTCCGCTTTGGTGGGAATAGCAACCGCAAATACCTTTCATCTTACAGCGGAAGAAATAACCGTTGGCCAGGCGGAGTCAGACCGGGCCGAGTATCTTGAAGGAAAAGTTTCAACCGTCCAGGATCAGACGATACCGCAGCAGATTTTGAGTTTTATCCCCCAAAATCCATTCCAGGATATGACAGGTGACAGGGCTACTTCTACCATAGCAGTGGTTATTTTTTCTGCATTTCTTGGCATATCAGCATTGGGAATACAAAAGAAAAAACCGGAAGAAGCTGAAACTTTCCAGAAAATCATTAATTCCCTTTATGCTGTAGTGATGCGGATGGTAACTTTTATACTGAGATTAACGCCTTATGGTATTCTGGGACTTATGACAAAGACAATTGCGACAACGAACATAGCAGGCATTATTGCCCTGTCTAAGTTTGTCATTGCAAACTATGTCGCATTAATTGTCATGTTTGCCATACATTTTTTAATTATCCTGTTGATGAAATTGAATCCGGCAATATACATCAAGAAGGCCTTCCCAACGCTTACCATTGCGTTTACGTCAAGATCCAGTGCGGGTACGCTGCCCTTAACGATTGAAACACAAACTAAGAAGCTTGGTATTCCTGAAAGTATTGCCAACTTTGCCGCATCTTTCGGAACAACTATTGGCCAGAATGGCTGCGCAGGCGTTTATCCCGCAATGCTTGCTGTAATGATCGCCCCTGCGGTTGGTATTAACCCTATGAGTATTGGTTTCATTGCAAAACTGTCTATTATCGTTGCAATCAGCTCCTTTGGTATAGCCGGGGTTGGCGGCGGTGCGACATTTGCCGCGTTGATGGTTTTATCCGCCATGAATCTGCCTGTTGGCCTGGCCGGACTGTTAATATCAGTGGAACCTTTAATTGACATGGGACGGACCGCTTTGAATGTGAATGATGCTATGTTGGCCGGCCTTGTAACAGCAAGGCTGACATCAGAGCTTGACGTGGATTTGTATAATACACCAGTGGATGAGTATTCGGCAATGTCATTATAATATGGTTTATCTGAATCTGAAACGCAAGTGAGGATAAAAGGGCTGTTTTTTCGCCCGTCCTGCCGAGTATCGGAAGGGGTTTTGCTTTCCATCATATAATTTTTTGAAAAAAGAAAAATTGAGAGGGTATCCCAAAAGTCATGAAATGACTTAGGGGTGCCCTCTCTTGTCCTATTCATTTAAAGTTTTATAGTTTCCGGTAACCCATATCTCTGCCGCCTATGAAATAATGTCACTGATAATTTTAACCCCCTCTGCGATCTCTTCAGAGGACAAATGGGAATATCCAAAAATGATTTTATTATTACGCTCCTTATTTTCTTTCAGATAAAAACTCCCTGCTCGATAGATACTTACGCCACTATCGGCTATTGCATAGCCCCCATTGGTCCACGCTGGATTTGTAAGTATTAGCGCTATGGTACTATGCCTTATTCCTGCCTTGCTGGAACATCCCTGGGCAGCAATCGCAGCGCTGCCGATCAGCGACTGGATTGCCTTCGTATGGTATGGCAGTATTGTTACAATCGTTGCCTTTGCGTTTATGTTCGCAGGGGCAAAAAGGTGTAGCGGTTATACCATTGCGGCCTTTTCAGGTATTATTCCAATTAGTTCAACATTGTTTTCTGTCACCATATTAAAAGAATCAATCAGCATGTATCAAGCTGCAGGTTGTGTACTTGTAGTTTTTGCAACGTTTATAATAAGCATTCAAAAGAAAGCAGCTTAGAACCTTGAGGATCATTAATGAGGAGAAAGGCACCAATCAGCAAAGCAAAGGCCGCAGTTTTAAACTGCGACCTTTTTCATGCCTGTAGATTTTATATCATTAATTTCGGATATATGCTGGAGGATGTCCGGGTTGTCATGTCAATGATGGAGAGCGGAAAATATAATCTTGAGTCCATCATGCATGAATTTGCGCTAAAGGATATTTCGGAAACCATCACAACAGCAGGCAAAGTTGATGAAGCACTGAATGTAGTGATCTACAGGGGTGTTTTTCACCTCCTTGTTGATGTATTTAGAATGCATCAAGTCCGCCCGGAATCTCTGCTTGCAGCCATGTATACTCCACTTGCATAACAGGTTATCGCTTTAACATTACTTTAACAGTCGTTTAATATTCAAAATATATTTACATGTAATAATAGGTTCGATAAGACAGTAGTAAAACTAAAAAAATGGAGTGGATAGAATGAATAAGAAAAAGGTACATATCATTGCCGGAATTACAAGCGTTGTTTTGATTGTGGTCATAGTTGCCATATTTTTTTTGGTAAGGGGGGATAAGTCTGTTGCCATGGATTACACGGAGCTTTATAGAACCGATTTAATCAATAGTATCAGTGCTAAAGGCATTGTGGAAAGCCAAGATAAAAGGAATGTATATTCCACTGCAACTGCAACGATAGAAACTGTATATATAAAGGTTGGCGACAAAGTATCTGCTGGTGATCTTTTATGTCAGCTTGACACGGAAGATTTAAGACTGAACCTCGCACAGCAAAACGTAGAATTTACCGCCGCACAGCAAAGCGGTCTCAAAGGGCAGCAGGACAACCAAAGCAATATTAACAGCGCTAAACTGGATTTGGACACAAAGACTACGGACTATAACAATACCAAGGTCCTGTATGAAGCTGGGGGTATGTCCAAAAGTGAACTGGATCAGGCGAAAACGGCTTATACGCAAGCTCAAAATAAATACCAAGATGCACTGAGAGCACTGGAGGAGGCGAAAACAGCTGCTGGCAAAGAGTTGGAACGGAAAAACATTGATATTCAAAAGTTGGAGAAGCAGATTCAGGATGCCTCCATCATAGCCCCCATTTCTGGCACAATAACAGCCGTCTACGCCAGGGAGGGGGCAGCAGGTTCTGGATTGTTATTTATCATAGAAGATACGGATCGACTGGAAATTACTACAAAATTCAGAGAATACGATATTGGGAGAGTGTCTCCTGGGATTAGCGTTGTCATCAAAACAGATTATACAGGAGATAGTGAGTATAGTGGTATCATCGCAGAAGTCGATCCTACCGCTGTGAAAAACACAAATGGCGATACTCTCGCCTCTACTGATGTGGAATTCTCCGCTAAAGTGGCCGTAACAAGTGAAATCTCAAATCTGAGAATTGGTGCAAACGCAAATTTGAGCGTGATCACGGATAAAATAGAAAATGTATATTGCGTATCGTACGATGCTCTCGCTACTGCAGAAAATGGGGAGACTGTAATTTATGCGGCCCAAGAGAAAGGCGGTAAATATCTGGCTCATGCCATAACCGTAAGCACAGGGATGGAAACGGATTTTTATGTGGAAATTACAGGCGAAGAGTTAGTGGATGGTATGAAGATTTTGAAAGAAGCGTCCGCCTTACAAAACGGTATGTCAATCAAATTGGGGCAGGAGGAACAGATATGAACAGCAGTCAAAACGTTATTGAAATGAAAGGCATTGAGAAAAGTTTTTACATCGGTACGCCAAACGAACTTCGGATATTGAACGGCATTAATATCACCGTAAACAAAGGAGAATTTGTATCCATCGTGGGGCAATCTGGTTCCGGCAAATCCACTTTGATGAATATAATAGGAGCGCTTGACCGACCCACAGTTGGAACATATTACCTGGATAATAATGATACGAGTACTATGACTGATAATATCCTTTCCGATATTCGTAACGCAAAGATAGGGTTTGTGTTTCAGACATTTAATCTTATTCCAAGAAGCTCGGCACTTCGGAACGTCGAATTACCCATGTTGTACGCTGGCTTCCCTGCCTTAGAAAGAACCAAGCGGGCCAAGGAACTTTTAGAACTCGTAGGAATGGGCGAACGTTTAAATCATCAGCCCAACGAACTCTCAGGCGGGCAGAAACAAAGAGTGGCGATTGCCAGAGCTATGGCAAACGATCCAGCGATAATTTTGGCGGATGAGCCAACCGGCGCATTGGATTCCCAAACAGGCCGTACCGTAATGGACTTGTTTCATAAGCTCCACAAGCAGGAAGGCAAAACGATTATCTTGATTACCCACAACGATGAACTTGCAGAAGAAACAGACAGGGTGTTGACCATCATTGACGGGCGGATTGTAGCCGAAAAGATTCCAAGTAAGTCAAAGGGAGCGTGATTTAGTGTACTTAAAGGAAAATATACAACTGGCTCTTGAAGGGCTCAAAGCAAATAAAATGCGAGCGCTCCTTACTATGCTGGGCATAATCATCGGCATAAGCTCGGTTATCGCAATTATGACGGTGGGCGATTCCCTGACAGCGTTTGTTTCAGACTCCATGCAGGGCATGGGTGCGAATAACATAACCGTGCGGCTCCAGAGCAAAGATTCCGACTCAAAGAATGCAGCTCTTTCTGAATCTGATTTAATCACCGATGAAATGTTGGATAAATACACAAAGATGTATGCAAATCAAGTTCAGACCATCAGCTTATCCAAGTCTGGAGGTTCTGGAAAAGCACAGAAAGGCCGGAAATATGCTAATATTTCTTTGCAGGGAGTCAACGACGGATATAGCCAGGCCAACAATCTGGAAATGATATCCGGGCGTTTTATCAGGGAAGCGGATGTTAAGTCCAACCGATATACGGCTGTGGTTTCGGATAAACTCGTAGAAAATATGTTTGATAAAGGATCAAATCCAATTGGCAAAGAAATAAGAGTATCTTTTGGCGATAGTTTTCAAGTTTTTACAATTATAGGCGTATACAAATATGAAGAATCCGGCCTCATGGCTTTGGGAGGCGGAGTATCTGAGCAAGACGTCAGAACCAATTTATATATCCCTCTCTCCACCTGTTCTGTGCTAACTTCATCCGGCCAAGGCTATCAAAGCCTTACTGTTATGGCTAAAAAAGGCGTAGATACAGAGAAAATGTCAAAACAAACGGGGGATTTCTTCAATGTTTACTATGTGAAGAACCCTATTTATGAAGTCAACGCTAGAAGCATGGAAAGTGTAATGTCATCCGCCACCTCCATTATGAGCGTCCTTTCATTGGCTGTAGCGGTCATAGCCGCCATTTCCTTAATTGTCGGCGGTGTTGGCGTAATGAATATCATGCTGGTATCTGTAACGGAAAGAACAAGAGAAATCGGAACCAGGAAAGCACTGGGAGCCAGAAGCTCCGCCATACGGATACAGTTTATTGTGGAGGCCATCATTATTTGCTGTTTAGGAGGATTTCTCGGGATTGCAATCGGAACAGGCCTGGGTTACTTAGGTTCGGTTATTCTTGGATTTCCGACATTCCCTTCTCCATTTATCATCATTGTAGCTTTTATGTTTTCGATGTTGATTGGTGTTTTTTTTGGATATTATCCCGCAAACAAAGCATCTTCGCTTGATCCTATTGATGCATTACGTTATGAGTAACGTTATGAGTAGATAAATCACTAATACTCGGATTCTTGATAAAGCAGGCCCAACGAGGTATAATATCGTCGTCTACAAAAATTGTTGTTGACTTTAACATTACTTTAACAATGGTGACTTATAATTAAAACACTATGCCTTAATGGTCGAATCAGGAGTTAATACTATGATAAATATACTGGTTGTAGAAGATGATTTGAAACTGAATCAAATAGTCTGTTCGTATTTGAATAAAAATAATTACCATGCTATTGGCTGTAATAATCCTACCGAAGCCTACGATCTGCTTTACACTTCAAGGTTTGATATGATTATCTCCGACATTATGATGCCGGGAATTGATGGGTTTGAATTTGTCGAAACAATACGCTGTCAAAATAGGATTATTCCTATACTGTTTATGACCTCGCTGGATGATATTTCTTCAAAGCAAAAAGGGTTTCGCATAGGAATTGATGATTATATGGTTAAGCCAATTGATATGGATGAGATCATCCTGCGTGTTGGTGCTCTTCTGCGTCGGGCGAATATCGCCAATGAGAGAAAGGTAACAGTAGGAAGTCTTGTTATGAACGAAGATGAGATGTCTGCTACATTGAATGGCGAAGAAATACCTCTGTCCGTCAGGGAGTTTAATATTCTCTACAAGATGCTTTCCTATCCGAAAAAGACCTTTACCCGCAGTCAGCTCATTGATGAGTTTTGGGGACTGGAAAGCGAATCCGGGTTACGGACGGTAGATGTTTACATTACAAAGCTACGTGAAAAATTTTCCGGTTGTAAGGATTTTGAAATCGTAACCCTGCGTGGCTTTGGATACAAGGTGGTGATCAAATGAAGAAGAAAGACAAACGTATCAATGTCGGATTCTTCTCAGCAAAGCAGTTTTTTATTCTTCTTTTTATTGTAATGAGTATAAACGCAAGCTATAATACCGTCTATTCGATGCATAGAAGTAATATTGAAGATGCAGCTATTGGATATATGCTGCTGGGAAACGTGCTGTTTTCGACCGTTGTTGTTGCTGCATTGCTTGGTTTTGCAAGAAGATCTATGTATGGCAGACCGATGAGGAAGATAGCCGAAGCAGCGAGGCAGGTAGCTGGCGGTGATTTCACTATCAGGCTGCAGCCATTTCGGAAAGATGGGAAAAAGGACGAGATTGAAGTTCTTGTGGAAGACTTCAATACGATGATAGAGGAACTTGCCACGATTGAAACCTTAAAGACGGATTTTATTGCCAATGTATCTCATGAAATCAGATCGCCGCTGGCCGTGATTCAAAGCTATGCCACAGCTATGCAAGATGATTCCCTATCACCAGAGGAACGGTACGATTACGGTAAGACCATTGTCAAGGCTTCAAAGCGGTTGTCAGATTTAATCACCAATATCTTGAAGCTGAATAAATTAGAAAACCAGGAGATTTTTCCCGCATCTGAGCCGTATTCGCTTGATGAACAGCTTCGTGAATGCGCTTTGTCATATGAAGAGCTTTGGAGTAAGAAGAATATTACGCTGATTGGTGATGATATTAACGAGGTTACCGTGCGTTACGATAGATCCCTGCTTGAGCTTGTTTGGAATAATCTGATCTCCAATGCCATTAAATTCACAAACGAAGGTGGGCAAATCGTCATTTCGCTTAAGAACGAAGATGGATTAGCAGTGGTGACGATCAGCGATACTGGTTGTGGCATGGGCGAGGAGACGGTGGCTCATGTTTTTGATAAATTCTATCAGGGCGACAGTTCGCACTCCACCGAAGGAAATGGATTGGGATTGGCGCTTGCTAAAAAAGTAGTAGATATTTTCGGAGGTAGCATATCAGTAAAAAGCAGACCAAACGAAGGAACATGCTTTATTGTTAAGGTGGTGATTTAATCATACGGGCGACGTGTAAGGCAGGGATTCTTTGCGGAGAAATAAGGTCCGGGCCAGAGTTTTGTTCTGTATAACAAATAAGTTTAAAAAAGTGGCTGTCGCATCATTGCAACAGCCACTTCTTTCCCCTATTTTATTAATAAACAGATTTCCACTCGTCAATATTGGAGCTTTCAAATTTAAATGGAGGCCCAAGAATAATCTCCGTTCCGCCATCCGATGCCCCAATCACTTCGTAATCGCCCATTTCCCCGGCAGCGAACTTGTCACCGGCTTTCCCTGTGATAGACCCGTCTACCAGGGCGATGGAAGTATAAGCCCCTAAGGAACCTACGTCAATAGGATTCCATAAGTACATATAAGGACAGGAGTGAGCGTCATCATTGCCGATGTATTCCGCCATTTCAGAGGGAAGTCCAAGGCCTGTCAGCTTGACTTTGGATTTTTCATCCTGAAGAACCTTTGCGGCTGCATTGATTCCAACGGTGGTTGGCGCGCAGATAACCTTTAAATCAGGGTATTTGGATAAAAGCGCCTGAGTCTGGTCCGTGGATTTCTGGGGTTCATCATCTCCATAGGCAACTTCTACCAGATTGAGCTTTGAATACTTACCTTCCTTCATGACCTCTTTCATGGCTTCGATCCAGGCATTCTGGTTGGTAGCCTGGGAGGTGGCAGAAAGAATGGCCCAGTCTCCCTCACCGCCTGAAATATCATAGACGGCATCCATTAAAGCCTGGCCGATTTCCGTAGTTCCGGCCTGGTTGACAAAGGTCTGTCGGCTGTCTTTATTCACCTTGGAATCCAGACAGGAAACCTTGATCCCGGCTGTCATGGCCTCCTCCAAAGCTGCCTGAAGGGCGTTTTCATCATTTCCCGCGATGCAGAGAGCATCCACGCCCTGGGAGATCAGGGACTGGATAACGGAAACCTGGGCGTCTGCCGTAGCAGATTCCGGATGCTTGATAATGCAGGTTCCTCCCTCCGCCTCAATGACCTTCTGAAAACCCTGTGCCATTTTTTCATTATACGGATTGCCTGCCGCCTTTGTGACGATGGCAAAGGTCTTTCCGGCAGTTCCTCCGGTTCCCGTCCCGTCTTTGGATGCAGCCTCGGTTTTCTGTGGGGACGCCGTACTTTCCGTCGTACTGCTTTTACTGCTGCAGCCTGCTAGGATTCCTGAAATCGCAGCGGTACACAGGACTGCATAAACCAATTGTTTTCTCATGTTACAATTACCTCCCTTTTCCATTTCTTAGTTTTTTATACTGAACACCTTCTGGTGTTACGTATCACACATGCTTCCGTTTTATATTTTTTAATAGTTCCGGTATCATAACTGCCAGAATTAACAGGGTACCAAGAATCACCAGAATGACCTGGGGATTCATGTTTATCTGGCCTAAGCCGATCCGGAGACAGATAATGATAAATGCTGATATCATGGCTCCGGTTAATTTCCCCTTACCGCCTGCCGTGGAAATCCCGCCGAACACAGCCATGGCAATGGCATCCAGTTCAAAACCTGTTCCAGTAGTGGTATTTGCACCGTAAAGGACCGAAACCAGAAACATAGCGCTGATGCCTGCCATCATGCCGGTAACAGAGTAAACCGCCAGACGTATTTTCTGCACATGGATGCCGGAATAGAAAGATGTGGTCCGGTTGCTTCCAATGGCATAGAGCCTTCGCCCAAAGGAGGTCCTGTTTAAAATAAAAATGAAGATAACTGCCGCAAACAGGACTGCAAAAAAGACATAAGGTATAGGTCCGATTTTCCCTGCCAGTGCCCGAAAGCCTTCATTATGCTTTAAGGACACAGAGCCTCCGCTTCCCAGTGCAATTTCTGCAATTCCCCGGAATATGATCATTGTAGCCAGTGTGACGATCATGGATGGCAGCTCTGTAAACAGGGTGACTGCAATCCCGTTAAAAAGCCCGCAGGCGGTTCCAACAAGAATGCCGGTTAAAATGACAACCGGAAATGGAATACCTGCATTTCCCGCCAGGCAGGCGGTGGTTGCCGATAAGCAGACTGTAGCGCCCACTGATAAATCGATCTCCCCTATAATAAGGACATAAGCCATGGGAAGCAGAAGAAACACCTCAGTTAAATATTTTGGCATTTCCCGCAGCACATTGGTAAGCTTATAGCTTGGAGAGATGATCATGCATAACAGGTTTACAGCAAAAAACAGAAATACCAGCATCCCTTCCCAGCTGAGAAGGCTTTTTTTCCAGCTTTGCTCTGCCTGCGCAGATATTGTTCTTCCCGATTTTCCCGCCATGAATTACATCTCCCTTCCTTTTAAATTTTCCTTTTGCATCATGCGCTGCGCCACTACGTTGAAAATGATGACAGCCAGAATAATACAGCCCTTAACCGTGTTTTGTACGATGGAATCGATCCCTACGAGAGGAAGAGCCTTGGCGATGACTGCCAGGATCAGAGAGCCTAACAAAGCGCCTGCCACCGTTCCCCGGCCTCCCGACATGCTCACACCCCCGATGACACAGGCCGCGATCACATCCATTTCCTTTCCGTAAAGCATGTTAGGCTGGGCGGAGGAATAGACAGCAACTGCAAGGGCGCCGCACAAACCGGCCAGCATTCCCATAAGGGTATAGACTAACAGCTTGATCCTCCTGGTATTGATGCCGGATACGGCAGCTGCTTCCGGGTTGCTGCCTACCGCATAAATCTTTCTCCCTGTTCTGGTCCATTTCATGACTGCAAAAAAGATGATATAGCACACCAGGACAATGACAATAACATTATTTAATATACCAAGCCCCAGTTCCTTTTCCAACGCAAAATTCTTAAAGCCTCCCAGATTTTCTGCGCTGGCCCACTGGCTTTTGGCAATCAGATAGGCAAGTCCCCTGTATATGTACATGAATCCCATGGTGGCAATAATCGGAAGCACCTTTCCTTTTGCTACCACAAAACCAATGATTGCCCCACATAAAGCGCCTACTAAAATGGCGATGAGAAACAGCAGGAGCGTATTATGAATGATGTTGTATTTAAGAAGCATTCCTACGGTCATTCCGGATAGAGCCAGGGTGGAGGTAATGGAAATATCGATTCCTCCCACCAGCAGGACGCAAAGCATTCCCAGGGCCATAATCATGATGACCGCATTGTTTTTCAGCATATCCAGAATGGATTTTGCTGTCAGAAATGATGGGCTGAATATCTGGATCACCATGCAGAGGATCACTAGAACAAGGAATAGGCTGGCTTCTCTGGAGCTTGTGATTTTCTTGAGCAATTTTTTCTCCATTATTGGGAACTCCTTTCCATGGCATGCTGGAGAATGGTTTCCTGAGTCGCCTCCCCGCGGTTTAACTCACCGGACAGTCTGCCATTGCACATGACCAGGATGCGGTCGCTCATGCCCAAAATCTCCGGCATTTCCGAGGATATGAGAAGAATTCCGTATCCTTTTTTCGCTAAATCCCCCATGATCTGATAGATCTCGGCTTTTGCTCCTACATCCACGCCCTTGGTGGGCTCATCCATAATGACGACTTTCATATCCTGGCTTAAAGCCTTAGCCACCACCACTTTCTGCTGGTTTCCGCCGGATAAAGAGCTGGCAGGATCAAAGATGGAAACTGCCTTTGTATCCACTTCTTCTAAAAGCTGTTTTGCGGTCTCACATTCCATTTTTTCATTTGTGATGCCGCATTTCGCATATTTTCCCATGATGGGCAAGGTCACATTGCGTCCAAGGCCCCAGGTGAGGATAAGACCTGCTCTCTGGCGGTCCTCCGGAAGAAGGACAAGCCCTTCTCTCATGGCATCAGCCGGGTGTTTTATGGAGACGTGCCCTCCCTCAATATAAACATTTCCGGTATCAGGCCTTGTAATGCCGCAGATACTTTCCGCAACCTCTGTTCTCCCTGCCCCTACAAGTCCCGTAAGTCCCAGAATCTCCCCCTGATGCAGAGTAAAGTTTATGTCTTTAAAATATCCGGTCCTTGACATGTTTTCCACCTTAAGGACCTCCGGGCCGGTCTTTACCTCCGGCTTTGGGTAAAGGTCCTTGATCTCACGGCCTACCATGGCCTTAATAAGATCCCCATCGGTGATTCCCCCCGATTCATAAGTTCCGATGTACCGGGAATCCCGGAAAACGGTTACCCGGTCCGCCAGCCGGAACATATCCTCAAACCGGTGGGAAATAAAGATAATAGAAACACCGGTGGCCTTTAACTGATCCACGATCCGGTACAAGTCTTCGGATTCATTTTTTGTCAGAGCTGCTGTGGGTTCATCAAGAATGATGATTCTGGCCCGGGTGGATAGTGCCTTTGCAATTTCCACCATCTGCTGCTGGGCCACACTCAGCGTTCCCATTTCATCGGCGGCCTTAAAATCCGCATTCAGCTCCATTAAAAGCTTTTCCGCCTCCAGATTCATCCGCTTCCACTGAATCATGCCGTTTTTCACGATCTCATGGCCCATAAATATATTCTCCGTCACCGTAAGGTCCGGGTAGGAGGTGGGATGTTGGTAAACAGCAGCTATTCCTGCTGTCTGGACATCCTTTGGCCCTTTAAATTCTGTCTTACTCCCGTCCAGAAAGATTTCTCCTTCGTCGGCCCTGTGAACTCCTGTTATCACTTTGATAAATGTGGATTTTCCCGCTCCGTTTTCCCCCATCAGTGCATGAACCTCGCCCTTTTTCAGACTGAAATGAACCTGGTCTAAGGCTTTCACGCCGGGAAATATTTTTGTAACGCCCTTTAATTCCAGAACATATTCGGACACGGCTGCTTCCTCCCTTCTTAAGCTGGGATCATTTTACCATCGGCGGGATATGGAAGAAACAGTATAATCTTTTGATAACGGGTAATATATTTTTGAGTTTTTCGTTGATAACAGCAATAATAAGGCTTCTATATTGTGTTTTTTGGTTATTTTGCTAGAATAATAATGGATTAAAAGCAGGAAGGAGACCGTTATGAAATTGCTGATCGTTGATGATGAAGAGCTCACACGTACCGGGCTGATTGATTCCATTGACTGGGAGTCTCTGGGCGTCTTTCAGTTGTTCCAGGCTGAGGACGGCATAAGCGGGCTTCGCATTGCAAAGGATGTGAAGCCTGAAATCGTTTTATGCGATGTAAGGATGCCTAGAATGGATGGAATTGAGATGGTGGAACGGCTGGAGAAGCTGCTTCCTCATTCGGCCTTTATCTTTATGAGCGGTTATTCGGATAAAGAATATTTAAAAGCAGCCATTCGCTTAAAGGCCATCAACTATGTGGAAAAGCCCTTGGACCCTGCAGAGGTGAAAAACTCAATCAAGGAAGCCTACAACTGCGTTCGTCAGAATATGAGGACTGTAAAAAATGAGCTGTTTTATTCCAGGGGAACCGCCTCTTCCTTTGCAGCAGCCCTTACCCAACCTTACAGGGACAATAAGGAAACCGTCGCAGCCCTTGCAAAAGAGCTGGGCCTTAAGCTCACCCCCCATGCAGGCTTCACCTCTTTTGTTGTCAAGCTGGAACAGAGCCAGACAGACCAGAACCTTATGGATCAGGTACTTACGGATCTGGAAGTATTTCTTTCCCATTCCCATATGCAGGTTTACTATGTATCAAAATATATCCAGTACCATGTGTTCCATATCCTATCCCCTGTGTTGCCTTCCTATGGAGCTTTAAACCGGATTGGCGTTTTCTTAAAGAATTGCTTTGATCCGGCCTGTACCTTCTATATCAGCAGAGGAGAAACTTCTACTGGCATTGCAAGGGCCTATGATTCCTATGCATCTGCGGTTACTCTCATGCAGAGCAGCTTTTTCTTTAATCCGGGAACATTATTTACTCCTGAAGAGAATCAGACGGTACATACGGATAAACAGGGCAGGAATAAGTCCGCCGAGGCTGCTTATATCACCCTTTTATCGGAGGCAGTTTTAAATAAGGATCAGAAAAAAGGAAAGGAACTGCTTTTGCACCTTTATGTGGATTTTTACCAGAGGAGAGAGGTCTCTCCCCATGAGGCAAAGGATCTTTATTATAAGCTTTTTATGGTTTTGGAGGACTGCCGCCAGACTCTTAGGCTGGCACCTGTCATGGAGCCGGAAAATGCCATGAAGCTTCTTGAAAGCTGCTTTAGCTTTCGGGAGCTGCACCAAAAGCTGACGCAAAAAACCGAACTGCTTTTTGAAGCAGCGCGGTCCCATATGTCGGAAGATACCACTATTTTCCTAATTAAAGAGTACATCCACAATCATTATCACGACGATGCCCTTTCGGTACGGGATATTGGCGGCCAGGTTTACTTATCCGCTTCTTATGTGTGCACGTATTTTAAAAATGAAACAGGACAAACCATTAACCAATACCTTACGGATTACCGGATGAAAAAAGCCAAAGAGCTTCTGGCTGATTCCCGTTATCAGATTGCCGATATTTCAAACAAGGTAGGATACAGCAACGGAAATTATTTCAGCAAGAGCTTTAAAAAAATGACTGGCTTGTCGCCGTCTGATTACCGGGAGAAAATGTTGAAATGAAAAATATGATACAAAGAGGAAAGTTCTTCTACAACAACATGATGCTTCAGACAAAGTTTACCATCACCCATCTGGTCATCACCACCATACCCATGCTGGTCATGTTCTTCTTTTTCCATGGAAAGCTTTATGACATGGTTTTGGCGGATACCATCCGGACGGAACAAACCGCATCTGCCATGACCATGCCGCAGATTGATCAGCTGATTGAAACATGTCTGGAGGCTCAGAAAAGCCTGGAAGCCCATCCATACTATAAAAAGCTGTTCCGTCTGATCGGATACCAGCCTTCCAACTGGATTGATGATTCTTCAGAGGCAGCAGATTTTTACGGGGCAGCAGAATCCATCATTGATGGCGAATACATAACGAATATTCTTATTTATCTGGATATTCCTGAATTTCAGGAAATCTTTCACAATGAAACTTCCAGCCGGATCTTCCGCCCAATGAGAGAGGCTAGAGGGTCTTACTGGCACGGAATTTTCCAGGGGGACCGGTCTTTAAATTCTCTCTTTTGTCCGGAATTCTATTTAAGTCCTATAGAGGTAAGGGAATCAGGGGATATGGCCTATATTACCAAAACCACCATTTTATATAACAGTGAGTATCGCACCGGCTATACGGCTATCTATTACTCCAAAGCACCGTTTACAAGACTTTTAAAGAACAATTTAACAGAGGATACCAGCGTGGCCTATATCATCAATGACCGGGACAGCACCGTTGCCACCTCTGATGGCGGACTGGCGGGAATCTACCATTTCAGCTATGACAAGGTCCGGGATTTTTTTAGTCGTCCAATAATTTTGTCCTCAAGAATATTCTGGATCATGATGTTTATGCCGGCTTCTATTATATCAGGAAAGCGGACTGGTTTATGGTGGCTGTCATTCCGACCAGAGCCATCATTCAAAAAAGCTTCCTCCTTATGATCGGCTTTTTCTTCATATATTTACTTTGCATTTTGATTTCATTTTTAATTGCAAACCGGCTGTCCCATTCCATTACCAACCGGATTTCCTCTGTCATCGGGCAAATGGCAAAGGTGCGCACAGAGCCGCCCACCCCTCTGCCCGCATCTCTTTACCATGATGAGATCGGAGGCCTGATCGACACCTACAATTATATGACCAGGATGATGAACAGGCTCATCGGGGAGCAGGCAAAAGCGGCAGAGGACTTACGAGCCGCTGAATTTAATTCTCTTCAGGCCCAGATCAATCCCCATTTTCTATACAACACCATGGACATGATCAACTGGCTGGCGCAGCAGGGCCGGACGGAAGAGGTTTCGGAGGCAGTCGTGGATCTTTCCCGTTTTTACAAGCTGACTTTAAGCCATAAGGGAATCTTAAGCACCATTGCCGATGAGCTGGAACATGTAAAAACCTATGTCCGGCTTCAAAATATGCGTTACCATCAGATCATTGACTTTGTGGATGATATACCGGATCATATGATGGACTTGCCAATACCAAAACTGACCTTTCAGCCAGTGGTGGAAAATTCTATCCTCCATGGGCTTTTGGAAAAGGTACCAAAGGGAGGTACCATTGTCATTACCGGCTGGCTGGAGGACAACACAGCCGTCATACTGATTTCCGATGACGGGGTGGGAATGGACACCGGAAAGCTTTCTGGCATTCTCTCCGGAAACGGGACCAGTAAAAATGGGACAAACATTGCCGTATTCAATACCCACCGACGCCTGGAGATCCTATACGGTCCAGGATATGGCCTGACCTATAACAGCCTGCAGGGAAAGGGGACAGAGGTGGAGATCAGGATTTTTACAAAACAGGAATCTCGTTTTACATTCGACACATTCGTCCGTTAGTTGGTACAAAATGAAATTGAGAACAAAATTATATAGATTGATTACACGTAGCAACAAGAAATTAATTAAAAAATCTATAATAAAGTGTAAAATTTTGTCATAAGGTGTGGGAAACTATAGTTAAGATATCGCAGCCGTTAGTTCCCATATAACGAATGGAGGTATTCATAAAAGTAATGCAAGAATTTGATATATTTATATCTAAGCTGGCAAATCAGCAGATGGTCCGCGTACTCCGCAGAGGATTACTATACTTAATGCCGTTTGTTTTAATCGGTTCCATTGTGCTTGCGCTGCTAAATTTGCCCATACCGGCGTACCAGTCATTTATGTCTTATATTTTTGGAGAAGGCTGGTTGGAAATTGGTTTGCTCATATATGAAGGTACACTCCAAATTATGGCGATTATTACGTTGATTACTGTAAGCCATGCGATTGCGAGCGAAAAAGAGCTCATTAAGTCCGGGGAGGTCAGTACAACTGTCTTACAGGCAGTAGCAATGATCGTTTTCATTATATGGATGAAGACTTCAGATGGTATTGTTATAAGCACAGAAAATGCCGGCTCTTCAGGGATGTTCGGAGCCATTATCATATCATTTCTTGCATGTGGTTTGTATTGTTTCTTCTATAAAATACAGGATTGCATCCGGCATAAAAATCTTATCAGTTATCATGGCAGCCCCCTGACACGGGAAGCCTTTCGGACGGTAGTGCCTGCTTTGCTCACTGTATTCACCTTTAGTATGGGAAAATTGATACTTGATTTAATAGGATTTGGCAATTACCAGTTTTTACATAAGATCCATGATATGTGGTTATCGGGACAAAATTTCTATTCAGCAGTAATTATTATTCTCATCACTCACATCTTATGGTTTTTCGGTATCCATGGAGGAAATGTCATTATGGATGCCATGCCTGTTGCTGCTTCGTCAGTATCGTCAGCAATGGATGCGGTCATTTTTAACAAAGAATTTTTTGACACCTATGTTTATTTAGGAGGT
Source organism: Lacrimispora sphenoides (assembly GCF_900105215.1). NCBI lineage: Bacteria > Bacillati > Bacillota > Clostridia > Lachnospirales > Lachnospiraceae > Lacrimispora > Lacrimispora sphenoides. The sequence goes on along the minus strand of NZ_FOIP01000001.1, from coordinate 64,620 downwards.
GCAGGAGCAACCTTTGGACTGCTGATTGCCTTGCTCCTAGTTGGAAAAAACAGCAGCGAAACCCGGTTGGCAAAGATTTCGGTACTGCCCGGTATATTTAATATCAATGAAGTCATGATATTTGGTTTGCCCATAATATTCAATCCGTATTTTTTTGCTCCATTTGTGTTAGCACCTGTTTTTTTATGCCTTAACGCCTGGATATACGTGAGCGTGGGCTGGGTTCCTCCGGTTACGCAGGCGGTAAAATGGACTACTCCCATTTTCTTATCCGGTTATCTCAGTACGGGATCCTTTGTCGGAGCCGTGATGCAAGCTGTTAATCTGGTGTTGGCTGTGCTGATTTATATTCCCTTCATCAGGCTGCAGGAAAAGCACCAGCAGTGCGCACGCATTGAAGTGTTTAAAGGACTGGCTGATGAAATTCAATATATTCAGGAACGGCAGACTAAAACTATCCTCAACCGTCACGATGAAACAGGCTCTCTTGCCCGTGCTTTGGCGGAAGAGATCAGGGAAGGCTTTAAGAGCCAGGCACAAACCCTTCATATGGAATATCAGCCGAAAGTAAACTATAAAGGCCAGGTCGTGGGAGCAGAAGCTCTTCTGCGATGGAATCATCCCGTATTTGGTTATGTATCCCCTATTGTTATATTAAATATATGTGATGAGGCCAATTTGACGAATGAACTGGGTCAATGGATTATGAACCGGTCATTCAGCGATATGAAATGCTGGCATGAACAGGGGTTTAAGGTACCCCTTTCCGTAAATCTTAGTCCGCGGCAGCTGAAAGAGGATGGATCCTTGGTTCGATCTGTGCAGGATTGCATCAATCAGTTGGGCATCGAGCCTCAGTATATGGAGCTGGAGCTTACCGAAAACGCTACAATTGATGCGACTGACGCGATATGCAATAAATTAGGGCAGATTACGGCCATGGGACTTAATCTTTCTATTGACGATTTTGGCATGGGTCACAGTTCGCTACTCTATATATGTGATTTTTACGCGAATGTCATAAAATTAGATGCATCCCTGGTAGGATTGGTAACCAGCGACGAACAGCGCCGGCAGATTATAAAATCAATTCTTACTCTTTGCGAACAGCTGCATGTCAAGGCTGTGGCGGAAGGTGTGGAAACCAGGGAACAGGTCGAAATGCTTCATGAACTTGGCTGTGAGTGTTATCAGGGCTTTTATTACAGCAGGTCTTTGAATTATCATAGTTTTCTGGAATATATAAGCCGGCATGGTACGGCGGAGGAGGAGAAACAAAAAGTTAAGGCCGGGGAGTGTTAGGAAGGTGAGCCTTTGGGAACGGATAATCACTTAACTGAAATCAATTATAAAAGCCTGCAGGTATTATCTCACAATTGTGATAATACCTGCAGGCTTTTGCATGGATCATGGTAAAAAGTTCTTATAATAACTCACCATACCTTCTAATAAAAATCTTCTTGAACACCGTAGCGAGCACCATATATAGGAAAATGGTCAGCGCCAGCCATGCGAAATATACAGGCGGCAGGGCGGCCAGGCCGATGGATGCTCCAAGTTTGGTAAATGGAATGATGGTCAGGGCTGCAATGCCTGTGAAGGTGAGCAGTGTCACCGACAGGGAAGCATGGCTCTGGATAAAAGGAATCTTAGGCGTTCTAATCATATGAATGACAAGCGTCTGGCTCCACATGGATTCTACAAACCAGCCGGCCTGAAACAGTGCGATAAAGTATACCTGCATAGCCGGGTCAGTAAGCTGATGGAACATAAGTCCGCCGGTCATGGCCGGGCAGATGATGAAATACATCAGCAGGTAGGTGGTGATGTCAAACACCGAGCTGGTAGGTCCGATCCATATCATGAATTTTCCGATGGAGGAAGCGTCCCATTTCCTCGGTACAGCAAGGTACTCTTTATCTACATTATCCCACGGAATTGCTGTACAGCTTAAATCGTAAATCAGATTCAACAGAATCAGATGGATGGGCAGCATGGGAATGAAAGGCAGGAAAGCACTGGCTGCAAGTACTGAGAACATATTGCCGAAGTTGGAGCTTGCTGTCATCTTGATATATTTGATCATGTTGGCGTAAGTCTTGCGGCCCTCGATAATGCCTTTTTCTAGTACCATTAAGTCTTTTTCCAGAAGAATAACATCAGCAGACTCTTTGGCAATGTCTACCGCTGTGTCAACGGAAATGCCCACGTCGGAAGCCTTCATAGCTGCCGCGTCGTTGATGCCGTCACCCATATAGCCTACACTGTGTCCGTTATTCCGTAAGATTGTAATAACACGGGCTTTCTGCTGCGGAGACAGCTTGGCAAAAACGCTGACTCTTTCGGCGGCGCTGCCAAGTTCTTCATCGGACATGTTGTCAAGATCAGAGCCCAATAGGATGCGGTCCACGGAGAGGCCTACCTGCCGGCAAACGCAGCGGGTCACCTTGTCGTTATCGCCGGTCAGAATTTTCACGTCTACGCCATGCTCTTTTAAGGCGGCGAGTGCTTCCGCCGTGGATTCCTTTGGCGGGTCAAGGAAAGCAAGATATCCCATCAGCACCATATCCGATTCGTCGGCCACGGAAAACGTGCCTACGGGAGAGGGATTGGTCTTTTGCGCAACGGCGATAACCCGCATTCCATCCTCATTTAAATCATTTACCTTTTTAAGGATATATGTCTTGATGTCGTCGGTCAGCGGCATCACCTTTCCCTCATACTCGGCATAACTGCAAACCGACAGCATTTCCTCCACCGCGCCCTTGGTGATCATCTGTGTCTTGCCGTTTTTCACCACTACGCTCATGCGGCGGCGCTCAAAGTCGAAGGGGATTTCATCAACCTTGGTAAACTGATCGGTAAGGCCGCGAAGTTCCGCTACCGTTTTCTGCTCTTCCAGGGTGCGCTCAATGACGGCGACATCCATGAGATTTTTCAGTCCTGTCTGGTAGTAGCTGTTTAAAAAGGCATGGCGCAATACGCGGGCATCTTCCTCCCCGTGGATATTCAAGTGGTATTGCAGTGCCACTTTATCCTGGGTCAGGGTTCCGGTCTTGTCAGTACAAAGAATGTCGATGGAGCCAAGATTCTGGATCGAATTTAAGTTCTTGATGATTGTCTTTTCCTTTGACATAGCCACTGCGCCTTTGGCAAGGCAGGTGGTAACAATCATCGGCAGCATCTCCGGCGTCAGGCCTACCGCTATTGACAGGGCAAACAGGGTTGCCTGCATCCAGTCACCTTTGGTGAAACCGTTGATGAACAACACGATGGGCACCATGACCAGCATGAAGCGGATGAGCAGCCATGATACAGAGTTAACGCCTTTTTCAAAGTTGGTCTGCACAGGTTTATCACTGACATTCTTTGCCATATCTCCGAATATCGTGTCATCACCCGTTGCAACAACCACACCTGCCGCGCTACCGCTGATGACGTTTGTTCCCATAAAGGCCAGGTTCGGATACTCTGCCAATGTATCGTGTTCCACACTCACGGCCCCTGGAATTTTTTCTACTGCCGCACTTTCGCCAGTCAGTGCCGACTGGCTGACAAACAAATCTTTGGCCTGGATAATCCGCATGTCGGCGGGAATCATGTCTCCCGCAGCCAGGTGGACAATATCGCCCACAACGACTTCTTCCAGCGGTATTTCCGCGTTGCCAGTCTCCAACCTCCGGACGTTTGTGGTCGTCTTGATCATTTTTAAAAGTTTATCAGCGGCGTTGCCGCTTCTTGTTTCCTGCACGAAGCGCAGAATCCCGGAAATCAGCACCATTGTCATGATAATCACAACAGTCAGCGGATCTGCTTCTCCCGGATCTGCGAGAATGATGTCGGTGAATGCTGACACCGCCGTCAGCCCGATGAGGATGGCGGTAAAAGGATTGATGAACGCCTCGGCGATGCGCTTGGGCAGGGATACTTTTTTTCCGTGGGTAACTTTATTGTCGCCGAACTGTTCACGGGAAGCATCCACAAGATCCTCACTGAGTCCTTCCGGAGTCGTGTTGAGATTGTTAAACAGTACATCCGTTTTAGCAGCGGCGGCAGATTTTAACCTGGTCGCGATCTCGTCGCGGCGTACCATGTCCTGGGTTACTTTTAACGTTTCTAAATTGTTTTTTACTTTTTGCATTGGTCTGCACCTCCATTTTAGTTTTTGTAAGATGTGAGGAAGCACAGCCCATACACTGATGAGCCTCGTCTATATTCAGGCCGCCGAAATGGAAAAAGGGTTCCATTCCGGCTCAGGCCTTCGGTTTCGCCCGTCAGGATCAGGGCCGCATTTACTTCCGGTTTCCATTTCGTTCACCTCGCTTGTTTTAGTAGTATTTATATAAACCCCATTAGGGAGAGTTTTTTTGTTAAAAAAGGGCATAAAAAAACCATCGTCTGTTTTTTCAAACCTAACGATGGACAACACGCAAAGCAGCAATAGGAGTTGTGGCCTATAAAAGCCTTTGCCTAAAGCACTGGTTTTGGGCATGAGCACACAAAAAAAGCGCACTTATGTCACAAGCGGTATCATCCTGTCCATCGTATATACGCTTACTACTTCCGTCGTCCATGTCCTCACCTCCAAATATAAAAATCCCCTGCCGTCATATTAAAACGACGACAGAGGATAACATCCCTATAAAAACGCCTGACTGTAGTATGTAAAGCGTTTCCCGCCATCGTTCAAGCTTTAGCTTCGCAGGGCAATGTAATTGCATTATTCCATGCCTTGTTTTCGACATGGACTGTTCACCTTCTCATAGTGTTTCCACTATTTTGCGGCAGCAACCCGTATCCCTGCGGTAGCCTCACCTACCGAAACGGTCAAATTATTCATTAACCTGTTCTAGTATATGTCCCCGGTATCAATTTGTCAACCATTTCTTTACAATCCATATAAATTCAATTGAGTACAAGAAAAATTAGTTTGAGAACAATATAATTCCGGAAAAATATAATATTTAATATTCTTATCTAGAAACGTTTATAATTAGGAAATTCAGGCTTTGGAGGAAATCCTGATCCGACAGATGAATAAGCAGTGAAAGGGAATTCGCCGCTATATTTCTATACCGATGTATGGTATACTTTATTAAATCGGAATTTGAAGTACAGACCATTTATAAAATATGGCGGATCGGAGAGCAAAATGGAAATTTTAGTTTTGGGCGGGACAAAATACTTTGGCATACATATGGTTGAAGAACTCATCAAAAAAGGACATAATGTTACGATTGCAACAAGGGGAATGACAAAAGATACTTACGGGAACAGCGTACGAAGATTAGTTGTTGAACGCAGCTCTGCCAAAAATATGGAGGAAGTATTTAGCAACAAGACGTTTGATGTGGTATGCGACAATATTGCCTATTGTCCCAATGACGTAAAATATGCGCTGGACTCTATAAAATGCAAGCGCTATGTAATGACCTCCTCCATGTCTGTATATGATGATCTCCATGTCAACACAATGGAAAGCGACTTCAATCCTCATGAAAAGCCGTTAAAATGGTGCAATAGAACGGATTATCCATATGGTGAGGTGAAAAGGCTCGCAGAGTGCGCTTTATTTCAAGCTTATCCATCACAAAACAGCGCAGCCGTCAGATTTCCTTTTGTCATTGGTACCGATGACTATACAAAACGATTGTATTTCTATATCGAACATGTTGTTAAGGGGATTCCCATGTTTATTGACAATATTGACGCACAGATGGAATTTGTCAGTTCAAATGAAGCGGGCCGGTTTCTGGCTTTCCTGGCGGAGCAAGAATGTACAGGCCCAGTCAACGGCAGCAGTACGGGAACAATATCTCTCCGAGAGATAATTGCATATGTTGAAGGAAAGACCGGCAGACGAGCTGCTTTATCGAAAGCGGGAGATAACGGTCCTTACAACGGTGCACCGGATTACAGCTTAAATACCAGACTCGCATCAGAATGGGAATTCGATTTTTCTCCGTTAAAATCGTGGATTTATGATTTGATTGACAAATATATTGAGGAAGCAATGGCATAGATAATGAGCAAGGTGGGAACTTAAACTGCGGATTATTAATAAACGGAATGTCAGAGAGTAAGCAGAGTTGGATAAAATGAAAATGGAGGTCTTATGAATAAGCGAGAGCGAATTGAAACAGTCTTTTTATATGGTGTTTTCATTTGTTATATACTTTTGTTAATTAAAATACTGTTCCTATCAAGAGTTTCGCTTTTGGAGTTATTTCATAGTCAAAGGACTATAGGCAGGTCAATTAACCTCATTCCTTTTCATAGTATAATGGAATATATATCTGGTGGTTCTGAGAATCTAAAAAGATTTGCTTTTGGTAATGTGGTTGGCAATGTAGCTATTTTTGTTCCCTTTGGTATATATTTACCATTATTTAAAAATGATAAAAGAGTAATGAACAATTTGCTGTTTATATTTTTAGTGAGTTTATTGGTTGAGATCATTCAGGGGCTTTTTGGCATCGGAGCATCAGACATTGACGATGTAATTCTAAACTGTCTGGGTGGCTGGATAGGTATTTTAGGCTATAAGTTTTCAATACTCCTAGTACGAGATGAGAAAAAAGTACGTACTACAATCACAATACTATCTACGATTATAGGATTACCTGTTATATTATTTTTTTTATTTGTAATTAAAATGAGATTCTGAATAAAGCATAATACAAGCGGTTAAATTCCTAATTTCATAACAGTCTGGAATGACGGGTTATAAGTCTGAAAGCTTGCAAATACTAAAAAGATTAGCATTTGTAAGCTTTACTTATTATAAATATAGTACCATAAAATTTTTTTTTGCCATTGCTTACGTATTATTCTTGAGGTATATTTTCTCTCCAGAAATGAACAGGCTTCCAACCCAGGATCTTTTTTGCTTTTTCATTGGAATATAAGGTCTGATATTCATCAATTGGAGTACGAATGTCAGTCACGTTTGGATATTCAGCTTTCATCAGATCACAGCTTTTGATGTCCATACAGTTATCATCAGCGGCAAGATTCATTACGATAGAACCGAGTCCATCTTTTTCGATAGCAAGGCGGCATGCCACAGCGATGTCACGAGCGTCAATATAATTCCACATAAGTTGTTTGCGTTTCTCAGAATTATGTATAAAACCGGAGAAGTTCAAATATTTCTCTTTGCTTATAATATTGCCGATTCGAAACGAGATAATCTGCATTCCGCAGCGGCGGTTAATCGCGTCAGCAATTGTTTCTCCAACTATTTTTCCAAGGCCATAGCTGTCTTCAGGAAGTGCAGGGTGTTCTTCATCTACGGGAACATAAACAGGTGTCAAACCCTGGCGGGAGTTGCAGATCCCATAAGTACATTCGCTGGAGGCAATAACAGCTTTTGTGATTCCTAATCCTGCCGCCGCTTCGAGAATATTATAAGTGGCCATTACATTATTTTGAAATGTTACCTCATTGGGGAAAATGTATGCTGTAGGGATTGCAGCAAGGTGGATCACAGCATATGCGCCATCTAAGATTCCATAACATTCGCCCAGGTTGGTTAAGTCAGCCGTCATATGACGTGTCAAAGTCTCGGCCGGCTTTACTTTGTCTACACTCAGAACCTCATATCCCTGCTCTAAAAAATGCTTAACTACGTAGGGGCCAAGAAGGCCCGCGGTTCCGGTTATCACTATTTTTTTCATATATAAATCCTCTTTCTATAAGTGATTAAAATATGTTACTAAGCTTATTACTTTTCCGTTTTTATTTGTTATCGATTGTATCCAAAGCGTGTACCCGCCAGGGAATGCCATACAGCATCACAAGCCTGCAGCACGTCATCATGAAGCGCGGCTCCCTCCAGTGAAGTTATATTCTGTTCTAACTGTGAGAGCTTGCTGACACCGCTGATCACGCTGGTGACTTTGGCGCGGTTTGCACACCATTTCATGGAAAGTTCTAGTATACTCATACCATTCTCTGAAGCGATTTCTGTCAGCTTTTCAACAGCTGCAAAATTCTCATCTGACCAGTAGCGTTTATAATAGGCTTCACTGTTTGCGAAACGGGTATTTTCTGCCGGGGCGCCTGGCTTATGTTTTCCGGCCAGAAGTCCGCCTGCGATAGGGTTGTATACTGCCATTCCAAGTTCATGCGCCTGCAAAAATGGAATGAGCTCCGTCTCTACGCCGCGCGTAATGAGGTTGTATACGTTCTGCGTGATGACCGGTGCGATGTATCCCCGTTTATCGCAGATAGCCAGCATATCGGCGATCTGCCAGGCGGCAAAATTACTTACACCGATATAGCGGACCTTTCCAGCCTTAACAAGACCAGTCATTGTCTCCAGAGTTTCCTCAATCTTTGTTTCGTAATCTGGGGCGTGCATATAATAGAGGTCAATATAATCCGTATTCAGGCGCTTTAAGCTGGCATCCACAGCGGAGACAATATTCCGGCGCGAAAGGCCCCTGTCATTCGGGTTTTCGCCCATCTGGCCGTTGACTTTCGTGGCGAGAATGATTTTATCGCGCCGTCCTCTTAAGGCCTTGCCGACGATGCGTTCGCTTTCGCCCTGATTGTACACATTGGCAGTGTCCCAAAAGTTTACACCTTGACCGCAGGCAAAATCCATGATGGCGAGACTGTCAGCTTCGCTGGTCTGAGCGCCGAACATCATTGTGCCAAGGCTTAGTAATGAAACTTTAATACTTGTTCCGGGCAAATTGTTATATTGCATATAGATTCCTCCTTTCGGATATGAGGGGCCGCTATCATAAAGCAACTCCTAATCAGGCTGCTCTGCTGGATTTAAGCTGTACACTACACCGCCTTAAGCAAACAGCATAGGCAGGCTGCCATAGTCATCATGTTTCCCGTTTCCTCTAAAGTATTTTGATATGCTCATTGGTAATGCTTGTGATAATTATAAACCTTAATGTTAACTTTAAGTCAATCGTTGTTTGTTTAGAAAGCTGTTAAATGTTAAAGTGAATTCGTGATTCACCTATTAAATTCGTGTTAGAGGATTTTAGTCTTACACGATATATGGTATGGTAAAGATGGTGGATTCCTCCGATAAAGGAGGTCTATTATGCCCAAGAAAAAAGTATATGACCAGAAGCATCTTTCTACCAGTCAACGTATCCATATCGAAAAGGGCTTGAATGAGGGACTTTCCTTCGCTGCCATTGCAAGGAAGCTGGATAAACATCCAAGCACCATCACAAAAGAAGTGAAGAAATACCGCACTTTTCAGCCTTATGACGCTGATCCCCAAAAGCCGTCCCGGTGTGCTCTGTTCAAAGAATGTACCATGCGGTTCCTCTGTGATGAAAAGGATTGTGTGAAAATGTGCAAATCCTGTTTTGATGTAAAACTGCAGGTTGTTAAATGTTCTTATCTTTGTCCTGAATACAAAGAACCACAATGTCCTTCCGTCCGAAAAGCTCCTTATGTCTGCAATAGCTGCCCTAAAAGCAAACGGTGTAATAAGCATAAAGCATTCTATATCGCCCAAAATGCGGATAAGTCATATCAGGAACTGCTTGTATCCTGCCGTTTAGGCATCAACCAAAATCCTGCCGATATCGCAATGCTGGATGATTTAATTTCACCTTTGTTAAAGCAGGGTCAATCCTTGGCCCATATCTATGCCTTTCATGGGCATGAGATTCCCTGTAGTCGTAAAACTCTTTACAGTTACATTGAGCAGGGTGTATTTACCGCCAGGAATATAGATCTAAGGCGTAAAGTGCGTTATAAATGTAAACCAAGGAAAACAGGTACAAGGATAAGCCTTGCTGCTAAGGAATTTCGTATTGGCAGAACCTATGAAGATTTTCAGAAATACATACAGGAAAATCCTATGATTCCGATTGTGGAAATGGACACAGTGGAAGGTGGACGAGATAACAGCAAACAGGCCTTTATGACGATGTTCTTTCGGAACTGCTCTCTTATGCTGATTTTTGTTTTGGAAGAAAAGACCCAGGATCATGTCATTGGAGTATTTGATCAGTTGACGAAAAAGCTTGGTATAGAAACCTTTCGGGAACTGTTTCCGGTTATTCTTACCGACAATGGAACTGAATTCCAGTTCCCTTCCCGTCTGGAGTGTGATAGAAATGGCCAAATCCGCACAAAGATTTTTTACTGTAATCCGAACAGTTCCTGGCAGAAAGGCATGATAGAAAAGAATCATGAATATATACGTTATGTGATTCCCAAAGGCGAAAGTCTGGATCCATACACACAGGCTGATGCCATAAAACTAATGAACCACATCAATAGCGAAGCGAGGGACAGCCTGAACAGTTGCACTCCGTTCAGGCTGTCCCAGCTTCTTTTGAATAACAAGCTCCATAAACTCCTTAAGCTCAGGGAAATCCCTGCAGATGAGGTCTCACTGAAGCCTTCCTTATTCAAAAAATAAACCTATATACAAGACGGAATCCACTGCCGAATTTAATCCTGCACGAAAAAGGTATGTGGAATTTAGTCTTGCACGCTAAGCCAGATGCCTGTTTACCATGCTTGCACTCATGGAAACAGACCTCTATAAATGCATTATAACGCTATTTAAGTAACCCGTAAACTGGTAAAACATGATTTCAGTCCTGCAAAATCAAGGGAGTAGAAAAATCACGAATTTACCTTCTCACTTAACGGTTTGTTTAGAAAGCCGTAAAATGAGAAGATTATGAGAAGGCTATGAAAAGAATGAAAGGACTAAAAAGTAAATTGACCCTAATATCTTGTCCACATTGCGCTGTCGATAATAGGGAACAGGATTAAGCTCTGTCCCCGCCGTCGTTCTGTCTTTTTGAAACTTATCATTCAATCAAAGGGAATGGCTGGTCGTTAAGGCGCCGCCATAAGCAGTTTGACACTAAGATGCGTTTGCAGCGGCTGCCAGTAATGAGTCCCTGGGAATTTAAAAAGGAGAAGATATTTCAACAAGTAATTTAAATTAAGTATCATAATAAGAAATTTCAAGGGTAAAAACAATAGATGTGCTTTCGGAAGCTTCAGCGAGTCAAAAGTATACTGGTTTGAACAAAGTGAAGGCCAGCATCTAAAAATGCTGGCCTGACTATAAAGGCTTATTACCATTCGTTTTACCAACCGTTTATGGGTGATGGAGACTTTTACTATTATTAAATAAGGGTATATTCCTTCCGTTTGACTTTTTTACTGAATAAACAGGCCTCCTGAATAGAAGAAAGGCAAGCTTTGCGCCTGAGTGCCACCGATGGTTATAAATCCCAGACTGTACTGCTGGGGTAATGGGACCATTAATAATTAAGCATACCTAATAATCTTTATCAAAGGCTTACATTCGTGAAGATTTGGTATATCCAAATGGTGACTCTAGCGCTGCCATTGGAAGCGAAAAGGTCTATTTCGTGCAAGGACCATAAGCCGGTAACAGGATTCTGCTGCCGCAGCCAGGTTCTATGCATTTCCCTGGACGAATTGAACACGATGGTATCAATATCTAAGCTAGCTGAAAGCGTAAAATTATCTCTGGTAAACGCATCAACTCCAGTTGTGTCAAATTGGCTGGAACGTTTCAAATCTATTAGTACAGGTACAGTGGCTGGCATTAAAAATAACGTCAACTGCGTGGCAGTGCTAAATTGTAAATGATAAATGACATTCTCCACCGGCACATCAATAAAGCTTCCGGAAGCGGAGAGATTGGCATTAAAAAACGCGGTTGGAATGGCGCCGCTGGCGCCGGTTGGCCCAGTAGGTCCAGTCGGTCCTGTAGATCCAGTCGGTCCTGTAGGTCCAACAGGTCCCTCAATTCCTTGTGGTCCCTGAGGTCCTTCTGATCCCTGAGGCCCAGTCGGTCCAGTAGAGCCAGTAGGCCCAGTAGGTCCAGTGGGTCCAACAGATCCTTCAATTCCTTGTGGTCCCTGAGGTCCTTGAGGTCCAGTCGGTCCAGTCGGTCCCTGGGCACCAGTAGTACCGGTAGAGCCAGTCGGTCCAGTCGGTCCTTGGGCACCAGTCGGTCCGGTAGGTCCAACAGGTCCTTCGATACCTTGTGGTCCCAGAGGTCCCTGAGGTCCAGTAGGTCCGGTAGGTCCCTGGGCACCAGTAGCGCCGGTAGAGCCAGTAGGTCCAGTAGGTCCTTGGGCCCCTGTAGCACCAGTAGGTCCGGTAGGTCCAACAGGTCCTTCAATACCTTGTGGTCCCTGAGGCCCTTGTGGTCCAGTAGGGCCAGTCGGTCCCTGGGCACCAGTAGCGCCGGTAGAGCCAGTAGGCCCGGTAGGTCCTTGAGCCCCTGTAGCACCAGTAGGTCCAGTAGGTCCAACAGGTCCTTCAATACCTTGTGGCCCCAGAGGTCCCTGAGGTCCGGTAGGTCCGGTAGGTCCCTGGGCACCAGTAGCGCCAGTAGGTCCAGTAGGCCCGGTAGGTCCTTGGGCCCCTGTAGCACCAGTAGGTCCGGTAGGTCCAACAGGTCCTTCAATACCTTGTGGTCCCTGAGGTCCCTGTGGTCCAGTAGGTCCAGTAGGTCCCTGGGCACCAGTAGCGCCGGTAGAGCCAGTAGGCCCGGTAGGTCCTTGGGCACCGGTAGCACCAGTCGGTCCAGTAGGTCCAACAGGTCCTTCAATACCTTGTGGTCCCTGAGGTCCCTGAGGTCCAGTAGGTCCCTGGGCACCAGTAGCGCCAGTAGGGCCAGTCGGTCCGGTAGGTCCGGTTGCACCAGTAGGTCCAGTAGGTCCCTGGGTACCAGTAGCACCAGTAGGTCCAGTCGGTCCCTGGGTACCAGTAGCACCAGTAGGTCCAGTAGGTCCTTGGGTACCAGTAGCACCAGTAGGTCCAGTAGGTCCTTGGGCACCAGTAGCACCAGTAGGTCCGGTAGGTCCTACAGGTCCTTCAATACCTTGTGGTCCTTGTGGTCCCTGTGGTCCAGTCGGTCCAGTCGGTCCCTGGGCACCAGTAGCGCCGGTAGAGCCAGTAGGCCCAGTAGGCCCGGTAGGTCCGGTAGATCCAATAGGTCCAGTAGGTCCAACAGATCCTTCAATACCTTGTGGTCCCTGAGGCCCCTGAGGTCCAGTCGGTCCTTGGACACCAGTAGGTCCAGTCGGACCCTGAGTGCCGGTAGCCCCGGTCGGTCCGGTCGGTCCCTGAGCGCCGGTAGCGCCAGTAGGTCCAGTAGGTCCCTGAGGTCCAGTCGCGCCAGTAGGTCCAGTAGGTCCCTGGGCGCCAGTAGCTCCGGTCGGTCCAGTAGGTCCCTGAGCGCCAGTAGCCCCGGTCGGTCCAGTAGGTCCCTGAGGTCCAGTAGGTCCAGTAGGTCCCTGGGTGCCAGTAGCCCCTGTCGGTCCAGTAGGTCCCTGGGCGCCAGTAGCCCCGGTCGGTCCAGTAGGTCCCTGAGCGCCAGTAGCCCCGGTCGGTCCAGTAGGTCCCTGGGCACCGGTAGCCCCAGTAGGTCCAGTAGGTCCCTGGGCACCGGTAGCGCCAGTCGGTCCAGTAGGTCCCTGAGGTCCAGTAGGTCCAGTCGGTCCTTGGGCGCCAGTAGTGCCGGTCGGTCCAGTAGGTCCCTGAGGTCCAGTAGGTCCCTGGGCGCCAGTAGCCCCGGTAGGTCCGGTAGGTCCCTGAGCGCCAGTAGCCCCGGTAGGTCCAGTAGGTCCCTGGGCGCCAGTAGCCCCGGTAGGTCCAGTAGGTCCCTGAGCGCCGGTAGCCCCGGTCGGTCCAGTAGGTCCCTGAGGTCCAGTAGGTCCAGTCGGTCCCTGGGCACCGGTAGCGCCAGTCGGTCCAGTTGGTCCCTGGGCGCCAGTAGCCCCGGTCGGTCCAATAGGTCCCTGAGCGCCAGTAGCCCCGGTCGGTCCGGTCGGTCCAGTCGGTCCCTGGGCACCGGTAGCGCCAGTCGGTCCAGTCGGTCCTTGAGGTCCAGTCGGTCCAGTAGCCCCGGTCGGTCCAGTCGGTCCCTGGGCGCCAGTAGCCCCGGTCGGTCCAGTCGGCCCCTGAGCGCCGGTCGGTCCAGTAGGTCCAGTCGGTCCCTGTAAGCCTCTAGGTCCAGTCGGTCCCTGTAAGCCTCTAGGTCCAGTCGGTCCGGTAGGCCCAGTCGGTCCAGTCGGTCCAGTCGGGCCCTGGCGGCATTTAGGTCTGCAACAACAGCATCTATCAAAACAACAAAAATCGTCGCTATTTCTACAGTTATTCATTATAACTCCCTTCTGTTAAGGTGTGATTTGCGAGTACTTTCTTAAACCTTCTTTAACAAGGCTAAAATCATAATATAAAGGGTTTTTCACCGCTTTATAATGTATCATATGAGTTGAAAGACAAGTTTGTCAGACTATAAGTTAAAGACCTTCCATCATAAACTCAGGAGTAAATCCAGCTAAAGGACAAGGTTTTATGACTTCTGTTAATTAAGTAGACCAACATTGATTAAGTCGGGAATATATGAAGAATACGTTTTTAGCATCATTTTTTTGCTAAATGTTTGATAATCTTAGTAGACTAATTGGTTGGAATCAATTTTTTCTATGAAATGCGGGAAGAAGTGCTTCACGAGATTTGATATGACTGATCTGGAGCATTGCAGATAAGAGCCATTCCACAGTGGCAAATAGTAAAGGGCGCATTTCAACCGCCCATGCCTATGTGACAGATGGGATAAAGATGGCGATTCGCCGCGGAATCACCTCCATCGAGCACGGCATGATGATGGCTGATGAGTGCATTGAAATGTTGGTGAAGCATGGTTTTATCTGGTACCAACGATTATTGCAGCAACCAAAATCATCGAGATGGGATCAGCTGGCGGATTGACTAAGGAGAAATGGAAAAAGCCATGATGTGCGTAGTGCGTCATGGAGAGAATTGAAAAAGTGCCGGAAGGCAGGTGTGAAGATTGCTGTTGGCACGGATGACGGAACCTATAACAATAGTCATAGAAAGAGGTGGAAGAATTTGCGCAGAAATATGGGGATTTCAACGCTAAGGAACGACTGTTGTCCGCAACGATAACTCCTGCAAAGATGATGGGCTTTTCAGGAAAGGCAGGCTGCATAAAGCCGGGATCCTTTGCGGATGTAGTTGCTGCAGAAGTAAGCCCATGGTATGATATTACAAGCATGGAGAAGATTTCATTTGTTATAAAAGAGGGAAATGTATGTAAATTTGAGCCGTAAGAGAAGATTCAATAATGGTTTCATTTGCCGGTTATCTGACTCCATGTATGGTGACCCTATCAACTGCAAGGTACAATCTTTATAAGAGGAATATTCGCATGAATTTAAAAGAATTCTTTGAAACGATTTTAATAAGTTTTAACATGGGTAAAATGATTTCGGAACCTGAAAAGGTTACAGGTGGTCTTACACATAAGATGTACAAAATTAGCACTGATAAGGGAAACTATATCATCAATTTATTAAATCCTAACATTATGAGCAGAGCTACCGCTATGAATAACTATAATCAAGCGGATATTATTGAAGAAAAATTAAAACAAAATAATATT
This sequence comes from Lacrimispora sphenoides, assembly GCF_900105215.1. NCBI lineage: Bacteria > Bacillati > Bacillota > Clostridia > Lachnospirales > Lachnospiraceae > Lacrimispora > Lacrimispora sphenoides. The sequence continues at coordinate 49,160 of NZ_FOIP01000001.1, read as the reverse complement.
CCGGCAATATACTCTTTGATTTATAACAAAAAGAAAATGCAGGAATTAAACGGACAATATTTTTATGTATATAATTGGTATGATGGAAAATCATTAAAAAATAATGAGATAAAAGAAATTAATTGTAATAAAATAGGAGAAGCTTTATCCAATATCCACAATATCGATTTAAAGAATAATGAATTTATAAGGAATGAAATTCATGTGGAGTGGATTTTAATAAATATATTGAGTCAGCAAAGAAAGTAAATTCACCAATCTATGTTTTGCTGCAAGATAAAGTTGAAATTTTAAATGAAAGTATGAATTGTGGTAATAAGGCAATAAAAAGTATGCCTAAGGTATTAAGTATCTGTCACAATGATATGGATAGTAAAAATGTATTATGGATAAAAGACGATTATAAAATAATTGATTTAGAGTGCCTGGGATATTCTAATCCATATTTAGAATTGTTTGAGCTTGCATTATGCTGGTCTGGTTATGAAAAATGTAATATCCATTACGATTTGTTTAATTCCTTTTTCAATTCTTATTTTAGGAATACAACACTAGATACCAATATTGATTGGGAAACTGTTTATTATTGTAATTTTGGAAGACTTGAATGGTTAGAATTTAATATAAAAAGGGCATTAATGATTGAATGCGACACAAAAGAAGAACAGGACTTAGGAATAAATGAAGTAAAAGAGACTATAGAACATGTTGTTTATTATGCAAAGGTAAGAGATGAAATTCTAAACAATATTAACCAGTATAAAAGTAAAAACATAAAAAGCAGATAGACTTACATCGAAAAAGCAAGGATATGGAATCCTTGCTTTTTCAATAGGAAGTTATCTTCCTAATTAATGGTAGATTTTCTTCTCTTCATAAATAGGTTCACAGGTCAGATTTACACCCAATTTCTTAAACACCTTAACATCCACATCGGAAAGCAGTACCGAAGTATGGGCGTCACACCCCTTTAATTTCGGAAGCTGTTCCAGGGCAATCTGAGCATTGGGATCGGTTGCAGCACTGGCGGACAACGCAATTAGAACCTCATCCGTATGGAGTCTGGGATTTTTGCTGCCCAGATAGTTGATCTTTAATTTCTGAATCGGTTCAATGGCAGATGGAGAAATCAGATGGATGTCATGAGGAATATCTCCTAAAACCTTGACTGTATTTAATAGGAGAGCAGCAGATGCACCTAATAAGTTGGTCGTTTTTCCTGTGACAATGGTTCCGTCCTCTAATTCAAGGGCAGCAGCCGGAGAGCCTTTTACTTCGGCCAGCTTGTTGGCGGCATTCACAACCTTTCTCATGTCAGCAGTTATTTTTGCCTGCTTCATGAGAAGCTCGATTTTATAGACCTCATCTTTGGAACCCATATCCCTTGCCAGACGGGAAAGGGCCTGGTAATAACGCCTGATGATTTCCTGCAAGGAAGCTTCCCTGCATACTTCATCATCCACCATGCAGAAGCCGACCATATTTACACCCATGTCAGTGGGGGATTTATAAGGGCATTCTCCGTAGATTCCCTCAAAGATAGCACTTAATACCGGAAAGATCTCTACATCACGGTTGTAATTAACGGTGGTCTTTCCATAGGCCTCCAGATGAAAAGGATCGATCATATTTACATCGTTTAAGTCTGCGGTAGCGGCCTCGTAGGCTAAGTTTACCGGATGCTTTAAGGAGATATTCCAGATGGGGAATGTCTCAAATTTCGCATACCCTGCCTTGATCCCCCGCTTGTTCTCGTGGTAAAGCTGGGATAAGCAGGTTGCCATCTTTCCGCTTCCAGGTCCTGGTGCAGTAATAATAACAAGGGGCTTTGTTGTTTCTATATAATCATTCCTGCCATATCCTTCGTCGCTGACAATAAGAGAAACATTGCTTGGATAACCGTCAATGATATAGTGGCGGTATACTTTAATTCCCATTTTCTCCAACTTACTTTTAAATAGGTCAGCGGCCTTCTGGCCGGAATACTGTGTGATAACAACGCTTCCCACATAAAGCCCTTTATCCGTAAAGGACTGGATCAGTCGTAAGACATCCACATCATAAGTGATGCCCAGATCATGGCGGATTTTATTCTTCTCAATATCCGCAGCGTTGATAGCGATCACGATTTCTGCCTGGTCTGACAGCTGCATCAGCATGCGGAGCTTGCTGTCAGGTTCAAACCCTGGGAGCACCCTGGAAGCGTGATAATCATCAAACAGCTTGCCGCCGAATTCCAGATAAAGCTTGTCGCCAAACTGGCTGATCCGTTCCCTGATGTGTTCTGACTGCATGGTTAAATACTTATTGTTATCAAATCCGAATTTCATTTGTCCCTCCATGATGTGTGCTTACAGTTCAGTCATGCAGAAACAATTGTGTAATTATTTCCAGAGGGCAGACGCCCAACATGAATAATTTGGCGGCAAATACATATACCTTTCGGAAATATGTTTTATCCGCCAAATTAAGAATGGCATGGTTGAACCATAACGCATACACGAACTTTTTGACCATAGTACTTATAAATTGTATCATATAAATTATGAAATTACCACGGATTTTTTCCTATCCCCTTCTTTTTCCTGAAACCCTTTACAACCGGCCTTAAACGTGTTAAAACGTTGTAGTAAGAAGGAGGATGGAAATGTTTAAAATAGGAAGAAATGATGCATGCTGGTGCGGTAGCGGAAAAAAATACAAAAACTGTCATCTGCCCTTTGACCAAAAGCTTGAAAACTATGCGGTCATGGGAGATGAAGTTCCAGAGCACTATATGATAAAAACGCCGGCTCAGATTGAAGGAGTCCGCCGTGCAGGAATTGTAAACAACAGGATTCTTGATCTGGTGGGTGAGATGATAAAGCCAGGCATCAGTACGGAAGATATCAATACACTGGTACACGAGAATACTATCAAAATGGGAGGAATCCCTGCTACCCTTAATTTTGAGGGGTATCCCAAAAGTGTGTGCATATCCATCAATGAGGTAGTATGCCACGGAATCCCGGATTCTAACCGGATCTTAAAGGATGGGGATATTGTCAATGTGGATGCGACCACCATTGTTGACGGTTTCTACGCCGATGCCTCCAGAATGTTCTGCGTCGGCAATGTGTCGGATGAGGCATTAAGACTTGTCCGTGTCACAAAGGAGAGTGTGGATCTGGCTGTGAAGGAAGCCAGGGCATGGGGCCATCTGGGAGATATCGGAGCAGCTATTTCGGAACATATCTATGCCAATGGCTTTACGGTAGTGCGGGAAATCGGCGGACACGGCGTGGGCGTGGATTTCCATGAGGAGCCATGGGTCAGCCACATCGGCACAAGGGGAACCGACATGCTTCTTGTACCAGGGATGATATTTACCATTGAGCCAATGGTAAATGCCGGAAAAGCCGATGTAGTACAGGATGACAATGACGGCTGGACCATCTATACAAAGGATGGAAGCCTGTCTGCCCAGTGGGAATATACTGTTTTGATCACGGAAGAAGGAGCGGAGGTGCTTGCAAGATAAATGGAGAAAAAACGATGCTTTTGGGTGGATGAATCCTCTCCGGTTTATGTGAAATATCACGACGAAGAGTGGGGAGTTCCTGTTTATGATGATAAAAAGCTTTATGAGATGTTCCTTTTGGAAACCTTTCAGGCAGGTCTTTCCTGGATCACCATACTGAGAAAGAGAGAATCCTTCCGGGAAGCCTTTGATGGCTTTGATGTGGAAAAGGTGGCATGCTACGGTGAGGAGAAAATAAATAGCTTAATGGAGAATACCGGCATTATAAGAAACCGGAAAAAAATAGAAGCTGCAGTAAAAAATTCCCGTGCATTTCTGGAGATCCAGCGGGAGTTCGGCTCTTTTTCCGAGTATCTATGGGGATTCACAAACAGGGAAGTCATTATCAATCAGGATGACAACTTCCCAGTTAAAACGGAGCTGTCCGACCAGGTTTCGAAAGATTTAAAGAAGAGGGGAATGGCCTTTGTAGGTTCTGTTACCATCTATTCCTATCTTCAGGCAATTGGTGTGGTCAATGACCATGAGCTTTCCTGTTTCTGCCGGGAGAGCAGTCAGAACGGCTGAAAACAGAGGCAGATCATACAAAGAAAAAGTGGGGAATTATTTGGATAAAGAGTACATAGCTTATGAAATAAGAGGCTAAAAGAATAGGGCTGCATCCGGAAAATGTAATTTTTATTGGAAAATTTTACAAATTGTGGTAAAATGTTAAATATTTATTACATTCAACACCTGAAACCATAAAGAAAGTGAACAGGAGTATTATGAAAAGATGGCTTTTGGCAGTGATTGCATTCTCGTTGGTGACCTCCGGATGCAGCAGGTACAAAGGAATTTCCGACCCCCCAGAGAAAGACAACAAAACAGAAGAATCTCAGCAGAGTACAGAGGAATCCGAGCAGAGCACAGAGGCAGAGGCTGAGAAGCTTCCTGTTGAAGTTTCCGCAAAACCGGGAAAGAAGCCGGTAAAGGTAAAGGGAATCTATATTTCCGGATATATGGCCGGCTCTGAAGGGCTCCAGGCAATATTGGACAAGATCCAGGGTACTGAGATTAATACGGTTGTCATTGATGTGAAGAATGATGACGGACGGATTACCTTTGCCATGGCGGATGCACCTACGGTTAATGAGATCGGTGCCACAGAAAAGTACATCAAAGATATTGACAGTCTCATGGCTCAGTTAAAGGCCAGGGGGCTTTATACCATTGCCCGGGTGGTGGCGTTCAGGGATCCTTATCTGGCCGAGAAAAAGCCGGAATGGGCACTTAAGAACAAGGACGGAAGTTTATACCGGGATAACAAGGGACTGGCCTGGGTGAACCCTTACCGGACAGAGGTATGGGATTATCTGGTGGAGGTGGGAACCGAAGCTTCCAAGGTTGGTTTTGATGAAGTCCAGTTTGACTACATCCGTTTTTCCACGGACAGCACCATGAAGCAGGTGGTATTTGACGAAAAGGATACCAGGGGCCGTTCCAAAACTGATATTATTACGGAATTTATCCAGTATGCATATGACAAGCTGTCTTCCCGCAATATTTTTGTTTCAGCAGATGTGTTTGGCACCATCATCGGAAGCAGGGTGGACGCAGAGGCAGTAGGGCAGATCTATCAGGAGATGGCATGCCACTTGGATTATATTTGTCCCATGATTTACCCTTCCCATTACGGTGACGGTAACTTTGGAATCGATCATCCGGATATGGAGCCATACCGTACCATACGAGCCGCTTTAAAGCTGTCCAGGAAGGAACTGGAAACTGCCAGAGTGGCTGGGAAGCAACAGGCCATTGTCCGCCCCTGGCTCCAGGATTTTACGGCTTCCTATCTGGAACACCATATTACTTACGGGGCTAAGGAAGTAAGGGCCCAGATCCAGGCGGTCTATGATGCAGGCTATGATGAGTGGATTCTTTGGAGCGCATCCAACCGGTATACCTGGGATGGCTTCTTAAGCCGGGAGGCGGCGAAAGAAGAGGCAGAAAAGCTTGCCAGAATAAGAGAAACGGAAATGACCTCTTCCGCATCAACTGAGGTACCGACCGAGGTACCAACTGAAGTACCAACCGAGGTACAGACGGAAAGCAAAGAAGTAAGGACAGAAAAGAGCCTGGAAGGAAGCACAGCAGCAGAGACGGAACAGGAGAAGGAAAATAAAAAGAAAACCAGACCCAAGCCCGATGTTGTCATTGTGACCACAGGCGGCTTAAGGGATTAGGAAGTGAGGAAAGCCATGGACAGAGCACCCAGACCAGGAGATTTCTACCGGCATTTTAAAGACAAGATGTACCAGGTGATAACCGTTGCGGTTCATTCCGAAACAGGAGAAGAGTTGGTTGTTTATCAGGCGTTATATGGATCCTTTGGAACATATGCCCGTCCGTTGTCCATGTTTATCAGTGAGGTGGACCATGAAAAGTATCCGGATGTAAAGCAGAAATGCAGGTTTGAACGGGTGGACACCGGTTCTGAACAGCCTGTGGCGGAAGCCAGTCTCCAAAGTCAGGAGAGCTTGCCCCCGGATGATTGTCATCATGAAAATAAAAATCTCCTTGCATTTCTTGATGCCGGGACGTATCATGAGAAGTTGGAGGTTCTTGAGAACCGGAAGGACCGGTTTTCTGCGGAAGAGCTTTTAGCAATCTGCGAGATAATGGAGATCGGAAGGCCGGATTCAGAACCTGAGGAGAAATATTATGCAGTGAAAAGGTATCTGGAGCTGCAGAATAAATACGAGGGATCAAGATTGAGGTGATTTGTTTCAGTGGACCACAGGTCATTTAATATAGAAGAAGAATTAAAAAAACTGCCGTCCCAGCCTGGCGTGTATATCATGCACGACAAGCGGGACGAAATCATCTATGTGGGAAAAGCCATCAGCTTAAAAAACAGGGTCAGGCAGTACTTTCAGAGCAGCAGAAATAAAACGGCAAAAATCGAACAAATGGTGTCGAGGATCGCCCGGTTTGAATACATTATAACAGACTCTGAGCTGGAAGCCCTTGTGCTGGAATGCAATCTCATTAAGGAACATCGTCCCCGTTACAATACCATGCTAAAGGATGATAAGACCTATCCCTATATCAAGGTAACGGTTTACGAGGACTATCCCAGGATCTTATTTTCCAGGGATATGAAAAAAGATAAAAGCAAGTATTTTGGACCGTATACAAGCGCCGGAGCGGTAAAGGATACCATTGAGCTGATCCATAAGCTTTATCAGATAAGAACCTGCAACCGGAATCTGCCAAGAGACATCGGGAAGGAACGCCCCTGCTTGAATTATCATATCAAGCAGTGTTCGGCCCCGTGCCAGGATTATATCAGCAAGGAAGATTACTGGAAATCCATAAACCGTGCCCTGGACTTTTTAGGCGGAAAATATGGACCTGTAATTAAGATGCTGGAAGAGAAGATGCAGGCGGCATCGGAAGAAATGGATTATGAAAAGGCCATTGAGTACCGGGATCTGTTAAACAGTGTTAAGCAGATCTCCCAGAAGCAGAAGATCACGGACAGCGGCATGGAAGACAGGGATATCATTGCCATGTCAAAGGATGAAAAGGATGCCGTGGTTCAGGTATTTTTTGTCCGGGAAGGCAGGCTTATCGGCCGGGAGCATTTCCATGTAAGTATCGCAACGGCAGAGGATAACAAGCAGATCCTGACCAGTTTTGTCAAACAGTTCTATGCAGGAACTCCTTTTGTTCCAAAAGAGCTGTGGGTGCAGACCGATCTTGAGGATGAAAGCGTCATAGGGGAATGGCTTTCTGCAAAGCGCGGTCAGAAGGTCAGAATCGTAGTTCCCCGGAAAGGCCAGAAGGAACGCCTGGTGGAACTGGCGGAGAAAAATGCCGCACTTGTTCTTTCTCAGGATAAGGAAAAGATAAAGCGGGAAGAGCTTCGTACCATCGGCGCCATGAATGAGGTAGGCGGCTGGCTCGGTCTTTCCGGCATTAAGCGGATCGAGGCATTTGATATTTCCAACATAAGCGGCTTTGAGTCTGTAGGCTCAATGATTGTCTATGAAAATGGAAGACCAAGAAGAAATGATTACAGGAAGTTTAAGATCAAATGGGTCAAGGGTGCCAATGATTATGCTTCCATGAATGAGGTGCTCACAAGAAGATTTTCCCATGGCCTTAAGGAAGCAGAAAGCTTAAAAGAAAAGGGCGTGGATGAGGAGCTTGGAAGCTTTACCCGTTTCCCGGACTTAATCATGATGGATGGAGGACGGGGGCAGGTAAACATTGCCCTGGAGGTTTTAAAGGAACTGGATATTTCCATTCCTGTCTGCGGTATGGTAAAGGATGACAATCACAGGACAAGAGGGCTTTACTATAATAACGTAGAAATTCCCATTGACAGGCATTCCGAAGGATTTAAGCTGGTCACCAGGATCCAGGATGAAGCACACCGGTTTGCCATCGAATACCATAGAAGTTTAAGAAGCAAGGGACAGGTAAAATCCATTCTTGACGATATTCCTGGCATCGGCCCCAACAGGAGAAAGGCGCTGATGCGCCGGTTTAAAGGGCTGGAAGCCATAAAGGAAGCGACCGTGGAGGAGCTTTCCGAAGTACCGGGTATGAATGCTCTGGCAGCGAAAAGCGTTTACGAGTTCTTCCACATATAGCTTTTCAAATGACGAAATCTGTGATAGTATGAAAAAAACAGATGGAAAAGAGGAGCGCCATGCATGGAGTAGCTATTACTGATTTGATAAAGAAGATGAATTTCCGGAACATGACTCCGGAGATTGACGCGGAAAAAATTGTGATCAGCCATCCGGATGTCAATCGTCCGGCTTTACAGTTAGCCGGATTTTACGACCATTTTGACAACGAGCGGGTGCAGATCATCGGTTATGTGGAACAGGAATACATTCATCAGATGGAACATGACAGAAAGCTTGAGATGTACGACAAGCTTTTATCCAGCCAGATTCCGTGCCTGGTATACAGCCGGAGCCAGAGTCCGGATGAAGATATGCTGGCGTTTTGCAACCATTACGGCGTACCATGCCTTGTATCAGATAAAACCACTTCCGATCTTATGGCGGAGATCATCCGCTGGCTTAAAGTGAAGCTTGCACCCTGTATCAGCATTCACGGGGTTTTGGTTGACGTATTCGGCGAAGGTGTACTGATCATGGGAGAAAGCGGCATTGGAAAAAGTGAGGCGGCTCTGGAACTGATCAAACGAGGCCACCGTCTTGTCACCGATGATGTGGTGGAAATCCGCAAGGTAAGCGATGAGACACTGATTGGAACCGCCCCGGAGATTACCAGGCATTTCATTGAATTAAGGGGCATCGGCATCATTGATGTCAAGACGCTGTTCGGCGTGGAAAGTGTAAAGGATACTCAGGCCATAGATATGGTGATCAAACTGGAGGACTGGGATAGAGATAAGGAATACGACAGAATGGGAATCGAGGACCAGTATACGGAATTCCTTGGAAACCGGGTGGTATGCCATTCCATTCCGGTGCGTCCGGGACGTAATCTGGCCATTATTGTTGAATCTGCTGCCGTCAATTACAGACAAAAGAAGATGGGGTACAACGCGGCTCAGGAATTATATAACCGCGTTCAGGCAAACCTTTCAAGAAAACAAGATGATTGAGGTGTCTGATGACTGGATTTTATGAAAAACTTCTTGGTGCAGCTGATAAAGACCATATAAAAGTTGGGGAAGAGATGCGAAAGCATACCTCATTCCGGGTGGGGGGGCCTGCCGCCTGCTTTGTTATTCCGGCAGATGAGAAAGAGCTTGCTGCTGTTATGGCTCTTTGCCGTCGGGAAGAGGTGCCTTTTTTCATACTAGGCAATGGAAGTAATCTTCTGGTTGGAGATGAAGGCTATGATGGAGTGGTCATTTCCATGGACTGCTTAAACCACTGCCAGGTGGATAAAGAGACGGGGGTTTTAAAAGCTGGAGCCGGAGCACCGCTTGCTCGGATTGCACTGGAAGCATATAGGGCGACCTTAACCGGTTTTGAATTTGCAGCCGGGATACCGGGCACCCTAGGGGGAGCTGTGGTGATGAACGCCGGAGCTTATGGTTCGGAGATGAAGGAGGTTCTCCGGTCTGTTAGAGTATTGACACCGGAGGGAGAAGTAAGGGAGCTGCCTGCTGACCAGCTTTCTTTAGGATACCGAGCCAGCTGTATTATACCAAAGCAGTATGTTGTGTTGGAAGCCAAGATCCGGTTAAGGGCTGGAGATGAGGTTTCAATTAAAAACCGGATGGATGAACTGGCCCGCAGGAGAAAGGAAAAACAACCTTTGGAATATCCAAGTGCGGGAAGCACCTTTAAGAGACCGGAAGGGCATTTTGCCGGCAAGCTCATAGAGGAGGCCGGATTAAGAGGTTTTTCCCTGGGCGGCGCCCAGGTTTCGGAGAAGCACTGCGGATTTGTCATTAACAAAGACGGCGCAACTGCGGCTGATATCAGAAACCTGTGTGAAGAGGTGAAAAAAAGGGTGTTAAAAAATTCCGGAGTAGCTCTTGAGATGGAGGTAAAGACACTGGGGAAGTTTTAACGGTGCAAAGGAGAACAACGTGAGGCTTGTAATTGTAACAGGCATGTCAGGCGCAGGAAAGACCCAGGCGCTTAAGATGCTGGAGGATATGGGATTTTATTGCGTGGATAATCTTCCCATTCCCCTGATTGAAACGTTCGCAGAGCTGACCCTGAGCAATCAGGGAGGGATCCGGAACGCAGCTATGGGGATTGATATCCGAAGTGGAGAGGATTTATCGGTTTTAAACAGGATTTTTGATGATTGGTCAAGAAAACGGGTACCCTTTGAAATTCTCTACCTTGATGCAGGTGACGAAACACTGATTAAGCGCTATAAGGAAACCAGGAGAGCCCATCCCCTGGCGGCTGGCGGAAGGATCGACAGCGGGATTGAAAAAGAACGGGTAAAGCTGGGGTTTTTAAAGGAAGAAGCGGATTTTATCATCGATACCAGCCGGCTTCTTACAAAGGAACTCAGGCAGGAGCTGGAAAAAATATTTGTGAACCGGGAATCCTACCGGAATTTATATATCACGATCCTTTCTTTTGGATTCAAGTATGGGATTCCGTCGGATGCGGATCTGGTATTTGATGTAAGGTTTTTGCCAAATCCCTACTATGCAGAAGATCTGCGGCCTAAAACCGGAGAAGAAAAAGAAGTGCGGGACTATGTGATGCAGCATGGGACCGCTGCCCTGTTTTTAGACAAGCTTAACGATATGCTGGAATTTCTGATTCCCAATTATGTACTGGAGGGAAAGAACCAGCTGGTTATTGCCATCGGATGTACAGGCGGCAAGCACCGGTCGGTTACCATTGCCAGGTCTGTTTATGACAGATTTAAATCCAGGGAAGAATTTGGGATTAAGATCGAACACCGGGACATCGATAAGGATAATATACGGAAAAGGATGGTCTAGCCATGTCATTTTCTTCCAAGTTAAAAGAAGAGCTTTCCAGACAGATCAGTCCGGCAAGGCATTGCCAGATTGCTGAGATGGCTGCGATCATAAGCCTTTGCGGGAAAATAATCATATCGGAAGACGACCGCTTTACGATTAAAATTAATACGGAAAATGTGGCAGTTGCAAGAAAGTACTTTACATTATTGAAAAAAACATTTAATATAAGTACTGATGTGTCCATTAGAAGAAATGCTTATTTAAATAAAAACCGTACCTATACGGTGACAATCCGGGAACATGAGGAGGCGATCCGTGTTTTACATGCCACAAAGCTTCTTGATGAAAACGGAGAAATAGGGGAAAACTTAAATCTTGTAAGGAATGTTGTCATCCAGCAGTCCTGCTGCAGGAGGGCATTTATCCGTGGTGCATTTCTCTCTTCCGGATCGATAAGTGATCCTGAGAAATTCTACCACTTTGAAATCGTATGTGCAACAGAAGAAAAAGCACAGCAGCTAAAGTCCATTATCGCGACCTTTGACCTTGAGGCAAAGATCGTTAAGAGGAAACGCTATTTTGTGGTTTATATAAAAGAAGGAAACCAGATCGTAGATATTCTGAATGTTATGGAAGCTCCGGTGGCCTTAATGGAACTGGAAAACATCAGGATCTTAAAGGACATGCGCAACAGTGTGAACCGACAGGTCAACTGCGAGACTGCCAATATTAATAAAACGGTATCAGCTGCGGTAAAGCAGATAGAAGATATAACATATATCAGAGATACAATCGGACTTGATAATCTTCCGGACAATTTATGCGAAATTGCCAGGGAACGGTTGGAGAGGCCGGAAGCAACATTAAAAGAGCTTGGAGAAGCTCTGGACCCTCCTGTAGGCAAATCAGGAGTGAACCACCGACTTAGAAAGCTTGGCGACCTGGCAGGGCGGCTGCGCGGGACAGGCATTAGCAGCGGAATGGAATAATCCGTTCATAGGATTGAGGAGGATAATTATGGTAAGAAAAACAGTCACCGTTGAACTTGCATCAGGCTTAGAGGCAAGACCAGTTGCTATGCTGGTTCAGGTTGCAAGCCAGTATGAAAGCAACATTTATGTTGAAATCGAATCCAAGAGAGTAAATGCAAAGAGTATTATGGGCATGATGACTCTGGGACTTGCAGCGGGAGAACAGATTACGATCACTGCGGACGGTACGGATGAGGAGCAGGCGATTGCCGAAATCGAAAAATACTTAAGCAATCACGAGTAATATTTAAAGAATACTGTATGTTCCAGGCGGAGGCTCTGATATTGGAGGCTCCGCCTCTTGTGCGTGCGTTACAATTCAGATATAATCTGGTACAAAAGGTTTTCCAGCATGTTTCTTTATGGTATACTATTTACAAAAGCAATGAGCAGTGTGAAACAGGACTCTCAGGCTCTCACTGCGGCCTTATTCATACATAGGTAAAGAAGAAGGGAGGTACAAATGGCATTTACACATTTACACGTCCATACGGAATACAGTCTGTTGGACGGCTCCTGTAAGATAAAAGAGCTTGTGGCCAGGGCAAAGGAGCTTGGAATGGACAGCATGGCCATCACTGATCATGGGGTGATGTATGGCGTCATTGATTTTTACAGGGCGGCCAGAGAGGCTGGAATCAAGCCCATCATCGGGTGTGAGGTATATGTGACCTCTGGATCAAGGTTTGACAGGGAAACCGTGGGCGGGGAGGACCGTTACTATCATCTGGTCTTATTGGCGGAGAATAACCAGGGCTACCAGAACTTAATGAAGATTGTCTCAAAGGGCTTTGTAGATGGATTTTACTATAAACCAAGAGTGGATTATGAGATTTTAAAGGAATACAGTGAAGGGATCATTGCATTAAGTGCCTGTCTGGCAGGAGAGGTACAGAGGCTGGTCGGCCGCGGACAGTATGAGAAGGGAAGGGAAGCGGCCCTTCGCTATCAGGAGATATTCGGGAAGGGGAATTTCTTTCTGGAGCTTCAGGATCACGGAATACCGGCTCAGAATACGGTAAACCAGAACCTTTTACGGATGAGTCAGGAAACCGGGATCGATTTGGTGGCCACCAATGATATCCACTATACCTATGCAGAGGATGCCACACCTCATGATATCCTGCTGTGTATTCAGACCGGAAAAAAGGTGGCGGATGAGAACCGCATGCGCTACGAGGGGGGCCAGTATTACTGCAAATCGGAAGAGGAGATGCGTACGCTCTTCTCCTATGCGGGAGAAGCCATTGACAACACTTACAAGATTGCAGAGCGCTGTAACGTGGAGATTGAGTTCGGCGTAACCAAACTGCCAAAGTATGACGTGCCGGATGGGTATGATTCCTGGTCCTATTTAAACAAGCTATGCCTGGAGGGCTTTGCGCGCCATTATCCCCAGGATGACTTGGAATTAAAGGAAAGGCTTGATTATGAGCTGGATGTCATTCATTCCATGGGGTACGTGGATTATTTCCTGATCGTATGGGATTTCATTCATTACGCCAGGTCCCAGGATATTATCGTGGGGCCGGGACGGGGATCAGCAGCAGGTAGCATCGTGTCCTACTGTCTGGGGATCACTAACATCGACCCTATCCGCTATAACCTTCTGTTTGAGCGTTTCTTGAATCCGGAGCGAATTTCCATGCCTGATATTGACGTGGATTTCTGCTTTGAACGGCGTCAGGAAGTTATCGACTATGTGGTGCGGAAGTATGGAAAGGACCAGGTGGTCCAGATCGTGACCTTTGGTACCCTGGCGGCCAAGGGTGTGGTAAGGGATGTGGGAAGGGTGCTGGATATGCCCTATGCCCGTTGCGACACCATAGCAAAGATGATCCCGGGAGACCTTGGCATGACCCTTGAAAAGGCTTTAAAGCAAAGCCCTGACTTAAGAAATGCATACGAGGAAGATCCTGAGGTCAAATACCTCATTGACATGTCCATGCGTCTGGAAGGCCTGCCAAGGCATACGTCCATGCATGCTGCCGGAGTCGTGATCAGCCGGACTTCTGTGGATGAATATGTTCCTCTTTCCAGAGCAGCCGACGGAACCATTACCACACAGTTTACCATGACGACTCTGGAAGAACTGGGGCTTTTAAAAATGGACTTCCTTGGGCTGCGTACTCTGACCGTTATTCAGAATGCGGTAAAGGGCATAGAGAAAAACAGGCAATTATCCATTGATATGGACCGGATCAATTATAATGACAAGGCAGTGCTGGATTCCATTGGTACCGGAAAGGACGATGGAGTGTTCCAGCTGGAAAGTTCCGGTATGAAGAGCTTTATGAAGGAGCTGAAACCGGGAAGCCTGGAAGATATTATTGCCGGAATATCCCTTTACCGCCCCGGTCCCATGGACTTTATTCCAAAGTATTTAAAGGGGAAAAACGACTTAAGCTCCATAACCTATGAATGCACCCAGTTAGAGCCCATCTTAGGTCCTACTTATGGCTGTATCGTATACCAGGAGCAGGTAATGCAGATCGTAAGGGACCTTGCCGGATATACCATGGGCCGCAGCGACTTAGTGCGAAGAGCCATGTCAAAGAAGAAGACTTCTGTCATGGAAAAGGAACGGCAGAATTTTGTTTATGGGAATCCAGAAGAGGAAGTAACCGGGTGTATCTCCAATGGAATCGATGAAAAGACGGCAAATCAAATCTATGACGAGATGATCGATTTTGCCAAATACGCCTTTAATAAGTCCCATGCGGCAGCTTATGCGGTGGTATCTTATCAGACCGCCTTCTTAAAATATTATTATCCCCAGGAATTCATGGCAGCTCTTCTTACCTCGGTCATGGATAACGTAACAAAAGTATCCGAATATATTTTAAGCTGCAGACAGATGGGAATCTCCATTCTTCCGCCGGATATTAACGAGGGAGAAAGCGGGTTTTCCGTTTCAGGAGGATCTATCCGCTACGGCTTGTCGGCCATTAAGAGCGTAGGAAAGTCCGTGGTAGAGCAGATCGTTGCGGAACGGGAACAAAATGGAATATTTCACGATATGGAAGATTTTATTGACCGGATGAGCAATAAAGAGGTCAATAAAAGGACTTTGGAAAATTTCATAAAATCCGGATCATTGGATACTCTTCCAGGTACAAGAAAGCAAAAGCTTTTGACTGCACCGGAGCTTTTGGAGCATAAAGCCAAGGAACGGAAAAATACCATGGAAGGCCAGATGACTCTGTTTGATATTGCAGGGGAAGAAGAAAAGAGCCATTTTCAGATAACGTTCCCTGATGTGGGAGAATTCATAAAGGAAGATCTTCTGGCATTTGAGAAGGAGACTCTTGGCATTTATTTAAGCGGTCATCCCATGGAAGCTTACGAAACCACCTGGAGAACTAATATTACCGCAACCACCATAGATTTTGTTGTGGACGAGGAAACTGGAGATGCAGGTGTTTCCGACGGTTCTTATGTGACCATCGGAGGTATGATTACAGGAAAGACCGTAAAAACTACTAGAAACAACAAAATGATGGCGTTTCTCATCCTGGAGGATCTGGCAGGATCCGTGGAAGTAATCGTATTCCCCAAGGATTATGAGAGCAAGAGGGAGCTTTTTGTGGAAGATTCCAAGGTCTTCATACAAGGCAGGGTATCAGTGGGAGAGGATCCGGTGGGAAAACTGATCTGTGAGCGGGTAACTCCATTTTCAGCTCTGCCAAAGGAACTGTGGCTGAAATTCCCTGATAAGGAATCCTATATGGTGGTAGAACGGGAAATCTTAAATGACCTAATGGAATCAGAGGGCGATGATTCAGTCATCATCTATCTGGAAAAAGAACGGGCCAGAAAGGTTCTGCCGGCCAACCGGAACGTGAACGCGGGAGATGGACTCCTGAAGGCTCTGGTTAAAAAACTTGGTGAAAAAAATGTCAAGCTTGTAGAAAAAAAACTTGAAAAGATTGGGAAAATGAATTAGAATACAACATGTATGCAATGAAAAACTTACAATAACAGATATCCGTGAATCAGGAGGAAGCTACTATGGCAAAACAAGTGAAAACCATCGGCGTATTAACCAGCGGCGGTGATGCACCAGGTATGAACGCTGCAATCCGCGCAATTGTCAGGACTGCAATCCATAAAGGATTGGAAGTAAAGGGAATCATGAGGGGATACGCAGGCCTTCTGCAGGAAGAAATTGTTGATATGAACAGCACCAGTGTATCCGATATTATTCACCGCGGAGGAACCGTTTTATATACAGCCAGATGTCAGGAGTTCACAACTGCCGAAGGGCAGAAAAAGGGCGCTGAGATCTGCAGAAAACATAATATCGACGGCATTGTGGTCATCGGAGGAGATGGTTCATTCCGGGGAGCCGGTAAGCTTTCCGCGCTAGGGATCAATACCATTGGGCTTCCTGGAACCATTGACTTAGATATTGCCTGTACGGATTACACCATTGGCTTTGATACGGCTGTCAACACAGCCATGGAGGCCATTGATAAGGTACGTGATACATCCACTTCCCACGAGCGCTGCAGCATCATCGAGGTAATGGGACGTAATGCAGGCTATATTGCCCTTTGGTGCGGTTTTGCAAACGGCGCCGAGGACATTCTTTTACCGGAGCGCTATGACGGCGATGAACAGGCCCTTATTAACCGTATCATTGAGAACAGAAAGCGGGGCAAAAAGCATCATATCATCATCAATGCAGAGGGAATCGGACATTCCTCCTCTATGGCTAAGAGAATCGAAGCTGCCACAGGCATTGAGACCAGAGCTACCATCCTGGGACATATGCAGCGAGGCGGCGCGCCTACCTGCAAGGACCGTGTCTATGCTTCCATTATGGGCGCAAGGGCAGTAGAGCTTCTATGTGAAGGTAAGAGCAACCGTGTCGTAGGCTATAAGCATGGAGAATTCCAGGATTTCGATATTCAGGAAGCCCTTAGCATGACAAAGGACATCCCGGAAGACCAGTATCAGATCAGCAAGATGCTTGTGAGATAATTGGGTCAGATTCAGCTGGAGGCGAATATGGAATATACGGTGATCAGGCAGAATTTTGAAAAACACGGGTTTTCCACACAGCTTTTTCCTACAAAAGAAGAAGCACGTGATTATCTTGTGGAAGCCTTAAAGAACCAGACCATTGGATTCGGCGGAAGCGTGACCCTTTTGGAAATGGGTCTATATGAAGCTCTGCTTAAGAACAATGCCGTGGTATGGCACAACAAGGTGCCTTCCAGAGATGTGCGGCACCTGGCAAACTGCGCCAATATCTATATAACCAGCGCCAATGCCGTATCGGAGACCGGGCAGATCGTTAATATCGACGGAACCGGAAACCGGGTCGCTATGACCGCTTTTGGACCTCAGACATGCTATTATGTTGTGGGCAAAAATAAAATCACCCCCAACTTGGAGGACGCCATTTACCGAAGCAGGAATGTGGCTGCTCCGCAAAATGCCCAAAGAATCCATGCAAAGACACCGTGCGCCCAAAAAGGAGATAAGTGCTATGACTGCAACAGCCCTGAACGGATCTGCCGCATAACGGCGGTGATCGACCGGGCTCCTATGGGCATGAAGTGCGAAATCATCTTTGTGGATGAGGCACTGGGTTTTTAATGAAATGAAATATAATGAATTGGCGAGAGCAAACGGGATTTTTAGTAAATTCCCGGCTGTTTCCCGCCATTTTTTTATTGTCAGTTTTTTAATGCAATTTGACAACCGGGTTTTTTACGGTTATATTGTATTAAAATGACCATAGCAAAACGAACGCTTAAGGGGACAAAAGGGAAGAAAATAAGGAGAAGAAGAACATGGATGCAATTGAAAGGTATATCAATGAACTGATGGAAAAGAGTACACCGGACCGTCCGGTATGGAACATTGAGAAGCTGCTTCAGGGGGAGAAGGCCGGATGGAATTACATAGACGGCTGTATGATCAAATCCATTTTAGAAATGTACGCCATTACCGGGGATTTAAAATATCTGAATTTTGCGGACACATTTATCGATTACAGGGTGAGAGAGGATGGGACCATTGACGGATATGATGTGGAAGAACGGAACATTGACAATGTCAATGCAGGAAAAACTTTGCTCGAGCTTTATGACCTGACAGGAAAGGAAAAATACAGAAAAGCCATTGATCTGGTTTACAGCCAGATCGGAATGATGCCGCGGACAAAAGAGGGGAACTTCTGGCATAAGAATATTTATCCCAACCAGGTTTGGCTTGACGGTCTGTACATGTGTCAGCCATTTTATATGGAATACGAAACCCGGTTTAATCAAAAGGAAAACTGCGGCGATATTTACAGCCAGTTTGCCAATGTGATGAGGATCATGAGGGATACAGAAACCGGCCTTTACTACCATGCGTACGATTCTTCCAGAGAGATGTTCTGGTGTGATAAGGTGACCGGGCTGTCCCAGAATTTCTGGCTGAGAGCGTTAGGCTGGTACGCCATGGCTCTTTTAGATACCATGGACAAGTCAGATCCGTCGGATGAGGAAAGCTTAAAGGAAATGGAAGAAGCCTTCCGTGACCTGATAGACTCTATGTTAAAATACCAAGATGAAAGCGGTATGTGGTATCAGGTGGTAAACTTAGGCGGCATGGACCGGAATTATCTGGAAACCAGCGGAAGCGCCATTTTCTCTTATGCCATTTTAAAGGGAGTCCGTTTGGGTTATCTTCCGGAGTCCTATGCCGGTTCTGGCAAAAAGGCCTTTGAGGGAATCTGCGATACCTATCTTCATCTGGAAGAGGGGGGGATAAGCCTTGGAGGAATCTGCCTGGTAGCAGGACTTGGCGGCAAAGAGAGGAGAAACGGAACTTTTGATTATTACATGTCCGAGCCCATTGTAAAAGATGATGCCAAAGGGGTAGGACCCTTCCTTCTTGCCTATACGGAGATGAAAAGAACCGGCTGGGTATACAATCAATAAAGAAACAGGAATATAAATGGGGATTGGGTCCCGGATTACCGGGTTCCAATCCCCAAATCATATTATCTTAAACTATTCTGTGAATATTTCTTCGGTGAAATCCCCACTTTTTTTGTGAAAGCTTTAAAAAAATTGCTGTAGTCGTTAAACCCACACATGCTGTAAACCTCATTGACGCTGTAGCCGCCTGACAGAAGTTTCTGGGCCAGTTCGATGCGGCGGGAGATTATGTAGGAATTGATGGTTGTACCGGTGCTTTTCTTAAACAGCCTGCAAAGATAAGAGGTACTTAAATAAAAATGGGCCGCAATATCTCCGATGCTCAGCTGGGAATCGATGTTGTGGTGGATATAGGCGATGATGTCGGTCACCTTACTGCTGAAATACTGTTTCTGTTCTACCGATTCCTTTCCAAGGAAGGCCTCTGCAGCCAATTTTGTCATGAAAACCATATACTCAGCAAAGGCAGAACGCTCCACCACATCCTGACCGAATCCCTCTTCCACGGCTATTTTATTAAAAAAATACATGAAATGCCGCTGCTGTCCATGGTTTAAGGCGATACGGTGGGAAAATCTCTCAGGTCTGTGGGTAAAACAGTAGGTCAGATCCGTCTGCGGCGTTGAGATGCTTTCCAGATAGGAGGGGTCTATGAATATAACAAACCGTTCCTGAGGGCTGGTGGTATCCATCTGCAGCAAATGATGCTTTTCATATTGGCTGATCATGAACAGGCTCCCCGGTTCAATCAGGTAATTTTTATTATCGATCAAGAATGTGCTGCCTCCGCTTAAGGAAAAGTGAAACTCGTGGCAGCGATGGCTGTGCATGCTTAAAACTCCCAACTCGTTGTGGAGATGTACAATCGAGAATGACCGGGAGGCAATGCATTGATCTATTCCATCTGAAAAAGAGGTAAGTACTTTCATAAACCATAAATTCCTTAGCTAATTATACTAAAGTTATACCATAGGATGTCAATATTTGCAATGTTTTGTGCGAGATTTGAAATGAAATATAAGAAGATGGATGTTATAATAAGGAAAAAGCAGAGTGTAAGCGCTTACGCAAACATGTCAAAAAATGTAGAAAAAGTGGAACCACTTACACAGGGCTTTGAAGAACTCAATTATGAGGGTAAGAAAAAGGAGAGAAAACTATGAAAAAAATCAAACAGTGGGCTGCGATGGGGTTAGCAACTGTTATGACAGTGTCCTTAAGCGCCTGTGGCGGGGGAAAGAGCACAAGTGAGACAGCAGCTTCTACAGCGGCAGAGACAACTGCTGCAGCGGCAGATGAAGCGACAACGGCGGAGCCAACTACTTCAGGAGAGCCGGTAGAGCTTAAGTTTTCCTGGTGGGGCGGCGATACCAGACATGCTGCAACAGAAGAAGCGATTAAGGCATTTGAAGCGAAATATCCAAACATCAAGGTGACCCCTGAGTATGGCGCATGGACCGGCTGGGAAGAGAAGCAGTCTTTAAATATTTTAGGCGGAAATGCTGCTGATGTTATGCAGATCAACTGGAACTGGATCGAATCCTATAGCCAGGGCGGAACAGCATTTGCCAATCTGGAGGATTACTCCGATGTTCTTGATTTAAAACAGTTTACACCGGAAAGCCTTGACCTCTGTAAGGTTGACAATAAGTTAATGGCTGTTCCGATTTCTTTAACAGGACGTGTATTTTATTGGAATAAAACTGCATTTGAAGAAGTAGGCTGTGACATTCCTACTGATCTGGATTCCCTGTATGCAGCAGGTGCAGCATTTAAAGCAAAAGATCCAGATATGTATCCTTTAGCCCTTGGCGAATATGATCGTATGATTTTAATGGTTTATTATCTGGAATCCAAGTACGGTAAAAACTGGGTTGAAGGCGGAGAGGTCAATTATACGGAAGATGAAGTTAAGGACGGAATGGATTTCATTACCGAACTGGAAACGAAGCATGTCATTCCGACATTGGCAACCATTCAGGGTGATATGGCTGACTCTCTTGACAAGAATGCAAAATGGATCGATGGCAAGTATGCAGGTATCTTTGAGTGGGATTCCTCTGCTTCTAAATTCATGGCAGCACTGGAAGGCAGCGTAAACAAGCCTGGTCAAAAGTTCGTAGTTGGTGATTTCGTTAAGATGGGCGATAACAACGGAGGCTTTACAAAGATTTCCATGGCATATGCAGTTGCAGGTAATTCCAAGCATCCAAAGGAAGCAGCAATGTTAATCAACTTCTTGTTAAATGATGAGGAAGGCGTTAAGCTCGTTTCCACAGAGAGAGGGATTCCTTGCTCTACAGAGGGCTTAAAGATTCTTGAGGCGAACAAACTTGGCGATCCTCTGACCATTGAAGCTAATACAAAGGTTATGAATTACAGCAAGTTCAACTTAGACAGCAAGTTTGAGCACAACGATTTAAAAGCAAATCCAGATGGCGTTTACTATAAAGTATTTGGTAAGTTAAGCACAAGGGAAATTGATTCCAAGCAGGCAGCAAGTGAACTGATTAAGGGCATTACAGAGACTCTTGAGAGTTAATTAAGAATTCTGACAGTTTGAATAAGTGATACATATTTCATACGAGCCGCCATAATTTTATGGCGGCTCCCATAAAGAAAAGGGCAGACAAAAGTTATGGAATGCAGAATTAAGAGAATAAAACCATACCAGCTGACGGGGGCAATACAGATGTATGAAGCTACCGGCGAAGAGGTCTATAAGGATGCTGTAATGACTTATCTAAGCGGGCTGGAAGCTCCGGAAGGATTGGCAGAAGGTCTGCCGATACAGGATAGCCTGGCCTGCTTTTTTGCTTTGGATCAGACAGGGAATGAGAAATACAGACAGACGATAAAGTCATTCATCGGGCAGAATGATTGGACCTTAGATTTTATGCCCTTTGTAACAGCATACGAGACAAGGTATAAAAGAAAAGAACATTATAATGAGATTGCAGCTTTGTTCCGGGGGGAAGAAAGGCTTGCAGGAAGTGATCTGATAGCTCTTATAGAAACAATTGGTCAGATGTCAGAAGAAATCTATGAATATTATAGGGAATTAAGGGATTTATTTAAAACCGCAGTCAAGGAAAAAATAAAGGAACTCCCGGATTCTTCTGAAGCCCTGGAAATCGGTTATTCCATCTTGAGAGCATGCAATATGGGCGTGCTTCAAAGAGAGAAATACAGTGATTTCGGGGAATTAATATGGAAAACGATCGAAAGTAACGATAAAGATACATGCGCAGGCCTACAGGAAATGCTTAAAGCGCAACATACTATATTAAAAAAACAGGAGGAATAAAGTATGAAGTCAAAAGGTATCCGTAAGGTTCTGGCAGACAATGCAGGATTCTTTTTCATCTTACCATGGCTGGTCGGATTTATACTTTTCAAAGTTTATCCGTTCGCCTCTTCCCTATACTATAGCTTTACAAACTATGATTTGTTTAACGGCATTTCGAAGACAGGTATGATGAACTATAATAAGATTTTCACAGATTCCGACATTAAAAAAGCGTTTTATGTTACATTTAAATATGCAATTTTTGATGTTCCCTTAAAGCTGATGTTCGCATTGTTCATCGCATATATCCTGAACTTTAAATTAAAAGGAGTTAATTTCTTCCGGACTGCGTATTATGTTCCGTCTATTCTGGGAGGATCCATTGCCATTGCAATTTTATGGAGAGCCGTATTCAATACAGACGGCCTGATTAATACAGTTCTTGGCGTATTTGGTGTTGAAAAGATCAACTGGATGGCAAGCGGAGGCGGTGCCCTGACCGTGATTGTACTTTTAAGGGTCTGGCAGTTTGGTTCTGCCATGGTAATCTTCCTCGCAGCCTTAAAGGGTGTCTCTGAAGACTTATACGAAGCAGCTTCCATTGACGGGGCAGGAAAGTGGACACAGTTCTTTAAAATTACGGTTCCTTTAATTACACCGGTTATTTTCTACAACCTGATCACTCAGTTATGCCAGGCGTTCCAGGAATTCAATGGGCCATTCCTTGTAACAAAGGGAGGACCTAACGGTGCGACTACTTTGATCTCGATCCTGATTTATAACAACGCATTCTTACGGCATAAGATGGGTATGGCAAGTGCACAGGCCTGGATCCTGTTCCTCATTGTTATGACCTTTACGGTAGTAGCGTTTGTAAGCCAGAAAAAGTGGGTTTATTATTCAGATGAGGATGGGAGGTAAATGACATGACGAAAGAGACTAAGAGAAAGATCAGTGCAGCGATCCGTTATGCATTATTGATTCTTGTCGGATTTATTATGGTATACCCCCTGATCTGGATGGTGGGGGCTACTTTTAAGACAAACTCGGAGATTTTTACCAGCGCATGGTTTTGGCCCAAAAAGCCTGTGACCGATGGTTATGCCAATGCATTTGTAGATTACGGTGGAAAGATCAATCTGATCAAATCCATGCTCAATACATACAAGATTGTTGTGCCAAAGGTTCTTTTCACCGTTGTATCAGCCACGATCACGGCTTATGGTTTCGGCCGGTTTGAATTTAAGGGAAAGGGAATCCTGTTCTCTCTTATGATTTCCACCCTGTTTCTGCCTCAGGTAGTGTTAAATGCACCCCAGTATATCATGTTCAATAAATGGGGCTGGACCAACTCCTATTTACCGTTAGTGGTTCCCTCACTGTTTGCAGGAGATACCTATTTCTTATTCATGCTGATACAGTTTTTAAGAGGTGTGCCAAAGGAACTGGAGGAAGCTGCCAAAATTGATGGCTGCAGTTCCATTAAAACCTTATGGCATGTGATTGTTCCCATGTTAAAGCCATCGCTGGTATCCGTTGCATTGTTTCAGTTCATGTGGACGTCCAACGACTTTATGGGACCGCTTATTTACGTTTCCGATATGCCCAAATATACGAATTCCATTTATTTGCGCATGTCCATGGACGGTGATGTAGGATTCCAGTGGAACCGGATTCTGGCGATGTCTTTAATCTCCATTATTCCTTCCCTGATCGTATTCTTCTGTGCCCAGGATGCCTTTATTGACGGTATCGCAGCAGGAGGCGTGAAAGGATAATGAAAAGCACGGGCGTGGTAAGTAATTTCCGCGCCCTTTTTAACATCATCAAGTAGGATCGCGGATTGCGAACATCCGATTGACATAGGAAAAAGTAGAGGTGAAGTTAGAATGGAATTAAAAATTGTCTTTAAAACGGCACGGTCCGTAACCCTGGAGACTGTGACGGAGCAGATTTATGAATTTGAAACACCGGGAAAGATTCTGGTAAACGGAAATGTTTATGGAGAAACGAAACGGGTTGTCTTTACGTTGTTTGACTTAAAACCTGATATGGATTATAATATTTCTCTGGAAAGAAATGGGGAAAGGGCGGAAGCCAGTTTCCATACCGACTATGAATTTGTAACATTAAATGTAAAAGATATGGGAGCCAGGGGCGATGGAATCCAGGATGATACCTCCTTTATCCAGGCGGCTATCATGGCCTGTCCGAAGGACAGCCGGGTATTGATTCCAAAAGGAAAATACCGTATTACCAGCCTGTTTCTAAAGAGCCATTTAAGGCTTGAGCTGGCGGAGGGAGCGGAACTTCTGGCAGATACGGACCGGAGTAAATATCCCAGATTTCCTGGAATGATCGAGAGCTATGATGAAAAAGAGGATTACAATCTGGGGACCTGGGAAGGTAATCCTCTCCCAATGTTTGCAGGAATCATAACCGGTATCGATGTAGAAGATGCGGTGGTCTATGGCAGCGGCCTCATCAATGGTCAGGCTTCCTTTGATAACTGGTGGGATAATGTCCGTCAGATGAAGGTGGCATTCCGTCCGCGCATGGTATTTTTAGAAAGGTGTAAAAACGTTACCCTTCAGGGCTTTTCCTTAAAAAACAGTCCTGCCTGGGTGCTTCATCCATATTTCAGTAAGGACTTAAAATTCCTCAATCTGGATGTTCATAATCCGGCAGATTCTCCCAATACGGATGGTCTGGACCCGGAATCCTGCAAGAACGTGGAAATACTGGGCCTTCACTTTTCTTTAGGCGATGACTGCATAGCAATCAAGTCTGGAAAAATCTACATGGGCCGCAGGTATCAAACGCCTTCTGAAAACATCGTGATCCGCCAGTGCCTGATGGAAGATGGCCACGGGGGGGTGACTGTGGGAAGCGAAGTGGGTGCAGGCGTTAAGAATATCCGAGTGGAGCGCTGCCTGTTTTCCAAAACGGACAGAGGCCTGCGGATCAAGACAAGAAGAGGCCGGGGAAAGGACTCTGTGCTTTCTGAAATTTATTTTGACCAAATACACATGGATCATGTCATGACACCATTTGTTGTAAATAGCTTTTATTTCTGTGATCCCGATGGAAAGTCTGATTATGTGCAGTGCAGAGAGGCCCTTCCTGTTGATGAACGGACCCCAGAGATCAAGAGGCTGTACTTTACCAACATCAAGGCGGAAAACTGCCATGTGGCGGCTTCCTTTCTCTATGGGCTGCCGGAGAAAAAAATTGAACGCATTGAATTTAAAAATGTTGATATTTCCTTTGCGGACGAGGCAAAGACAGGAGCCCCCGCCATGCTGTCCGGAGTAGGAGAGTGCAGGAAAAAAGGATTTCTCATCAGTAACGTAGACACCCTTATCTGTGATCATGTGAAGATTTCCGGCCAGGAAGGGGAAGCCTTTGAGTTAAGCAGCATCAATCATTACGAAGTGAGATAAAGGAGGAGTTTATTATGCAGATCGGAATCCGGTTACATGATGTCGCACCTGGAACCCTGGAGGAACGGGTGAAGATTGCCCACGAACAGGGATTTACCTGTGCCCATTTGGCCCTGGCAAAAACTGTGCAGGAACATTCCGTGGAGAATTCCGCACTGACGCCAGGCTATGCTTCATATTTGCGTAAAAAATTCGCAGAACATGATGTGGATATCGCAGTTTTGGGCTGCTATTTAAATCTGGCTCATCCAGATCCGGAAGAAATCAAAAAAATCCAGGAGCGTTATTTCGCCCATCTGCGTTTTGCTTCTATTTTAGGCTGCAGCGTTGTCGGAACCGAGACTGGCGCACCGAATAAGGAATATTGTTATGAACCGGCCTGCCACACAGAGGAAGCCCTACAGACTTTTATCACCAATTTGCGTCCGGTTGTGGAGTGTGCGGAAAAATTCGGTGTGATTCTGGCAATCGAACCGGTGTGGAGCCATATTGTATACAATTCCAAACAGGCACTAAAGGTGATTAATGCCATTGGTTCGCCTAATTTAAGAATTATCCTGGATCCGGTTAATCTTTTGACAGTAGAAAACAGCGGTAATTACGAGCAGGTAATAAGGGAAGCCATTGAGGATTTAGGCTGCTATACAGATGTTCTTCATATGAAAGACTTTGTAGTGGAAGACGGCCGCATCATATCCGGCGCTCCGGGAACCGGTGTTATGAAATACGATGCGATCCTGGATTTTGTAAAAAAGGAAAAGCCGTATATCCAGATGACCATTGAGGACAGCAGGCCGGATAATGCAGAATGGTCAAGGAAATTTCTTGAGAATTATGGTGGTTAAGAAGATAACTTAAAATACAGCAGATGAGAACGGTGAGGCTTTTGTCCTCACCGTTTTGCATGCTCTGCTGATTAAATGAACGTATTATTTTGCATAACTACGTCCAGTTTAACATTTTGACCCTCTTGTGTTCTATCGGTTGTTGGCTCAGTTTTATCGTTACAAGTTTCAACTTTATCTTTTTTTATAGATCCAGAATGAATTAGAGCGATTTTAGCACAGACTGGTCCAATTAACTCATACAAAACCGAAGAGGATAATATTATCGTAAGCAACATATTTCCCATACGATCGGGCAAAACTCTTTTCCCCATGAAAGCAAGGCCAATGGCAACACCGGCTTGTGGGATCAAGGCTAACCCTAAATAGTTTCGTACTGCTGCTGTTGTTTTAGCTATCATACAACCTCCAAAAGCACCAAGGTATTTTCCCACAATCCGTATTACAAAATAAGATGCTCCAATTATCCCCAGAGTACCAAACGAGCGAATATTTAAACTCATTCCTGATACAACAAAGAACATAGACAAAATAGGCGGAGTAAACCTTTCAACTTGCCTGTATAATTCTTTGTCTTTCGTCATATTGATATAAGTTGTGCCAAAAAGCATACAAGAAAGTAAAGGTGAAATATCTACGGAGGCGCATAGACCCGCAATTCCAAGAAGAAGTGAAATTGTTAATATCAGCCTGTTATCCTCACTCCGTCCCGGAGTCATCAGCCGGCTTAATAAAGCTCCGCTTATAAAACCGATTACCAATGCACCAATATTATAAATGATGGGCAATATGATTTCAAAAGCAGAAACACCTGCTCCGGCTTCCGTATTGACAAAAGCTGAGGCTAAGCTGAAAGCGATAAGACACACAGCGTCATCGAGTGCAGCTACCTGTAATAATATATTTACAAAATTCCCACGCGCATGATATTGCCGGATTGTAATCATAGTGCTTGCTGGGGCTGTTGCCGTTGCAATCGCTCCCAAGAGCAGACAAAAGCTCCAGCTTAAATGGAATATGTAGTGCATGGATAACGTTACTAATATTCCGGCCAATAAAGATTCCATTAAAGTAATCACGATAACTCCCAATCCAGTTTCTTTAAAAGCCTCTTTTTTAAAAAAACGCCCAACACCAAACGCGATAAAGGCCAAAGCAATGTCACTGATAAACCCCATATGTTCAACCATTTCATGTGGAATCAAGTTCAAAACATATGGTCCTATCACAACTCCGGCAATAATATAACCAGTTACATTAGGCAGTTTAGCCAGCTTTGTAATACGTGTAAGCAGAAATCCGGCCAGCAATATTACTGATAAAGATAAAAGAATAATTGTTGTGTCATTTAAATGACTAAAAAGATGATCCATGGATAAATCCTCCTCTATAATCCTATATTTTCAAATGCGGTTAAAAACACGCACGTTAAAGTCCAATATGATGATGTAACCATACAACTAAAAAGATAAAGAAGTTTTAAATAATTTCGCGTGTCACGAAGGTGAAGCATATCAAATTTAACCATAGTCATTAGGACAAGAATTACATTGCATGATATTTTTATTGAAAGCAGATGCACTGCATGATTTACCAAATCTACTGAAAAACAAAGTGGTAAGAAGAAAAACATAAGTGCAATATTTGCTAAGATTACTCCGGCATAACCTGACTGTTCCTTTCCGAAGTTAACGATCCCCTTGTATCGCGAAATTGAATAATCAGCAATATTTTGTGTCGGTGACCGAAAATGATTGTTAAAATAGTATGAAGAATATGGAAATGGTTTAATTACATTAAAAATAAGAACATGCCATACAAATAAAAGCTTTTGCCTCATTATTCTTGCCTCCTTTCTTGATTTATGCTACTATTATAATCATAAATTGCATAATGTATATTTATAATTATTTAGTATTCCATAAGTAATCATTATAGTTGGGGGTGAATAAGATGATTGATACTAAACTTTATACGTTATTAGCAGTGGTCGAATTTAACAGTTACACACGTGCGGCAGAACATCTTTCTTTGACGCAGCCAGCGGTTACTCAACACATAAAGCAATTGGAAAGAGAATTGAATATTAAAATTTTCAATCGTGTTGGAAATGATATAAAGCCTACAAATGAAGGAAATATTGTAATTCAATATGCCCGGCGAAGCATAGCCCTATATCAGAGGATGGAACAAAATATTTTGGATGAGCAGCGCCATGTTAGACGGCTTACGGTTGGAATTACCCATACTGCGGAAAGTAATGCAGTGGCAGAAGTGTTAGGAAAGTACAGCTCCAAAAATCCTGGTGCAAGCATAACAATTATTTCTGACTCTATAAATAATCTTTATGATATGCTGAAAAATTATGAGGTGGATTTAGCTGTTGTAGAGGGGAAGGTTCAAGATGACAGCATTAACTCGCTTCTGTTGGACACAGATTCCCTGATGCTGGTTGTATCAAACAATAATCTCCTGGCAAAAAAGAGCATGGTAACCATAAATGAATTAATGAAGGAGCCATTGATACTTCGCAGACCCTCATCGGGGACTAGAAACCTGTTTACTGCCCACTTAGAAAGTAATAACATGTCACTTGATGATTTTAATGTCATTTTAGAAGTCGACAATATTGCAACGATTAAAGATCTTATTAGACGGGATATAGGAGTTTCCATACTTTCACGAAGCGTATGTCTGGACGAACTAAAGAAAGGGAAAATTACTGCATTGCCTATAGAAAATCTTAGTATGATTCGGGAGATCAACATTCTGTATCACAGCGATTTTAAACATGCAGATGTTTTGCATAGTATCATGAAGGAATATAATAAGGTGGTAAAGTTCTATGCTTCTTAATGCGGCCTGCGCAAAACGGCAAGCAATGTGACTGCGGCATATTGACAACTTACTTATTGCATCCGGAGAATAAGGGATTGCTCCATTTACATCCAGATTAAAACACCGGTATCACCAATCAAGGTGACACCGGTGTTTGTATCCTCAAGTCTATATGTGCTTTATGAATGGGCACTCGTTATTCCGGTCAGTTTAAACATTCCTTCATAACTTCATACGCGCCTTTATCTTTAATACCTGTTAAATAACCTGCCACGGCTTCTTCAAATCCTGGAATTTCACTTAAATCCTCATCCCAGAAGTCAGCATTGGTGCAAACCGCGTGAACAAGGGAAGCCGCATCGTCATCCTTATGATCATAGAAGAACTGAAGAATCGGCTTATCATCCTTGATGGTGTATTCGTCACCTGCAGGACGTACTGCAACAAGGCCGTCGACCGTAAGGTTCATTCCGTTGTAGAATGCAATGTAGAAAGCGAAGGAGGCTGTTATACATTTAGGAAGTGTGCCTGTTTGCTCCACGTAGCTTTTAAGGGAAGGCATAACCCGGGCTTTCCATTTGGAGGTGGTATTTAAGGAAATGGATAACAGAGCATGATCAATAAATGGGTTTTTGAAACGCTCCGTAACAGAGGATGCAAAACTCATTAATTCTTCCTTTGGAAGGGTCAGGGTAGGAATGATCTCATCATAAATGGTCTTATTCATAAAGTCGCGGATCACTTCGTCATCCATGCAGTTGCGGACAATATCCTGACCGGCAAGGTAAGCGCCTAATACAAAGGATGTATGTGCGCCGTTTAAAATGCGGACCTTTCTCTGCTTATATGGCTTGTGATCGTTACAGATGATAACAGGGAGGCCTGCTTCTTCAAAAGGCAGTTCTTTCTTTAAGCTGTCCGGTCCTTCGATGACCCAGAAGCCGAAGACTTCACCGGTATCGATGATGTTATCCTGATAGCCTAATTCTTCACAGATGGCAGCAGCTTCATTTCTCGGATATCCGGTTACGATACGGTCTACCAGAGTGGAGCAGAAGATGTTCTCCTCTTTGATCCAATTAATGAATTCATCGCCCAGGTTCCATTGCTCGGCGTATTTTAAAACACATTTCTCCAGCTCTTTTCCGTTGTTATCGATCAGCTCGCAGGAGAGGATAACAAATCCCTTTCCGGCTTCCTTTCCGAACTTTTCAAATCTTCTGTAAAGGAACTGGGTCAGTTTTCCAGGGTAGCTGTCAGCCGGAACATCTGTAAACTGGCAGGAAGGATCGTAGGTAATACCTGCTTCAGTGGTATTGCAGGCAATGTAACGCAGGTCAGGATTATCCGCACAGGCCAATACGGACTCATAATCTGCATAAGGATTTAAGCATCTGCTTACACAGGAGATCACCCGCTTGGCATTTACCTTCTGCCCGTTTTCAAAACCGCGGAGGAAAAGGGTATAAAGTCCTTCCTGTTCGTTGATCATATCCGCAAGACCTGGTGCAATGGGCTGGCATAATACAACCTTGGAGTTAAATCCAGTTTTTTCATTCAGGACATCGATAAAATAATCCACAAATGCCCTTAAGAAATTACCTTCGCCGAACTGCAGCACACGTTCTGGGGCTTCCTTTAAAAGATATCCGTCATACCCAAGTTTTTCCAGTGTTTCATAACATAACTTTTCCATTGAATTTATCTCCTTTTTTCTTCATTGCATATTTCAATCTGCATTCTGCATTCATATAGGGACACAGAATGGCATAGTAGTTGAATTATAAGGTCACGCCCTGCTTAAAGATAGCCATGTCATGGAAACCTGCTTCTTCGGATTTCACCTTTTTGCCGGAAGCTACCTCGATGACAAAATCAAAGAATTCATTTTTAAGGGTATCCATATCAGTACCCTCGACCAGTACGCCGCAGTTGAAATCAATCCAGTTACTTTTCTTTGTGCTTAAGGCAGTGTTGGTCGAAATCTTCATGGTCGGTACCGGACAGGCAAATGGAGTACCGCGGCCTGTGGTGAACAGAACGATGTGGGCACCGGAAGCGGCCAGTGCCGTGGAGGCCACTAAGTCGTTACCGGGAGCACTTAAGAGATTTAAGCCCTTATCGCGTACCGGTTCCCCGTATTTTAATACATCTACGACCGGAGCGCTGCCGGATTTCTGGACACAGCCTAAGGATTTGTCCTCCAGGGTAGAGATACCGCCCTTTTTGTTGCCAGGGGAAGGATTTTCGTAAATAGTCTGGTTATGGCTGGTGAAATAGTTCTTGAAATCATTAATCAGATCCACGGTTTTATCAAAGGTTTCTTCATTCTGGCAGCGGTTCATAAGAAGCGTTTCCGCACCGAACATTTCGGGAACCTCCGTCAGGATGGTGGTTCCGCCTTTAGAAACCAGCATATCGGAGAATGCTCCTACCGTGGGATTGGCTGTGATCCCGGATAAACCGTCGGAACCGCCGCATTTCATACCAATGGTGAGTTCGCTGCAGCTTACAGGCTCTCTGTGGAACGTGCCTGCGTATTCAGCCAGCTGTCCGATGAGCTCCATGGCATCAGCCATTTCATCCTCAGACTCCTGAGTTACCAGGAATTTTACCCTGTTCTCGTCGTAATCGCCGATATAGGGTTTCAGTTCGGAAACGCTGCTGTTTTCGCAGCCAAGTCCCAGGACCAGAACGCCTCCGGCGTTGGGATGGTTAATTAAATCAGCCAGAATGGTTCTTGTATATTCCTGGTCGTCACCCATTTGGGAACAGCCGTAAGGATGAGGGAATGCGGCGATTTCGTCAATGGAGCCGCCTACGTATTTCTTAGCCATACGCTCCAGAGCAGTGGCTATGTTATTGACACAGCCAACAGTGGGAATGATCCAGATTTCATTGCGCACACCCACTTTACCGTCCGTCCTGCGGTAGCCTTGAAAGAAACGTTCTTCTGTGGGGATAACAGCCGTTTCCTGTTTCTCGTACGTATAAGTAAGTAAATCCCCCAAACCTGTTTTTAAATTATGCGTGTGAATCCAGGCCCCTGTCTTAATATGTTCCTTTGCCATGCCAATGGCACAGCCGTATTTGATGACGGATGAGCCGGCAGGTATATCGGCGAGGGCGAATTTATGACCCTGTGGGATATCTTCCAGGAGTGTAACGGTATTTCCGCCTATCTCTGCGGCAGTGCCGGAAGAAAGCGGCTTTAATGCAACTGCAACATTATCTCCGGAATGAATTTTGATAAAATCCTGCATAAGCTTCCTTTCCTTTCTTGGTACCAGAATCAATCGGTACATGTAATGTAAGTACTTACATAAAACATACACTATTTTGGTGCAGACGTCAATAGGGAAAGAAAAAAAGAGATTTTTCTTTTTGTTTAGGGGAACAATTTAAGAAATAAACAGATTTTTTTAAGAAATAAAATCAGCAATAACAGTTGCTTTACAGAAATTTATCCTGTATAATGAAGCGAGAAAAGTGTAAGCGCTTACGCTTACTTTGTGTGTGGAAATTTTGATGAGTAAAAGGGATTACTAGGATGAACATTTATGACATTGCAGAACTTGCAGGAGTTTCCATCGCTACCGTATCCCGGGTGGTGAACGACAGCCCCCGTGTGAGTGAGAAAACAAAACAAAAAGTCAGGACGATTATGGAAGAACATGGCTATACTCCCAATGTATTTGCCAGAGGCCTTGGGCTTGATTCCATGAAGACCATTGGGATATTATGTCCGGATGTATCAGATGCATATATGGCTACAGCGGTAGCCCATTTAGAGAGCCGCATGCACGAGCATGGTTACGACTGTATTTTGTGCTGCAGCGGATTTGAACAGTCCGTGAAAGAAAAGTATGTCAGCCTTCTTCTTGCGAAGCGGATTGATGCACTCCTCATGGTTGGTTCTACTTATGCAGGAACAGGGGAATCAGATAAAAATACGCAGTATGTCCGCAATGCAGCAAAGCAGGTTCCGATATTTTTGATCAACGGATATTTGGATGGCGAGAATATTTATTGTGCTTATGGAGATGATTATCAGGCAACCTACGATGTGACCAGCCAGATGATTGAGACAGGACGGCGCAGAATCCTGTTTCTCTGTGACTCCCATTCCTACAGCGCAAATCAGAAACTGGCAGGCTATGAATCCGCTTTAAAAGCCCACGGGCTTCCTGTGCTGGGAGATTTAAAGCTTTATGTAAAGAACCGGATCCATACGGTAAGGGATATTCTTCTGGAGCGCCGTGATTTACGATTTGACAGCGTGGTAGCTACAGATGACGGTCTTGCCGTAGGTGCGATTAAGTATGCCAATGCAAAGCTATTAAAGGTACCGGAAAATTTGTGTATTACCGGATTTAATAATTCCGCCCTGTCGATCTGCAGCGATCCGGAGCTTTCTTCCATTGATAACCGGGTCGAGGAATTATGCAACATCTCTGTCGATAATATGATGAAAATCCTTCTGGGAGAAGAAACGGAAGTTAACAGGAATAACCGGATTCCATGCCGGCTGATTAAGCGGTGTACCACTGATTTTTAGCCTATTGTCATTTCTTTCCGTGTATGCTAAAATATAATCTCAGTAAATATTGGAAATGCGCATTAATAAGGAAAGAGCGGTGGCAGAAACGATGGAGCATGATGGAGATAATGTGGTGCTTTGCGGCGCCAATTCCTATGAGCAGAAATATTATTTTAACCAGCAGTTTATGAGCCTCCCCGAAAGCATCAAGCAGGATCTTCAAATTATGTGCGTGCTTTATACCGAAGATGTAGGAGGAATCCTTATCATGGAATACGATGAGGATGGCACCCTGGAATTTAAGGTAACAGCAGAGGAGGGGGATTATCTGTTTGATGAGATCGGAAGCGTGCTGAAGATCAAGCAGTACCGGAAAGAGAAAAGAGAACTTCTGGAATCTTTGGAAATGTATTACCGGGTGTTTTATCTGGGAGAAGAATTGGAAGGCGGAGAAATAGATACGTGAAGCTCAGAATTGGAAATTTGACGTTGGACAACAACCTGATACTGGCACCTATGGCAGGAGTTACGGACCTGCCATTTCGTTTTCTCTGCAGGGAGCAGGGCTGCGGTATGGCAGTAACGGAGATGGTCAGCGCTAAGGCAATTTTATATAAAAACAAAAATACAAATGAGCTGCTAAAGGTGGCCGATGGGGAAGGTCCTGTCAGCCTCCAGCTTTTTGGTTCTGATCCGGATATCATGGCGGATATTGCTGCTAAAGTGGAAGAAGGGCCCTATGCATTCATTGATGTGAACATGGGATGTCCCATGCCGAAGATCGTTAATAACGGCGAGGGGTCGGCGCTAATGAAAGATATCAGGCTTGCAGAGCGTATTTTAACCGCTATGGTAAAGACCATTAAAAAGCCTGTGACCGTAAAATTCAGAAAAGGCTTTACAGATGAGGACTGCAATGCCGTGGAATTTGCCAAAATGGCGGAAAGCTGCGGAGTGGCGGCAGTTGCTGTTCATGGCAGGACCAGGGAGCAATATTATTCAGGAACAGCGGACTGGGATATTATAAGGAAGGTAAAGGAAGCTGTCTCAATTCCGGTCATTGGAAACGGCGACGTATTTAAGCCGGAGGATGCAAAGGCTCTTCTGGAGGAAACCGGCTGTGACGGGGTGATGATCGCCAGAGGAGCTAAGGGAAATCCCTGGATCTTTAAAAGGACCCTTCATTATCTGGAAACAGGAGAGCTGCTTCCAGCACCCACCAGAGAAGAGATTTCTAATATGATCATCCGCCATGGTGCCCTGGAGATGGAGCACAAAGGGGAAGCGGTGGCCATGCGTGAAATGCGCGGGCATATGGCGTGGTATACAGCCGGACTTCCTCATTCTGCAAAGCTTAGAAATGATATCAACCAGGTGGGAACCATGGACGAATTAAGGCATTTTGCGGAAGATAGGATCGGAAAATTCCGATCAGAGAAATAGAATAAGGAATAGTTACATTCTTGACATTTTTAGATGTTTACGCTATAATATTTGGAATGCGAATGAGCGAGTATGAAACCAGGAGGAATCAAAAACCATGGTAGACAAGAAAAATATTTTAACCTACGAAGGCCTTAAAAGATACGAGGATGAGCTTCATAATTTAAAGGTAGTCAAAAGACAAGAGGTCGCCCAGAAGATCAAGGAAGCCAGGGAGCAAGGTGACTTATCCGAGAACGCTGAGTATGATGCCGCTAAGGATGAGCAGAGAGACATTGAGATGCGTATTGAAGAGCTGGAGAAGCTCCTTAAAAATGCAGAGGTAGTGGTTGAGGATGAGATTGATTTAGATAAGATTAATATTGGCTGCAAGGTAAAAGTCTACGATGTTGATGAAGACGAAGAAATGGAATTCAAAATCGTGGGTTCCACAGAGGCAAACAGCCTTCAGAATAAAATTTCCAACGAATCCCCGGTTGGTCATGCACTGATGGGCAGGAAAGTTGGAGATGTGGTAGACGTAGAGACACAGTCCGGCGTGATCCAGTATAAAGTTCTGGAAATCCAGAGAGTGTCATAGAAAAATAGCGGTTCGATGAGCCGTCTGGCGAATCGAACTTCCTTAACATAGTTCACAAAGGAGTGCAAACAGGTGGCAGAACAGCAGAATCAAAACCAGAATCAGGTGAAAGAAGAGGACTTAAACCATTTGCTGAAGGTCCGCCGGGAAAAGCTGGCAGAGCTTCAGGAATCGGGAAAGGATCCGTTTAAAGTTACAAAGTACGATGTTAACGTACACAGCGGTGAAATCAAAGAGCATTATGAAGAATGGGAAGGTAAGGAAGTATCCATCGCAGGACGTCTTATGTCAAAGCGCGTGATGGGGAAAGCTTCCTTCTGTAATGTACAGGATTTAAAGGGCAATATTCAGTCCTATGTGGCCAGAGACAGTATCGGAGAAGAGGAATACAAGGAATTCAAGAAGCTGGATATCGGTGATATCGTAGGCATTAAGGGAACTGCTTTTACAACAAAGACGGGAGAAGTTTCCATCCATGCTGAGAGCGTTCTCCTGCTTACCAAGAGCCTTCAGATTCTTCCGGAGAAGTTCCACGGCCTGACCAATACGGACATTCGATATAGACAGAGATATGTGGATCTGATCATGAACCCTGAAGTAAGGGATACGTTTGTAAAACGTTCCCAGATCATCAAGTCCATCCGTGACCATCTGGATGCCCAGGGCTTTATGGAGGTGGAGACACCTATGCTGGTTGCTAATGCAGGCGGCGCTGCGGCAAGACCATTTGAAACTCACTACAATGCTCTTGATGAAGATGTGAAGCTGCGTATTTCTTTGGAACTTTACTTAAAGAGACTGATTGTAGGCGGTCTGGAAAGAGTTTATGAAATCGGACGCGTTTTCCGTAATGAAGGCGTGGATACCCGTCATAACCCAGAGTTTACTTTAATGGAATTATATCAGGCTTATACCGATTACCACGGCATGATGGATCTGGTAGAGGATTTATTCCGGTCAGTTGCCCTTAAGGTCCTTGGAACGGCTGTGGTGAACTATGATGGTGTGGAAATTGACTTATCAAAGCCATTTGAACGCATTACCATGGTAGATGCTTTAAAGAAATATAAGGATATTGATTTTACCACCATTCATACGGATGAAGAAGCTAAGGCTCTCGCAGACCAGTATCATGTGGAGTATGGGGCACATCATAAGAAGGGCGACATTTTAAGCATGCTTTTTGAGGAATTTGTTGAAGAGCATCTGGTACAGCCGACCTTTATTATGGACCATCCGGTAGAGATTTCTCCTCTTACCAAGAAAAAGCCTGATGATCCAGATTATACGGAGCGTTTTGAGCTGTTCATTACAAAGCGTGAGATGGCAAATGCTTACTCTGAGTTAAATGATCCTCTGGATCAGATCGAGCGCTTTAAGGCTCAGGAAGCACTTCTTGCAGCTGGAGACGATGAAGCGAATTCCATGGATGATGATTTTGTAAATGCACTCATGATCGGTATGCCTCCTACTGGCGGTATTGGTATCGGTATTGACCGGTTTGTTATGCTGCTTACGGATTCTTATGCGATCAGGGATGTGTTGTTGTTCCCGACGATGAAGAGTCTCGACAAGTAAAAACCTAATAAAATCAATAGTCTACAAAGGTTTTTTCTTGAAAAATAGAGAGTTTACATCAAATATACATCAAATAGTTAATTTGATATAAGCCGGAATAAAGCTCTACACGTTTATGTAAAAAATATCAGTAATTGATTCATACAATATAATATAGCAGAATTGCTTGTTATTTGGACATTTCCTTAAAAGGAAGTGTCCTTTTTTTGTTTTCAATTTGAGAACAGGGAAGTGAACGAAAATGGATGAACTTAAAATAGCAAAAAAAGAAGCCCCCGCCAAGAGACTTCCTTAAAGGACAAAACTTCAATGAATCCATCGTCGTGACATTGGTCACATGAATCACTTTGCCCTAATGCAAAAAAGTATATCATGTTTTTGTCTAAAATTCAAGAACTCATTTTAGAAACGGATGGCATTTCATCTATATTAATTTTGATAAGAAGGGAGTGCACTATGATCAAAGTTCATCGAAAAAAAAGAATTCGATTGCTGAATGAGCTAGAAGATCTGGAAAATAAACGTAAACTATTTCAGCGGGAACGATATGAGGATGAGGAATCCGGAGAAAACCAGATTGAAGATACTTCTTTGCAGTTACGAGAGCTGGAAAGAAATATTGAGGATATTGTTACTTATTTACATGAGAGATTATAGTAACTGTGGATGAATGTTAGGATTTTTAAGAAAGGAATAGGTATGAAAGAAAGCATTAAATCTGAGAGGAGAGGGGACATATGGTAAGAAAGATTGATCGATTAGGAAGAATTGTGATTCCGATTGAGATTAGACGTAAGTTGAAAATGTCTATAGGAACGGCATGTGAATTTCGTGTAAATGGAACAGAGCTGATTTTAAAGTGTTCTGATAATATCGTACAAGCCGTAAATAAAGTAAGGAAAATAGCAAAGGAAAGACAAGGAATTTGCCCTTATTGTGGTAATGAATTAATGGAGCGATTTAACAGTTCTTGCTGTGGGAATTGTGGTAATAAAATCATTTGGAGTGAAAAAGTGGAGGAGGATGTCTAATATGTGTAACAATATTAAAAATACTATCAAAGCAGGGATTTTCAATGTTATCAGCATTATCAATAATAAAGGTGGGGTAGGGAAAACAGCAACAACCTTAATTTTGGCAGAATTATTAGCTTATCTGGGATTCCGGGTATTAGTTCTTGATCTTGACGGTCAGAGTAATGTTTCTCTAACATTACATTCTTATGTAAAGGAATCTCTTAGTAGTGTATCAGGAAGGACAGCACCAGAACAGGAAAACATCTTTGAGGTGTTTGTTGATCGATTAAAAGAAAAAACAGAAATTACTAGACTAATTAAACA
The DNA here is from genome assembly GCF_900105215.1 of Lacrimispora sphenoides. Taxonomy (NCBI): domain Bacteria; kingdom Bacillati; phylum Bacillota; class Clostridia; order Lachnospirales; family Lachnospiraceae; genus Lacrimispora; species Lacrimispora sphenoides. Next base: position 10,334 of record NZ_FOIP01000001.1, on the reverse strand, counting down.
TACCAATATTTTAGGCGTTGATATTATTCCGTCAAGTAACCGCTTTAATAATATAGAAAAGAATTTGGAAGACTGCTATAAAAGCCCATTTATTCTCAGTAAGGCTATTAAAGCAGTAAAAGAGGATTACGATTTTGTCCTCATCGACAATTCTCCAAGTATGAATTTTTTCACACTAAACAGTATTGTGGCAAGTGATTATATAATAACTCCTGTCCGATCGGAAGATTATTCAAAAAAAGGTGTAGTGGAAATATTGGATAAACTTAATCAGATCAAGGATGAGTATGATTTGGATAATGTTAAATTTCTGGGAGCATTTTTGACACAAGCTGATAGTCGAACCAATGTATATAAGGAATGTGTTCAGGAATATAAAGATGAGATTGCAGATAAATTTTTCAATACCTGTATTAGAAGAGATACAAAGATAGAACAAATGCAAAAGAAGCATATCCCTATGTTGCAATTGAGTAACGATAGCAATGCACTGATTGATTATTGCAATCTTTTACTGGAGATGGACATTTTACCAGATGAAGCAAAAGAAAAATTGATAATGAGCATAAGTGCGTAATAATGAAAGGGTAAATGAATAATGGGAAAATTTAATAATTTAAATCTTGATGGAAAAAATCCGGCATTCACTAAAGCAGATGTGCAGAGCAAAGAAATGGAGACTAGCAAAGAAAATGTGGATAGTTTTCAGCCACAGGCGGGTTTACATGAGCTGGTTAAGGCTGTGGATTCATCGGAGCAGTCCAATAAGGCATTTAACTTCAAATTTATTCCACGAGAGAAAATCGTATTCAATAAAAACAATGATTTTGATATGGATGAAGTTGAAAGTCTATCAGCCAAGCTTTTGGAAGATGGTTTATTACATAATTTAGTAGCATTTTATGATGAGGATACAGATAAGTATATTCTGGAATCTGGAGAGAGAAGGTTACGCGCTTTTGATCTGGCACATGAACGTTTTAAAGACTATGAAGATTCAGAGGATGTAGAGTATCTTTCCTATGTAGAGTATATTAAGGAATTTTATATCAATGGTTTTCCTGTAAATGTAAAAAAAGCTAAATATCAAGACGAGCCGGAGCTGTCCAAAGTAGATGAGATTGATAGCAATCTAAGAAAATATACAGCAAATATTGATGTCCGTACTTTTACACCGCAACAACGAGCCGAGTACACACAAAAAGTACGTACTCTGATGGAAGAAAAAAACTTGCTATTGTATGGAGGCAATCCCCCTAAAGTGACACAGGCCCAGGTTGCTGAGGCAACAGGGATAACAGAGCGGCAGATTCGAAAATATGAACAGATTCAGGAACTGATTCCAGCACTGAAGGCAGAATTTGAACATGGAAATCTAAGTATTAATAAGGTGCCGACAATCGCAAAAATGTCTGAGGAGGAACAGCTTTTATTTCTGGATTTCCTGCAGAGAGAAAAAAATGCTGACCCAGCACAGGTAAAATTGTATATGGAACGTGCTGAGAAGGCTGAAACAGAAAAGCGGCAGTTAATAGAGGAAAAAGACCAAATTGAATCAGATTTAGATACCCTTCGTGCGAACCGAGATGATGATATTGACAGAATCCTAGAGGAATCCAAAGAACGGGAAAAACAAATCCGGGAGGAGATAGCGAAAGCTGAGAAAGAAAAAAATGCTGACCGAATTATACGTTTACAAAATGAACTTGCTGAAGAAAAGAATAGTGCTAGCCGAATGATTACAGATACAAATAACCGCCTAGAAGAAGCGCAGGGAGCATTACAAGAGGCGAAGCAGCGTATCCAGGAGTTGGAGAACCAGGAACAGGATACAGCGCAAATGGAGGAGTTGGAGGAGTTATTACGTATCCAGACACAACTGGATATGAACTTTTCTTTTCTGGGAAATCTTTGTAGTAAGCTAATCGCAAATATTGAGAGCTATAAGGTATTGGCTAAAGTAGAAGATATTAAACATGTTTCTGAAATGACACTCAGTATGAAGGAGCTGAAAAAGCTATTAGCCTTAATAGAATCATGAGTTGATTCGAATTCTGATTGTGTTAGGTTTAAGTGTTATATGGTCAGTGTGGGTTTTTATGTATCAGCACATACAAGATCCGATGCAATTTATAAAGCTAATGTGTTGAATTAGGATTTTCCGGAGAATCGAGGAAAGGATACCATGGGTAATACAGAAGTAAAGAGAAAAGCAATCCCTAAAAAGATACGAAAAAAGGTCTATGAAAAATATAATGGGCATTGTGCCTATTGCGGCTGTGAAATGGAACTTAGTGAAATGCAAGTCGATCATGTGGAATCCTTGTACTGGTATGGAGGAACTGATGATCTAAGCAATTTTATTTTGAAACAGAAAAATGAGACTTGCTAATTGAAAGGAAAATTTATAGATGAAGAGAATAATTACAATACTACTTAATTTGATAATCATTTTATCTATTACAGGATGTACGTTGGAAGAAAGTGGTGTGACGTTGGAAAATGAAACAATCGGTACAATCGGAAAAGATATGACGATTGAAAGTCGGGAAGAAGAAATGACTGACCTTGAAACAAACCATACAATTGAATTTAAAGATATCAGTTTGAAATTAAAACCTACATATTCAATTGAAACTTCAAGGGCTAAAAACTGGTTGTTTACACAATCTTCATCTATAAAATTGTCTCTTTATATAGATGATGTTCCAGAAGGTATTGATGTTATGACATCTCAGGTGTATAGCGATATATCATTGCTGTCTAAATATGCAAAATATAATGGTATTAGGCAAGACAGTCTCAATGTTGAATATTATTCCTTGCCTACAGGTGGAATAAGTATACAAAAGTCAGAGCCTTATACAATTCCATTTCAAGTAGAAGCTGTTGATAAAAGTGAAACATTTTACTACATGTATAATGGATATGGTTCATCTTCTTCGAGCAGAATTACTGAATCGCAATTAGCAGAAAATGTACAAGGGGCAGTATTAAATGTTGTATGGACTATTCTTATAAGAGAAAATCAAACAGGGGATTTTTACATAAAAACTATAAATGATAGGGTGGGAATTCCTTACAATCGAGTTTTGGATAAAGCGAATTAGTATTTGATTGAATAAAAGAAAGGGGCCAGCCTCCAGCTGGGGTAAGGGTATACCAGGCTTCTTGAAAAGATGGGATTAGAAGTATTTGATAATTATGCCTGTGATGGTCAGATGGAAATACCATTGCCGAACAGTTTCATAAATGCCGATTGCAAAGATGTAATGAAACTATATCCAGATAATTATTTTGATTTGGCTCTCTGTGATCCTCAGTATGGTTTGAAGGAACATGGAGGAAAAGACAGGAGCGGATTTGTAAAGCAGAAGAACGGCAGTAAAATTTATGTTAAAGATGGGAACTATGAAAATCGAGGCTGGGACAACGAACCTCCAGACAGCGAATACTTTGACGAAGTGATAAGGATATCTAAGCATCAAATCATATTCGGCTGTAACTACTTTAATTATCCTCTTGTCGGAGGCCGGATCATTTGGGATAAATGCAACGATGGAACTGATCAGTCAGATGCAGAGATTGCCTATAACTCCTTCAATAATAGGGTAGATATATTCCGCTTTATGTGGCGGGGAATGATGCAGGGAAAATCTATTGAAGAGGGATGGATACAGCAAGGCAATAAGAAGCTGAATGAAAGGCGGATAACACCTACTCAGAAGCCGGTGGCTTTGTATAAATGGATTATGCAAAAGTATTTAGAGCCAGGGAATATACTCATTGATACCCATGTCGGGAGTGCTAGCAGCTTAATAGCCTGTGAGGATATGGGTATCCAGTATGTGGGGACCGAAAAGGATATTTACACCTACAACATGGCAAACAAAAGACTGCAGGAGCACAAGGCACAGTTCGATATATTTCACTATGGAGTGGAACGGTGCTGATCCACAATTTATATTTATAAAGGAAAACTTATGTCAAATTATGATTTGGAAAAATTAAGAATTAAAATAAAAAATCAAGAGGAATTAGACGCAGATGAGGCCTTATATCTAATGTTCTGTACAGACGAACCAGTTAAAGTGACTGTTGATGAAGATGTTATTTATGAGCGAGATTAGTTAGTAAATTAGGATTTGGAGGAGGAACAGTATGGAATATCAGTTGAATATGTTTACCTCAAAAGCAAGGTTGGTGAGAAAAAATCAGTATGAAGTTTCTCACTGTACTAATTGCGGCTGTCTAGTTCCGGAAAGAATACTGATTGGGCTATGGCCGCATCTACAATATAATATCCGATATTGCCCAAATTGTGGTGCCGAATTTGAGGATATCAAAGAGAATGATTATTCGGCCTTAAAAAAGGGGTGGTATTGGGAAATGCATTCTTTTGATGGTAAGTTTTAGTTGAAAAATTTTAAATTAGTATTTGATGGAGGTAATAGAGTAATGGATAACAGATACTTATTCCGCGGAAAGCGGACTACTAACGGTGAGTGGGTTATAGGGAACTATTGTTATAGCCCTGACTTTCCAATAACTATATTCGGAGAAGATGAGTATGGAAGACATGGAATAGAAGTTGACCCTGTTACGGTCGGACAATGTACAGGCAAGCATGACATATCGGGCAAGGAAGTATTTGAGGGAGATATAATTGAAAGCCATCAGGGGAGCCAGATATTGGCTATTGTAATGGTTATAAGGTATGGTACATATGAAGCATATTGCCCAGCAGATGGCTGTTATATGGATAATGTGGGATTTTATGTAGAAGCTGTTGGGTATCCACAGATGCCGTTAGGTCCGTTGGAAGATTATGCGAAAGTAATCGGTAATATATTTGAAAATCCGGATTTGATGGAGGAAAAGAAGGAATATAAGTGCATAAAGGAAATGGGATTACTAATAACAGATGAAAATATCAATCCCAACGAGACATACGAAACGGTATCTGTTGGTTCTATTTGGGAATTAGACGTAAGTGCATATAAACTGTGTGGAGAAGTTTATATGAGGCGTATTGATGGGATTAAAGCGTTTAAAATTAATATAACAGAGTCGGATTTAGAAAACTATTTTGAACTAGTAAACTGATATTTCACAGAGCTGCGTCTCTGATCTAGAAATTTAAAAGGAGAGAAAAAACATGAAACTGAAAGAACTTATGAATGTATTAACAGATGGGGTAGCCTGTTTTTCAATTTTACCATATTGCGAAGAATACAGAGAAGGCTTGGATAGATTAAAGGAAGAATCATGGTATACAGAAATTAAGGACCGGAATGTGAAGTGTATAGTAACAATTGGAGGTGGCATGTACGATGTAGAAACATGTATTGAACTGGAAGAAAATTAGGATTTTCGATAGAAAGAAGGTGTGAAATGGCTGATAGTACGCAGAAAACAGATGATTGTGAATGTATCTATTGTCATCATGTATTTAATGGGAAAGAAGCCTGCAACTGCAATATGGATACCAGCGTTGTGGAGTGTCCGAAATGCGGTAAAGAAATGGGTGTTAGTTTGTCTATTGAGTATTTATGTTATTCAATAGATTAGGATTAGAGGAGGAACGATGAACTGTATTAGCTGTAGATTTTATGATATGAATGATCAAATTAATGCTTTTGGTACATGTGAGCCACAAGGTGATGATTACCATTGCACCCATGAGTGTAATCTATCTAAAAAGCAGGTAGAGGAAATAGAGTCACTCACAAATCATAAGCAGACTGATAAGCGGTCTTATTAGGATTTTGAGGAGGTGCGCATGAAACAAGGAGAATTGACGAAAGAGATAGCCAGGGTTAGAAAACAGACAGAAAAAGCGTCTTGTCTCAAAGATGAACTTTTCAATAAAATTCAGGGAGTTTTTAGTCTCATGGATGTGCCTTATGCGGGTGTAAATGCAGATAATCTCTATGATGCTCTTAACTGTTTTATTGACTACGGCGAAGGAAATATTGATGATATAGCGCTAACTATTAGTCGGTTAAATTAGGATTTTATGGAGGTAACTTATGAAGATAGCAAATACAACAAAAATTGAAATAGAGATATCGTCAGATGGTAATGTGTTTTTAAAACATGATGGCATTGAGGAGGATCATGGGACTTTTATTTCTGTACCAATATCTCCAGATCGTGTCGGGCTTATCGTTCAACATTTTATTGAAGAGCATAACTTGATGCCGCAGGCGAATTAGGATTATCCGACAGAACCGGAGGGAAGGGAAATATATTGTCAAGAGGAAAAAAATTATTTGATGATTTGAGACTTTTACCAGAAGATGAACAGGTAAGATTACTTGCAAGAATGTCACATGAAGATTTGGTCACCATGTGGAAATATTATTCAGAAATATGTCGTTTTAATGAAGATCATAAAATAGGTGATCGCTTAGTGTCTATGATGTGTCATCGGTATGTTGATTTGGTTAGTGATTTAGGTAAGTAAACTGAAATTAGAAGGGTAAGTACATATGGATTTAACTTTAATATTATTAATAGTACCGATGATAATGTTTGTTCTCACAATAATTGTTGTAAATTGGTTTAAGGATGAATTGGAGGAAAGTGATAGATTAAGATTAATTATTAGGGCGATAATATTTGTCATTATATTTGGGCTTGCATACATATCTTTGCACTTTAATTAGGATATTAGGATGAAGAAAAAACGATTATTACTTTTGGGGCTGATTTTATCATGTCTGGCAGTAGCTGTTTTTTGCGGCTGGAATTTTTATCAGGAGATGATACCCAGAGTTCAGGCAGAGCAGGTATACAACAAGATAAGAGAGCGTGCTTTCCATGAATCCGCCGCTGTAATGGAGTATGATAAGGATATTATGGCCGTGAAAGTATATACAAGAAAAGGACCGAATTTTGGGATATTGTTACAATGGAATCCGGATATTGCAGGATGGATATGGTCGCCGGGATCAGATATTGATTATCCTGTTGTACAGGGATCAGATAATAATTACTATCTGAATCATATGGTGGATGGTGAGCGGAGCATCATAGGATCAATCTTTATGGAAAGCCTGAACCAGAAAGAGTTTCAGGATGATGTGACTATTCTATATGGCCATCATATCAGAGGAGGGCAGATATTCTCTTCCCTTTCAGGTTATAAGACACAAAGTTATTATGAGGAGCATCCTATTCTGTATTTGTATACTCCAGATCAGGATTACCGGGTAGATTTATTTGCTGGAGAGATACTGGATGGTCAGAAAGGATCATTTCCAATAATATTTGAAAGTACAGATGCACGGGAGAGCTGGTTGAAAAAGCTTTTGGTTTCTTCGACATTTAAAAGTCCGGTTGCAGTAGAAGAACATGATCGGATATTGGTGCTTTGTACATGCTCTTATGAATATAACAATGCCAGATATGCAGTATATGGAGTTTTAAGTGATATGGAGGAAGAACAGGATGAGAAATGAGTGGGGGGGCTGACCCAGGGAGAAAAAACAGTAGATCCGGAAGAAGAGGAGAGAAGCCTTTTGTAGGATCCGTTTGAAGATGAGGTTTACAATGGACTGTATCATTTTAAAGGTGCAGTTGCAATGGCCGGAGATGTATAATATCCGCACATGAAAAACAGAGATAAGTGGGTGGGACGTTATGATAACACAAACAGATATTATTAAATTTGAGGAACATTCTATATATGCATCAGGCTATGGCTTTGCTCCTAAATTTTTAACACAAGATACTGAACTGTCAATAGCTGCGAAAGCAGTATATTTATACTTTTGTTCATTAACAGGTGGAAATTATAGTGTATATCCGACTCGTGCACAAATATTGAATGACTTGGGCATTGGTAAGGATAAATACTATGCTGCCATGGAGAATTTAACAGAGCAAAATTACATACATATTAGCAAAGAAAAAGCAACAGCTAATAAATTTGAACATAATATTTACCATTTGAATCTTAATCCCAAACGATATATGATTGATGATAAATTATCTGGTGATACAATAGTCGTGGAGGGGCTTCTTTCTGGTGGCTCCGGGATGCTTAGTTATAGAGTTATGAAAAGCAGAGCCATATCCTGTACCGAAAAAGTGATATATGGTTATATTGTATCATTTATGGGGGCTGGAAACACAAGAATGCCTGCACGTGAGGAAATACTTGTACATCTGGGAATAAGCGAAAAGACATATAAAAGGTCTATTGCCAGATTGAGTGCGTTGGAATTAGTAAAATATTCTCATGTACGGGACAAACTTGGCCGTGTTACAGGTGGCAGATATGAAGTCATATTGACACCCACAACATGGACAAGTGTAACAGATATTCCTCTGAAAGAGCAGGATGAATCTGTAACTGGGGATAGGCAAACTGAACCATGGGGTCAAACTAGGGACACGCAAACCGAGCCATGGGGTCAAACTGGGGACACGCAAAATGAACCATGGGGTCAAACTGGGGACACGCAAGCCGAGCCATGGGGTCAAACTAGGGACACGCAAAATGAGCCATGGGGTCAAACTAGGGACATGCAAAATGGAGCCATGGGGTCAAAACAAGGACACTACCATAATAATAATATTTCTAGTATTTATAAAACCACTACTACTAAAGACATTAATGAATTATTAATTCAGAAATTAACCAGTAAAACAAATGAAGATGTTGTTGTGGTATTTGAGCAATATATAAAATCTTCGATGGACAAGCTATGCCTATCTGATCCGGAACGGATGGTGATAGAGTATATTAGTGAGCTGTTTATTTTTAATCAAGGGGTGAAGAGTAAAGGGCTGGAACGGACATATGAATACTTAGAATCAAAGACTGTGAGAGCGATTGAAGAAAATAGTTTTACGAAAACAATAAATCGAATTGTTGAGCTTTATGAACAAAGCGAAGAACCAATATCCTATCCTCAGGGCTGGGTGCAATCTGTTTATGCAAGAATTATAGGTACCACGCAATGGGACATTACTCCAGGTACAAAAAAAAGACTACCAAAATCTCTAAATGCCTTTCAGAGCTTTCCGCAGCGAGAAACGGATTATGATGCATTGGTGCTTAAACAGATGGAATTTTGAATAAATGAACCAGAAAGATAAGGTTTTTGGTATGAAATCAACAGTATTAACAGGATTTGGTCAACTTTGAGTTGAAATAACAAAAAGATATGTAATATAGTTGTTAATCGAAAATAACTAATATATAATAATTTTGAAAGGAGAACGATAGAAAGACAAAATGCTTATTTTGTCGCATTGCTGTTTGAACTAAACTAAAAAAAGGTGGTGAATATCCAATGGGATCATCATTTAGTACCTCAAACATAAAATATTTATCAACGGCAGAGTACAATGAATTAATTGATGTAATTAAAAAAGTTGATACGTCATCAAAATTTCACTCACGAAATCTAACTATTTTTTTGATTGCTGAATATTGCGGTCTACGTGCCAGCGAGATTGGTTTAATTGAAATTACAGATTTCAATGTGAAAGATCAGAGTATTTTCTGTCGAAGGTTAAAAGGAAGTGTGAGTAATGTTCTGAAGATTGTTGATGAACGGGTATTTTATGAATTAGAGAAATATTATCAAGAAAGAATTAGAACTCCCTTCACCAGTAATTATTTATTCCCATCCAAAAGCGGCCGGCCAATAAATCGCAGAACTTTAGATATTCTGATGAAATTTTATTGTAGTTTCACAACAATAAGTCAGGATAAATGGCATTTCCATACACTCAAGCACACCCGTGCCATGGAACTTATTGCCATTCCTCATATCGACGTGCGGGACGTTCAATGGTGGCTTGGACACAAATATATCAGTAACACAATGATATACCTCAATTATTCTATCGAGGCCCAAAAAGGGCTATACGATAAAATCTCAAACAGCAAAAGTATAATATAAGCATATAGCAATTACTTTCTATCTACACGATTATGAGGAATACGAAAACACAAAAAAGCAAAAGCAGCTGCAGTTTACCTGAGTTACATGTTCGCCTAGTAGACGATGATCACAAACAAATAAAAGCCATGGCGGAGGAACAAGGAATCAGCAAAGCGGAGATGGCTCGAAGAATGTTACATGATGCAATAGCTACTGACGCTGCGGAACGTGGCCTTGATATAATTACTACAACACTTAGGAGAACACTTCGTTCAGAATTTGATGGGAAATTTAAAGAAATAAAAGATCTTGAATACAAAGCACTAAGTACGGCGGCAACTGCCCAATTCCTACTACTCAAATCCATGCAGTACACCATGAGTGGCCTTAATGAAATCGAGTTCAGGGAACTTTATGAAGCAGCTCGTA